>JAJRZT010000004.1 GCA_024275115.1 Gammaproteobacteria bacterium
ATGCACTGTTTTGATTTGCAGTCCAGACAATGAAAGTCTGCCGCACAAAGCACGCCTGTATTGAGTAGCTGGCGTAGTTTGTCAGCGTTAATTTCCAGGCGGATTAATTCTGTTTCTTTGTCCAGACTGCGTACGTGTTTATTCTTGGAACGGCAGGGTAGCGTTTGCCATGTGGCTGTGGAATGGTGGCGGTTCACTAGCTGGCTACCCGGGTTAAGCCCTGAGCAAAGGCGGAAAGGCTGCCGCGTGGTAACATAATTAGCGGTTTACCGTGGCGGTTACAAAACTGCTTTATCCGGCGTACTGCATCATGGCTGATACAGTCCAATGGGCACAAAACGGCATCGGCACGCGGCAAAATTGCGCTGAGGTGCTGGCGACTGTCTTCGCGGCCGCCATCGTGGTGTATAAATCGTCCATTGTAGCGTTCTACCAGCGAACGAAAGTGGCTCTTCTGGTTTGATCGGCCACCAACATAGAGGATACAACGGTTACATAGGTCGAGGTTTTGTTCGGCTTTTTCATTTTCAAACGGGCAGGCATCCTGACATGCACTGGAAAGAAAACGTGTTAGTAGCGCCTCCAGTGCATCGCGTTCCTGTTGGCTTTCTGCCAACCGTTGTTCCAGCCTTAAAATTCGATCTTCGCTTGATAGTGCCAACTGTTGCCATTCCTTAGCGGCATTCTCGCTACGCTCTTTTTGCGCCTGCGATATGCGCAGTTTCGATGAACGTGTTTTTAGCTGTTCGCGTAGCTTTACAAGTTCGTTACCACTTTCAAGTTGAAGCAGGCGTTGCTCGGTTTGCTGTAAACACTGCTCTGAAGCCAATGCCTGTGTCAGGCGGTCAGATATTGTCTGAATAGTTTTTTCCCTGTCTTGCACAATGCGTTTTTTGTCCAGACGCATTTTTACCAGCTGTGCTTCAAGGTTTTTAACTTGCTGAGATTGCAAGGTGAATGCCTGCATATCGACCCGGGTTGAAGCACCGGCCAGATGCGACAGCATATGAATGTCGCCATAAATTTGGTCCAGCAGTTCATTTTTAATGCCGGGATGGGTAACAAGCGCCCAGAATACACCCGCAACGTCGCCCTTTTTTATCGCATCCAGCCAGCGTTGCCGAAGCGCGCTACTGGATTGTATTTTTCGGCATTGCTGGATGCTGCGCTTGTATTTATTATCTAAATGTTTGTGTAGCAAGCGGGACGGGTAGGCCGATTCCTCGGCGATATTCACAAAACTACTATGCAGCTCGTAATCACTCACTGATGCATCAACAACAACATTGGCCTTGCGGAAAAGCTGTCGTAACTCGCCTAAAGTCAGGCAAGTTCCAACCACACTACAATGAAACCGGGGTTGAAGATCCCAAAGTTTCTTGCGTTGCCGAGTCGAAGCCTTTTTATCGGGTACACCATGACATGCACACTTTAATGGCAGAGTTTCCGGTTTACATTCGCTGAGTATTGTTTGTTTTGCTGGCATCAAAACCTCCATGGGCTACAAGTGTCCAGGCCGTCGTTTTAAATGAGTGGCTGGCTACCTTTGTTAGGAGGCATGGGTTGGCTGGCTGTGTGCTTTTTATAAAGCTATTATTTGGTCAAAATCAGTTTGTTCTGGCGGGTAATCCGCAACCGGTATTGATAATCCTCATGTTCTATCATGATTTCCTGGTGGCCGCGAAACAGATCCTCGCTGTTATATTGGTTATCAGCCGCCTGCGCTGGCTTACTGGGTTCGGTTGTTATTTTATTCGTCATGGTTACCATCATTAAATTTAAGGAAAGGGAGATTTTGCCAGCTTAAATACCTAAACAGGCAGCCAGTTCCAGGAATTCCTGGTCAGAAGGTTGCTGCTTGAAGTCCTCAGAGCAAATTAGCCCGGAGTCCAACGCTTTTTGTACGGTTGCTTTGTCCCAGGCAATCACTTCCTGGCCGCTATACTGATCTATAATGCGTAATTGGGCATTGTTTCGTTCAAACCAGGCATCAAGTAGTAATTTCATTATCCCTCCCAAGTTCTATTTAAGCTCTATTTCTAAATAAGAATCACTCTCATTCGCATATTAGCAGCTCTCGCTACCAAGTCAACATAAAGTTAATAATTTATATCGGCCTCTCGGAGAGGGAAAATATCGATGCATAGACGGGGAAGGTATAACAATTTACCTTGCCATAGGAGCATTATTTAGTACATTGTAGTTGCAGTAAACAGGGGGTAATAAGGGAACAGCAATGGCAACTATTTCTAAACGCGCACAGGCGATACAGCCGTTTCATGTAATGAAGCTGCTGGCACGGGCGAAAGCACTGGAGGCGCAAGGCAAACACATTATCCATATGGAAGTGGGTGAACCTGATTTTAATACCCCACAACCTGTTTTAGATGCAGGCATTGCAGCCATAAGTAAAGGCGATGTGCATTATACGCCACCGATGGGCTTGCCTGCCTTGCGTGCAGCGATTGCACAATTTTATCAGGACAAGTTTCAGGTCGGTGTTTCCCACGAGCGTATAATTGTCACCCCCGGTGCATCCGGTGCTTTGTTACTCGCACTGGCCGCGATTATTGAGCCGGGGCAGTCGGTGTTAATGGCCGATCCGGGTTACCCGTGCAATCGTAATTTTGTAACGTTGCTAGAAGGCCTGAACCAGCTTATTAATGTTACTGAAAGTACACGGTTCCAGTTAACTAAAGAATTAGTGGCACAACACTGGAGTGATAATGCCGCCGCCGTATTATTAGCATCGCCCTCCAACCCAACCGGCACAAGCATTCCGAAAAAATCACTGGCGGATATTATCGAGTTCGCAGAACAAAAGCAGATGGCGGTGTTAGTGGATGAAATTTACCAGGGGCTGGTTTATGATTCGCCACCAACGACCGCCTTATCACTTTCAGATGATATTTTTATTATTAACAGTTTTTCAAAATATTTTTCAATGACCGGCTGGCGCATTGGTTGGTTAGTGGTGCCCGAAGAATTTATTCCAGTAGCCGATAACCTCGCGCAAAATATATTTCTTGCCGCACCCACACCCGCACAATATGCCGCACTGGCCGCCTTTAAACCCGACACCATTAAAATACTCGAACAACGTCGAGATGAATTTAAACAACGGCGCGATTATTTATTGGCTGCCTTACCTAAACTGGGCTTCACCATACCGGTTAAACCCGATGGCGCTTTTTATATTTACGCTAACTGCGAAACCTTAACGGACAACAGCTTTGAATTTGCCGAACAATGTTTAGAACAGGTGGGGGTAGCCATTACACCGGGGATAGATTTTGGAAATAACCAGGCCGAAAAATATATACGGTTTGCTTATACAACCTCGTTGGATAATTTAAAAGAAGCGGCGGACAGGTTAGGGCGGTTTATTGAAGATTTAAATTAGAATAACCATGGCCGGGAGCTACTCCACGAAGTGTTTTGGGTGCACGGTGCTTTTAAAGAATATCGGGTGTTCACTCATGAAAAGCAAAAGGTAGCCCTCATACTCCTTTTACAAGTAACTAACCAACATCCTCTTCGCCCATTCAGGTAAGGATTGCTGCTGTATTAGCAGCCTGCCGTTGTTAATAGAGGCAATTGAAGCAAATGGCTCATTGTGTGACGAGTTATCATAAAACTGAACGGTATCAACCAGGGCTAAGGCATTGCTCACATATTGCATGGTTCTGGGTATGCGGGAAATAATTTTTTCACTCGGTACATTATGGCCACCTTCGGCAACGCGCTGTGAAACACGTGCCTGGTTTAATTCGGCATTTTGTAAATGGATATAGACCAAAATAATTTCATAACCTGCGGCTTTAGCGGAGGCTAAAAAATCAATTTTAGAGGGGTGAGAAAAGACCGTTTCAAAACAAAAACTGGTACCGGTGCGCAATAAATCCAGGCGCAGATTTTCAGCAAGTTTGGCTGCTTTATAACTGACAGTTTCGGGGTGGTCGGCATCCAGTTCTTTTGCCAGAATATCTGCATTAATAAAGGGCAAACCGGTTGACGCTAAAAACTGTTGATAAAAAGTCGATTTGCCTGCACCGTTTCCGCCAGCCAGTAACCAGAGTTGTTTACCGTTACTCATTCGGTAATAAACACACCCTTTTCAAAGCGACCGGTTTGACGTGGTGCACCCGGTGCCACTTTATCCAATAAGCCGGGTTTGCTTAGACTGGCTTCGTAATACGCATGGTTCTGTGTTATTTGTTGGCCTAATTGATCACTTGAACGCGCCTGTTCAACAGCCGCAAAGATGTCCGTAGCGTTAGCGTGTTCAGGTGCAGTAATTTCAACCTGTACTTCGGCAATCCCCTGCATTAACGCCAACATATCCGATGGCGAAATAGAATGGGCGACCCGTTTACCCAGTTCAGCCCAAAACTCGACTTGTTTAGCTGCAGAACGATTCATCAATGAACCCTCTACCTCAGCATCCTGAAATAGAGCATCTTTAACTCTTAATGGGGTAGACATCATCAGTACCTTGTATTATATAGCTACAATTGTAGCATTTTGCTACATATTTACAATAATATGGCGAGGTGATTTTACTTTTGCTTAAAAATTTGTGCATTAGGGACTGTTTTTCTGCCAGGTGAATACAGGTTCCAGGTGCGTTACTCTATGAGCTAAGAGGAACGCAAATTGCAAAAAGGCTCGGGCAAGTCCGAAGTGCTTGCTGGATAATTTAAAAGAAGGTATGGAAATACCAAATTGAAATAGCATGGTATCCGTGCTACTGTTACAGTATGATTGTATCGTTTAAGGATAAAGCGACAGAGGACATTTTTAATGGAATATCGTCCAAAATAGCGCGTAAAGCAGCTTGTTCTCAAAGCCTCTGGCACATTGCAATTCGAAAACTCGACCAACTTGACTCCGTTGTGTCATTAGAAGAATTGAAAGTACCACCGGGCAATCGGTTAGAGCGTTTGTCTGCAGACAGGCCTGGGCAATATAGTATTCGTATTAACAATCAATTTCGTATTTGCTTTGAATGGACTGAATCGGGTCCTGATAAAGTAGAAATAACAGATTATCATTGAGGTGAGCCATGGTTCGTATACCCACTAACAGAGCACCAACACATCCAGGTGAAATGCTGGTTGAGGAATTTTTAAATCCGATGAAAATCACTCAGCGCGAATTAGCCAATGCCATACACGTACCCTACCAACGGGTGAATGAACTTGTTAACAAAAAACGGGGTGTGACCCCAAGTACGGCTTTACGTTTGGCTCGTTTTTTTGGCGTGTCTGCGGATTTTTGGCTTAACTTACAAATAAGATGCGATCTTTACAAAGCACAAAATACAGAAGCCGAGGAATTAAAAACAATACAAGATTTTCACCATATGCGAAGAGCTTAAAAACAAAAAAGACAAAATCCCCCTTAATATGATTTAACTAAAAAAGCGTAGCCCGGATGAAGCGCAGCGCAATCCGGGAACAATCTGGAAAAAAAGGAGAACCAAGGAATGGTCAATTACCGCAGAAGCCAAACAAAAGGCGCAACCTATTTTTTCACTGTCAATTTAAAAAACCGCAAAGCAAATCATTTAACAAATTATCTCGAACAATTACCCCCTGTGTCAGGATAGTTGTCGCCTCCCAATCATGCACCCACGGGGTCACACCCACGGGGTCACACCCACGGGGTCACACCCACGGGGTCACACCCACGGGGTCACACCCACGGGGTCACACCCACGGGGTCACACCCACGGGGTCACACACCCACGGGGTCAGGTCTTGCCCCGTGCCTTTTCTCCTCAATCAGCAGTTGTCGAATTGTCGGGTTCATTTTTTTATTTGTTATCTGCGTTTATGTTTATCTCTTTTTCTATTGCTTACAATCACTTAGCTTGGTCCGACCCGATGAATGGGGGAAACAACCCACGTTGTGGTTAATGAACTTATGTTTTAAACCTTCACCGAACAATAAGCGGATCAGGCTTATTTTCATCCGGCAGCCCACCATCCTTATTTAACGCCTTCACCGCCATAATGGTTGCGCCTGCAACCGAAACCGGCATCACTAAAAAATTTAAAACAGGGATCATTGTTGCCACTGTGGCCGAACCACCAAACCCGAGTGACAGCATTTTATGTTCTGACAAGGTATAGCGTATTTTTGAAAAGGTATAACCACGATTGCCAAGCGGGTAGTCGGTGTATTGCAGGGCTAACATCCATGCGCTAAATATCCCCCACAGAACTGGGCTGATAACATTGATGACGGGTATAAATGAAATGATTAATAACGGAATGGCCCAAACTAAAAAGTAAATTAATTTTTTAATTTCACCGCCAATTGATTCCACAGTAATTTTAATAAGACTGGTGCGTGGGTCAATCGGTTGTACACCGGTTAATTTATATTCAACGGCTGCCGCAAGGTAAGTATTAAAAGGCGCGCCAATAATATTGGCAATTATGGTAAAGCCAAAAAAAATAATAATCAGTGCGACGGCGGCAAATAACACCCACAACAAACCAACAAACCATTCAAATATGCTGTTGAAAAAATCGGGTAGCCAACCGGGCATGTCTGGGGTTAACCAGTCGATCAGTGTTTCAAATTGTGTAGTGAGGAAATAAATAGCACCGGCAAATAAAATAATATTAATGAGTAAGGGCATGACAACGTGTTTTTTTACATCAGCAGAAAAAATCATCGGGATCCCTTGCATAAAAAATCGGATACCGGAAAGCGGGTTGCTAGGCATAACTCAGGATTCCTTGATTGGTTGAGATCTCGCAGAGATAGCGAGAAGTTATAGAACAAGGCACAAACAAACGTAAAAATTCATAAGTACCAGTAAAAATAAGAAACTGGTACTAAAAAATGCGGAGTTTACACGCAGTAAATGAGCATTTTGAGTTTGTTTGAAACGCGGTTATATGACTTCTCGCTATTTCTGCTTTTGACTATCATAACCCTGTTTGGCAAGTAGTGCAGTACCAAATGCCGCATGGTTGTTTAAGGTGTCTTGCATAGGGATATTTAAAAGTTGATTGCGAATTTTTGTCCATGCTTTATTAACAGTACCGCCGCCCACGCTAAACAATCGCTTTGGTTTAGGTGCGCCACATTGTTGTAGTTTTTGATAACCGCGTTGTTCTATTTTACTGATGCTTTCGAGCATGGCTTGAAAAAAAACGGCATCATTGTCTGGGCGGGGGGTCAGGCAAGGCGTTTGTTGCGGATTATTATCGGGGAAGCGTTCACCTGTTTGTAATAAGGGGTAATAATTCAAGCCGGTGCTTTTTGCCGGGTGAAGCTGGGCTTCAAGCTCCGCCATTTGTGCATCGCTAAAATAATGTCGTAGAACGGCACCACCGGAATTGGATGCACCGCCCACCAGCCAGCGTTTGCCGAAGGGTTGGCTATAGATACCTTCGGCGTTTGAGAAAACAGCTTTGTCAGAAATTATTTTTAATACCAGTGTGCTGCCCAGTGAGGTGACGGCATCACCAACCTGATCCGCACCGGTTGCAAGTAAGGCGGCGGTGCTGTCGGTTGTGCCGCTAACAAATTGCGCCTGTACATTAAAACCAAATTGCTGGACGATTGCCTTGTCCAATTTGCAAAGTGGCGTTCCTGCTGCGGTTACTTGTGGTAGTTGTGCGGGTTGTATTCCCAGTTCGGGTAACCAGCCAGGCCATTGTTTGTTAATGGGATCGTAACCGGTTTTTAATGCATTGTTACTGTCGGTTTGGTGAAACTGTTGGGTGAGCTGCCCGGCTAGCCAGTCAGCTTGATGTGCAATGTAAGCGGCTTCGGTTAGGGGGTGGTGTTCGACTAACCACAATATCTTTGCCAGCCCGGAGGTCGCAGCACGGGTGGGTGAATTCTCGGGGGCAACACGTTTTATTTTTTCGACAAACTGAGCTGCACGCTGGTCGTTATACATTAGTCCGGTTGTTAATGGCTGGCCTTGCTGGTTTAGCAGAAGAACCGTGCCCGAAGTAGCATCGAGTGACACACTGACAATGCGCTTAAAGTCGAATTGTTTGGTTAGTCGGGTTAATACTGTTTGCAGAGTGTGCCACCAAATGGCCGGTTGTTGTTCAACGTATTGGGGCTGCGGTTGCGCAGGTGTCGGCAGGGCTTGCATGCTGGAGGCTAATACATGGCAGCCTGCATCAATAACAATAGCGCGGATACCGGATGTGCCGACATCAATGCCTAAGAAAGCCGCTAACTGCCCTTGCTCTATATTAGTTGGCATGGCGGCCACAGCAAAGATTGACCTTAAGGGAGGTGAACCGCAGGTTGGCTCTCCCAGCCTGGCTGCCGGTGTTCGACAACCACGTTGGTATAAATGCCACCACGAACGTTGAATTTGGCGGTAAGCCGCATAAAGCGAGGGCCGCAGGCGCGCACTAAGTCATCGAGGATTTGGTTGGTGACCGCTTCATGGAAAGCGCCTTCTTCACGAAAGGCCCAAACATAGAGCTTTAAAGACTTAAGCTCAATGCAGTAACGGTCGGGAACATACTCGATGTGCAGGGTAGCAAAGTCGGGCTGGCCAGTTTTAGGGCACAGGCAGGTAAACTCAGGGATATCAATGCGAATGGTGTAGTCACGCTCATGCATTGGGTTGTCGAAGGTTTCGAGGTTCTTGGTGGCTTGCGTTGTCATTCGGGTCGATTTACTCGGTTGCTGGTATGAGCGCGAAGTTTACGGCTGCACGCGGGTAACATCAAGCGTCTGTTTTGAGTTTTTTGTACGGGTTGGCGGGATGGTTGGGCTTTGGTGCATTATTGTTCAATATAGCAAATAATCAGTGACTTATAACGGTATTCTCAAGTCAGTATTATCCTGATTTTGCTTTGTAGGAAAAGGGGATGATTTTTTTGTGATTTATTTACAAAATCTGCTCTGTCAATCTTGTGTCTTTGCCCCGTGATCGGTATCGTCTGCGCATGCATTTATCAAAACTAAAATTATCAGGATTTAAATCCTTTGTCGATCCCACCACGGTGCCTTTTCCCAGCAAACTCATTGGGGTTGTCGGGCCAAATGGTTGCGGAAAATCGAATATTATTGACGCGGTACGTTGGGTTATGGGGGAATCGTCAGCAAAACACCTGCGCGGTGACTCGATGGCTGATGTTATTTTTAGCGGCTCAAGCTCGCGTAAACCGGTAGGCCAGGCTTCGGTTGAACTGGTGTTTGACAACTCAGACGGCACACTCGGTGGCGAATACGCTAATTATAATGAAATATCCATTAAGCGTACGGTGTCGCGTGATGGGCATTCGGTTTATTACTTAAATGGTACCAAGTGTCGCCGCCGTGACATTACCGATATTTTTCTTGGTACCGGCTTAGGCCCGCGCAGTTATGCGATTATCGAGCAGGGCACCATCTCGCGGATTATTGAAGCGAAACCGGAAGAACTGCGTGTGTTTTTAGAAGAAGCAGCGGGTATATCCAAATATAAAGAACGCCGCCGTGAAACGGTTAATCGGATTAAACATACACGTGACAATTTAGATCGCTTAAGTGATTTACGTGATGAACTGGATAAACAACTGGCGCGTTTAAAACGTCAGTCACGCACGGCGGCACGTTATAAGGTATTACGCGAAGAAGAGCGTTTGGCGAAAGGCCAGCTTCAGGCATTACGTTGGCAGAATATTAATCATCATTATGAAGAAACCGAAGCGGTTATTTCAAAACAGCAAATTGCGGTTGAAGGCGTGGTTGCAAAACAACGCGCGGTTGAAACCGATATCGAAAAGCAACGTCAGGATCATACCGAAGCATCCGATAAGTTTAATCAGATCCAGAGTCGTTTTTATAGTGTGGGTTCCGACATTGCACGGCTGGAACAATCAATTCAACATGCCAAAGAACGTCGGCAGCAAATTCAAACCGATATTCGTCAGGCAGAAAATGAGTGGAATCAGGCACAGGCACAGCTTAATGTTGATCGCCAGCGTATTGAATCCTTGGAAAAAGAGCGTGGTGAACTTGAACCACAGCTAAGCCAGTTAGAAGCAGCGGCAAAGCAATCAGCACAAAAATTCAGCGATTCAGAACAAGCCATGCAACAGTGGCAGTCTTCATGGGATGACATTAACAAGCAAGCGATGGCACCGGCGCAAGCCGCTGAAGTGCAGCGCACACGCATTGAAAACTTTGACAAAACCATTGCCGATTTATTGCAACGCAAAGAAAAGTTAGAAGAAGAATTGCATAGCATTTCACCTGAAAAATTTAACCAGGAAATTGATGCTTTGCAGCAGCAACTTGAAACCACTACAGTGGATGCTGAACAACATAAAAAATCAGTAGAGAGTTCACAACAGCAAATCACCCAGGCACGTGAAGAAATTAATTTACTGAATAATGCCTTACATGCTAAACGTGATGACTTGCAGTCCATGCGTGGTCGTTGCAGTTCTTTAGAAGCTTTGCAACAGGCGGCATTAGGTAAAGAAGACTCTGACCTGAATCAATGGCTCAATGCGCAGTCATTAAGTGATGCGCCTCGCTTAGCCGAAGAACTCAATGTTGAGTCCGGTTGGGAACGTGCAGTCGAAAGTGTTTTAGGTCATTATTTACAGGCGGTTTGTATCAATGACACATCAAACCTTGCCAGCCAGTTAACCCAACTTGAAAATGGCAGTATCGCTTTGTTTGATACAACCGCCACCACTTCAACTGAATCATTGGCAAGCAATGCCTTGCTTGAAAAAGTAAATTCAAGTTATGACTTAAAATCTGTTCTAGGTAATGTGGTAGCAGCCAATACTTTAGATGATGCGCTGGCACTTCGTTCTAATCTAGCGTTGCATCAGTCTGTGATTACCCCAGAAGGCGTTTGGTTGGGACAAAACTGGATCCGTTATGTAAAAAATGATGCATCAGAATCCGGTATTTTACAACGTGAACAGGAAATCAAATCACTCCATCAGGGAATTGATAGTTTAGATGCCGATGTAAAAGAATTGCAAACAAAGCTGGAACAGCAACAACAGCAACTGAAAAATGTTGAATCAGAACGTGATGCTCAACAGGCAACACTTAACCAGGCAACACGTCAGCTTGCCGATGTGCAGGCGCAGCTCAATGCCAAGAAAAACAATCGCCAGCAAGTTGAATCACGTCAGGGTAATTTACAAACTGAATTTACTCAGGCCGAAGGGAAAATAACCCAGGCACAAAATGATGCACGCGAAGCGCGAGGCCAGTTACAGCAAGCGCTGGACTCAATGGCGGAGTTAGAGAAAAAACGTAATGAGTTAAGTCAGCAGCGAGATGTGTTTGCAGAACAACATACTCAAAGTCGAATCAAGTCAAATGAAGACCGGGATGCATTACATAAGGTCACTATTCGGGTTGAAACATTACGCACCGAATTGTCGTCAACACAACAAACGCTTGAACGCATGGAGTCGCAATTAGAGCAGTTAACATCGCGCCGCGATTAACTGTCAAAATCGTTTGATGAAGGCGAAGCGCCACTGGCTGAAATGGCAAAAGAAATTGAGCAACTGTTAGTTCAACGTGCCGAAGTCGAAGGCCTGATGAAGCAAGCCCGTGACGTGATGACCGATATCGAGCAACAGTTACAAAAACTCGAAGAATCTCGTTCACAAGTCGAGCAGGAGCATGAAGAAGCACGTAACCTGCTTGAGCAAACCCGAATTAACTGGCAGGAACAAAAAGTTCGCCGGCAAACCATTGAAGAACAAGTGATTGAAGCAGGTTTTGAATTAAAAACCTTAATTCAGGAAATGCCCGAAGAAGCCAGCATCGAAGCATGGCAAAGCATGGTTGAAGAACTGGAAGGTAAAATTCACCGACTCGGGCCGATTAATCTTGCTGCAATCGATGAATTTGAGCAGGAGTCTGAGCGCAAGGAATATTTAGACGCGCAAAATGCAGACCTGGTTGAAGCCCTTGAAACTCTGGAAGGTGCTATTAGTAAAATAGATCGTGAAACCCGTACTCGTTTCAGTAATACCTTTGATCAGGTAAATGTTAAATTGAAAGAACTATTCCCACGCTTGTTCGGTGGTGGCCACGCTTATCTTGAATTAACGGGCGATGATATTCTTGAAGCGGGTGTAACCGTTATGGCACGTCCACCGGGTAAACGTAACAGCACGATTCACCTGCTGTCGGGTGGTGAAAAAGCCTTAACCGCGGTGGCCATGGTGTTTGCCATTTTCGAACTGAACCCGGCTCCGTTCTGTATGCTCGACGAAGTGGACGCACCACTGGATGATGCTAATGTTGGGCGGTACTCACAATTAGTGAAAGAAATGTCTGACCGTATTCAGTTTATCTTTATTACCCATAATAAAGTCACCATGGAAATAGCCGACCATCTTACCGGTGTAACAATGTCTGAGCCGGGTGTTTCGCGTCTGGTGGCGGTTGATGTTGAGGAGGCCGTTGAGCTAGCAGCAGTATAGAGTGGCGACGGTATCTTTACGATGGATGCATTGCGTATTATATTAATAATTGCAGGAATTATTTTTATAGTCGGGATCTATATTTTTCAGCGTAAAAATACACCGCAGGGTAGCTTGAATAAAATAACAGGCTGGGTTGTTTCTTTCGCCAACAGTATAAAAATAGCATTAACGAATTTATTTGATTCAGAGAAAAAAAATTCGCAACAGATAACATCTGCTAAACAGCATCACGGTGACGAACTTAGCAAAGAACAATTAGCGAACATGGGCAGTCTGGTTGCAAATAATGCACATAATGAATTACAGAAAAACATTCAGTTTGAATCCAGAAATGAACCCTCAACGCAGGGTGTATCGATTGAGCATGGACAGTCACAAACGGTGTCAGTAGCAAAAGGGGACGAGTTGCTGATTACCTTAACCGTTATCCCTAAACCCGGGCATTTTTTTAGTGGTGACGATATTATTGTCGCGTGTAAATTAGCGGGCTTGCAACTGGGTGAGTTCAATATCTTTCATCGTTATGCTTTAGTTGATGACAAGGTGCAGATAACACCGGTTTGTAGTCTAGTGAATTTGTTTGAACCGGGTTATTTTGATATGGCTGCAATGGCTGGTTTCTCTACAGAAGGATTGTCTTTATTTATGCAACTCCCCGGGCCAGTTGATGGTCGTGAAGCCTTTGCTATTTTAATGGATGTATCTGAAAAGTTAAGTCTGCATTTAAAGGCAACCATTTGTGATGAAACCCGCAGCGTGTTAACAGCACAAACAATAAGCCACTTAAAAGAAAAAGTAGAAAATTACCGTTTTAAATTAAAAATGGCTTCATTAAAGAACCACTAATTTTTAAATTTAGATTCCCCATTTTCACCTCGTACCAGATAGGCAAGAACTTTTATGTCAGCGTTACTAGCTAAAGTTAATAAGTTAAAAGATGAATTAAATCATCACAATTATCAATACTATGTGCTGGACTGTCCAGAAATATCAGACAGTGGTTATGACAAATTATTGCGTGAGTTACAGGAAATAGAAGCCCAGTATCCTGAGCTGGTTACGCCAGACTCCCCAACACAACGTGTGGGTGCAACACCCTTAACCGAATTTAATAGCGTTAAGCATGAAATGCCGATGCTGTCTTTAGCGAATGCATTTTCAGATAAAGAATTTTCTGAATTTAACCAGCGCGTTGTTGATTTGTTAATTAAAGCCGATGTTTGCAATAGCAGTGACATTAAATATGCGGCCGAGCCTAAGCTTGATGGTCTTGCGATTAGCTTACTCTATGAAAAAGGTATTTTAGTTCGTGGTGCAACGCGTGGTGATGGTTCAACTGGTGAAGATGTGACGCAAAATATCCGAACGATAGAAACGATCCCCTTGAAATTATTAGGCAATAAAACTCCTTCACGACTGGAAGTGCGTGGTGAGGTGATCATGGATAAAAAGGGGTTTGAGAAACTTAACCAGGTTCAAAGAAAAAATAATGAAAAAATATTTGCCAACCCACGCAATGCCGCTGCCGGTTCACTTCGTCAGCTTGATTCGAGAATAACCGCCACACGACCGTTGTCTTTTTTTTGCTATGGAATTGGAATTATTTCTGATGATGTGGCTTTACCTGATACACACAGTGGCATTATGGCATTGTTAAAATCATGGGGAATGCGGGTAAACCCTGAGAGTAAAGTGGTTGTGGGGGTTAGCGGTGCAGATAGTTACTATGAAAATTTGTTGAATAAACGCGAATCACTTGAGTATGAAATTGATGGTATTGTTTATAAAGTGGATAATTTAGCGCAGCAGAAAATTCTTGGCTTTGTTGCACGTGCGCCGCGCTGGGCCATTGCCCGAAAGTTTCCGGCGCACGAAGAAATGACCAGGGTACTGGGGATTGATATTCAGGTGGGTCGAACCGGCGCGTTAACCCCGGTGGCAAGACTAGAACCGGTGTTCGTGGGTGGCGTAACAGTGAGTAATGCAACGTTACACAATCAGGATGAAATTGAACGGCTTGATATTCGTGTTGGCGATACGGTGGTGATTCGGCGTGCGGGTGATGTGATCCCACAGGTGGTGAATGTGGTATTAAGCAAACGCGAAGGCAAACCCCGTAAGTTTAAAATGCCAACACACTGTCCCGTATGTGGTTCGCTTGCTGTACGGAATGAAAATGAAGTGGTGACCAGTTGCAGTGGTGGTCTGTTTTGCGAAGCGCAGGGTAAACAGGCGATTATTCATTTTGCTTCTCGCAAAGCGATGAACATTGATGGCCTGGGTGACAAACTCATTGAGCTATTGGTAGATGAAGGTTTAATTAAAACCAGCGCGGACCTTTATTCATTAACACATGAGCAGCTTGCCGGGCTGGAGCGCATGGGCGACAAATCGGCCGCAAAGTTATTAAATGCTTTATCTCAGTCTAAACAAACAAGCTTTGCGCGTTTTATTTTTGCTCTGGGTATTCATGATGTCGGTGAAACAACGGCAAAGACACTGGCAGAAAATTTTCAGTCGCTTGAAGAACTGGAGTTGGCCAGTGTTGATGAACTGCTGAGTATTCGTGATGTGGGCCCGGTGGTTGCAAATAATGTAATGACTTTTTTTAAGCAAAAGCATAATCGAGAAGTGATTGATGCATTATTAGACGCGGGTATTCACTGGCCGAAAACATCACCCGTGTCGAAACAGGCACAAACTTTAGCCGGCAAGACTTTCGTTATCACCGGTACGCTTTCTGATATGTCACGCGATGAAGCAAAACAGGCTTTACAAGCCTTAGGTGCAAAAGTGACCGGCAGTGTTTCGAAAAAAACCGATTATGTTGTGGCCGGTGAAAGCCCCGGTTCAAAAGTGGACAAGGCGCAGCAACTGGGGGTTGAAATTCTCTCTGAAGCACAACTGAAAGCCTTTTTATAGCCTATATATTATTGAATTATAAAGAGATATTTTAAAAGTGTGATGTTGAACACGGTGGGCTATAATTTGAGTTATACAATGTAAGTTATCAGGGCAGGAGTGGTGCCAATGGATCCAGAATATAAAGGGCCGGAACGGCGAGTTGAGCAACGGCGAAAGAAAGAAGATCGCCGTGATATGATGCGATTTGAACCCACCAAAACACCACGGCGTTCAAGTAAAGATCGTAGGGTTAAAAGTATCTGGGATGATCGTAACGGCTTTTAACACAGGCTATTTTTAAGACAATATCTGTATAGATTAAAAAAGCCATTGCCCCGCTAATTTAAATTGGCGCGACAATGGCTTTTTTATATGCCCGATTAAGTCGGGAACGAATGCAGTCTATTTATTAATTATAATTTTAGATTGTTCACGCAACTTGCCAATGTATTCCTGCAATTTTTTATTTTGCATAATAATGCGCACCTGATTTTTTATTTCGCTAAACTTGGGTGGGTCCATTTGGCGGATGTCTTCTAGTTTAATAACATGCCAGCCAAATTTTGTTTGTACCGGTGTTTTTGTATAGCTGCCTTTTTCCATGCTGGCAACGGCTTTAGAAAATTCCGGTACCATTTGACGTGCATTAAACCAGCCCAAATCACCGCCATTTTTTCCTGTTGGCCCAGTTGAATAGGCTTTTGCCAGTTTGATAAAGTTTTTGCCGTTATCCAGCTCTTTAATAACTGAAATAGCCTTGTCTTTACTTTTTAACAAAATATGGCGTGCTTTAAATTCTTTTACGTTCGCTGACTTTACCCGACGGTCATATTCGAGTTTTAGTTCTGTGTCAGTAATCGGGGTTGCCTGCATGGTTTTACGAATGGCATGTTTAATAAGCAAGTCAATGCGATGTTGTTTAAGTTGAAATATAACATCCTTATCTTTATCTAACTTTCTTTTAAGCGCATCCTGGTACATTAATTCCCGGTTCACTAATTCCTGTATAAGTAGTTCACGGCTTTTTTTAGCATCAAATTTAGGGTCTTGCTTTTGTTTGTGCTCGACATAGGCTTCAAATGTTTTTTGAGAAATGGCTTTGCCATTAACGGTTGCAACTGCTTTAGCTGCATAGGCATTAAAGCTGGTGAATATGAATACTGTACTGAGTACCAGCGTGAGTATGGGGGTTAAAAATTTACTCGTTTTGAGTGTTGAAGCTTGGTGTGACATGATTTTGTCCTTAAATGATAGAGTTGTTTAGCCTGCATACAGGCTCTAAAATAACTTATTCCGTAGAATAACTTATGGCAGTACCTTTTTAAAGGGTTTTACTGTGACGTGCTCGTAAACACCGGCCTTAATATAAGGGTCGGCATTCGCCCATAACTGAGCCGTTTCAAAGCAATCAAACTCAGCGATAATCAGTGAGCCACTAAAACCGGCAGGGCCGGGATCTTCGCTGTCAATGGCCGGGTGCGGGCCGGCCAAAACAAGCTTGCCTTGTTCTTTTAGCTTTTCCAGACGTGCGACATGCTCCGGGCGCGCAGCTAATCTTTTTTCCAGGCTGTTGGGTTTATCTTCTGCGATGACGACGTATAGCATTTAGTTTTTTCTCCTGTTAACAATGCCAGTTAATGAAAAACCAACCCATATATAGACTCAGTCATGCTGATACGGGCTTGCATCGTAACGATGGGTGTTTTGTTAAAGACAATGGTTTGAGCATTAGGTTTAATCTATCTGAATAGTAGCATGAATTATTTTTGAAGACACAAGGTATGTAAGGTTGTGCGCTCTGATATCTGGCACAGACTTATCAGACAGCCTCAGGTTAATACTGTAAAATAACTGGTTATGTCGTTATCTTATGATTTACATTCACATTCCTCCGCATCGGATGGCTGTTTAAGCCCAACGGAGCTGGTGCACTATGCTCAGCAGCAGGGTGTGGACGTTTTGGCGTTAACCGATCATGATATTACCTCGGGTATTTCGGAAGCGAAACAGGCTGCTGACACGTTGGGTTTAAATGTGATTGCCGGGGTTGAAATTTCAGTTATCTGGCGCAAGCAAACGCTGCATATTCTGGGGCTGAACATTGAGCCGGAGAACGTGGATTTGCTGGCTGGGCTGGACAAAATAAGACAGGCACGGCTATGGCGTGCGCAGGAAATGGGACGGCGGCTGGACAAAGCCGGCTTTCCCGGCATTTATGAGGCAGCAAAGGCCACTGCCAATGGCGAAAACGTCACCCGTACTCATTTTGCCCGGGTTTTAATTGAGCAAGGCCATGCAAAAGATATGAAGCAGGTTTTTAAGCGGTTTATCGTGCAGGGCAAACCGGGTTATGTAGCAGGTGAATGGGCCGAAATGGCTCAGGCACTGGAATGGATTAAAAATGCGGGTGG
This sequence comes from Gammaproteobacteria bacterium, assembly GCA_024275115.1. GTDB lineage: Bacteria > Pseudomonadota > Gammaproteobacteria > UBA6429 > Thiohalophilaceae > SZUA-37. The sequence goes on from JAJRZT010000004.1 coordinate 17,768, forward strand.
TGTCAGTGTAATAGCCCATCCAGCACGTTATAAATTATCGGCCACTAAAATGCGGCTGATGATTGATGAATTTATGCAGGTCGGCGGGCAGGGAATTTAAGTTATTTCGGGTAGCCACAGTAAAGACGAATCGCAACGGATAGCGGCGTTGGCTCGGCAATATAATTTGCTCGCATCGCGTGGGTCAGATTTTCATGATCCGGCTATCCCGTATATAAACATGCGGACTTTGCCAGCGCTGCCCGCTGATTTAACCCCTGTCTGGGATAGCTGGCAATGAGCCAGTTTTTCCAAATTCACCCGGATAATCCGCAAGGCCGTTTGATACATCAGGCGGTTGAACTGGTGCGGCAGGGCGCGGTAATTGTCTACCCGACAGATTCGGCCTATGCCATTGGTTGCCATCTGGGTGACAAAAAGGCACTGGATCGTATTCGGCGTATTCGTCAGGTGGACGACAAGCACAACTTTACCCTGGTGTGCCGCGACCTGTCTGAAATATCCACCTATGCGAAGGTTGGCAATCAGGCTTACCGGCTGATTAATGCCCATACACCCGGGCCTTATACCTTTATATTAGAAGCAACGCGTGAAGTGCCTCGGCGTTTATTACACCCAAAACGCCGCACGATTGGTATTCGAGTGCCCGATAACCGCATTGCAATGGCCTTATTGTCGGAACTGAACGAGCCACTGATGAGCAGCACCCTGATCTTGCCGGACGAAGAAATGCCAATGACCGATGCAGAGGATATTCGCGAACGTTTGGAGCATGACGTAGATTTAGTCATTGATGGCGGCCATTTTGGTGCTGAACCAACCACGGTGGTTGGGCTGCAAAATGCAGAGGTTGAAGTTTTACGTGTTGGTAAAGGTGCGCTTGACGGTTTTTAAGCGCAGGTTATGTTTTTTTGGAGATTATTCTTTTTCAGCTAGTCACTGCTTGCTTAAACCCGATATAATCCATTATTCCATTGCATCTGCAAACCCGCAATTAGAAAAGTGCAGGGAAGCCTGTTTTTTATTAAAAATCAAATAGTTATATAATTTTGGAGATTTGAGTGCCATCCTCATCGAATAATAATCGTGTCTTATCAGGCATGCGTCCAACCGGTGCCCTGCATTTAGGGCATTACCACGGTGTTTTAAAAAACTGGCTAAAATTACAGCATAAATATCAATGCTACTTCTTTGTCGCTGACTGGCATGCGCTCACAACCCATTACGATGATTTGTCTAATCTTGAAAACAGCGTATGGGATATGGTCATTGACTGGCTGGCGGTGGGCGTTAATCCGGGTGCTGCGACTATCTTTATTCAATCACAAGTGCCCGAACATGCTGAATTGCACCTGCTATTGTCGATGATTACCCCCTTAAGCTGGCTAGAACGGGTGCCAAGCTATAAAGATCAACAGGAAAAGCTCAAAGAGCGGGATTTAGCCAATTATGGCTTTCTGGGCTATCCGCTACTGCAATCAGCTGATATTTTGGCCTATAAAGCCGGGTACGTGCCAGTGGGAGAAGATCAGGTGGCCCATGTGGAGCTCACCCGTGAAATTGCTCGCCGTTTTAACCATATTTATGGGCGCGAAGCAGACTTTGCCGAAAAAGCCGAAGCGGCAATAAAAAAGATGGGCAAGAAAAATGCAAAACTTTACAAAGAGTTACGCAAGAAATTCCAGGAAAAGGGTGACGACGAAGCACTTTCAACCGCACAGGCCTTGCTTGGCAGCCAGCAGAATATCACGGCGGGTGATAAAGAGCGGTTGTTCGGGTTTTTAGAAGGCAGTAGCCGTATTATTTTGCCTGAGCCAGAAGCCTTGTTGACAAAAGCATCGAAAATGCCGGGATTAGATGGTCAAAAGATGTCAAAATCGTATCACAATACAATTTCCTTGCGCGATAACCCGGACGACGTGACAAAAAACTGCGCACCATGCCAACCGATCCCGCACGGGTCAGAAAAACCGATCCCGGTACGCCAGAAAAGTGCCCGGTTTGGAAGCTGCATCAGGTATACTCGGATGACAAAACATTAGAATGGGTGCAGCAATCCTGCACCTCGGCCAGTATTGGTTGCCTGGATTGCAAAGCGCCGGTGATAGACGCTGTTTTGGCTGAACTTGCACCGATACGCGAACGTGCAAAAGAGTATGAAGAGAATCGAAGTTTGGTTCGTAACATTATAAATGAAGGTAATGAAAAAGCACGCGAAGTAGCAAAAGAAACCCTGACGGAAGTGCGTCAGGTGATGAACCTGTCTTATAGATAAGTTTTGGTAGGTGGGTTTTGGTAGGTAAGATTGGCCGTTAGATGTAAAAAACTTGAAATGGTACTAATATATGGTACTATAAGAAAGTGAAGTGAAAGCATCAAAAAACATTAGAGCAAATCTACAAACGTCCAACTAGCGGCAATATACAGTGGAGCGCAATAGAATCTTTGTTTATATCTTTAGGCGCAAAAGTATCAGAAAGAGCGGGTTCACGTGTTGCAGTAGTACTTTTTGGAGAGGTTAGAGTTTTTCACAGACCACACCCATCTCCAAATACAGATAAAGGAGCTGTCGCTAGCATTCGTAAGTGGTTAGAAATATATGAGGTGAAACCATGAATATGATGGAATTAGATGGTTATAAAGCTAAAATTGAATATGACCCAGATCTTGACCAGTTCAGGGGTGAAATTCTGGGCATAAATGGTAGTGCAGATTTTTACGGAAAAAGCCCAGCAAGCCTCCGTAAAGAATTTAAAAATTCGTTAAAAGTATTTTTAGAGCTTTGTAAAGAAGAAGGCATTACCCCATTAAAGGAGTATTCGGGTAAATTCAATTTAAGAATCCCCTCAAGGTTGCATCGAGAAATAGCTGCTCGAGCAACTGCAACAAACAAAAGCATTAACCAATGGGTTGCGGAAACATTAAAGCGTTCAGTTAATGATTAAAAAAATATCAATTAGCTAGGGGCTGTTGATCTTTCAGGTGTTAGGCTAATTTTGAGATAATATTTGTCCTGACAAGGCATTTTTTGCGTATCAATGCACTCCATTGATAGCAAAAAATAACACAGGCAGGGCTAAAATTAGCCAAAATCAGACAATAGATGAAAGATCAACAGCCCCTAAAGCGGATGTAAAAACACGCTGCTCAGTAAGGCGATAGACTGTAATAATTTAAATAGAGAGTCGAATGACAAATACGGTAGAAAATTCTAAAGCAGAAACCGCAGTGGATAACAACACTGCACCTGCTGTGGAACCGACAGAAGCAGCGGTGCAGTCTAACGGACAACAGTCTGAAATGCCGTTTGCTGTAGTGCAGGGCACCGCGGTTAATACTTTGCCACAGGATTTATATATTCCACCTGATGCATTAGAAGTGTTTCTTGCAGAAACATTTGAAGGGCCGCTCGATTTACTGCTGTACCTGATTAAAAAACAAAACCTCGAAATTCTTGATTTGCCGATTGCTGAAATCACCCGTCAGTATGTTGAATATGTTGAAGTAATGACCGAAATCCAGCTGGAATTAGCCGGTGAATATTTAGTAATGGCCGCCATGCTGGCCGAAATTAAATCACGCATGCTACTGCCACGGCCAAAAACAGAAGAAGAGGAAGAAGGCGACCCTCGTGCAGAATTAGTTCGACGCTTGCAGGAATACGAGCGTTTTAAACAAGCTGCAGAAGACATTGATAAGCTGCCACGGGTGGGCAGAGACACCTACAAACCAATGGTACAAATTCCAGATTTAAAAGTGGTTAAAGAGCCACCTAAAGTGGACATGAAAGATATTCTGGCAGCATTTAATAATGTAATGAAACGTGCAGCAGCTTATGAACATCATCATATTGATTTAGAGCCGTTATCGGTGCGTGAGCGCATGTCGAATGTTTTAGACAGTGTGCGCGGTGATACGTATGTAGATTTTAGCGATTTATTTGATATAAAAGAAGGCAAGAGCGGCGTAGTGGTAACACTGCTGGCTATTTTAGAACTGGTTAAACAGGCGTTAATTGAGTTGGTACAAACAGAAGCTTATGCAGTGATTCATGTAAAAGCCATGAGTGCAGCAAATGATGCAGAATTAAGTTGATAGAGGTTGTTGGATGAACAATGAAGAATTAAAACCCGTTGTTGAAGGTTTAATATTTGCAGCAGATGAACCTATGAGTATAAAGGATTTGTTTGCTATCTTTACTGATAATGCAGCGATTGAGCAGGTGCAAATTAAAGAAGTACTGGATCAGTTAAAAGAAGAATATGAAGGTCGTGGCCTGGAATTAAAAGAAGTGGGCAGTGGTTTCCGCTTTCAGGTAAGAGAAGCCCATGCTGAATGGGTGGCTAAGCTCTGGCAGGAACGCCCTGCACGGTATTCACGTGCCTCACTTGAAACTCTCGCGTTGATAGCCTACCGGCAACCGATTACCCGTGCCGAAATTGAAAACGTACGTGGCGTGAGCGTGAGTTCCAATATTATTAAAACCCTTGTTGAGCGTGAATGGGTGCGTATTGTTGGCCATCGTGATGTACCCGGCAAGCCTGCATTATATTCAACAACAAAAACATTCCTGGATTATTTTAACTTGAAAAGCTTAGAAGATTTGCCGCCGTTATCCGAGTTAAAAGATATTGACGCGATCAATGAACAATTAATTTTAAGCGAAGTACCCGAAGCGAATAATTCGGATACAGATGATGAAGATAAACGGCTGGATGAAATGGATACCGTGGATGATATTAATGTATCTGACATGGCCGACGTTGTTAATATAGACAGTGCCACTGACAACGATGAAAAACAGCCAACCAGCGAAGTGTTAACAGCAGAAAATTAATGTATTTTAGATATATTTATTAGCGCGTAAGTGTAGCTATTTCGTCATTCCCGCCTCCGCGGGAATGACGACAGTTCAAATTAACCACCTATATTCCTAAAGTTGAAATATCAATCATGTCTTTACCCAGAACACCCGACAGTGAAAAAATCCAGAAAGTGCTAGCAAGAAAAGGCCTGGCCTCTCGGCGTAAAGTCGAAGACTGGTTACGCGAAGGTCGTATCTCTGTTAATGGAAAAGTGGCTAAGCTGGGCGACAGAATTACTTTAGACGATAAAGTCATTGTCGATGGCAAACCGGTACGCCACCTTAACCAGCAACAACGCAGCCGGGTTATTATCTACCACAAACCCACTGGTGAAGTTTGCACCCGAAATGATCCTGAAGGGCGTAAAACAATTTTCGACCATCTGCCGCGCTTAGGGGGCAGTCGCTGGATAGCCATTGGCCGTTTAGATATTAATACCTCAGGCATTATTTTATTAACCACCGACGGTGATTTAGCCAACCGCTTAATGCACCCACGCAGTGAAATTGAACGTACCTATGCGGTGCGGGTAATGGGTGAAGTCGAAATGAAACAAATTCAGGCCTTAACCAAAGGCGTAATGTTAGAAGATGGTATGGCGAAGTTTGATTCGGTGGTTGCCGCAGGTGGCGAAGGTTTTAACCGCTGGTATCATGTTAGCTTGCATGAAGGCCGCAATCGAGAAGTTCGACGCTTATGGGAAGCGATTGGTTCTCAGGTAAGCCGCTTGATAAGAATCAGTTTTGCCGGTATTCCATTGCCGCGTAACCTGCGGTTGGGTAAACGCCAGGAAATTGCACCTGAAGACGTTACGCGATTGCGTGAACTGGTTAAATTAGAACGGGTGCGTTTACCTAAGCGTAAGATGCAACGTAAAAGATAATCTGGCAATATAATCCATCTATCTATTTGAAAATTAAGCTATAAAAACACTTGTCAATACATCTGTATTGACATTCTAAAGATCTTGTTTCATACTCTAATTTATGTCAGATTCAGCAAAAATAACCCAGCTTCAAATTCGTGTTACGCCAGCAGAAAAAGAGTTGATACAACGCGCTGCTCAGAAGCTGAATTTGAACATGTCTACTTACGTCTTAGGTAAAGCATTGCCTGGCCGATCAAGCGAGTTCCAGGGCTTGCTCAATGAGCTGGTTATTTCTACTGAACCACGTTTTGTTTTGTCAGAAATTAATTCACTTTTATCAAAATTAAATAGTGTTGAGTTGAAAACATTATTTTCCATTACTTTGCCAATGGGGTTGTCTGACTATTTAAGTAATTATGTCGCCGCTATGGTGGAATATGTCTGTAATCAACACCAGATTAAGAAACCCGATTGGACAAAATCGATTCAGCCGCTTGAGCAGCCTGCTTTTGTTTCAAAATTACAAAGCCTTCGGCTTTATTTGTTAACACACTCTCCTGCGCCTTTTAGACGTCGAAATATTTTTACCGATACAACGGTTGGCGGGCAGGTTTAAAGTGCCTGCACTTTCAAGAAAAGACATTACGCACTTATTTGAACTTTTGAATGAGGAGCTTCGGAAAGATGACATTAAAGGGGAATTGTATTTAGTGGGTGGGGCAGTAATGTGTATTGCTTTTCAGTCTCGGCCATCCACTCGTGATGTTGACGCATTGTTTGTACCTGCAACGGAAGTGCGTACTGCTGCTGGGCGAATTGCAGCCAATATGGGTATGGAGCCAGACTGGCTCAACGATGCCGTAAAAGGATTTTTAAGCCCGGAAGGTGAGTTTGATTTATTTCTGGAATTAGACCATTTACGTGTCTTAATTGCACAGCCAGAATATTTACTTGCAATGAAATGTTTAGCCATGCGAATTGGTGAAGAATATCATGACGAAGATGATGTGCGGTATTTATTACGTTACTTGAATATTGAATCCTGCAAAAAAGCACTTGAAGTTATTTATGCATATTATCCTAAAGAAAAGTTTCCACAAAAAAGTTTATATGCATTAGAAGAAATTTTAGAGAAGTAACTACCCTGCCGCAAGCGGACGGGGTATTAACGCCTTAAATATTGTAGCCTGGATGCAATGCAATGGAATCCGGGAAATGTGTGCACCAGTCTCCCCGGATTACGCTACGCTACATCCAGGCTTTTGTTTTTTATATCTACGCAGCACGCTGCGAGGAATTAAACCCAAAACGATTAAATAATTTAAACTGTCGACAACCCTTATTTAATAGTAGAATACTCCCCGTATTACATCTGTTTTTGTAAACACTATCGCATCGGCCACTCGTAGCGGCCGTTGGAATTAAACATGCGTTCTCTTGTATAGAACGCCACTGATGATTTAGGGGACACCATGCCAATTATTACCTTACCCGACGGTTCACGTCGTGAATATTCTAATCCTTTAACTGTAATGGAAGTGGCGGCCGATATTGGAGCCGGGCTGGCTAAGGCTGCACTTGCTGGCAAAATTGACGACCAGTTGGTGGATACCAGTTTTGAGATTAATACCGATACCGAACTGGCCATTATTACCGACCGCGACGACGAAGGGCTAGAGGTTATCCGCCATTCAACCGCACATTTATTAGCTCAAGCGGTTAAATCCTTATTCCCTGATGCACAAGTCACCATTGGCCCGGTGATCGACGATGGTTTTTATTACGATTTTGCCTATAAAGACGGCTTTACAGAGTCGGATTTAGAAAAAATTCAGAAAAAGATGCAAGAGCTGGTCAAACAGAATGATGTGGTTGAACGCAGCATAAAAACCCGTGACGAAGCGGTGCAGTTTTTTAAAGACATGGGTGAAGAATACAAAGCAGAAATTATCGCGTCTATTCCAGCCGATGAAGACTTATCCCTTTATCGGCAAGGCAATTTTATTGACCTATGCCGTGGCCCGCATGTGCCGTCCACCGGCAAATTAAAAGCCTTTAAACTAATGAAAATGGCCGGTGCTTACTGGCGGGGCGATTCCAATAATGAAATGCTCACTCGCATTTATGGCACCGCCTGGGCCAATAAAAAAGACTTAAAAGCTTACCTGCACCGTTTAGAAGAAGCCGAAAAACGTGACCACCGTAAGCTGGGCAAAAAGCTTAACCTGTTCCATTCGCAGGAAGAAGCACCGGGGATGATCTTCTGGCATGAAAAAGGCTGGTCGATTTATCAGGAAGTGGAAAAATACATCCGTGAACAGTTGCGGCTCCACAACTATCAGGAAGTTAAAACACCCCAAGTTGTAGACCGCTCGTTATGGGAAAAATCCGGCCACTGGGACAAGTTTGGCGACATGATGTTTACCACCCATTCCGAAAACCGCGATTATGCCGTTAAGCCAATGAACTGCCCCTGCCATGTACAAATTTTTAACCAAGGCTTAAAAAGCTACCGTGACTTGCCCTTGCGCATGGCTGAATTTGGTTCCTGCCACCGCAATGAACCGTCGGGTACGTTGCATGGTTTAATGCGGGTTCGAAACTTTACACAGGACGACGCCCACATCTTCTGTACCGAAGACCAAATTCAGGATGAGGTCATCCAGTTTATTGACCTATTATATAAGGTATACGCCGATTTCGGCTTTAACGAGATTATTGTTAAATTATCGACCCGCCCAGAGCAGCGCGTGGGCAGTGACGAAGTCTGGGGTAAAGCCGAAAAAGCACTGGAAATTGCCTTAGATTCCAAAGCCTTAGAGTGGGAACTTCAACCCGGTGAAGGGGCTTTCTATGGCCCTAAAATCGAGTTTTCACTCAAAGACTGCATCGGCCGAGTGTGGCAATGTGGCACCATTCAGGTCGATTTCTCCATGCCGGGTCGCTTAGAGGCCGAATACGTCGCCGAAGACGGTGCTAAACATACCCCGGTGATGTTACACCGCGCTATCTTGGGTTCACTTGAGCGCTTTATCGGTATCCTTATCGAAGAACATGCCGGTGATTTTCCATTATGGTTAGCGCCGGTTCATGCGGTTGTCATGGGCATTACCGACCGGCAACATGACTACATTACCCAGGTTGCCAACCAGCTTAAAGCGAAAGGCTTGCGAGTGAACACAGATTTACGCAACGAAAAAATCGGCTTTAAAATTCGTGAGCACACCTTACAAAAAGTGCCTTACCAACTCGTTGTGGGCGACAAAGAAATGGAAAATGGCACCGTTGCGCTGCGAACACGTACCGGTAAAGATTTAGGTGAGATGTCGGTTGATGAACTTGCTCAAAAATTAACCGATGAAGTGATGTCACACGGTCGTCATCATTTAGATGTAAAATAGTAAAAAGTTCACTTAACAAAACCTTATTATGTCGTAAGATAGGCACCATTAATTATTATCTTGTTTAATTACCTGGATTAGTAAAAATATGAACGTTACGTTTTTTGGAATTGGTTATGTCGGCCTGGTTCAGGCAGCGGTACTTGCAGACAGCGGGCATGACGTTGTTTGTGTGGACGTTGATAGCAAAAAAATTGAAAACTTAAAAAAAGGCATTATCCCCATTTATGAACCTGGGCTTACCCCCCTTGTAGAACAAAACTACAAAGAAGGCCGGTTGCATTTTACAACCTCAGTTGCAGATGGCGTTAAGCACGGCGACTTTCAATTTATAGCCGTCGGTACGCCACCGGATGAAGACGGTTCAGCCGATTTAAAATATGTACTAGAAGTGGCTACCAGTATTGCCACCCATATGCTGGAACCCAAAATAATTATTAATAAAAGTACCGTTCCCGTTGGCACGGCAGACAAAGTTAAAGCGCGTGTTACCGAAGTTTTAGAAAAACGTGGCGGGAACCTCAAGTTCCACGTTGTATCCAACCCCGAATTTTTAAAAGAAGGTTCAGCCGTTGCAGATTGCACAAAACCTGACCGTATTATTGTAGGAACAGACAGCGACGAAGTTAAAGATAAAATGCATGAACTCTATGCCCCCTTTAACCGCAGCCACGACCGCATGATAGTGATGGATGTAAAAAGTGCAGAATTAACCAAGTATGCGGCAAACTGCATGCTGGCAACTAAAATCAGTTTTATGAATGAACTGGCAAACATTGCCGAGCGGGTGGGTGCTGATATCGAAGCAGTCAGAAACGGCATTGGTTCCGACAGTCGTATTGGCTATCAATTTATTTATCCCGGTTGCGGTTACGGTGGTTCCTGCTTCCCGAAAGATGTGCAAGCCCTTATTCGCACAACGGATTCCATTGGTTTTAATGCCGAAATTTTAAAAGCAGTTGAAGCCGTTAATTATCGTCAAAAAGAAACACTGTTTTCAAAAATTAATCAGCATTACAATGGTGAGCTAAAAGGCAAAACATTTGCGCTATGGGGTTTAAGTTTTAAACCCAATACCGACGACATGCGCGAAGCCCCCAGCCGGGTATTAATGGAAGCACTTTGGGATGCCGGTGCAAAAGTGCAAGCCTTTGACCCGGAAGCCATGACAGAGTGTCAACGCATCTACGGCTTAAGAGACGACTTAAAACTAATGGGCACAAAAGAAACCACCCTGCAATCCGCCGATGCACTTATTATCGTCACCGAGTGGAAACAGTTTCGCGCACCCGATTTTGAGCAAGTTAAAGGCTCGCTTACAAGCCCGGTTATTTTTGATGGTCGCAACCTCTATGAGCCAGCAAGGTTACAAAACAGGGCTTTACTTATTATTCGATTGGTCGGGGTTTACAGGCATGAAGGTATTAGTCACTGGAGCTGCTGGTTTTATTGGTTCGGCATTGTCAATGCGCCTGCTGGAACGGGGGGACGAAGTTATCGGTATCGACAACCATAACGACTATTACGACCCCGCTTTAAAAGCAGCACGGTTGGCTCGTCATCAGGACGACCCTCACTATACGCATATTCGTGGTGACCTGGCCGACAGAGAGCTAATCGAAAACTTATTTAAAGAGCATAAACCTAACCGGGTTGTTAATTTAGCGGCACAAGCCGGGGTACGTTACTCATTAGAAAACCCGCTGGCCTATATCGACTCCAACCTGGTTGGCTTTGCCCATATTTTAGAAGGTTGCCGACACAACAATGTTGAACACCTTGTTTACGCCTCTTCAAGTTCGGTTTATGGCAGCAACACCAAAATGCCTTTCTCCGTGCATGATAATGTTAACCACCCGGTTAGCTTGTACGCAGCCACCAAAAAAGCAAATGAACTGATGGCGCACAGTTATAGCCACCTGTATAACATACCCACCACCGGTTTAAGGTTCTTTACCGTATACGGCCCCTGGGACAGACCCGACATGGCATTACAAAAATTTGCCAAAGCCATTGTTGGCGGCAAACCCATTCAACTGTTTAATTACGGCAACCACCGCCGTGACTTTACCTACATTGACGATATTGTAGAAGGGGTAATCCGCGTGCTCGACAAACCCGCACAGCCCAACCCGAACTGGACAGGCGATGCACCCGACTCAGCAACCAGCTATGCACCCTGGCGTGTATATAATATTGGCAATAACAACCCGGTGGAGTTAAAAGATTATATCAGCACACTTGAAAAAGCATTAGGCAAAGAAGCAGAAAAAGAATTATTGCCATTGCAACCCGGCGATGTCGAAGGCACCTTTGCCGATGTTGATAATTTAGTGAAAGACTTTAACTACAAACCCGCAACCCGGCTTGAAGATGGAATGCTTAAATTTGTAGAATGGTATCGCTCTTATTATAAGAATGATTAAGCCGTAGGATGGGTGCAACCCATCGGTTGTTGAATTAAGGCGATGGGTTACGCCATGCTCCACCCATCCTACGTGGCCATATTACCGTATGGGTTAATGTTTTTGTAGGATGGGTGATAACCCATCGTTTATTGAATTAAGGCGATGGGTTACGCAATGCTCCACCCATCCTACGCGGTCATATTACCGTGTGGGTTAATGTTTTTGTAGGATGGGTGCTAACCCATCGGTTATTGAATTGAGGCGATGGGTTACGCATTGCTCCACCCATCCTACGTGATTGGTTTGATGTGTTATAAAATGTAGGATGGGTGCAACCCATCCTTTTTTGAATTGAGGTGATGGGTTACGCATTGCTCCACCCATCCTACGTGATGGGTTTGATGTGTTATAAAATGTAGGATGGGTGCAACCCATCGTTTTTTGAATTGAGGTGATGGGTTACGCTATCGCTCCACCCATCCTACAGTGCCTTTATTGCACTTTCAATAATACGCAGGGTTTTGTTGTCAACACCTTCATGGGTTGGGAGTGTTAGCAACTGTTGTGCAAAATGGGTTGCATTAGGGTAGTTGTTATTGTTTTGTTTTTTTATCAAGTTGTCCACCTTATCAATAAGGTGCAAGGGTTGTTTATACATAAGTGATGCACCATAAGGCTTGAGTTTTTCGTAAAGCCTGTTTCGTGCGGCTGTATTTTTAATTACAATGGGGTAGCGTAACAAGGGTTGGGACATGTCATGATTAAGCTCGAAAGGCAGGTTGATTATATCCGTCCTGCTGCACGATTGGAGCATAGCATTGTATTTTTGCTGGCAGTTTTGCCGAAGCCGGTAGGCCTTTAAATTAGACTTTAAAAGCACCCTGGTGGCGCTGCTAATACCATTAATTTCATTTAAAGGTTTATAAATGGTTTGACCAATACTTAAGCCGGGGGTGCGGGTTAACAACCCATAAAGAAAAGGTTGTATCGACAGGTTATAAATAAACAGTTTTACTTTATACTTTATATTATTAATAAGGGAGTTTTGAATAGGGGTAGGGATTGGGAGTAATTGATAAAGTTGTGGGTTTTGAGTTAAAACAGCACCGCCACCGAGCAGGTTAACGGGTTTACCCCGGCCAAAGCTTAGAATAATAAAATCAGCACCCCAGTAATTGCTTAAATTATGAGCAGGGAATCCCTGAGCACTGTCCTCAATGAGCATAAGGTTATGTTGCTTTGCAATGTTAGACAGCGTTTTGTCATGCTCCGTTATCCCAAAAAACCGGACAGCAACAATGGCAATGGTTTTATCGGTGATAGCGTCGCTTAATTTTTTTAAAGACATTTGCGGAGAATATTCTTCAAGGTCAACTAATACCGGAACTGCCTGGGCATAGATAATTGCACTGATAAGATCCGGGCAGGCATAAGCCGGCACGATAACCTCAGGGTTAACAATTTCCGGCTTTAATTTATGGCTGGCGATAATAGCCGCAGCGAGCGAGGCCGTACCTGAATGATAAAAAAAAGTGTGCAAAGGGGCAAAAGGGGCATCTTCAAGCGAATTTTTAGTGCGCACGATTGGGTTGCCAACAGGCCTTAAGAGCTTGAGAGAGTTATACATTTATAGCCTGTGAGATCATATGGGTAATGGTAATTTAAAAAAGGTTTACATTCAATTTAAATACCCGTTGCCATATAATTGCTTGTAGTTAATAGCCGTTTTTTTGTAGTGATGCATCGCTATGGCGGTAGCGTGCCTGCGATTCAAGGCGATGGGTTACGCAATGCTCCACCCATCCTACGAAGTGCATTGTAGGATGGGTGATAACCCATCGTTTATTGAATTAAGGCGATGGGTTACGCTATCGCTCCACCCATCCTACGAAGTGCATTGTAGGATGGGTGATAACCCATCATTTGTTAAATTAAAGCGATGGGTTACGCTATCGCTCCACCCATCCTACGAAGTGCATTGTAGGATGGGTGACAACCCATCATTTGTTAAATTAAAGCGATGGGTTACGCTATTGCTCCACCCATCCTACGCGGTCATATTACCGTGTGGGTTGATGTGGTCTAATGAATCTGGACACCGAAATGGGATAAACTAACCCAAGAAAAGAAGGTGCCAAAAATGACAAAAACAAGACCGAGTTACACAACAGAATTTAAACAAGAAGCAGCGAGTCTAGTACTTG
>JAJRZT010000047.1 GCA_024275115.1 Gammaproteobacteria bacterium
CAGCGAAACTGGACTAATTTACCTGCGGGCAAGGTATTACGACCCCGACCTCGGTCGCTTCATCAGCGCCGACCCCTACTGGGGACGCCTCGAAGACCCCATCAGCCAGAACCGCTTTATTTATGTGCATAACAACCCCATCAGTAATGTGGATCCCAGTGGGTTGTGTGCATTTTTAACACCAGTTTGCATCTATCTAGCGGAAAATGCGCCTGGGGCTGTATTAGCTGCTGGTGGAACGTATGTTGCAGCTGTAGCGCAAGGTGATTCTATTTTTGAAGCAGGGCAAAAGGCAGCCGTAGCTGGTAGTACTGCTCTTGTGTTTGGATCTGTGGCGGGTTTATTAATAAAAAATCCTATTGTGATAAATGTAGTTTCAGCTGGAGCTGGTAATTTGGTTGCCCAGTCTATTATTAATGATGAATTGAGTTCAACTGAATTTATAGCAGCAACAAGCAGTGCTGTTGTACCTGCATTTGTGGTAAGAGCAGGCCAAATAATTGAAGCTCCTTTATCTGGATTGGTTGCCGCAGAATTTGTTCAGCAAACAACTGAGGCTCTAATTAACCAGACAGTGGATATTTTTGAAAATGATGAATACTTGGGAAGGTTTCCAGGTTGTAACTCCTGCCCATGTAGTGGTAGATAGCTCTTATTCTGTGAGTTAATGGAAACTAAAAGGCATAGTGATGGAGCAGTCTCATCGAAAATGATTCGTGAGAAATGCTACCAGTATGGGTATATAGCAAAACGCCCCGCAATATTGTTATGGGGCTTATTTACTGTGATGTATATAGGATTACCATTAATATTGATTTATTTCTTTGATGGTAAATCAAATTGTTTCTTTTGTTTTGATGCTGGAACACAGTCTTTCAATATTCCATGGGTTTGGCTTTCTCTATCAGTGATGTTTTTTATAGCGCACAATAAAACACGCAAAATAATTTTTGATATAACCATAAATCAAGATGGCATTAATATTACAAATTGTAACGAATCGAAATTTTTTACATGGAGTGAAATAAGTTCGATATATGAAATAGGAGGGGGGCATGACATGTTTAGCGAAACTGTTGGAGCCTACCGAGTAATGAAGTCTATGGCAAATGGTTTTATATTGGTTACCTTGAGTGGATTCAAATTTCCGATATGGAGCACGATTCAAGGATATCACTCATTAAGACAGATAATAAATCAAAAAAAGAGCATTGATGTTTAAAAACAATTTTATAGAGGGTCCATCCTCTATCGAAAATAAAACAGACTAGTGTAATTATAAAGTGGCCAAAACATTGAAAATAGCGATAACAATTAAAAATAACAACTACACAGCTAACCGTTGGAGTAGCCGTCGGCAAAAAATCAATAAGGTTAGACTCCATTGATTATAAAAAATAAAGCACCGCTGGATACAACGAACGAACTTAAAGAAAAATAGTAAAACAAACACACAATAACTTAACAAAAACCATATGAAACCATTGACCGCATCCACTGACTTCGTTCAACCCACCGCCTCACGTTGGCTCAGGCGTTTAATGGCCATCGGTCTGGGGCTGCTACTGACGGCCAATGCGCATGCGTTGCAACAATGCCTTGCACCCGGTGATCCGGGCGGTGTCTCGCTGGACAAAACCCTGACCATGTTAAGCGATATGGCAGACATCGCTTCGGCGGCCTACGACCCGTATCGGGGCGAGATTGTATTTATCGGCAACAATTTCCCGATGGCGGCGATTAACGAAAAAATTGAAC
>JAJRZT010000048.1 GCA_024275115.1 Gammaproteobacteria bacterium
CTTAACGCTTAACCTGCTTAAGGCCAATACCTCAAGCAAAGCCAGTATGAAACGAAAACGGAAAATTGCGATTATGGATGATACGTTGCGTTCTGAGCTAGTGTGTCCAGAAATTTAATATGCTCTTGCCCTAGTAGCAACGCGAAATCCGGGGGGGTGGGCATTATTCCCCGGATTACATTTTATTTCATCCGGGCTACCTTTAAGTTCTTCATTTATTTGTACCAATCTTCTATTCCGATTCAGGGCATAATCCAGTAAGCTCAATAGTTCGGTCAATAAAATGTTTTACTGTGTTTTAAGGTAATAGTTAGCATTAATAAAACATTATAACCTAATGATAATTAAGTGTTTTTAATAACCACATCCAATGTTAAACCGGTCTAATGCCTAAACAGTTCGTTCATTTAAATGTACACAGCGAGTACTCCCTTTCGTGTGGGGTGGTACGCATCAAGCCGCTTGCGGCAATGGCTGCGGAGCAACAGATGCCGGCGGTGGCCATTACCGATCAGTCCAATTTATTTGCCATGGTCAAGTTTTACCGCGCGACCATGGCGGCGGGTGTAAAACCGATTATTGGTGTGGATGCCTGGGTAGAAGAGACCGAACTCAAAATTGGCTATAGCAAGCTTGTCCTTTTATGCCGCAATCAGGCGGGCTATAAAAACCTGACCAAGCTTATTTCATTATCCTACCAGCAAGGGCAAATACGGAATCGCCCCATTATTAAACGTGAGTGGTTACAGCAATATTCCGATGGCCTGATTGTGCTATCGGGTGGCAAAGACGGGGATATTGGCCAGGCTATATTGGCAAACCGCATGGATTTAGCCGAGCAATGTATTGCTTATTATCAAGCCCTGTTTCCAGACAACTTTTATCTTGAGCTGCATCGAACCGGGCGCGCCGGAGAAGAAGAATACCTGCATGCGGCGGTTAAACTGGCAATAAAATTTGACCTGCCGGTAGTGGCGACGAATTCAGTTCATTTTTTAAGTAAGGAAGATTTTGAACCACACGAGGCGCGGGTGTGTATTTCAGACGGGCGAGTGCTGGACGATCCGCGTCGGCCTAAAATTTATACCGAGCAGCAATATTTCCGTTCTGCAGATGAAATGATCGAATTATTTTCGGACTTGCCCGAGGCCATTGAAAATACCGTTGAAATAGCCAAACGCTGTAATGTTGAATTTACCTTTGGTAAAAATTATTTACCGGACTACCCCGTGCCAGAAGGCATGACCATTGATGATTTTCTGGTTGAAGAATCCAGAAAAGGGCTCGTTAAACGTCTTGAAAAGATTTTGCCTGCTGGTGGTGATACGGCGATAGAGCAAGAGTACAAAGAGCGTTTACAAATTGAACTCGATGTGATCATTAAAATGGGTTTCCCCGGTTACTTCCTTATTGTGGCCGACTTTATTCGCTGGTCAAAAGAGCAGGGTATTCCCGTTGGCCCCGGCCGAGGTTCCGGCGCAGGTTCCATTGTGGCTTACGCACTTACCATTACCGACCTGGATCCCATTAAATATGAATTACTGTTCGAACGTTTCTTAAACCCCGAACGTGTTTCCATGCCCGATTTTGATATCGACTTTTGTATGGAAGGGCGTGATCGAGTGATTGATTATGTAGCGCAGCATTATGGCCGCGATAAAGTCTCGCAAATTATTACCTACGGTTCGATGGCCGCCAAAGCGGTGATTCGTGATGTGGGTCGCGTGATGGGACACCCTTATGGTTTTGTCGATCGCATTGCCAAATTGATTCCGTTTGAAATTGGCATTACCTTAGATAAAGCCATGGCACAGGAAGAGGCCTTGCAAGAGCTGTACGATCAGGACGAACAAGTTGCCACATTGATCGACATGGCAAAATCATTAGAAGGCATTTCGCGCAACGCCGGTAAACATGCAGGTGGTGTGGTAATTGCACCAACCACCTTAACCGACTTTACCCCATTATACTGCGAACAGGGCAGTGATAGCGTGGTGACGCAGTTTGATAAAGACGATGTAGAAGCCATTGGCTTAGTCAAGTTTGACTTTTTAGGGCTGCGAACCTTAACCATTATTAACTGGGCGGTGCTTGCGACTAACGCTTATAATAAAAGGCATAACTTAGAACCAATCGAAATAGAATCGATTCCTTTAGACTGTGAAAAAACATTTGAGCTATTAAAAGCTGCACAAACGACCGCTGTATTTCAGTTGGAATCACGCGGCATGAAAGATTTAATCAAGCGTTTGCAGCCGGATGATTTTGAAGACATCATTGCGCTGGTGGCATTGTTCCGCCCGGGTCCATTGCAGTCCGGCATGGTAGACGACTTTATTAATCGTAAACACGGCCGTGCCAAAGTGGTTTACCCACACCCTGAACTGGAGCCCATCCTTAGCCCAACCTACGGCGTTATTCTTTATCAGGAACAAGTAATGCAAATCGCGCAAGTACTTGCCGGTTATAGTTTGGGCGGTGCAGATTTATTACGCCGTGCAATGGGTAAGAAAAAAGCCGAAGAAATGGAAAAGCAACGTGCTACGTTTACTGAAGGTGCCGTTGCCAGAGGTGTTGAAGAAAAAACAGCCACCTATATTTTTGACTTAATGGAAAAGTTTGCCGGTTATGGTTTTAATAAATCTCACTCCGCTGCGTATGCCTTAGTCTCGTATCAAACTGCCTGGTTAAAAACCCATTACCCCGCTGCCTTTATGGCCGCAGTACTTTCTGCTGACATGGATAACACCGATAAAGTCGTAACCTTGATTGATGAATGTTTAACAATGAATTTAACGGTGAACCCGCCCAATGTAAATGAATGCCAATTTCCTTTCTCGGCTTCGGATAAAAAAACCATTATCTATGGCTTAGGTGCCATCAAAGGCGTTGGTGAAGCGGCAATAGACGATGTAATTCAAGCCAAACAGGAAGATGGTGATTATAAAAACCTGTTCGATTTTTGCCAGCGTATCGACGGCAAAAAAGTCAATAGACGAACGCTAGATGCACTCATTATGGCCGGTGCTTTAGATGTATTCAAACAAAATAGAGCGACCTTACTCGCCAGCTTACCCAAAGCTCTTAAAATTGCCGTGCAGCACAGTTCCAATATTGCAGCAGGGCAAAACGATATGTTTGGTGTAAGCCAGGCGGTTGCTTCCGATGATAGCCAGGACGACACCCAATACGAAATACAAAAAGACTGGAGCGACCACCAGCGCCTTGCCTGCGAAAAACAAACCCTCGGTTTATATTTAACCGGCCATCCAATAGAACAATACCTGCCCGAGTTAGCAGAAATTGTAACCGATAAAATAATTAATTTAAGACCGGCTAAAAAAACCGTTATCGCTGCTGGTTTAATTATTGGTATGCGAGTGATTAATACCCGCCGTGGTAAAATGGCTATTCTTACAATAGATGATCGCAGTGCACGTATCGAAGTGGTGATGTTTAGCGAAGGCTTTGAAAAATTCAAACACTTAATTTCAAAAGACAAAGTGGTTGTTATTGAAGGTGAAGTTAGCGTAGACGACTACAGTGGCGGTATTCGAATGAGCTGCAATAATTTATACAGCATCGACCAGGCAAGAGAGCATTTTGCCAAGCACATTCTAATTGATTTAGAAAAAACACAATTAAAGAACGGCTATATAAATAATTTAAAAAATATTCTGCAACCGTTCCAGCAAGGGGGCTGTGAAATTGTAATTAGCTACCAGCAACCCCAGGCTACTGCAAAACTTAGCCTGGGTGAGCAGTGGCGAGTGCATCCTACTGATGAGTTATTAAACAGATTAAAAGATTTAAATGGTGATGAGACGGTAAGGGTTATTTATGATTTGTAAGTATATTTAGAGCCAGAGTAAAAGCTATACTCGACCGCAACAAACTAAATAAAGTTTGAAATAGTTTTTACTCAGGCTCTAAACATCTATCATTCTACGTTTCAAAGCGCCTTCTAACAATAAAACCCATTAGTCCTGCACCAAGAATCAGGCCGACAGAAGCGGCAGCAATCGCTAGTCGAGTTTGGTTATTTGCAATTGCGCTAACATCGGTTGCGGTTAATGGCGGGGGTGGGGCTGGATCGGTTACTTCTACGTCAAGAATATATCCATATTTGAGATTAGAATCTTGCATAACATATCCATCGTCGTTCAGGCCGATGGGTGCGCTAAAGGGGCGAATCTTAGCAAGAAAGGGTTCGGTGACAAATGCGAATGATTTGGATTTGTCACCGAACCCTTTAATAGTCAGCTGAGTTAGGCGTTATAGATTCATCGGTATGGTTATCTTATTTTTCTGGTGATGCTAACGCGAAAACCTTTTCACGTCCGATAGAAGATATTGAGAAATTAATTATTCCTGGCATTACCATCACCGAAGTATTTAAATGTATTATCCGACAGCACGGTGAGGATATGGCACTAGAAGCCATTACCCATATGGAGCAAGGAAGAGTAGTTGCTTTAGATGGTGCTTTGGCTATTAATGCCGCTCAATATGGGGTTGAGTTCAAGTTACCATTGGCGGATAGCATAATTTATGCAACAGCACGGAAATTTGATGCATTAATATGGACACAAGACGTAGATTTTAAATCACTGAAAGGTGTTAAATATTATTCAAAGAAAAAAACAAATAACACATATAAGCTGCTCTCAAGTTAATAGCCATTTGTTATAATGGATACCGCTCCATTAAATAACACAAACAATCCTGCCGAACGACTTTTTCATTTAAAGTAAGCATGGCGGGCATCAGCGGTTTTTTAGTTCTGATTTCATTATTACTATAGTCAAATAACTCTTCGCCAATATTAATACCATCATTATTCCATACATTGAGATGAATGGTTTGTTCACCATAGAGTTCCCCCAGCCGTGTGCCGGTTTCGATTTCTTTGAAGTTCATATGGTCAATGTTTTCATCTAAGCAGATAGAACAATGTTTGCCATTAAAACTAAAGCTGGCTTGTTCCGGTATTTTTACAATGGCAATGGTGTGGAAAAGATCAATATCTTGTTTTGCGATCGGGTGTTGGGGTAATTCTGATAAATGCAGTGCGGCGTCGATATATTCAAACGCATGATCAACGGATGTGCTTTGTCCGACCTGACCACATTCGATGGTAACCGAGGGGCAGATGTCGGCAAAGGCTTGCGACTGTACACCGAGTGGGCGGGTAAAATAAACAATGGTACGGCTGAATAACCTGGCCAGATGAAAAAATGCATTTTCACATTTGTTAATGCAAGCGTAATGCGGGTTTAAGCCGGTATTGTTATGGATGTCGATACTGGCAAATACATGGCGCTTACGCATATCATCTTTTATTTGCTGCATCATAATAGTTTCGTCACTGCTGGCCTGTTCTGTTCCGGGCCAGGTACGATTGTAATCGGGTTGCTGTTCGAGTCGGCGGAGTTCTTGTTGCGCAGCTTTCACATTACCAATAAAAAAACTAAAGCTACGCGGCAGGGTTTGTTCTTTATATTTTATTAAGAGCTTTTGAATGGCCTGTAAGCCGGTTGTTTCGTTGCCGTGTAATAAGGTGGACACAAATAATGGCTTTTTATAGCGGCCTTCTAAATGAAAAAGAGTCGGGCCGTTTAAGATGGTATGTAATTCTGTTGCATCAACGGTTAAAAATTCAGTGGGTACTTTGGTGAGTATATTAAGCATGTTATTTATAGTGACCATGCGTGTACAGGCTCAGCTGTATTTTGTTGTTCAGCATAGGCGGCAGTGAGTTGCTGCATGCTGCAGGCATGTTTTTTTAAATAGTTGCGTTGCCAGTTAGCACCATGTTGTTCATTGTCGACACGTTGGCGTATTATATTAAGGTAATAGTCGATGTCGTTAGCCGCAATATCCATTTGTTGTAAACCCTTTTCCGCATTGGACAGTAATTGTGTTTGTAGTAATTTTTTCATTTTCCCCGTATAACCATCTAACCATTTTATATTTGCCTGTAAGCTTGATTTTGCAGCGGTATAAAAATTATCTTTTGCGGTGCTAAAAGGAATTTCATGCTCTGGAGGTGAGGCTAACTGTGCCAGATAGTTTGCTAAACCATAATAAAAAGCGGCATTGGCAATACCATCAACAATGGTTGGGCCTGCGGGAATAACTCGATGCTCGATTCGTACATGGGGTTGGTTCGTTTTTTCATCAAAACCAATTAAAGGACGGTTCCATCGCCAGATGGTGCCATTGTGCAAGCGCACATGTTTAAGCTGGCTTGCTTCATCCTGATAGTTTGCTGGCAGCAAAACTGGGTAGTGTTCAATGTTTTCCTGATAGACCAACATTAACGATTGTTTAGCATAGTCGGAGCCAAAGCTAACCCGTTTAGTGGGGCCAAAAGCGGCATCGTTGAAGCCACCCACTTCAACGGCTTGTTCAAATAACGGGATGCGCGTTTCATCCCATAAATCTTTGCCAAACAAAAAAGGCGAGTTTGCCGAAACAGCAACGGTTGCCGCCGATGCCAGTATGCTGGCGTTATAAGCTCGCACCGATTGCTTAATGGGAATTTGCCAGTGCAGTTGAAAGGAGGTAGTGGCTGATTCCAGCATGACATCATAGTGTTGAGTTGTTAAATGATCGCGGCCAACAATATCTAGTTTTAAGGGTTTGCCTTTTCGCTGTGCCAGTACTTGTTTGTTGAGTGCATAGTAACGTTTCATGTTCGACATATTTTTAAGTACAAGTTGCTCGTCGGTTACACTGGGTAAGATGCCAATCATAATAAGCGAGGCATTAAAACTTGCAGCAACATCGGTACAGTGCTGCCAGCTTTTTTCGAGGGACACTTGTAGTCGTGACAAGGCATGGCCTTTTAAATCTTCAGGTTCACCGTTGAGTTCGATATTAAAGCGTGATAATTCCGGCGATATTAAATGGTTGTCCAGCCTTTTTAAGAAACTGTCATTTAATGGAGTGGGGTTGGCACTTTTATCCACCAGCCAGACCTCGAGTTCAAACCCGGCTCTTGGGCCATAAGATGAAAGCTGACCGTTAGCAAACCAGTCGGCTAATAACTGATTTTCCTGCTGCAGGTGCTGCTGATAGTTTGCAAAATCGTCTGCAGAAAAATGCACTGCATCTATTTCTTCGCCCATCGCTATTGGTTCCGTGGCTTGTTTGCTTTAAGTTTAGCTGTCTTTTGTTATTTTTCTATTGACTGATTTTGGCTTGAGAGTATTGTTATCGCCACAAAAAGGCGTTATCTTGTTGGATATTCGACCCAAAGCGCAAAAGTACTATATAATAGTATAACTCTCACGATAATTTTAAAAAGTATTTAAAAATCATGAACTTAAATTTCCTGGATTTTGAACAACCGATTGCTGAACTCGAAGCTAAAATTGAAGAGCTGCGTTACGTTGGCTCCGATAATGAAATTAATATTGCGGAAGAAATAACCCGCCTTCAGGGTAAAAGCCGTGAATTGACCGAGTCCATTTTCAGTAATTTAAAAGCGGCACAAATTTCGCAGTTATCGCGTCATCCACAGCGGCCTTATCTTCTGGATTATGTTGAACGTATTTTTACCGATTTTGAAGAATTACACGGTGACCGGGCTTTTAAAGACGATTATGCGATTGTCGGTGGCATTGCCCGCCTCGAAAATACACCGGTGATGATTATTGGCCAGCAAAAAGGCCGTGATACAAAAGAAAAAGTAAAACGTAATTTTGGTATGCCCCGCCCAGAAGGCTACCGCAAAGCACTGCGTTTAATGAAAATGGCCGAGCAATTTAAACTACCGCTTTTAACCTTTATCGATACCCCCGGCGCTTACCCTGGTATTGGGGCAGAAGAACGTAACCAGAGTGAAGCGATTGCGCGTAACCTGTTAGAAATGTCAGAGCTTAAAACACCGATTATTAGCACGGTAATTGGTGAAGGTGGCTCGGGTGGTGCTTTAGCCATTGGCGTTGCCGATAGAACACTTATGTTGCAATACAGTACCTACTCGGTCATTTCTCCCGAAGGCTGCGCCACTATTTTGTGGAAGAGTGCAGACAAGGCAAATGAAGCTGCCGAGGCAATGGGTTTAACAGCGCAACGCTTAAAAGAACTAGACCTGGTTGACGGCATTGTTGAAGAACCACTTGGTGGCGCACACCGCGATTACGACATGGTAGCGGAATCACTTAAAAGTGTGCTTGTTGAACAACTAGCTTATTTAAAAACAATTCCGTTAGACAAGTTATTAGAAGATCGTTATCAGCATTTAATGGCGATTGGTAATTATGAAGAAAAAAGTGCTTAATGCTCACAGTCGAATCGTTCTGGCGCGACTTATCTAAACTCCATTCATCTTATATGCAAGCAGATGCGCATTATCTGCTTGCATATAGTGGTGGGTTAGATTCCCACGTATTACTCCATCTGCTGGTCGAATTAAAAAAACTTAAACGTATTAATCGCCTTAGCATTGTGCATATTAACCATCAACTGCATGTAGATTCATTTCAATGGGCTGCACATTGTGAGCAACAGTGCGAGCAATATCAATTATCTTGCGATACTATTAATGTTGTTGTAGATAAAAATTCAGGCTTGGGGCTGGAAGCCGCTGCACGGCAAGCGCGCTATGCTGCCTTTAAAACATTAGTGACGAATAAAACACTTTTATTAACAGCACAACATGCAGATGACCAGATTGAAACATTTTTATTGCAAAGTTTACGGGGTGGAGGCGTAAAAGGTTTGGCCGCCATGCCTGCGATTAAGCGTTTTGCAAAAGGTTATTTGAGCCGGCCATTGTTATCGGTAACCCAACAGGACATTATTGACTACGCCAATCAACAACATTTAAGTTGGGTGGATGATCCATCCAATGACAATACAAATTTTGACCGTAATTATCTACGGCAACACGTTGTACCCGCGTTAAAGCAACGCTGGCCAGCCATTCATAAAACATTTGCCCGCGTTACACAACATCAGGCAGAAAATAAAAAATTACTTGCCGAGCTGGCACAAGTGGATTTGCAACAACTTGAAGCTGTCAGTAATACGCTTTCAATTTCACGTTTGCGCACACTTTCGCCGCACCGGCAAAAAAATGTTATACGTTTCTGGCTGCATAATATAAATGGGTTAAGTATGCCCGATGCAGCGCATTTAAACAGGATATTAAACGAAGTAATGGATGCGGCAGCAGACAGTCAGCCTTGTGTGAGTTGGGGGGATGCCACGGTTCGGCGTTATCAAGATAAACTTTATGCCGACAAGGTTGCAGCCGATCAGTTGCTGCAGGTTAAAAACTTAAACTGGGCACCACAAAAGCAATACCGTTTTGGCTCGAAACAGCTATTGACTGAACAATGCGAAGGGCAAGGTTTAAATGCTAACCAACTGCAATCTAAGAAAGTGACTATTCGCTTCCGGCAAGGAGGGGAAACCTGTTGCCCGCAAGGTCGAGGGCCGCATCAACATAAATTAAAGAAATTATTCCAGGAATGGCAGGTACCTCCGTGGCAACGCAGTGCTATTCCTTTGGTTTATGTTGATAATGTGCTGGCGCAGGTTGTGGGCTATTGTCTTTGTGAGCCTTTTGTTGCCCGGTCAGATGAATCGGGCTATCTTATTGGATTGCATGATATTGAATAGGACGGTCCACTAAATCGTAGCTGAACCCCTCGGGCCCAATATTTTCTGTGGGCGTGTTGCTAGATTACCTAATTTAAGACAAAAAAATGTCATAAATCAGCACTTTGTGGGCTTTTACGATTGCATCAAAATAAGAAAACGCGCAAAATACAATGCCAGAATAAATAAATCTTATTTTATTCGATAATTATTTTATCTCGCTATTTTGTTATATAAATTAACAGCTTAGCGAAAAATTCAAAATTATATACCGGCATACCTCAGGTGGGTATGGCGTATTTGATTTTAATTCATTAGGAATTCTATGACCAAGTACATTTTTGTAACAGGCGGTGTTGTATCTTCTCTTGGTAAGGGGATTGTGGCGGCCTCACTTGCTGCTATTCTGGAAGCGCGTGGCTTTAAAGTTACCTTGATGAAACTCGACCCTTATATCAATGTTGACCCCGGCACCATGAGCCCGTTTCAGCATGGGGAAGTGTTTGTTACCGACGATGGCACCGAAACCGATCTGGATTTAGGTCATTACGAACGCTTTATCCGTTCAACTATGACTAAAAACAACAACTTCACCACCGGCCAGATTTACGAAAGAGTCATCAGCAAAGAGCGTCGAGGCGATTACCTGGGGGGCACCGTTCAGGTTATTCCACACATTACCGATGAAATAAAAAGCAGCATACGCTGTGGTGCTGAGGGCACCGATATTACCCTCGTTGAAATTGGCGGTACGGTGGGTGATATCGAGTCGCTGCCCTTCCTGGAGGCGATTCGTCAAATGGGCGTGGAAGAAGGCCGCCATGGTGTTGCTTATATCCACTTAACCCTGTTGCCTTATATACCGACCGCCGGCGAGATTAAAACCAAGCCAACCCAGCACTCGGTAAAAGAGTTACGTTCAATTGGTATCCAGCCGGATGTTCTGGTTTGCCGTGCTGACAGGGATATTCCCGATGAAGAACGGCGTAAAATTGCCTTGTTTACCAATGTGCATTCGGACGCGGTTATTGCAGCGTTAGATGTGGACAGCATTTATCGTATTCCCGGTTTGTTAAACAGGCAGGCACTTGACGATATTATTCTCAATAAGTTACGTATGGAAGCACCGTCCGCCGATTTATCCGATTGGGAGACAGTGGTGCATGACTTGCGAAACCCAACGCAAACGGTACATGTTGGCATGGTGGGTAAATACATGGGGCTAACTGAAGCGTATAAATCGTTATCCGAAGCGCTGGTACATGCTGGCATCCACACTAAAACAAAAGTTGAATTAACTTATATCGATTCTGAAACCATCGAAACCGAAGGTACGGATTGTCTTGAAAACCTGGATGCGATTCTAGTTCCCGGTGGTTTTGGTCTGCGTGGCGTCGAAGGTAAAATTGCCGCAGTACAGTATGCCCGTGAAAACAAAGTGCCTTATCTGGGAATTTGTTTAGGCATGCAGGTGGCCGTGATTGAATATGCGCGTAATGTTGTAGGTTTGAGTAAAGCACACAGCACCGAGTTTGAAGCGACAACGCCAGACCCGGTTATTGGCTTAATAATAGAATGGACCGCAGAAGACGGTTCGGTTGAAAAGCGTGACGAAAACTCCGACATTGGTGGCACCATGCGTTTAGGTGGGCAACGTTGTAAGCTGGTTGTCGGTTCCAAAATTCATCAATGTTATAAACAGGATGAAATTGTCGAACGACATCGCCACCGCTATGAGTTTAACAATAAATATTTACCACAACTTGAAAAAGCCGGGCTGGTTTTTTCAGGTAAATCGTTAGACGGGAGTCTGGTTGAAGTGGTTGAAGTGGCTGACCACCCCTGGTTTGTTGCCTGTCAGTTCCACCCGGAGTTTACTTCGACTCCACGTGACGGACATCCATTGTTTACCGGTTTTATCTCTGCGGCACGAGATAAAGCAAGTTAAGGTTTTTATAAATATGTAAAGTGTGTCAAATAAAATGGTTTATTTGATTGTTAAGATGAAAGACAACATGAGAGAAATTAATGTCAAAGATTAAAAGTATTATTGCAAGACAAATTATCGATTCACGCGGTAACCCAACGGTTGAAGCCGATGTGATTTTAGAAAACGGAACAATGGGTCGTGCAGCTGTGCCATCCGGCGCATCCACCGGTGCACGTGAAGCCATTGAATTACGCGATGGTGATAAGTCACAATTTATGGGTAAAGGTGTACTTAAAGCCGTTGGCCATATCAATAAAGAAATTGCCGGTGCATTAGTTGGGCAGGATGTCAGTGATCAGGAAAACATCGATGACATTATGATTAAATTAGATGGTACCGATAATAAAAGTAAATTGGGTGCGAATGCATTGCTTGCTGTGTCTATGGCAGCAGCTTATGCAGCGGCGAATGACAAAGGTATTCCATTATATGAATATCTTAAAACGGGCGATGACTTTAGTTTACCCGTGCCGATGATGAATATTATCAACGGCGGCGAACATGCCGATAACAGCGTTGACTTGCAGGAATTTATGATTATGCCGGTGGGTGCAAAAGATATTGTGCAAGCTATTCAAATGGGTTCGGAAGTTTTTCATACTTTAAAAGATGTGCTCTCTGCCAAAGGTTTAAACACTGCAGTGGGTGATGAAGGCGGTTTTGCACCGGACTTAGCTTCGAATGAATCAGCGATTACCGTTATCCTAGAAGCAATCGAAAAAGCCGGTTATAAAGCAGGCGAAGATATTATGATTGCGATTGATGCCGCTAGCAGTGAATTCTACGAAGACGGAAAATACAATTTAAAATCAGAAGGTAAAATATTAACCGCCTCTGAATTTATTGATGTACTGGAAGACTGGGTGAACAAGTATCCTATTATTAGCATCGAAGATGGCTTAGCAGAAGATGACTGGGACGGCTGGGCTGAACTAACTGAACGTCTGGGTAAAAAAGTACAATTGGTGGGCGACGACCTGTTTGTAACCAATACCGAAATTTTCAAACAAGGTATAGATAAAAATATTGCCAATTCGATTTTGATTAAAGTGAATCAAATTGGTACGCTAACTGAAACGCTGGCGGCCATTCAAATGGCAAAAGATGCCGGTTACACTGCGGTTGTATCGCACCGTTCAGGCGAAACAGAAGACACCACCATTGCTGATTTAGCTGTGGCAACGGCCAGTGGCCAGATTAAAACTGGTTCAATGTCACGTTCCGATCGTGTTGCTAAATATAACCAGTTGTTACGTATTAATGAACAACTCGGCAGTGCGGCAAGTTATCCTGGTAAACAGGCTTTTTATAATTTGAAGTAAATGAAATGCCAACGCGCTACCTTGCCATTTTACTCTCTGTCCTATTCATATTGCTGCAATATGATTTATGGGTTGGCGAAGGTAGCGTGCCAGCAGCCTGGGAGCTGGAACAAACAATAAAGTTACAACAACGACAAAATACAAGAATAAAAGAACGTAACAATGCACTGGATGCAGAAGTAAAAGATCTTAAGTCCGGTTTGCAGGCAATCGAAGAACGTGCACGCAGTGAGCTGGGTATGATTAAGGAAGATGAAACTTTCTTTCAGGTTATAGAAAAATAAAAGCCCGTCATTGCTAGCGATAAGCTAATTATTTAAATTATGTTTAAATGGCCTGGAATTTTGTAAATAATGAACGATTCAACAAGCACACCAAAAATATGGGCCATTATACCCGCAGCGGGTATCGGTAGCCGTGTCGGCGCAGCGATGCCTAAACAATACATTCGTGTCAATGAGCGCAGTGTTATTGAACATACGCTGGATAAGCTGGCAGCCTGTAAAGTCTTTAATAAGATTATTGTTGCACTGTCGGCAGACGATGAATATTTCATCAACTTATCGACCGTGAAAGGACATCCTATTCAGATTGTAGAAGGGGGCGCTGAACGCAGTGACTCGGTTTTATCGGCCTTAGAATATTTAAAGACAATAGCCGATGAGAACGATTGGGTGTTAGTACACGATGCTGCACGTCCTTGTGTACCTGTGGATGATGTAATGCGTTTAATTGCAAAACTTAAAACACATGAAGTGGGTGGAATTTTAGGTTTGCCAGTGCGTGACACAATGAAACGCGTATCCAGCAATAAGTCGTCACAAGAAATACAGTTGACGGAAAATAGAGAAAACCTCTGGCATGCCTTAACGCCGCAAATGTTTCGAATTGGTATGTTACACAAAGCATTAATTGAATGTCAGAATAAAAAAATGGTTGTGACCGATGAAGCATCTGCAATAGAGCAGATAGGCTTAAAACCGGTTATGGTTGAAGGCCACAGTTGTAATATTAAAATAACGCAGCCGGATGATTTGCAATTAGCCGCGTTTTATTTGGGCCAGCAAGAGCTAACTTAATTTAACAGGTATAAAAATGGATATTAGAATTGGCAATGGATTTGACGCGCATAAGTTTGATGATACAGTTAATCATGGAAGCGCAATAACATTAGGCGGTGTGAGTATTCCATATGCAAAGAGTTTACTGGCGCATTCAGATGGTGATGTGGTTTTGCATGCCTTGTGCGATGCAATCTTAGGTGCGTTAGCGCTGGGGGATATTGGTAAACACTTTCCTGATACCAGCGATGAATTTAAAAATGTTGATAGCCGTATTTTATTGCGCCATGTCGTGGTTTTAATGAAAGCCGACAATTATCAAATACAAAATATTGATATCACCATTATTGCACAAAGCCCAAAAATGGCACCCCATATTGGTAGCATGAAAAAGAACATTGCAAAAGATTTACAAACTGATAAATCGAATGTGAATATAAAAGCGACCACAACCGAAGGCATGGGCTTTACTGGGCGAGGTGAAGGCATTGCCGTTCAAGCCAGTGTATTGCTTAAAAAATAATTGATGGTCTGTCCTTAGTAATGTCAGAGCACGTCTCAACATTAGCTTATGCTTACGGCATGCCGGCAGCCTCTGGGCAGCTAAAACAATCTCCGTCAGACTTTATCGTAACTGAGCAGCTTAGTTTTGAGCCGTCGGGGGAGGGTGAACACTTATTTTTATTTATTAAAAAAGTTGGCCTTAATACTTTAGATGTTTGTGAGAAAATCGCAAAACACTTCCATGTTCCCTCGCGTAATATTGCCTACGCAGGTTTAAAAGATAAAAATGCCATTACCACGCAATGGTTTTGTTTCCCTTTCCCGATAAAATCGACACCTAATTTTAATGGGTTGGAGTCCGAGTCAATTACCGTTGTTGATGCTATTCGGAATACAAAAAAATTAAAGCGGGGTGCAATCAAAGAGAATAAATTTGAAATAACCCTGCGAAATCTGAAGGGTGAACTTAGTGGTATCGAAGAACGCATTCAGATAGTAAAGGAGCAGGGCATACCTAACTATTTCGGTGCGCAGCGTTTTGGTCATAATGACAGCAACCTGGTTAATGCGAAAAAATTATTTAGTGGAAAAATAAGATGTAGTCGCAACAAAAAAAGTATTTATCTTTCTGCTGCCCGCAGTTTTTTGTTTAATGAAATACTTTCACGACGTGTAAGAGACAAAACGTGGAATACGTTGCTGGATGGTGATGTTGCAACATTAAACGCAAGTCGCAGTTTTTTTGCAATTAGTTTTGTCGATACGGAATTGCATGCAAGATTAAAAAAAGGCGATATCCATCCCAGTGCCGCCTTGTGGGGTAAAGGAAATTTAACTGCGCAGTTTAAGGTAAAAGAATTAGAAGAAAGAATAATAAATTCTAATCTGACGTTTGCCGATGGCCTGGTAAAACAAGGGTTGCAACAAGATCGTCGTGCAACACGACTTTTTGTGAGCGATTTAACATACAAGTTGAGTGCAAATGATTTAATCTTAAGTTTTAATTTAGTAAGCGGCAGTTATGCAACATGCGTATTAAGAGAGATAATTACTCTGGTTGATGCAGAGTAAGTAACCTTCATATATCGATAGCAAGTGCGTTTAAATTCCAAATGAAATGGCTATTTACTTAACTATCGAATTCAGCCGTGTATCTATGTTGACTTTGACTGTCTTTACTTTCCTATGTTTCTGGCATAGGCATTGGTCGGAAACGGGTTCACTCAATGGGTTAACCTTGTATGGTTAAATAATAAGCATGGGTTAACCCATGCTTATATCGCTTTGTTGCATTTGCTGTTGCGTTGAGTAAAATAGGTCGCAAAAATAAAAAAAGAAAATTTGGAATTATTCGAAAAAGCATGGAGCGTAAATTCTTTATAAAAAACGCGGTTCTATGAAATATACCATTGTTAATTGATTCAAAGGCAATATCTGTAGTGGTTACATTTTATATTATTAAATAAAAAGAGGACTTTTATAATGATTTTTTCACGATCCATAAAGTATTTTTTGGTGACAGTATCTAGCGTTTTTTTAACGGGCTGTCTTGGCACCATGCCTGGCCTTGGTGGCGGTTCCGGAAACACGGTTACAGGCGGTGCGGCAGGGGGTTCGAGTAGTAATAAAAACAGCCAGCTTGCAAGTTGTGATAAAACTTTAGGCACGTTACGAATATTTGAAGATCAAAGCCTGGCATGGTGGGGGAATTATCGTCGCTATTATCCAAAGCTAGGTTCAACCGTACCGGTTATTCGCACGATGATTCAACAGTCTAATTGTTTTGTTATTGTAGAGCGTGGTAGAGCAATGCAAGCCATGCAAAGCGAGCGTCAACTTATGCGCTCGGGTGCGCTTCGTGGTAACAGTAATATGGGGCAGGGGCAAATGGTTGCGGCTGATTATACGTTGAGCCCGTCAGTGACGTTTCAACAGAGTAATCTAGGTAAAGTTTCGGGGGCAGCACGAAAATTACTACCGGGTTCATGGTTTGGTTCCACTTCTATCGGCGCTAAAAGTAATGAGGCTTCAACAACACTTCTTATGATTGATAATCGTTCTGGCGTTCAGGTTTCATCTTCTGTTGGCAGCGCCAGGAATTATGATTTTAGCATTAGCGGTTATTCATGGGGTGGTAAAGGCTGGGCAAATGCAAGTGCCTTTACCAATACTGCTGAGGGTAAAGTCATTCTTGCTGCGTTTGCTGATTCATATAACCAGATGGTAAAAGCACTGCGAAATTACAAACCACAGGTTGTGAAGGGTGGTTTGGGCACTGGCGGGGCGCTGGCGGTTGATGGTGCAAAAAGAGCGAAGCCTGCACCTAAACAAAAACGCCATTCTACTTCGCGGCAGTCTGTTGCTGTAAAAAGTAATAGCCGCTTAAATGTTTCGAGTAGTGGCTCGGCTCATGTTTCTGTTGACGCGTATGATGCTTCGGCATTAAATGATTATTATAAAGCGTTAAAAGAAGCAGTGAAGAACCTGTCTAAGTTTGCAAGCATGGGGCCAGGTCAAA
Source organism: Gammaproteobacteria bacterium (assembly GCA_024275115.1). Taxonomy (GTDB): domain Bacteria; phylum Pseudomonadota; class Gammaproteobacteria; order UBA6429; family Thiohalophilaceae; genus SZUA-37. Next base: position 17,011 of record JAJRZT010000048.1, read on the forward strand.
TTAAAGCAATGAGTCAATACAATAAAACGGGAATTAATTTGTGGACTATGTTGTGGTCAAGTAGTTTTTCTGGTGAATTCGAAACGTCTAAAATTGAGTTGGAATCATGGCCTTTAGATGCAAGAAAAAAGGGCTGGAATATTTTGGGGCGAAAAATTAAAAAGTATAACAAACTTTTCTATAAACACCGCAAATCAATTCTGGCGAGTAAAGACGTAACAGAAGATGTTCGAAGAAGACTTAATGATGTTGAGCTTGTAACAGAAAAAAGTCTTTTTGCTGAATAGCTGAGTAAAGATTAATTCAGGATAAGCTAAAAAAGGCTGGTATTTTACCGGCCTTTTTTGTTTGTGGAGATTAAGTCGCTTTGGGTTTCATTCCCCCGCAGCTTGTTGCGTAGATGTAAAAAGCGAAATGTGTAGCCTGGATGCAGCGTAGCGTAATCCGGGGAGGCGGTGCTACACATTCCCCAGATTCTATTGCATTCCATCCAGGCTTGTATCTTTCTCGGTAAGCTGTTTAGCTAATAGCTTATCAGGATGTGTGATGAACCTGTATCCAGGCTAAGGTTTCAAACCTGAAACGTAGATGACGTCTCACACATCAAATTCTCAATTAAACTGAATGGTATCCA
>JAJRZT010000049.1 GCA_024275115.1 Gammaproteobacteria bacterium
CCAGTGGCGTATTATTAATACAAGAGCAAGGCGACATTCAAACCTTTAATGACCTGCAAAAAGCCACCGACTATGTCGAAACGCTGGCATTAGACAGCGACCAACTACAGCTTATTCTCAGTCGACTGAACCTGACGTTTCCACCGCCCCAAAATGCCCCGCATGATATGCTATTGCGTTACCTGATAGCCGCATTAGCAGAAGGCGATGTAGTGGCGATTGAAAAACCGGTGCAACACACACCGCCCCCCACAACCCAAAAAGAACCTGAACTCCTCCCGGCCATCAGCCCCGGCAACCGACCGACCAGCCTCGGCCACACGATGGCCAACCCCATGAAGGCCTGCATAATCAGGAATGGGACAAGGTTGAAGTGAAAGACCAATCCTTTAAAACCACCAAGCAGGTGGAGCTGGATAATCTGGCGGAGGATGAAATTAAGGCGCATGACGAGCTTAAAAGGCAGGGTTGGGATAATAAAAAAATTAAACAAATAATTAAATCAGGTGATGGTTTCGAGACAAAAGCACTGGAGGAAGGCGATAAACTGTATGGCTTTAATACAAAGGGACGTGAAAAAAACATTAAAACATCCGCCTACTGGCTGGATGAAAATGGTTTTCAGGATGTGCAATCAAGATACTTTAAAAATGGCCAATGGGATAAAGAAGGTGTTAAAAATTATTTAGCCCTGCCTTGTTTTAACCGGGCATCGGATATCAGTACAGTGCAAGTCACTCAAAAGACCACCGTTATACAATCACAGGTGGGTAAAGCACGTGAACTGGTTCAATATACCGATAAGAGTGGTTATAGTACGGGTATGCTGGGTAAAATCATGGGCGGTGGTGGCAGCCAAATCACGGCCAATCCATCGATGCTGACAAAAATATAGGAAAAGACATGCCCAACACAGAAGAACAACGGTTAGATATTATTGAAAACTGCAATATACTTTTAAACGGTATTTTAAAACCCTTTGAGCAAACCGACGATACCCCGGAAGGGCGCATGATAACCCAGCTTAAATGGTTAAAAGAGCGTGCCGAAAACCATGACTTGCCGCTTCCGGTTGATGATGGGAAATTGGCCTCACTGCTTTATATTTATACAAACGGCGACATATGCTACTTAGCGAGTTCAGAAGATAAAGTACGAGAAGAAGTTGAAATTTATATGAACAGGTTAATCGGGTTAACGGAGGAAGGTGCTTTGTTAAACAAACCTGCCTATTACCCCCACACCATCATACTGATTGACGCCCTCATTCATTTACTCCACAACGCCAGCCGGCCGTTAACCATTAACGAAAGCCGCCTGGATGATGAACTGGAACAACTTAAAACCTTGCTCGCCGAAAGCAAAATAGAACCACCTTTAATGAGTTATTTACCGGACTATTTTGATTTTAATGAAGTGAATATGTATAAGGTGTCACTTGAAGATCAACCCAATGGCAAATACCTTGTAAGAACCGTCGCGGATTTAATCTTTGAAGGCACACGCCCCGATAGCTGGCTCACCCCTGACGATGCCGCACGTGAAGTACAAGCGTATAAATAAGCAGACGGATAAAAAGTAAGCACACTGTTGTGTAGGGCACGTCCTACATTACCACTTCCTATTGCTCAAAAAATAATCAATCTGCCTGTGTATTTAAATAATATGAGAACCGTGCATAGTGCACATTTTTTAAATCTGTTAAATTCGGGGCACATAATAAAGGAATGGATTTTTTTATTCCTTCAATATATACAATCAAAATCAAAAGGACGTGAGCATGACTTCCACCCCTAAAAAACGGTTTCCATTATTCCCGGTTATTTTATTAAGCCTGTTTATCACAGCCGTTGGGGTCGGTTGTGGCGGCGGAGGTGGTGGCACACCCCCACCCCCACCGCCGCCTGCCATTGAAGATGCGCAAGGTTTATTCACCACCAATGGCGATGGCAGTGCTGTTTTTAAAGATGGTACGAACCCCGATATTGATAAAGCCTTAACCGATATTAAAGGCATGGTGTATGGCGACTTGCCGAATCAAAAGTTTATCTTTTTTGATATTGGCACCAATGTGCTTTACAAAGGCAATATTACCGCCGTTACACCTAATATTACGGGCACCGCCACGGTGTATAATGATGGTGTGGTGGTGGAAAATAATGTGGTGGTCAGTGGAGCTGTTGTCCCGGAGTCGAGTATTGATTTGACTTTTACGGGTAACGGGGATTTTGTGACGGGAACCATTAAAGGGTTGTTTTCGGCGGTTTATAATAATGCGGCGACCAGCGAGCGGATCCGCTCGTTTGGTGCTACTCCATGGAGGTCTAGTATTTTTGGTAGTGCTAAAATGGTTCTAGCTGATATGAAAATGACTGACCTTATTATTGACACTAATGGCACCTACACCTATAGCACTAGTGGTTCAGGAGCTGATCCGCAATGTGGGCACAATGGGAAGTTTACATCGGGCGTATCAAAAAATATTTATCCTTTATTTGATGAAGAAATTACCGACTTCGGAAATTGCACAATAGCCAATTCTCCAGCTAAAGACTATACCGGTATGGCAAGTGTGGTTGCAGTTGATGGTGCGGGGAATGGCACTGAAATGTGGTATGCCACCACGAATGCAAGCTATTCAATTTTTGCTATTTTAACACGGTAGTAAGAATTGTAGGCTTGCAAAATAATGAAGGACATTATGCAGAATACAACTTTTAATACAAATCTCGTAACAACAGATATTTCAAGGACGGGAATTGAATATGAGTACACCACTAAAAGAAAAACAAACCACCAAGCCATCACAGCTTGAGTTACGCAGTCAACGCATCGCTATCTATAAAATGAAAGTGTATGCGCGAAATTTATTGACAGGTGTCAATGGTGAAGTTTTTCATGTGCCCGAAACCTTAATGAGCCGCCAATCAAACTTTAAAGAATTTGTGAAAATTAATTTTGAGCATGATTTTATAGAGCTTGGTGTTTGGCCAAATAATATAACCCATTTACCCGTTTATAAAAAATTAAAAGCGTACTCGGAAACGCCGTATGGTGCTGCAACCATTTACCGGATATTGCAAGACAACAAAAAAGCAAGCAGACAAAAACGTAGTGTCTTTAAAGTGGAATATGATGATGGTGCATATGGTCAAGAAGCACGAGGCGGTTTCAATTTTATTCGCTTAACAAAAAACTTCCCAAACAATCGCCCCTATCCTGGCGGCGAGAAAAAATACGATCTTGCCATTATTCATCATGAATTTGGCCATACTCGTTTTTTTAGAAAACCGAATAAAATGAAAATTATTGAATTTTCCCTTAGAGACGAAAGACAAGCTGTTATTGATCTTGAAAACCCCGTTAGAATGAATAAAGGCATGGAGCCAAGATACACTTACTATAGAAATTCAGTAAGAAAAGGAGAGAAAGGTACGGTTAATATTATTACGGGTAAGCGCTTAATGGGGGTATGGACAGTTTTGGAAGATGACCCCACTCAATTGGTTGAACTTGGAAGTAAAGGGGCTTATCGTTAATGAAAAAGTCATTCCAATTTTATCTTTTTCTAGGGGGGCTATTTTTTACGCAATTCGCCTTAGCAGAAAACCCACTAACGAAGGAATATAAACGTTTTTTTAACGAACAAGAATACGCAGGCTATTGGTCAAAGAATGTCAATATAAGTGTCGATGAAGATACTGTCTCTGAAGAAATACCTATAAAAATTAAGTTTAATTTAAAGGCTGTCGAAAAAGTGTTAGTTCTCAAAGTGCCAGAATCTGGTTATGATGATGAAGGCTTTTATTCTAGAGAGTGTCGAGATGATTATGTGTTTGTTGCAGGTTATACGATTGACCCCACTAAAAATGTTTCTGAAATAAGCTTTCGTATGCGTTCACGCTGTTTAGGTGAGCGTAAACGATTAGTGGTTTGGGTAAGAACTTCCAATGGTAAATATTATCAGGGTACAAAAACATTTAGAGCTTATGCGTCACACGAGACATTATATTGGTAGGAATATTTATTCAATTTAGCTGTAATAAATAGGCAACATGGATGCGAACATAGGAGATGATTAATGATGGATGAAATAATTATAGATGAAAAATCAAAAATACAACCACGCCAAACATTAAAATTTAATAGTTTTTTATTCAGCAGCTTTTTATTTTTCCATTTAGGCTTACTCTCCAATGCTTATGCCGCCCCCGAAGGAGGCGTGGTGGTCGGCGGCAGCGGTTCAATCAACCAGTCCGGTTTAAATACCACCATTAACCAAGCCACCCAAAATATGGCCATTGACTGGCAAAGCTATAACGTACAACAAAACGAACGTGTGCAATATATTCAGCCGAATAGCCGTTCGATTTCACTCAACCGTATTCTGGGTAATAACGCGTCCACCATCAGAGGCAGAATTGATGCCAATGGCCAGGTGATACTGGTAAACCCCAATGGTATTTTCTTTAGTGCCACCTCGGTTATCAATGTTGGTGGTCTGTTTGCATCAGGGTTAGATGTTAATCCCAGTGACTTTATGAACGGCAACTATATTTTTAATGAAGTCATAGGAACCGATGGCATTGTGATTAACAGCGGCATTATTAATGCGGCTACCGGTGGCAATGTCACTTTACTCGGAAAACAAGTAAGAAACGACGGGATGATTGTTGCACGATTAGGTGCGGTTAATTTAGCAGCGGGAAAAGCCGCCGTTGTTACGTTTGATAATGCCGGTTTGCTCGGTGTAAGGATCACCCAAGAAGTGCTACAAAATGAACTCGGCATCGACCCTGCGGTATTAAACAGTGGAACAATTAATGCCGAAGGCGGGCGAATATTATTAACGGCCAGTGTTAGCCAAGATATTTTTTCACGCGCAGTAAACACCGGAGATATGGAGCAAGCCACCAGTGTGGTTGTGCATGCCGATGGCACTTTTACTTTAGGCGGAGGTGCCGATGTGGTTAATACCGGCACCTTGGATGTTACTGTTAATGAACCCAATACCACTGCAGGTGATATTGTTGTACTGGGCGAAAACGTAACAAGCAGTGGCATTATTAAAGCCGATAGCCAAAACGGTAATGGCGGCAATATAGAATTGCATGCCACCGATACTACGCTTTTAACCGAAAACAGCACCACTTCTGCACAAGCAAATATAAGTGGCGTTGGTGGTAATATTAAAGTGCTGGGTCACAACGTTGGCTTGTTTGATAACTCAGAAGTCAATGCCTCCGGTGCCAATGGCGGCGGAACGGTATTAATTGGCGGCGATAAAACCGGGCAAAATAAACAAATGCGCAATGCTGAATTTATTTACCTGGGCGAAAATACAAATGTAAAAGCCGATGCAACGGATAACGGCAATGGTGGAAAGCTAATTACTTTTGCTACCGATAGCGCCCGAATTTATGGCAAGTTGTTTGCACGTGGTGGAGCCAATGGCGGCAACGGCGGATTTATCGAAACCTCTGGTTTAAAAGGTTTTGAAATTACCCAAGCCCCAGATGCAACGGCTGTCATGGGCTTGGGCGGCGAATGGTTGATTGACCCTTACAATATTACTATTGAAGAACCTGGTCTTACCAACAATATTGAAACAGATAATGCGATAGCAGACAGTACCAAGGTGTTTGATACATTGGGTGCACCCGCGACCATCGGAGTTGATTTAATTACTGGCCAGTTGGATAACGGCGTGAATGTTACAATAACAACAGCCGAAGCAAGTGACACACCGGCGGGTTCTGAACCCGGTAATATTACTTTCAATACCAATTTATTTTACACTGGCGGCGATGATGTGACGTTAACATTAAATGCCGCGAATGATATTATTATTGCTAACAAACAAATACGAGCCGATCTTGATGGTCAAGGCCGCCCCCGCCCCAATAAAACACTCAACCTCGTTTTAAATGCCAATGCCGATAACACCGGCGGCGGCGATGTTAACCTGACCAACACACAAATCAATACCAATGGCGGTAACTTCACCGCCACCGGGGTTAACTTTAATTCAACTGGTGGTGAAATAAACACAGTTCGTAATAATTATGATATTAGCGGTGGTGGGGATAATAATGGTGTTAAGGGTGGCACCGTTACGATTACAACAACCGGGCTTTCGGCTAACCCTTCTTCAATCAGTATCGGGGGCAACATCATTACTGATGGCGGTGCGGTAGCGTTAGTGGCCAATCAGGGCGCAGCAACAACGGGCGGTTCGATCACGACGACGGCGATTGATACAACGACTCAACCCGCTAATTTTCAAGGTAACAATGATCGCGATGCAGCGGCTACAAATACTGGCACGGTTTCAATAACCGCCGCAGGACTTGTTAATCTTGGCAGCAGCATTTTAACCGATGGCCAAAATGTTGAAGTGATTAATTCAGGTGGCTTTACCAGTCTGGCCGGTGGCAGTATCAATACCATTGGCAACAACAATGGTACTAATGGGAACGTTGCCATCACATCAACCGCCGCAGTGAATATAAATGCTGGAGTAACAACCAATAATGGCTCAGTAACAATCAACGCTGGCACAACCTATGACAGCAACACAAGCGGGAACATTGTAACAAATACCGGCGGCGGTGGCTCAAGCGGAACCGTTTCCATTAACGCACAAGGCAACTTAATCTCCACAGGTCAAATCACCACCAACAACGCAGTGGTTAACTTTAATACTAACACTGCCATTACCACGGGCGGCATTGTTGCGCTTAATGGCAATATTGCAACGAACGGTGGCAATGTCACG
>JAJRZT010000050.1 GCA_024275115.1 Gammaproteobacteria bacterium
AACCCTGAACGCTGGAGTGGTGAAATACGAAACTGGGATGAGATAAGCGAAGTTTATCTTAACCCGGAAAACGAGAAGAACGTGGCGGCATAATTTTAACCTTTAGGCGACAACTGTCTTGAAAAACGCCGCAAGCAGGTAATAGTAAGGTTGTTGAGCAAGTATTTTCCCCACTGCCTGAGCGATGAATAATAAAACTCTACTTCTGTTTCGCCATGCTAAACTCGACTGACATGGCTATTATTGAACAGACCATTCACGGTCAATATCTGAACGTGGTTGTGAAAAAGTCCTGAATTAAAAATGTGCTAAACGCTATTTTATACCGCTAAACAGCTCAAGGGGATAATTTTTAGCCTTTAAATAATCATCCAGTGAACGCAAAACAAGCGGGCTGCGTTTTTGATATTCAGTAGATCGTATTTGCTGCTCACTTAGCCACAGGCGGCGATGTATATCGGGGTCTAATGTAGCATTCATTTCTTCTATGAGCTTGCATTTAAAGGTGAAGCGTAAAAAAGTATCGGTTGTGGTGGCGACATTTTCATTTTCTGGAATGGTCCAGTTATAAATCCCAATTAAATATTCTGGCTCAACAATGCAGGCGGTTTCTTCGAGCGTTTCGCGCTTTACTGCTTCAATAAGTGATTCGCCCCTTTCCCAATGGCCTGCAGGCTGGTTAACCACCAGCTGTGTATTTATTTTTTCTTCAACCATTAAAAATTGGGTTTTGTATTGAACAACCGCCGCAACAGTGACGTGGGGTACCCATTGTTTTTCAAAAGAATTATTCATAAGAGAATGCTTGTTTTTTTATGGGTGCTTATACCGATATCTGTTTATATTGGCCAGGCTCGATATTGCTAACCGTCCAGTCACCAATGGCATAACGAACAAGCCGTAATGTTGGAAAACCGACTGCCGCCGTCATACGCCGCACCTGGCGGTTTTTCCCCTGCTTGATTTTGAGTTCAATCCAGGATGTGGGTATTTTAGCACGGTAACGAATTGGTGGTGTACGCGGCCAGAGCTTGGGTAGTATCTCATCTTCGTCGATTAGGCGGGCTTTTGCCGGTAAAGTGAGCCCATCTTTTAGTTTTAAACCCTGTTTTAGTTGCTCGATTGCCTTTTGATTGGGTATGCCTTCAACTTGCGCCCAGTATGTTTTTTCCATTTTATTTTTAGGATCACTAATTTTATGTTGCAAACTGCCGTTATTAGTAAGGAGTAGGAGGCCTTCGGAGTCTTTATCGAGGCGTCCTGCGGGGTATATATTGGGAACCGAAATAAAATTGGCCAAACTTGCAGCGCTATCAAGCTCGGTGAATTGCGAAATAACGCCAAAGGGTTTGTTGAATAGATATAAGTCGGTCATTGAACGTTTTTGTATTAATGCAAGTATTGTGCGGTGATATTACTGGCAGTATAACAAGCTAGAAATATCAAGTTGTGTATTTCTTTAACCAAAATAATTAGCGGGCTGCCTATAGCTATTGCTAACAGAAATAGCTTTGATGAAATTAAATTATTGGATAAGGCATTTAATTAAATGAAGCGTGAATCAATCACGGATCTGAAATATAATAGTCGTTCATGTGGCTAAACCACCCTTATTACTTTAATTTGAGAATGAATTATGTCCAGCTCCAGCTCTAAAATTATCTACACTGAAACAGATGAAGCACCGGCCTTAGCCACTCAGTCCTTTTTACCCATTGTTCAGGCGTTTGCTAAAGCGGCCGATATTGACGTAGAAACACGAGATATATCACTGGCTTCCCGCATTCTGGCAAACTTTCCTGATAATTTAAAGGCTGAACAAAAGAAAGTGGATGCGCTTGCTGAATTAGGCGAACTGGCGAAAACACCGGATGCGAATATTATTAAGCTGCCGAATATCAGTGCTTCGGTTCCTCAACTGACCACCGCAATAAAAGAGTTGCAAGCGTTAGGCTATGACATCCCTGATTTTCCCGAGCACCCGGTAACAAATGAAGACAAGGTGATAAAGGAACGTTATGCCGGGGTGCTGGGCAGCGCTGTTAATCCGGTATTGCGTTACGGTAACTCGGATCGCCGTGTAGCTGGGCCCGTAAAAGAATACGCACAGAAGCATCCACACTCAATGGGTGCCTGGTCAAAAGAGTCAAAAACGCATGTTGCCTCAATGCCCGAAGGCGATTTTTATTCCAGCGAAAAATCAGTTGTGATTGATACTGAAGGAGATTTAAAAATTGAGCTGCTAAAAGATGAGGGTGACAAGTTGGTACTTAAAGAAAAAGTACCCGTATTGGCAGGCGATGTTATTGACTCATCAGTAATGAGTGTTAAGGCCTTGCGTGATTTTTTTGAAGTGGCCACACAGGACGCAAAAGAAGAGGGTGTATTGCTGTCCTTACACATGAAAGCCACCATGATGAAAGTATCGGATCCGATAATCTTTGGCCATGCGGTGAGTGTTTATTATAAAGACGTATTTGAAAAACATGCCGCAACATTTGAAAAACTGGGTGTGGATACCCGTAATGGCTTCGGTGATGTTTATGCAAAAATCAGTAAACTACCCGATACCCAACGTAAGGAAATTGAAGCTGATATTGAAGTGGTCTATCAAAACCGTGCTGAACTGGCGATGGTTAATTCGGATAAAGGCATTACCAATTTACATGTTCCAAGTGATGTGATTATTGATGCGTCCATGCCTGCTGCGATCCGTTCGTCCGGCAAAATGTGGGGCAAGGATGGTCAATTACACGATACCAAAGCCATGATCCCGGATCGGAGTTATGCTGGTATCTATCAGGCTACCATTGATTTTTGTAAAGAGTATGGTGCTTTTGATGTCGCGACGATGGGGAGTGTGAGTAACGTCGGCTTAATGGCGCAAAAAGCAGGCGAGTATGGTTCGCATGACAAGACCTTTGAAATGCCTGCCAATGGCACCGTTAAAGTAACGGATGCTTCCGGCACCATCCTGATGGAACATAAAGTTGAGACAGGGGATATCTGGCGTATGTGCCAGACTATCGATTTACCCATTCAGGACTGGGTTAAGCTGGCCGTTAATCGTGCTCGTTTAACCGGCCAACCGGCCATATTCTGGCTTGATGATAATCGTGCGCATGATGTTAATTTAATGGCTAAAGTAGAAACCTACTTAAAAGAACATGACACTAAGGGACTTGATATTAAACTTATGTCACCTTTCAATGCCACGTTATACACCTTAGAGCGCGTTAAAGCAGGGAAAGACACTATTTCAGTGAGTGGCAATGTATTGCGTGATTATTTAACCGATTTATTTCCAATTCTTGAACTGGGCACCAGTGCTAAAATGTTATCCATTGTGCCATTACTTGCAGGTGGTGGACTGTTTGAAACCGGTGCCGGTGGTTCCGCCCCCAGACATGTTGAACAATTGTTAAAAGAAAACCATTTACGCTGGGATTCGTTGGGTGAATTTTTAGCACTGGCTGTGTCACTGGAAGATCTGGCAAATAAAACCGGCAGCGAAAAAGTAAAAGTATTAGCCACCGCGTTAGACAAAGCGAACAGCCTGTTCTTAAATAATGATAAATCACCATCACGTAAAGTCGGTGAGGTTGATACCCGCGGCAGCCATTTTTACCTGGCCATGTACTGGGCGCAGGCATTGGCAGAACAAAATGATGATAGTGATTTAAAAAAGGTATTTACACCGGTTGCCGAGCAGCTTGGTACTAACGAAGCAAAGATTGTGGGCGAGCTTAACAGTGTGCAAGGCACGCCGGTTGATTTGGGTGGCTACTACCTACCAAATAAAGAGCGGGTTTCTCAGGTGATGCGTGCAAGCGCTACGTTTAACACAGTGATTGACGGTTTAAATTAAAAAAAGCTCTTGTTAACAAGATTATTGGCAGTAAAACAAAAAGGCGTTCCTTTGCTGAGGAACGCCTTTTGTTTTTGCAGTGCTGGGTTTGACTTAGTGCGCTGTTTCAGTATCGTCTGGATTGCTAGCCGCCGCTGTAATTTCAATTGCATGCAGGCCTTTGGGGCCTTCTGTGCATTTAAACTCAACCGGTTGACCTTTTTTTAAGGTCTTGTAGCCATCCATTTCAATTGCTGAAAAATGTGCAAATATATCGTCACCACCTTCTTCTGGGGCGATAAATCCATACCCTTTGGAATTACTAAACCACTTAACGACTCCTGTAGACATGCCTCCGAACCTCCTTGATATTCTACGTTAACTTATTGATAGTACAGAGTTTATTAATCAGTGCTCAACTTATTAATACAGCAGTTACATGCCTATCAAGCCTAACTATAGCTACTTTTTAGAAATTTTCAGTATTTTATTGGATTTTTTGTAAATTTTTACTATGTAGAAATAATGGCGCTATTTAAGGTAAGATTAATATATGAGCGATGATAAAGAAAACCAGTACCACGATGACACCGACCTTGCGGTCGAAGAAGCGAAGCCTGAAATAAAACATCCATCAATGTTTAAAGTTTTGCTGATAAATGACGATTATACTCCTATGGAGTTTGTTGTTCATGTACTCGAAACTTTTTTTGCAATGGACCGTCCAACTGCTACACAGATCATGCTTAATGTGCATAGCAAGGGGAAAGGGTTATGCGGGGTCTTTACCCGCGATATTGCAGAAACAAAAGTAGCTCAGGTCAATGATTACTCCCGGCAGCATGAACACCCATTGTTGTGCACAATGGAAGTCGACGGTTAAGAGGTTTTAGTCATGTTAAGTAGAGAATTAGAAGATTCGTTAAACGGTGCATTTAAAGATGCACGTAGTCAAAACCATGAGTTTATGACAGTAGAGCATTTGCTGCTGGCGCTCATGTCGAATGATGGCGTGATTGAAGTCCTTAAGGCCTGCGGGGCGGATATGGAGCTCCTGCAAAAGGACTTAACGGCTTTCTTAGACGAAACTACCCCCTTATTACCTCCAGATGATGAACGCGATACACAACCAACACTCGGCTTCCAGCGGGTGTTACAACGCGCTGTGTTCCATGTTCAATCGTCAGGCAAACAGGAAGTGGATGGCCTGAATGTGCTGGTTGCTATTTTTAGTGAACAGGAATCGCAAGCGGTGTATTTTCTTAAAAAACAGGATATTTCCCGTCTGGAAATCGTCAATTATATTTCACACGGTATCTCCAAAATCGAAGGGCCATCGCCCGAGCATGATGATGCCATTGCAGACGAAGAACCCACAGAAGAAGCCGCTGCAACGCCATTAGAACAATTCGCTGCTAATTTGAATGAGCTAGCCATGGCCGGTAAAATTGACCCTTTAATCGGCCGCAAATATGAAGTGGAGCGAACAATACAAATTTTATGCCGCCGGCGTAAAAACAACCCACTGTTTGTAGGGGATGCCGGTGTTGGCAAAACCGCACTGGCTGAAGGGTTGGCCAAGCGTATTGTTGATGGTGAAGTACCGGATGCGCTAACGGATTACGTTATTTACTCACTGGATTTAGGGTCTTTACTCGCGGGCACCAAATATCGCGGTGATTTTGAGAAGCGTCTTAAAGCGGTGTTAAAGCAGCTTAAAAATGAAGAAAATGCGGTACTGTTTATAGATGAAATCCATACGATTATTGGCGCAGGCGCGGCTTCCGGTGGCGCAATGGATGCCTCCAACCTGTTAAAACCCGTATTGGCGACCAGTGATTTAAAATGCATTGGCTCAACCACCTATCAGGAATACCGTGGTATTTTTGAAAAAGACCGTGCCTTAGCACGCCGCTTTCAGAAGGTGGATGTGTCCGAGCCTTCGGTGGATGAATGTGTGCAAATTCTGGCGGGCTTAAAAAGTCGCTTTGAAGAACATCATAATGTGCGCTATACCCAACAAGCCTTGCGCAGTGCTGCCGAATTATCCGAGCGTTATATCAATGACAAGCATTTACCGGATAAAGCCATCGATGTAATCGATGAAGCGGGCGCCAGTCAGATTTTATTGCCTGCATCAAAACGTAAAAAAACCATTGGTGTAAAAGACATAGAAGCCATTGTGGCTAAAATTGCCCGTATTCCCGCCAAGTCGGTTTCTAGTGACGATAAAGAAGTGTTACGCAGTTTAGAAAACAACTTAAAGTTGGTTATTTACGGTCAGGACGATGCGGTCGATAGTTTATCCAGTGCGATTAAGCTTGCTCGTTCCGGTTTAGGCGAATCTGAAAAACCGATTGCCTCCTTCCTGTTTGCCGGGCCAACCGGTGTGGGTAAAACTGAAGTAACACGCCAACTGGCACGTATTTTAGGCATTGAATTGATTCGTTTTGATATGTCGGAATACATGGAACAACATACCGTATCGCGTTTAATTGGCGCGCCACCGGGCTATGTTGGTTTTGATCAGGGTGGGTTATTAACCGAAGCGGTCAACAAAAACCCGCATGCCGTTTTATTATTAGATGAAATCGAAAAAGCACATCCGGATGTATTTAATATCCTACTGCAAGTGATGGATCATGGCACCTTAACAGACAATAATGGACGCAAAGCGGATTTCCGCAATGTCATTTTTGTGATGACAACCAACGCCGGTGCCGATCGCATAAGCAGAAGTTCGATTGGCTTCCAGATGCAGGACCATTCATCCGATGCAATGGAAACCATTAAAAAAGTCTTTACGCCTGAATTTAGGAACCGTTTAGACAGCATTATCCAGTTCAACCAGCTTGGCCCGGATATGATAGGCCGCGTGGTAGACAAGTTTATCTTTGAATTTGAAGCGCAGCTGGAAGAAAAAGGCGTGAGCTTAACAGTGGACGATGAAGCGCGTACCTGGATTGCGATTAAAGGCTATGACCCTAAAATGGGGGCTCGCCCAATGGCACGTATCCTTCAGCAGTACGTTAAAAAGCCAATGGCTGAAGAGTTATTATTTGGGGATTTAACCCACGGTGGCTCAATTCATATTCATGTTGAAAAGAATGAGCTTGTGTTTAAAGTTACGTCCAAAGAAAAAGCTACTGTTTAGTGCCCGTTTCTTCTTCTTTTTACGGGCACTTATGCAGCGCGCAGCGATGCGTCTATCCACCCGGTAAAAACTTGTTTTTCTGATCCGCAAGAAGGGCATCATAACCCCATTATTTTGAAAAAATTACGGGCACTTATGCAGCGCGCAGCGATGCGTCTAT
>JAJRZT010000005.1 GCA_024275115.1 Gammaproteobacteria bacterium
ACGGTCAAACCAAAGGTTCTTGGTTCGCCTTTTTGTGTGTAAGTTTCATCTATATAGCCTTTGGCGGGATTGTTAGGAAATCTAAAGCCTCGCGTATCATAAGCTTTATTTAGCAGGTTTCTGCCCCAGAGTGTTGTTGTCCAGGCTTTCTTTTGATAGCTTAAATTGGCATTGACCAAGTTATAAGATTTGGCTTTGGCATTGTGACTATCTGAGAAATAAAACCCGTCTTTTCCTTCTAGGCTTAATCCTGCTTTTATATTATCTGTAAGGCTGTATTGCGTCCCCAGCGTGTATTGATAATTGGGTGCGTGTGCCTGTTCGCGTCCATCTAATTCTTTATCATTAAACGTGGCTTTGAGTAGCCCTAGTGATGCGGTCATCGTTATTTTATTGGTTAGCTTCCAATCTAACTCGGCTTCTAGCCCTATATTTTTACCTGTCTCTGCATTTTTAAAATATTCAATAAACTTGGAGCTGCCATCGGCTCGTTTAATCGCGACTGAGGTTTTTAATTGCTGGTCTTTGCGGTTGGCATAAAACACTGAAAGACGTGTGTTGATGGTGTCGTCTTTGAAAGATGAGTTAACACCCACTTCAAAATTCCAGAGGTATTCTGTGCCGTAATCAAGTTTATCTTTTGGCAAACTGGCATTGGTGTTGACACCGCCCGCTTTATAACCTTTTGAGATGCTGGCATGAAGCAGGTGATCATAATTGACATCATATTCAACGCCGATTTTACCGCCGTATAAAAACTCATCATAAGGCAGTTTGTTTTTTAGCGAGTCATTGTAGTCAGCATCCCATTGCTCTAGGCGCAAACCCGTAATGAGGTTTAATTTGGGAGTTAAGCGGGTGTCTAACTGACCAAACACAGCAGTGCTTTTTGTGTTGTATTGGCTGGTGAAATCGTTTTCTAAATAGGTGTATTTACGGCGTAGGTTTTCGTTGTTTTCTGTGTGATTTAAACCCACAACCCAAACTGTTTTACCATTAAATATATGACCATCATTTTTTGAAATCAATTTGGCTTCAATGGATTTATTTGTACGTTTTCGCAGGTATTGATCAAATGAGCTATAAGGGTAAAGACTAGCATCAAACTGCCCGACATAAGACCAGTCTTCATCATAGCCATAATCTGTATCTGATTTTGAATAAGCAATATCGGTTTCTAATTTAATCGCTGAATTCACATCCCATTGTGTATTAACGGATACTGCATTGGTTTTTTGCTTGTCTTTTCCTGGCTGGTCACTTTGGGTATTGCGAGTGTTATCTAGTGAGAATGCATCATAACCATTATCAATATCCAGATGTAAATAGCGCAGGTGAACACTGAGATCATCGTTGGCAAGCCACTTTAGTTGTCCGCGCAAGGTGAGTTCATCACGCCCATTGGTATCATCCCGTTTTAAAAACGTGTTACGAATACTGCCGTCAGCTTTATTGCTAAACAAAGAAAAACGACCCAGTAACTTATCTTTAACTAAAGGACCACCAACGGCTACGCCCAGACTTTTTTGCCCATAGTTACCTATGGTGGTTTCAATATGCCCTTTGCGCTCGGCAGAGGGGGCGGTGGTATTTAATTTGATGATACCTGCTAAAGCACTAGAGCCGTATCTAGTACCTTGTGGACCACGAATAACATCCAGTTGCTGAACATCAAATAATGTTGCCGCTGCGCCACTATTGCTAAAATTCATATTATCAATATAAAGCCCTACGGATGGATTTTTCGGCTCGATAAATTGACTACGTTCACCAATGCCACGTATTTGAAAATATTTGGCGCGTGATCCACCACTTGACATATTTACATTAGGTGCAAGGTTAAGCGCATCTTCAATATGGCTTGCACCCCGTTCTTTTAGTTTTTTCTGTTCTACGACAGAAACACTCACGGTACTGTCTTCTAGTGTTTTTGCTCTAAAGTCTGCGGTGATTGTTAGCTCAAGCGGTTTTGCCCGAGCAACGGTGGTTAACACCAAAAGAGATGCCAATAGGGTGATTTTAAAAGGCTTGTTTGAAATGATTTTGGCTTGCATGTTTTTCCTCGTTCGTAAAAAATGCAAGGACAGGAAACACGCAAAGCACACGCAAAAGTAGCGTGATATTGAGATTTGCCCATCCCTACGCTGGTATTATCCAGATCAGGTTATAAGGGTTTTCCAGATGGAATCTCAGGTTTGCACCACCCCTTGGCTAGTTTGCGATTGTAACGAAGTTTATTTTAACTGTGAAATGCCCCTAAAGAGATATATTGAGAATATCTACGACTTTGTTTTGGACTCAGGATTTGGTAGTGGGTTAAAACTGTTATTTTTGGAACTATGAGTCCTCGGAAGCGATCCTTCAGGGTCGCAAAAAGTGTTGCTATCAAGCTAATTG
>JAJRZT010000051.1 GCA_024275115.1 Gammaproteobacteria bacterium
AATAACTGGACAAACCAACTCAGACCGTAACGCATCATCCATAATCACGATTTTCCGTTTTCGTTTCATACTGGCTTTGCTTGAGGTATTGGCTTTAAGTAGATTAAGCGTTAAACGCCGTAACGTACTCATGACTTCGGCGCCATTGTTTCGCCGTATTCGGGATTCATCTTCTCGAAAGCTGACATCCAGAACCCAATGGAGTTTGTTTTCAACCGCCCAGTGTTGGCGTACCACCGAGGCGACAACTATCCTGACACAGGGGGGTATCGGGTAATAGAAGAATAATTAACGGCTTTACGCTATTGATGAAAAGAAGAGTCAATACGCGTACGTTCAACTTTCTTTAGTTGAATATGCAGTGCCGCCTTTGCCATTAAATGGGCGCTTACCGGAGCGGTGATAAATAAAAACATAGTCACCAAAATTTCATGCAGGCTGGCCGCTTCGGTGGTGAAACTAAAGTACAGTACCGAGGCGATTAAGATCGCGCCCACGCCTAAAGTTGTGGCCTTGGTCGGGCCATGTAAGCGCATATAAAAATCCGGTAGTTTGTATAAACCGATTGAACCCACTAGGGTAAAAAAAGCGCCAATTAAGACTAGGGCAGCTAAAATCCAGTCGAGCATGTGTTTATTCCTCTAAATTAGAATGGGTGGACTTGGTTGCTGTTTATTCCATGATATCGCCACGTAGCAGGTATTTGCTTAATGCAATGGTTCCCACAAAGCCCATCACTGCAATTAATAAGGCCGCTTCAAAATACAGGGCGCTACCTAAATGCAGGCCCAATAAAACCACCAAGGCAATGGCATTGATATACAGTGTATCCAGTGCGAGGATTCGATCCGGTAGATCCGGGCCTTTTAGTAAGCGTATAAAAGCGAGCAAGATAGAGATGCCCAGCATTGCAAAGGCGATAGGTAAAACGGTTTCTAACATGATGTGAACACCTCTTTAAGGGGGGCTTCGTAACGTTGTTTTATGTGTTTAATGGTTGCCGGTATATCTTCAACATGCAGAGCATGCACCAATAAATGCTGATGATCGGTACTCAGATCACAGGACACCGTTCCAGGGGTTAAGGAAATAGTATTGGCTAAAAAACTAATCCCTAGCGGATTTTTAATATCCAAGTCGATGCAAAAGAACGCGGGTTTTAAATGCTTGTTGCGCCCCAATATTAATTTTGCTACCACCATATTTGCAATTACAATATCCCAGAAAACAACGGCTAAAAATTTAAATAGGGTTAGCGGTGCTTTGATCTGTACTTTTTCAGGCCAGAAAGAAGAGGTAAATAAAGGAATCAGCAGTGCTAATACCAGTCCCAATACAATATGCCCGGCGGCAACGGTGTTATTCAGCAATAACCAGATAAGCCATAACATCAAGGTGAGAGTGGGGTGGGGTAGTATTTTTTCTCTAAATATCACGGTGTCTCTTTATTCACTGGTTGTTGTGACAAGACGGCTTTAATATAGCGTTGCGTATCAAATTGTTGTTTGGCAACGGACTCGGTGAATGTTGTTATGGGTTGGGCAAATAATACCAATAGAGGGCTGGTTATAAATAGGCCGATTACCGCGAGACGGGGAATTTTTTTGAAGGGTCGGGTTGTTGCCTTTGTTTCCGTTTTGTTTTTAGATTCAGTGTTGGGGATGACCTGATAAAATAACAATGTACCCGTACGCGCCATACTCACAATCATAATAAAGCCCGAGAGCAACACCAGCGTTAAAATAGTCCCCGACCAAGGGTGCTCAAGTGCGGCATTTAAAATAAGTATCTTGCCAAAAAAACCGGATAGGGGGGGCATTCCGGTTATCGCAATCACCCCAAACATAAACATTCCCCCGATTAAAATAGCCTTAGGCATAGCATAGCCACTTTCAAAGCGATCGCTAAACGGACCACGGGAGCTTGCGATAATATCGGCTAGCAGGAACATACCAGCGGCAATCATGGTCGAGTGAATCAGGTAATAAAGGCTGGCACTTAGAGCTAAGGGAGTGTTTAAACCCACGCCAATCAGCAAGGTCGCGACCGAGGCCAACACTAGATAGGCGACTTGCTCGCGTAATCCTCGCGCAGCCATTACACCCAAGGCTGCCAATACTAGGGTGAGCAGGCCTAAGCCTAGTATCCATTGCGTATAATAATGGGCCATGGCACCGGCAGTCTCACCGAAAATAGTACCGTGAACCCGAATAATGGCGTATAAGCCCACCTTGGTCATAATCGCAAACATGGCGGCGACGGGGGCTGCGGTGTGGGTATACGCGGCGGGCATCCATAAATACAAGGGGAACATTGCGGCCTTGATACCAAATACCAGTAATAGCAATAAACCGGCGGCAGCCACAATGCCACGATCTTCTGCGGGTAGAACCGCTACTTTAGCCGCCATATCGGCAATATTCAGTGTGCCTAGAATGCCGTAGAGGGTGCCGACTGCAAACAGGAACAAGGTCGCGCCCAACAGATTGATAACCACATAATGCAAACCGGCCTTGGTGCGCAGCCGCCCCCCGCCGTGCAACAACAAGCCGTAAGAAGCCAGTAGTAGCACTTCAAAAAACACAAAAAGGTTAAATAAATCGCCGGTTAAAAAAGCCCCGTTTAAACCAAAAAGCAGTATTTGAAATAGAATATGGAAATGCGCGCCTTTTTTATCGGTGTCGGTGGCAATGGCGTAGCTCAGTGCGGCGAAAGCCAGTACCGAGGTAATTGTCAGCATCAATGCGGATAATTGATCCAGCAGTAAAATAATACCAAAAGGGGCTTGCCAATTGCCCAGTAAATAAACTTGGTGCTCACCAGACGACGATTCTATCAGTAACTGAATACTTAATATCATTAATCCTGCTGTTGCTAGCAGATTGAGAACTCGCTGTAATGGTAAGCCCCGCGCTTTGGCAAAGAGGATGATAAATCCGGCTATTAGGGGTAGGAATACTGGCCAAGCGGCTAAATGCGACATTTAATTCCGCCCTTGTTCCGAGTTGCTTGATACTGAATGGGATGGTTTGTGCTGCTTATTTTTTTGCAGGGTCGGCTCGTCGTTGCTTTGATGTAATCCATCAACATGGTCGTTACCCAGTTCATGCCGCACCTTTAGCGATAGCACAATTAAAAACGCGGTCATGCCGAAGGCGATTACAATCGCGGTGAGTACTAATGCTTGTGGTAATGGGTCACTGTAGGCTTCGGCGGCGGCATCAATCACCGCAGGATAGCCAATGGTTAAACGCCCCATGGCGAATAAAAATACATTAACGCCATAGGCTAACAGGGTTAAACCCAAAACTACGGGGAAGGTTCGTGCGCGTAGGGTTAAATACACGCCGGTGGAGGTTAAAACACCAATGACCAGAGCAATTAACCATTCCATTATTTTGCCCCTCCTTGACTCTGACTCTTATCTTGTTGCTGGCTCTTATTTTGTTGATGCGCTGGATTACTTAATTTACCTAACTGCACCAAACTCATCACGGTGGCTCCAACCACCACTAGGAATACACCTAAATCAAAGGCAATGGCACTGGCAACTTCAAACTTACCGACCACCGGCCAAGTGATATAAGTGAAGGTGGTGGTTAAGAATGGATAACCCAGCCCCATCGAAACGACGCCGGTGAGTGTTGCCAGCAGCAAGCCCCCTCCAATCAACCAAAGCATATCAAATTTAAGACGTTGCTCAGTCCAAGCCAGACCATTGGCTAAATATTGTACGATCAGAGCAGCCGCGGCAACCAAGCCCGCAATAAAGCCACCGCCGGGTAAGTTATGCCCGCGTATAAAAATAAAGGCGGCGACCATTAACATTAAGGGGAATAATAAGCGGGTTAAGGTTTGCATAATTTGTGGATGACGATCGCTATCCCATACTAAGCCAGTGGGGTTGTGCATGGGTGCATGTAATTTTACCCCTTGTAATAAGGCGTAAATTCCCAAACCGGCCAAGGCTAAAACAACGATTTCCCCTAGTGTATCGGTTCCCCTAAAATCAACCAGAATAACATTGACCACATTACTGCCACCGCCACCGGGTACAGAATTTGTTAGGAAAAAATCAGAAATTGGTGCGAAATCACGGCTTAAAACCGCCATCACTAAAACCATCACACCGCCGCCGGATAACAGCGCAATAACTGCATCTCGACTGATGCGTAAGCGTGCGATTTCTTTAGGACTGGTTTGTGGTAGGAAGTACAGCGCGAGCAACAACAACACGATGGTGACAATTTCCACGGATAATTGCGTTAAGGCCAAATCTGGGGCAGAAAATTTAACAAAAATCAGTGCCACGATTAAACCCACAACCCCAACCATCACGATAGAAATAAGACGTTGCCGATGGAAGACCACCGTCATAATGCTGGCGATAATCAGAATAAAAGCGGCAAGTACACTGACGCCATCGACTGGCATCAATTCTCGTTGACCGAATAATGGCGCTGAAAATGACATAAAGCCCACTATTCCAGCAAACATGGCAGCCGTAATAATCCAAGCGAGCGCATTTTGTAATGAGCCCTTATCAAAAGCACGAGTGATCCCCGTTGCCAATTTTCGGATGCTGTTTAAAATAAAATGGTAAATAATGCGTGCATCCCAATGCGCTATTTTTTCTTCATGCCAGATAAATAAACGTTTGCGGAAAATATAAACCAAAGCGCCCAGTGCTAGTGCAATAAAGCTCATCATTAAAGGTAAATTAAAACCATGCCAGATAGCCAGGCTGTATTCCGGTGGTGTGGTTTGTAAGGTACCGGCGACCGCCACCGCTAAAATAGGGGCAACGGTGAACATGGGCAAAATGCCAACGGCTAAACAAAGGATTACCAAAATATCCACTGGGATTTTCATAAAACGCGGCGGTTCATGGGGTGTTTTTGGCAGGTCGACGGGTTCGCCGTTAAAAAATATATCATGGATAAAACGCAGTGAATAAGCCACCGAAAAAACCGCCGCTACGGTGACTAAAATGGGTACCATCCAGACTAAGGGGTTGGCATCGGCATAAATCAAAGCTTGTTCAAAAAACATTTCTTTACTTAAAAATCCGTTTAACAGCGGTACTCCGGCCATGGCAGCAGCGGCAATCATCGCCAGTACTGCCGTATGTGGCATATATTTGAGAAGACCATTTAGCCGGCGCATATCACGCGTTCCAGTTTCGTGATCAATAATGCCCGCCACCATAAATAAAGAGGCTTTAAAGGTTGCATGGTTAATAATATGGAAAATGGCAGCAACAGCAGCCAAGTGCGTACCAAAACCAAATAATAAGGTGATTAATCCCAGATGACTGATGGTTGAATACGCCAGTAGACCTTTTATATCATGTTTAAACAATGCCACATACGCGCCCAGTAACAAGGTTATCAAACCCGCGCCGCCAACTAACCATGACCACTCTGGGGTACCGGAAAAAACCGGAAAAAATCGAGCCAATAAGAATATCCCGGCTTTTACCATGGTGGCCGAATGTAAATAAGCCGACACCGGCGTAGGTGCCGCCATCGCATGTGGTAGCCAAAAGTGAAATGGGAACTGTGCCGATTTGGTGAACACACCGATAAGAAAAAGGATAAGAATCGGTATATATAATGGGTGCGCACGAATCAACTCACCTGCTGTTAAGACATCACTAAGATTATAACTGCCGACGATATTGCCTAATATCAGAACCGCTGCCAGCAATGCCAAACCACCACCACCGGTGATAACCAGTGCCATCATCGCGCCTTCACGTGCATCTTTACGGTGTTGCCAATAACTAATCAGTAAAAAGGACGTGAGTGAGGTCAGTTCCCAAAAAATCACCAGTTGAATAATATTTTCCGACAGAACAATGCCCAGCATGGAGCCCATAAACATCAGTAAATAAGCAAAAAACCGCCCCATGCAGTCCTTTGCAGACAGATAATAGCGGGCGTAAATAATGATTAATAAACCAATTCCGAGGATAAGCGTGGCAAATAAGAGTGCCAAGCCATCTAGACGAAAGGCAAACTCCAGTCCAATGGTCGGTATCCACGCCCAACTCTGAATAATCGTTTCACCCGCAAATACCGCGGCCATTGACGGGGCTAAAAAAGCCAGGGCCAATATGGTTGTCGCAGCGGCCACCCAAGCGGCGGCAAAGCGGTTAAGTCTGGCGGCCCAAGCGGCAAAAATAGCGGCAACAAAAGGCAATAAAGCAATAATGGGGAGGTTGGATGTTAGCAGCGTCATGATTTATTCTTTGCTAGTTTTCGTCAATAATAATGCAGGCTGCTTGCGAATGGCCAAGCCATTGCTTCAACAAGCGTTTTTGCGTTGTTCGACTCACCCACTTAATCGGGTGTATGGCTGCGCTTTTTATTCAGCCGTTTTTCTACAGTGCCGCTGATGAATTTTCATGATATATCCAAAATCATTACTGGCGATTCAATTGTTAGTTTTACTTCAAGGAAATTGGGTAAAGATGCTTTAATAACGCACCCAAATTATTTTTATACTTTATCTGAATTGCTGTTCACTGGCAAATATCGTGGAGTGAGTGTCAGGGCAAGAGCATATTAAATAACTGGACAAACCAACTCAGACCGTAACGCATCATCCATAATCACGATTTTCCGTTTTCGTTTCATACTGGCTTTGCTTGAGGTATTGGCTTTAAGTAGATTAAGCGTTAAACGCCGTAAC
>JAJRZT010000052.1 GCA_024275115.1 Gammaproteobacteria bacterium
CCAACTACCATGACTTTCTTCGCTTTTATCGGCGTTGCTGTTACCAGTGCCACTATTATTATTTTTGGTGAAGCTATCTGGGATCCAGTGGTTTTGGTGCGCCGGTTTGAATCAACCTGGTTAGTGTTGTTCGCTATGGTGGCAGTAATTATTGCTACCATTTCTACCAATGCAGCGGCCAATGTGGTTGGCCCGGCAAATGCTTTTTCTAATTTAATGCCAGCTAAAATAGACTTTAAGCGCGGTGGTTACATTACCGGTGTTATTGGTATTTTGATGATGCCCTGGAAGCTTATCGCTGACCCCAGTGGCTATATATTTACCTGGTTGATTGGTTATTCAGCATTGCTGGGGCCGGTAATCGGAATTATTTTGGTGGATTATTTTCTGATCCGCAAAACCCAGCTAGATGTGACCGACTTGTATCGCCGAAAAGGCAGATATGGCAAAATAAATCCACATGCTATAACTGCATTAGTTATTGGTATTATTCCTAATGTCCCAGGCTTCTTGGCCCATGTTGGCTTGTACAGCGGTACTGGCTTTATAGTTAATCTTTATAACTATGCCTGGTTTATCGGCTTGGCCATTGCCAGCTTGGTGTATTTAATCTTAATGAGGAAGCAGCGCTTGTGAGTATTAGTAAAGCCCGCCTATGTGCCCAAACAATTAAGGATAATTTCGTTGACTTGCATGCTCCATTAAATGCCCTTCAGGCGGAACAAGAAGCAGCGCGTTGCCTGTTTTGTCACGATGCCCCTTGTGTTGATGCCTGCCCAACCGGGATTGATATACCCGGTTTTATTCGCAAGATCAGCAGCGGTAATACTAATGGGGCTGCAATCACAATTTTAGAAGAAAACATTATGGGCGGCACCTGCGCCAATGTTTGTCCGGTGGAAGAATTATGTGAGGAGGTTTGTGTAAAAAACTCCTCCGAACATAAACCTGTAGTCATCGGGCAGCTGCAACGCTTCGCTACCGACCACTTGTTCGAGAAATCAACCCAACCCTTCCAAAGGGCTGCAGCAAGCGGTAAACATATTGCGGTGGTTGGCGCCGGGCCTGCTGGTTTATCTTGTGCTCATCGTTTAGCAATGCTGGGTCATCAAGTGAGTGTTTTTGAGTCACGGCCTAAAGCTGGCGGCCTAAATGAATATGGCCTTGCGGCTTATAAAATGAACGACCAACGCGCAGCTAAAGAAGTGGAGTTTATACTTGGTATCGGCGGCATTGAAATAGAGTATGAAAAATCCCTAGGTAAAGATATCAGCCTGGATAAACTGCGCCAGCAATTTGATGCAGTATTTATTGGCCTTGGCCATACTGCTGTAAACGCCCTTGGGCTGGATAATGAAGCAGCAGATGGCGTGTATAACGCGGTCGATTATATTGAAGATATACGCCAACAGGATTTATCCAGCCTACCAGTAGGTCGTAATGTGGTGGTTATCGGCGGTGGCAATACCGCCATTGATATAGCCGTACAAATAAAGAAACTTGGGGCAGAAAATGTCAGCATGGTTTATCGCCGTGACCTTAAAGCAATGGGAGCCACTGAGTATGAGCAGGAAATTGCTCAAACTAACGGCGTAGTCATTCGAACCCATTCCAAACCAGTCGCCATCCATACCACTGATGGAAAGCTAAGCGCTGTTGAGTTTGAATATACGCAAACTGATTCAAATGGTCGCTTGGTTGGCACTGGCGAAAACTTTAGCCTGCCAGCCGACCAACTATTCAAAGCTATAGGCCAGTCTTTTAATCCACAGCCATTGCAAGATAGCGAATGCCCACAGATAGTCGCTGGCAGAATTCAGGTAGATGAACAACAACGCACCAGTCTGAATAATGTCTGGGCTGGTGGTGACTGTACTGCTGGTGCTGATTTGACAGTAGAGGCTGTAAACGACGGCAAATTGGCCGCTCTTTCCATTCACGAGTATTTGAAATAATCATGGCTGATCTTAGTTGTAAAATTGCTGGCGTTTCTTCACCCAACCCATTCTGGTTAGCATCAGCTCCACCCACCGATAAACAATACAATGTCGAACGCGCCTTTGAAGCAGGTTGGGGCGGGGTGGTTTGGAAAACCCTGGGAGAGGCTGGCCCACCAGTGGTTAATGTTAGCTCGCGCTATGGTTCGGTTGATTACAACGGCCAACGCATGATTGGTTTTAATAATATCGAGCTCATCACTGACCGCCCATTACAAGTCAATCTGGATGAAATTGCCGCCGTAAAAAAAGCCTGGCCCGACCGCGCCATGGTGGTGTCTTTAATGGTGCCTTGCAACGAACAAGCCTGGAAAGAAATTCTACAAAGAGTCGAGCAAACCGGTTGCGATGCAGTCGAGCTTAATTTTGGTTGCCCGCATGGCATGAGCGAGCGCGGCATGGGTGCTGCTGTTGGTCAGGTACCCGAATACATTCGCGATGTTACCGGTTGGTGTAAAACTTATACAGACTTACCGGTGTTCGTAAAACTAACCCCAAATATTTCCGATATAAGGCAACCCGCCAGAGCAGCACATGAAGGCGGCGCAGATGCAGTTTCCTTAATCAACACCATCAACTCAATAGTTTCAGTTGACCTTGATATCATGGCGCCAAAACCAACTGTTGCTGGCAAAGGCGCACACGGCGGCTACTGCGGCCCGGCAGTTCGTCCTATTGCTTTAAGTATGGTTTCAGAAATCGCCCGCGACCCACAAACCCACCAACTGCCAATTTCCGGCATTGGTGGCATCAACCACTGGCACGATGCGGCTGAATTTATCGCCCTTGGCTGCGGCAGCGTGCAAGTATGCACCGCCGCCATGCGCTACGGCTACCGCATTATTGATGATTTAGTTGATGGATTGAATAACTGGATGGACAGCAAAGGTTATAGCACCATCGAAGACTTCAGAGGAGCCGCCATTCCCAATGTTACCGACTGGCAATATCTGGATTTAAACTATGAAACCATCGCCAGTATTGACGAGGATAAATGCATCGAATGCGGGCTTTGTCATATCGTTTGCGAAGATACTTCCCACCAAGCCATCCGCGCCAGTAAAGATAGTGACGGCAAACGCAGTTACACGGTAATTGATGATGAATGTGTTGGTTGTAACTTATGTGAGTTGGTTTGCCCGGTGCCTGATTGTATTAGTATGGTGGAAGTGGAGAATGGGAAGCCTTATTTGAATTGGGGTGGGCATCCTAATAATCCGATGCGGAGTGAGTAGGGCTGCGCTTAGAAAAAGTTTCTAAGATCATCACTCTGGGGCTGGCCATATTTAGCCCCAAATTCCTCAACAGTTTGACTTACCAAATGAATAGCATTCAGTTACACCCAATTCTCAATACATAAACCTTCAACTCGACTGAATTCTTTGGTGTTGTTAGTGATAACAGTCAAACCCAGAGTCAAGGCATGTGCGGCAATCCACAAATCATTGCCACCAATAATGTTGCCTTGTTTTTCCAACATGCTACGAATGTTTCCGTATGCTTTAGCCACTTCTACCGACAGAAGCTGTACCGGCAAGCGTTCGCCCAGTTGCGTGATGTTATTAAGTGCAGCTTTCGCCTCACGGCTTTTCAAGGCACCATTATAAAGCTCACCGAAGGTAATAACAGACATCACTACCTCACCCCATTGCAAGTGCCGAAAACGCTCTGCAATAGCTGGGGGCCGCCGGTTTTTCAAATAAATACAGGTATCGGTACCCATCATGTAACGAGCATTCATAAATCGAAATCTCGCTCCTGTGGTGGTGCGTCATCGCGGCCATTTTCCATAAAGTCATCAGGCAGTGTCGCAAACAAATCCATCACATCGGATAAATTATTTTGTTTTTTACGCAAAATGATTTCCTCGCCTCGCTGGAAAATTTCCAGTTCTTCAACATCAAACTGGAATTTTTTTGGAATTCGCACCGCCTGCGAATTACCGCTTTTAAATACCCGTGTAGTAATCATAGCGCACCTATTGTATATATTTACTGTATATACAATAGCACCGCGCATATATAAATGCAAAAAATAGCTCTGAAGTCACAAAAAAAGAGCACTTAGCCATAATGGTCACCTTTGTTGCTCAATGCAAAAAAAGCCCTCAACAAAACTAGGCATGTCCTAGCTGCCTTTGCCAACCGCATCGGCAGCCGCACTTAGCAGACAGTGATACTGTGATGAATATACAGTATTCTGTATACAAAATTCTGCGGCATTCTCACTTTTTGAGAAACACTAGGGTAGTATGTAGCTAATATAGTAGAAATTCCACGGGCTTTATGGAAGCATTGACCGACCTCAAAGCGATTTTACATTCAAAACGCGCTAATATTTATTATCTGGAAATGTGCCGGATAATGCAAAAAAATGGTCGTGTGCTTTACTTAACAGAAGAAAAGGTTGAAAAGCAGTACTGGAATATACCCATCGCCAATACTACGGTTATTTTATTGGGCACGGGCACTTCAATTACTCAGGCGGCTATGCGTATGCTAGCATCAGCAGGGGTTCTGGTTGGGTTTAGTGGCGGCGGGGGAACACCTTTATTAGCCGCTAGCGAAATTGAATGGTTAACTCCGCAGAGTGAATATCGACCAACTGAATATGTGCAAGGTTGGATGTCATTCTGGTTTGATGAGAAAAAAAGGCTACAAGTTACCAAACAGTTTCAGCTGTTGCGTATTGCCTATATGCAAAGGGTTTGGAGCAAAGATAAAAACCTGAGGGCTGAAGGCTTCAGCCTGGCTGATCCCGACTTGGCGCAAGCTTTGGAAGGCTTTTCCACAAGTATTGGGCAATGCCGAAATGTGAATCAACTGCTATTGCTCGAAGCCAAGCTCACAAAAAAACTGTACCGAATTGCTGCCAGCCGTACCAAAATCAAAGGCTTTGTACGCAACCACGGCAATATTGATGATGCCAACGCATTTTTGAGTCACGGCAATTACCTGGCTTACGGCCTTGCCGCCAGTACACTTTGGGTGCTTGGGATACCGCACGGCTTTGCGGTAATGCATGGTAAAACAAGACGAGGTGCATTAGTGTTTGATGTGGCAGATTTAATCAAGGACACTTTGATTCTGCCATGGGCATTTATCTGCGCTAAAGAACAGGCAACCGAGCAAGAATTTCGCCAACAATGCCTACTCAATTTTAGCCAACATAAAGCTTTAGACTTCATGTTTGACACAGTGAAAGACGCAAGCCTTAAAGGCCCTTCGTTATGATGGTTACCTTGGTATCACAATGTGAAAAAAAGGCACTGCCCAGAACCCGCAGGGTATTGGATTCATTCGCCAACCGCATTGGCAGTAGAACCTGGCAGACGGTAATTACCGCAGAAGGCTTGCAAGCTATAAAGCAATTGCTACGAAAAACCGCAAGCAAGAATACAGCAGTGAGTTGCCATTGGATTCGTAGCCGGAGTAGGAGTGAGTTTTTGTGGGTTGTGGGGAGTAAGGGCAAGTTTAATGCGGAAGGGGTGGTGCCGGTAAACTATACTAAACAGGAGAATATATTGAAAATAGATGATGTTGAGGTTGATATTAAAAAATACATTGCCAATACCAAGAGACAATTATTAGCTCAGCATTTATTTGCAGTGGGTTATGTTTCCTATGCACTCTGTAACCAGTTAACGGGTGATGAAAGGCTGGCTAAGGCGGTATTTGTAGCGGGGTGCTGGCACGATATGGGAAAAATTGACCCTGCATTTCAGCAATGGGCGATGGATAAAACTAAGAAAAAATTAATTGATGATATACCCGAAGAGGGGCAGCATATTGATAAAACAGGTAAATTTTCATTTGAAAAACACCCGAGGCATAATGAAATTTCATTATTACTTTTTGCCCTGCTAGATGATGAAAATGACAAGTCTGTGAATAGGAGTAATAGAGGTTTAATCCAGCATAGTATTTGTTGGCACCATGCCAAGCCTAATCGAAAAGAAGAGATAAGAAAACTTGAAGGGGTGCTTAATAAACTAGGGGCGCAACAGGTTGAAAATTTAGTGCCCGTCACCCACGGCATACTGGATGAAATTAAATCCCTCATTAGTAATTATGGCTCTAGCTTAGCTTTGCTTGATTGTGTAAAGAAGCCTGATGAGGATAGGTTTTATGATGTTAAAAAGTTATATTTGGCCGAATACAAAAGTTATGGCTCAAATGAAAACATAGAAAACTTTAAAGACGACATAAAAATCAATGCAAAAAATAACATTGCACGAACCGTTATTGTTTCAGCAGATAGGTTGGTTTCAGCATTAAGCGCAGAAGCATTAAATTCCCATATTGAAGAGAGCTCGCTTCATACCTTATTAGACAACGCCTTGCTACAAGAAAGAGGGTTAGCAACAGATATACAAGCTTGTTTGCAAGGCTTTGAAGATAAGTATCCAGACAGTGATCAAAACAAACAGCAAACTCAAGCAGTGAAAGCCTTAAATGAGAGTGATGAAGCAATTGGCATACTGCAAGGCCCCGCAGGTTGTGGCAAAACTAAGATTGCATTGGAGTGGGCAGCAAGTAAACATGCAAAAAAAATCATTTGGGTGTGTCCTCGTGTGCAAGTTTGTCAAGGTTTGTTGAATGATTTAACCAGCCCCGAGTACCTACCCAATACCAAGATAGAAATATGCACAGGTGAGTTTAAAACGATTTACCAAAATGGTAAAGAAACACCAACGCCTGAGAATGAAGAGTTTTCAGGCGATATTGTCCTTACCACGATTGATCAGGTGATGAATGCCGTTACCACGCACACAAAAATCACAGGCCTGGTTCAGTATATGAATGCTCATGTGGTGTTTGATGAATACCATGAGTATATCCCGATGGCTGGGTTTAATTTGTTGTTTGCGGAGTTGGTCGGCTGCAAGCAGCAGCAAAGTAAAATGCAAAATACATTATTGGTATCGGCAACACCCAATTATTACTTTGTACGCGAGCTATTAGGCATTGATGAAGGTGATATTGTAAGTATGCCCAGCTTTAATCAAAGCCAATATCAGATCGAGTTTCAGGCCTTTGATGAAAGCCATGAAGATGAAAGCAACCCGTTGTATCAATTACAGCCCAAGAATACATTTGTCATTAGCAATACAGCAATTACGGCACAAAAAAGCTTCATTCAAAATCAAAATAAAGAACAGTCCATTTTGATCCATTCAAAGTTTAAACAAACCGATAGAAAGGTGCTTTTTGATAAAGTGTTTAATGCCTTCAAACAAAATGGAGACAAAAGCTTTGATGTGTTGCGCGCAGGGCCAATTGTTCAGGCATCATTAAACATCACCTGTACCAAAATGATAACAGAGATGACCAATGCAGAAAACTGGTTGCAGCGGATGGGCAGGTTAGATCGCTTTGGCGAAAGCTCAGAGCCCAATGTTTATGTGTCGGCAGTATCCGAGCATGTGAGAAATGGTAAATGTTTAGGGAATGCAAGATTTCTGAATAGTCTCCATTGCTTACAAAGCAGCAAGGCCTGGTTGAATTTTTTAGAGCATAAACTACCTGAAAACAAGACCATTACAATTGCTGAAATGTATCAAATTTACCAACAGTTTTATCAGGATGACAACAGTGGCTCAGCGATAAAACAAGATTTATTGGCCGCATTAAAGACCAGTGCGGCGCTCATTGAGGCGAAAATTATAGACCCAATATCCTTTCCGAATAAGAAAAAACCAAAAGATGGTAAAGTGAAAATCAAAAGCAATTCATTACGCGGAAATAGTCGTTTTGTGCAAATGGCTGTCATTAATGCTGGTAATGGTAAAGATGAGTTTCCAAATAAGTACGCTTGTAAAGATGAAAGCTTAACGCTCTCAGTTGAATTGATAAAAGGCTATGGGGAAAGTGAAATGGATTTATTAGCCTATATGGCAAAGAAACACCATTCCATTAAAGAAGACCCAAATTACGGCGTGAAAGCAACTACAAAATATAAGGACAGAGCATATTTGAAAAAATCAAAAGAACCCGAAACACCAATTTATTTAAGCTACACACTTGAAGATTTAAAAAAAGTCGAAGCAGCGCAACATCCTTATGCCATTTATTACGCCATAGGAAAAAACCAACCGATCGGGGCTATTTCAGCCTACAAAATTAGCAACCAAGGAGAACAAGCATGAAAAAAGTAGAAGGCATTAAAAGTGTCGATTTTAGAATAACAGCATTAGGTCATGGTGTTGTTAATTGGAATGGTCCGACATTATTAAAAGTTCAAGAAGATAGTGAGTTAGGAAAGTTAAATCATACAATGCCAAAGTTACGAGGTTATACAAATTTAACTGGCAAAGAAAATGAAAAAGGATTTAAGTATTTAAAGAAGCCAACGGAAATAGATTTTAAAGATAATCCTTTATACATTAGTCAGAATTGTATTCGTCATCATCTATTTAGAGACCAGTCTTTTGATTTGCACGAAGCAAAAGACAAAAATTTACAGTTGGTTTTATCTTCGATTACTGGCCTAATTCGGGGATATGTTGTTGCTGCAAGTCAGTGTAAACGCACAAGCCCCTTGCTAATGGAAGATTTTGTTGATCAGCTTGGGAATGGTAATTATGAGCAGTTTACACAAGCGGGTAAAACAGATAAAGATGGCAAAAGAGATGAGACATCTTTTTTCTCAAAAACCACTTTCGGGGACACCAAATACACCTCTTACGGCTCTATTAGCATAGAACAACTACAATTTATTTCATTAGATAAAAAGTTTGACCGTTGCGCTATGGTTATAAAAGAAGGGCAAGGCGAAGACGTTGCACAAGCCGTTCAAGACTATATTCAAACTCTCAACACAAGCTTAAACCCACAAGCCACATTTCATCAAAATTATGTTCGTGGAGGCACTATTTTTGAAGAAGGTGAAAATGGAATACTGCTTAATAATGATGCCGTGCAAGCATTGATTGAGAATACCTTACAAATGATAAGAGAGCTTTCTATCCGCCAGGCAAAATCGTATATGTATGTTGATAAAATATTGGTCGATTATAACGATAGTCACAAAATGATGCGCATTAAACATAGCGAGGGTGATATATCTGAACAGCCGAATACTGATTATGCCGTTTATTTTTATGCCAAATAAGGAGGTGTTTTATGAAAATAATCATAGATTATGAGTCCTCATGGCGAAACTCATTTTTAGATGGTAGCAATAACAAGCCGTTACCAAAAAAAGGCAATAAAGTGGTAGGTCGAAAATTTGTTGGCTCGATGACGAGCTTGAGAAAAGCTGAGAATTTTATTAAGAGAGAAGTAACGCTTGATACGGTTATGGGTATCTTGAATAGAATTATTGGTGATCAACGCAAACTCTATCAAGCAAGAGAAGACAATAATTATTTCTTTGAAGACATTGATTATGCAGATAGTAAAAAAGTGCTATTTAAAGATAACTCAGTTGAAACTAATGAAATGACTTACATCCGAAATATCACTGGTAGCACTGATCAACAGTCATTTACAGGCGCGATTAAAACCAGTGACCCAATCTTTTCATCAGACTATTCTTCTGAATTTTGGGGTGTTTTAGCACTTGATTTTGATGGGCTTTATAATTTTGTTATAAACGCAGACGCCGTTAAAACAACAATAGATATGAATCCTTTATCAATTGTTAATAAACTAGAGTTGATAAAAAAAGAAAAGCCTGCCCTCAATAATGGAAAAGCGGCGACGCTTGCAAATACATTATTAGAATATTTTGATAAACCAGAATTATTAAATAATAAGGGAGAAATAAAAATTAAACCATTTAACAATAAGGGAGAAATATTAATACTCCCATTATATTGTTCTGCTTTATATTTACAATTAGAACGACTATCAAAACGATATGAGATAACTTCTGCTAAAGCTGCAAGAGGAGGTATAACAGGAATATCTAATAATGGTTTTACTGTGAAAAATATTATGGCTCGATTTACTACTGGGAAACAAAAAACCATCTGGGGAAATCCTTATGCCATTAAAGAGTTCAAATCATTAAAACCTATGATGACCAAAGCCAGTGGACAGCTTGAAATAAATATTGATATAAGCAGAGGTAGAGCAAAAGAAATCGTAACCATGATTGAAAATGCAGGCGTATCTAGCTTTTATCTAGGCAAGAAAGGCCTGGCGTATATTTCTTCAATCAGCACACGGGAGTTGAACTAATGGATTATTTTGTTGATATAAAAATAAAACCTGATGCGGAGATGCGTGAAAATCTTCTTTTGAACAAGGTCTATACTAAGCTGCATAAAGCACTTTCTACCTTGCAGCCTGGTAATGTCGGCGTGAGCTTTCCATGTTATAAGGTGAAGTTGGGTGGTGTGGTTCGTATTCATGGCTCTCAGGATGGCTTGAGGGATCTTCAAAATATGGCGTGGTTGGGTGGATTAGCTGGCTATTGTGATGTGAGTGATATTACCCCTGTTCCTGCTCAGAAGAAATTTCGTACCCTATCCCGAAAGCAAAGCAATATGACGGAATCCAAATTGCGGCGCTTGATA
>JAJRZT010000053.1 GCA_024275115.1 Gammaproteobacteria bacterium
AGAGGGTTATATGCTGATGCAGACTACTTGAGCTTTAAAGTAGCGCAACAAGCATTAAATAGTGGTTCAGGTAGAACGCCCCTTATTTTTGTAGGTGCGAATGACGGTATGTTACATGCCTTTGATGCTGCAACTGGGGCAGAGAAATATGCCTATATACCTAAGGTGTTATTGTCAGAAATTAACGCTCTATCGCACAAACCGAACACAGGGCAGGACTTTGTTCACCGTTATTACGTTGACCAAACGCCGGTTAGCGGAGATGTCAAAATCATTAGTAACTGGAAAACAGTGTTAGTGGGTGGACTAGGAGCTGGGGGCCAAGGGGTGTATGCCTTGGATATCACCACCGTTCCATCAAGCGCAACAAATGAAACTGCGATTGCTGGAGCTAAAGCAATGTGGGAATTTACAACAGCTGATGACATTGACATGGGCTATAGTTTTAGCAAACCCAGTATTGTAAGGCTTAATGATGGTAGTTTTGCCGCTATTTTTGGTAATGGTTATAACAGTACAAATCATAAAGCAGTATTGTATGTTGTTGATATTGCTGATGGTTCGATCATCAAGAAATTTGAAACAGCGGTAGGCAATTCAGGCAATCAAAACGGTATGTCAACTCCTACAGTTGTTGATATTGACGGTGATCTGAAGGCTGATAGAATTTATGCTGGTGATTTTCTTGGTAATGTTTGGACCATTGATATTAGTGATAGCAGTACACTTAATTGGAAATTTAGTTATAACACATTAGCGGATTCCAATAATTCATCATTGGCAAAAACACCCTTGTTTACAGCAACAGATGGTTCTGGTACAGCTCAGCCCATTACTTCTGCCATCGCTATAAGTGAACATCCCTTAGGTGCGTTAGCAGGTTATATTCTCAATTTTGGTACGGGTAAATATCTTGGCACATCCGATAATACCGATATTGGGCAGACAACTCAGACTATGTATGGTGTTTGGGATGCGGGAGTGGCTGGTGTAACCCGCTCGAATCTTGTTCAACAAACGATTGATAAAGAGCTTGTTAACTCGACCACAAATACTGCTATACGTGTTACATCAGCTAATGGACCAGTCAATTGGATGCAAGCTGGCCATAATGTTGGTGATAGTGGCTGGGAAGCTTATACTGATCAAAAAGGTTGGCGAATGGATCTGGTTAACATTGATGGGGGTAATACGGACAATAAAGGTGAGCGTGTAGTCACAAAAATGGCTGTACGAAATGGTGCCATTATCTTATCTACATTATTACCAGCAGCCAGCCCTTGTGATGGCGGTGGTAGTGGTTGGTTAATGACACTGAATGCGTCAACCGGAGCTCGATTTAATGATTCACCATTTGATGTTAATGGTGACGGCCTATTTAACGTTAACGACTTTGCAGATATAGATGGTGATGGAACGGGCGATACAGCAGTAAGCGGTGTTAAGTCCAGCTCTGGCATACCAAGTATCCCAACAATTCTACATCGTCCTGGCGGCAGCAGTATTGCTTTAACGGATAATTCATCAGGTACACTGTCTACAGATAACGGTACTGCGTTAGCGGGATCGTTTGGTGGGCCAACGGTAAGTAGTAACACTTGTAGCGTAGTCGGTGGCACAGGTTCTTGCGGAATGCTTCCAAATGGAACCTGTCAGATGACTGGCGGTTCAGGATCATGTGTTGTGAATGGTTCGTGTCCAGGAGCCTGTGGTCTAAATGGTTTTAGTGAAATTGACCGCCAAAGTTGGATTCAATTGGAATAAAAGTCATGAACTAGCAGTAAAAAAATTGATTATTTTTCAAAGTTTTTACTGTTAGTGACAGAGGAGATAACAATGGAGATCCCAGGTATTGCCCCATTAAGCGGTCAACCCACATTAACGAACCCGTTGAGCCGAGAACGTTTATTAGAAGGTCGGGTAACGGCTTCTCAGGGTGTTGAAACTAAAAATACGGAAGTGATCCGAGGGCAACGTTCAACAACTGTTAAAAGTGCAGAAGTTGTAAACCAGGCTGTTGAGAATACTTCGACAGGTTTACCAACAACACATTTTGGTAGTATTATTGACATTACAATCTAGTGAATAGGTAAAAAATGGTTACACCAACAATTTCAGATGATCCCCTTTATCGCTTGCTTCGAGAAGGTAAGATGGATGAATTTAATCAGCGCGTTGCGGCGGGTGAAAAACCTGAGTTAAGCGCATGCGATTTCCGCCATATTAATTTGCAGGGTATTAATGCTGAAGGTTTAGATTTCTCAAATAGTTATTTCAGGCAAGCGGATTTGCGGGGTGTAGATTTAACAGTTTGTGCTAATTTCAACGGCGCCAGTATTCATGGTGCAAAAATTTCTGGCACTTTCTTTCCAGCCGAGCTTCGAGCTGAAGAAATATTGCTTTCATTAAATAATGGCACGCGGCTTCGATACGGCGCCTAATTAAATAAAAGATGTGGGGAGCGGCTTTAGCCGCGAACAGCCCTAGATATCAACAGCAAAAGGTTTCCTGTTTACTTTCTCGGCTAAAGCCGCTCCCATACTAAGTCTCTTCTTTGTTAGGTAAGAAGCGCGCTGAAAATAATCCCAGTTCAAATAACAACCAAACAGGTAGGGCCAGTAGTGTTTGAGATATTATATCTGGAGGGGTAAGTAGCATGCCGATAACAAATGCACCTACGATGATGTAAGGGCGTTTTTCAGCTAAACTTTCAACGGTGGATACACCTGTCCAGATCAGCAGTAGTGTTGCAATCGGTACTTCAAAGGCAATACCAAAAGCAAAAAAGAGTTTTAGAACAAAATCTAAATAGCTACTGATATCCGTCATAATTGCGACCCCTTCAGGAGCCGCTTGGGTAAAAAAACCAAAGATTAAAGGAAAAACGACAAAATAGGCAAAAATCATCCCTAGAAAAAATAACAGTGTGCTGGCAAAAAGTAGAGGGAAAATTAATTTACGTTCATTATCATATAAACCGGGTGCAATAAAAGCCCAGACCTGATAGAGCAAAATGGGCACTGCCAACAATATGGCCAGGCTTAAGGTGAGTTTAAACGGGATCAGAAAAGGCGAAGCCACTTCTGTTGCAATCATTGTGCTTGATTCTGGTAAATGCAGAAGTAGCGGTTCCGCCAGAAAATGGTATAAGTCATTTGAAAAAGGC
>JAJRZT010000054.1 GCA_024275115.1 Gammaproteobacteria bacterium
AATCTTTGTCAAGTACTAGACTCGCTGCTTCTTGTTTAAATTCTGTTGTGTAACTCGGTCTTGTTTTTGTCATTTTTGGCACCTTCTTTTCTTGGGTTAGTTTATCCCATTTCGGTGTCCAGATTCATTAGACCACATCACACCCATCCTACGCCTCTTGAAACAACATTGCCCACCCCACACCTTACCGTAGGATGGGTGAAGCAAAGCGCAACCCATCAAACAGACTTTTGGGTTAGAACTATT
The DNA here is from genome assembly GCA_024275115.1 of Gammaproteobacteria bacterium. Lineage (GTDB taxonomy): Bacteria > Pseudomonadota > Gammaproteobacteria > UBA6429 > Thiohalophilaceae > SZUA-37. The sequence continues at coordinate 247 of JAJRZT010000054.1, forward strand.
TGTTTTAATGTTTTAACCGGGGAATCAGACTGGGTAATGGGGCGGCCGATAACCAGATAGCTTGAACCCGCTGCCATGGCATCAGCCGGGGTCATCACACGCTTTTGATCACCACTTGCACTGCCGGCAGGACGAATACCCGGTGTAACAAGCAAAAAATCTTCACTCAAACTTTGGCGTAACAAACTAACTTCTTTAGCCGAGCAAACAACCCCATCTAAACCGGATTGTTTTGCAAGCTGCGCCAGGTTAACAACTTGCTGAACGATGCCAGTTTGTATTCCTATTTGCTTTAAATCCTCCTGCCCCATACTGGTGAGCACTGTTACCGCAATCAATTTTGTCGAGGAATGGCTCACTCCCTCTTTAGCGGCCTGCATCATTGTTTGACCACCCAGCGCATGCACATTGGCCATCCATACGCCAAGTTCGGCGGCAGCATGGCAAGCTTTCATAACGGTATTGGGTATATCGTGAAATTTAAGGTCCAGAAAAACGTCAAAGCCTTTAGCCACTATTTTTTCAACAAACTGCGGGCCTGCAGTTGTAAACAACTCTTTACCCACTTTTAGTTTACATAGTTCAGGGCTGACTTTATTAATAAAGTCGCTGGCCTGTGCTTCATTTGAATAATCAAGCGCAACGATAATTTTTGAATCTGGATCTGACATCTTAATCACCTTCTACTCCCTGAATGGGTTTTATTGTGCCCCATTCTTTACAACTGGGGCATTGCCAGTGCAGCGTAAAACCACTAAAGCCGCAAACATGGCAATTATATTTCGACTTGTTTTTTAGTAACTGTGTCGTTACATCTTTTAAAACCAGTAATTTATCTTTAACGCTTTGAGTTGACTGCTCCAGATTTAACTCAATCAATTTATCCATACCACGAACCGATGGTTTTATTTTTAAATGTTCGGCAATAAAGTCAGCCGATGGCAGTTCACCCTGTTCCTGCTTAATAATTTCTGCAAGCTTAAGCATAATAGTAATACTGTCATTGCGCTGAATCACTTTTTGTAAATAAACCTGCATATCACCCGTCTGCCCTTGCGCTTCGTAACATTCCTGTAGTGGTTTTATGATTTCAGGCAGGTAGTCTGCATCCTGTTTTTCCAGACGGCGATAGGCTTTAATGGCGGCCTTAAAATCGCCTAACTGTTTATTAATATCACCTTCGAGCATACTAATGCGCGGGCAAGTACTGTCTTCAGACTCAGCACGCTTGAGCATTTTTACTGCTTTGGAAGATTCACCCTGTTTCATCAGGTTTTCAGCTTGTTCGCAGTAATAATGTGCAATTAAACTGCTTAGACGGTTTCCGGTTTTAATTTCAAACCGTCTTGCCGTGTCAATGGCTTTTGCCCAATCTTTTTCCTGTTGATAAATATCGATAAGCTGACGTAGCGCAGACTCGGTATGTGGGCCGCGATCAATCAATTCAGTAAATAAGGTTTCAGCCCGATCAAATAGACCTGCACGCATGTAGTCCTGACCCAAATCATAAAGTGCCTGCGCACGTTGTTCTGGGCTTAAAGTCGGCCGAGCAATTAAATTTTGATGAATACGTATAGCCCGATCCACTTCACCTCGGCGACGAAATAAACTGCCCAAAGCCAGGTGTGTTTCAACAGTGTCGGTATTAACTTCAAGTAACTGGATAAAAATTTCGATGGCTTTATCCGGTTGTTCGTTTAACAGAAAGTTTAAACCTTTTAAATAATCCGACGGAATACCAAGGGGTGAGCCCATCTGTTTTTTTAACGTAGACTTCCGGCCTATCCACCAGCCTGACAGCACCGCTAGCGGTAATAATAAAAAGACAACTTCAATGCCCATTAATGCTCATCCTTAAGAGGAATGGCACGCAGGTTGGTGAGCTCTTTTCTGGAAATATCGGCTTGTTTTTTAAGACGTTGAATTTCACGTCTGGCCGAAACCATCCATATCAGGCTAACCAGTACTCCTAAACAGGCACCCAGAATAAGTGCTATCACAATAGCCAGTGACAGGTTGGTTTGTACCACGGTAAAAATAAAATCCAGCTTTACTTCCGTGGCATTGCGTGCAGAGAAAACAGCACCAACGACCAGAGTAATAATAATTGCAATGATGTAAATAATTCGTTTCACTTAGTATTCCTGTTGTAACCAACAAGGTCGTTTTATTGAGTATATTGCTTCTGTTAAATCTTGATGGGTTGCACCCATCCTACGCCTTAACCCATCCATAAAAATAAACACCGTAGGATGGGTGAAGCAATAGCGTAACCCATCGCACTTTATGTTTAATCTTGATGGGTTGCACCATCCTACACCATCTTTATCCCCCACTTCTGCTAAGAATAATGTGCTGGGGCTAAAACTATAAACAAAAAACGGCATGGCGAATACTCGGCATACCGTTAAATAAAACTACTTTATAATGACTTATTCCGAAATTTCGACCTTATCCATACTATGATTCACACGTTCACGCATTTCTTTGCCTGGTTTAAAGTGCGGTACGTACTTGGCAATTAACGAAACAGAGTCACCGGTTTTAGGATTACGCCCGGTGCGAGGAGGACGATAGTGTAAGGAAAAACTACCAAAACCCCGTATTTCAATTCTGTCACCGCTCGATAGTGTAGACGCCATATGTTCGAGCATCGTTTTGACCGCTAATTCAACATCACGATAAGCTAGTTGCGTTTGTCGTTGAGATAGAATTTCGATCATTTCCGACTTTGTCATTATTATTCCTAAATTTATGATCTAATTACATATTTTTAGCATATTGGGGGAAAATGTCCACCCCCCAATAGGCTAAAATAACCCAAATAAGCTATTTTTTTCAGGGTACCTGACTATTCAGAGTCCATTTTTTTCTTCAGGATATCACCCAAAGTAGTCGTTGCTGCTTCTGAACCGGCATTAAAGTCGCTCATCGCGGCTTTTTCGTCCGCAGAATCCCTGGCTTTAATCGACAATGAAATGGTACGATTCTTACGGTCTACACCCATGAAAATCGACTCAATTTCATCGCCAGCTTTAAGTACCGTTTTAGCATCTTCAACACGTTCCTGTGAGATCTCAGAGGCACGTAAGTAACCTTCGATACCTTCGCCCAGGTCAATCACCGCGCCTTTCGCTTCAACCGAAGTAATGGTGCCTTTCACTTTACTGCCTTTAGGATTAACGGCAACGAAGTTAGAGAACGGGTCTTTATCCATTTGCTTGATGCCTAATGAAATACGTTCACGCTCAGGGTCGACCGATAAAACAACCGCTTCAATTTCGTCACCTTTTTTGAAGTTACGAACCGCATCTTCACCGGTATCGTTCCAGGTAATGTCCGATAAGTGAACCAGACCATCAATACCGCCATCAAGACCGATAAAGATACCAAAATCAGTGATTGATTTAATGTTACCGCTGACTTTGTCGTTCTTATTGTGTGTTGCTGCGAAGTGTTCCCATGGGTTCGCCAGGCATTGCTTCATACCCAGTGAAATACGACGACGTTCCTGGTCAATATCCAACACAACCACGTCAACCGCATCACCTAACTGAACCACTTTGCTTGGGTGAATGTTTTTGTTGGTCCAATCCATTTCTGAAACGTGAACCAAACCTTCAACACCATCTTCAATTTCAACGAAACAACCGTAATCGGCAATGTTAGTCACTTTACCATTTAAGCGTGTGCTTTCAGGGAAACGACGTGCAATATCGGCCCATGGATCGTCGCCAGTTTGTTTCAAGCCAAGCGATACGCGCATGCGCTCACGGTCAAACTTAAGTACTTTAACGTCGATTTCATCACCAACTTCAACAATTTCGCTTGGGTGTTTAACACGTTTCCATGCCATATCGGTAATGTGTAATAAACCGTCAACACCACCTAAGTCAATAAAGGCACCGTATTCAGTTAAGTTTTTAACCACACCTTTCACCATGCTACCTTCTTCCATATTGGCGAGAAGCTGTTCACGTTCTTCTGTGTTTTCTGTTTCGACAACCGCGCGACGCGATACAACAATGTTGTTACGACGACGATCTAATTTAATGACTTTAAATTCTAACTCTTTGCCTTCTAAGTAAGTGGTGTCGCGTACTGGGCGCACATCCACTAATGAACCCGGTAAGAAAGCACGAATATTAATAACATCAACCGTAAAGCCACCTTTGACTTTATCGGTAATACGACCGGTTACGATTTCGCCTGCTTCATGAGCGGCTTCAAGTTTAATCCAGGATTCTGCACGTTTTGCTTTTTCACGTGATAATTTGGTTACGCCAAAACCGTCTTCAACGGCATCAAGGGCAACATCGACGCTGTCGCCAACGCTAATTTCTAATTCGCCGCTTTCATTTAAGAATTGCGACTTGGGGATAACACCTTCAGATTTTAAGCCAGCATTAATAATGACAAAATCGTCTTCAATATCCATAACAACGCCCGTTAAAATGGAGCCTGTTTTCATCTGGTTATTGGAAATACTTTCTTCAAAGAGTTCTGCGAAACTTTCGCTCATGTTCTTACGCCTTACTCGTAATACGAGTACTTGTTGAGCCACATACTGAAATGTGGGGAGTTAAAATAAAACCCGAAACATGGTGCTTCGAATTCACTTATTTATATCACCAGGCATTAATCGTGTTAGTTAAAAACTTGCCGATATAATTGTAAAACATGCTGTATCACTTCATTGATTGGCATCGATGAGGTGTCAACAACATGCGCATCTTCTGCGGGTTTTAATGGTGCAACAGCGCGATTCATATCGCGTTCGTCACGTTCATTTATTTCCCGAATAAGACTCCCTACTGTAGCATTAATTCCCTTTTCTTTCAACTGCTTAAAGCGCCTATTTGCACGTTCTTCAGCGCTGGCGGTTAAGTAAATCTTTAGTTTGGCTTCGGGAAAAACAACGGTTCCCATGTCGCGGCCATCTGCAATTAAGCCGGGGGATACTGAAAACTTGCGCTGGCGCTCTAACAAAGCAGCGCGCACGGCCGGTATGGCTGCCACTTTAGAGGCACTATTGCCACATTGTTCGGTGCGAATACCATCCCCGACCGCTTCACCTTCAAGCACCACGGCCACTTCGGTGGCGCCGGTTTCTGGGTTGGGTTTAGAGACATCAAAGCAAATATCCAGTTGCCTGGCATAATCGGCTATTTTGTCGGTGTCGGCAAAGTCGATACCGTGTTTTAAGGCGCCGAAGGCCACCAAACGGTAAAGCGCCCCGCTGTCGAGCAAGTGCCATTTCAATTCGGCTGCCAGTAGCGAGCAAATCGTGCCCTTACCTGAGCCGCTGGGGCCATCGATTGTTATAACAGGTACCATAACCGAGCTTGTGTTTTCTACCACTGTTGACTCACTAAAAATTAATTACTGGCTTATTGACAAACCGGCCTGGTTCGCCAGAGTTAAAAATGAAGGGAAAGAGGTGCTGACGTTGGCACAGTCACCAATAGTAATGACACCCTGTGCAACGAGTGCCGCCATTGCAAAACTCATGGCTATACGGTGGTCACCGTGACTTTCGACATGTCCACTGCCAATCCTGTTTGCTCCACCTTGAATACGTATCCCATCTGGCGTGGCAATCGCATCGACACCTAAAGCGACTAAACCATCCGCCATAACCTGAATGCGGTCACTTTCTTTTACACGCAATTCTTCTGCACCGGTAAGCACCGTTTCACCTTCGGCACAACTGGCGGCAATAAAAATAGCCGGAAATTCGTCAATGGCTAACGGCACCTGATCTTCGGGAATTTGAATACCTTTTAATTTAGCACTTTTCACTCGAATATCGGCAACCGGCTCGCCCCCGATATCGCGCTGATTCAGGATTTCAATGGAAGCGCCCATTAAACGTAAAATATTAATTACCCCGATGCGCGTTGGATTAATACCGACATGCTCTAAAGTAATATCGGAGCCCTCGGCTATGGTTGCACCCACCATAAAAAAAGTGGCCGACGAAATGTCCGCAGGGATATCAATATCGGTTGCGGTCAATTTACCGCCGCCTTGCAGGCAAATTTTTCCATTGCTGGATTCAACCGCATAGCCAAAACCACGCAACATTCTTTCGGTATGGTCTCGCGTAGGTGCCGGTTCGGTCACACAGGTTTTACCTGTCGCATAAAGCCCAGCCAACAATAAACAAGACTTGACCTGCGCACTGGCCATGGGCATCGCATAGTCAATGCCTTTTAAAGTTTGCCCAGAATGAATTTTAAGCGGCGGCGTACCGGCAGCATTGGTTTCAACCTTTGCACCCATTAATTTCAACGGATCGGTTACTCGTTTCATGGGACGGGTTGATAAAGAGCTGTCGCCCGTTAATACCACATTAAAATCTTTATCTGCAATGGCGCCGGACAATAAACCGGATAATAATCTTATTGATGTACCCGAGTTACCCAGATCGATATCCGCCGCAGGTGCTTGTAAGCCATGCATCCCCACGCCTTTTATTTCCAGTTGGCCGTTTTCAGGTTCGCTAATTTCAACCCCCATGCTCCGAAAAGCTTTCAAGGTGGCCAGATTATCTTCACCGTTTAAAAACCCACTCACTTTAGTCGTACCTTCAGCCAGCGCACCGAACATAATGCTTCGATGTGAAATAGATTTATCACCCGGCACACGAATGGAACCCGTTAAGCTGCCACCGGCCTGTGCGGTAAATTGAAGCTTGTTTTTACTGTCATGGTTTTCTGCTGTCATGCTTAATCTACTATCTCTCAGGTTTATTACTCATTGCTAAATTGATCACGTGCCTTTTTGGCTCGTGTAAATATTTTTGATATTGTTTGTTTATCCCCCGATTGAATCGCTTTACTTAACGTCGCCAAATCGGTTTGAAATTTTTCAATGACGGACACTAACGAGTCCGCATTGGCAACACAAATATCCTGCCACATTTCGGGTGAACTGGAAGCGATGCGAGTAAAATCCCGAAAACCACCTGCGGCATATTTAAAAATTTCCTGCTTATCATTCATTTTCGATAAAGTATCCACCAGTGAAAAAGCTAACATATGTGGCAAATGACTGGTTGCAGCGAGCACTTCATCATGATGTGCAACTGGCATTTCAACCACTTCCGCACCACAGGCTTGCCACAATGCAGTCATTCGTTTTGTTGCACTCGTATCTGTTATTTCGGTTGGCGTTAGAATCACCCGCCGCTGCTGAAATAATTCTGCAAAGGCTGCCGTGGCACCTGACTTTTCGGTACCGGCTATCGGATGCCCCGGCACAAAGTTTTTTGCATACTGTTTAAAAATTTTATTGGCAAACTCAACCACATTGCCTTTGGTGCTACCCAGATCCGTTAATACCATCGAATCATTAAGAAAAAACTGTACTTGCTCAAAAGCGGTTTGCATTGCGCCTACGGGTATTGCGAAAACAATCAGCTCCACACCATCCAGCGCGGTTGCCAAATCAGTGCTAAACGAATCAATCACACCTAAAGACTGTGCCTGTTTTAAATGTGCTTCGTTACGACCCATACCCACAATTTCTACATCCGAATTTGACTTTTTACAGGCAAGCGCCAACGAGCCGCCCATTAAGCCGACACCGTAAATGCAGATTTTATTAAATGTTGGTTCCATTTTTAAATCATTGTCATTTAGATTGTTATTTTTTAACCACAACGCAAGCGATTGCAAACCTATTGTTTTTTTCGTCGTGTACTTCGTGCCCGTTGTGGTTAATCATTTTAAATTGCTTTCTTTAACGCAGACAAGAACCGCTGATTTTCATCACCAGCGCCAATACTCACTCGCAAGTAGTCCTGCATGCCATAATTTCCAACTGGTCGTACAATTATGCCTGCTTTAAGCAAATTTTCATAACATGCATTTGCATCATCCACTTTAAAACACACAAAATTACCAATAGAAGGAATAAAGTTTAATTTTAAAGCCTGTAAGCCCGCAACGACTAATTTCATTTGCTCATAATTGAGCTGCACACTGGCATTTAAATAGGCTTTATCTGCCAGAGCAATCTCAGCGGCTTTTAGCGCCAGTGTATTCACATTAAAAGGCTGCCGAACCCGGTTTAAAATATTGGTAATTTGTGGGTTAGCAATAGCGTAACCTACACGCAAACCAGCCAGGCCATAGGCCTTAGAAAAAGTGCGCGTTACGATTAAATTATCAAACTGTTTTAGCAGCGCCAACCCATCGGGATAATTTTGTACGCCATAATCCGGATGACTGGCAAATTCAAAATAGGCTTCATCCAGTACCACTATAATATCTGCAGGCAACGATTCTAAAAAGTGCTGTAGCGTTTGCGCATTTAACCAGGTGCCCGTTGGGTTATTCGGGTTGGCAATAAAAATAAGTTTGGTTTGTTCCGTTACCGCCGATAACATGGCCTCTAAATCGTGCCCCCAGTCTTTCGCTGGCGTGACAGCGGCCGTTGCACCAATCGCTTGCGTAACAATAGGATAAACAGCAAAGGCATACTCGGAATAAATCACGCTGTCATTTTCACTGACAAAGGCACGCGCAATCATTTCCAGTACATCATTGGAACCATTACCTAAGGTAATATTATCAACAGAAATATCAACATATTTTGTAGCTAAAGCTTGCTTTAAATCAAAACCATTACCATCGGGGTAACGCGTCAACACCTGTAAACTATTTTGTAATGCTTCAACCACACGCGGGCTGGGACCCAATGGGTTTTCATTGGATGCCAGTTTAACAATCGAAGATACGCCGTATTCACGCTCAAGTTCGTCAATCGGTTTGCCCGGCTGATAAGCTTGCAATGCCTGAACACCACCGACAGCTAATTTCTCAAATTTATTCATAGCAAGTTTTACTTTGATGAACCCGAGCGGCCATAAATATCGTCAAAGCGTACAATATCATCTTCTCCCAGATAACTGCCGGATTGAACTTCGATCATTTCAAGCGGAATGGCGCCTTTATTTTCCAGACGGTGCTTTGTACCTAAAGGAATATACGTTGATTCATTTTCGGTCACCAGAAAAACCTCATCGCCGCGTGTAACTTCTGCAGTGCCTTTCACAACAATCCAGTGCTCAGCACGGTGGTGATGTAGTTGCAAGGACAATGCTGCACCGGGGTTAACCGTAATGCGTTTGGCCTGATAACGCTCTCCTTTGTCGATGCATTCATACGAACCCCAGGGGCGATAAACCAGCCGATGATTTTGATATTCATCCCGGTTCTGTTTTTTTAATGCTTCAACTATCTTTTTAACATCTTGCGCACAGTTTTTATTGACCACTAGAATTGCATCGGCGGTTTCAACCACAACGGTGTCTTTTAAACCCACTGCGGCAATATAGCGCTCACTGGAATACAATAAACAGTTTTCAGTATCATGCAGCGCGACATCACCTTTGGTTACATTCCCATGGGCATCTTTTTCACCCACTTCCCATAATGTTGACCAGACACCCACGTCTGACCAGCCTGCATTTAAAGGTATAACCGCTGCTTTATGACTACTTGTACCACCGACTGCTTTTTCCATTACGGCATAGTCAATCGAATCACTGGGTGATGACTTAAAAGCCGCTTTATCCACCCGGCAAAAATCATTATCGAGTGCTGCATTTTTATAAGCAGTTTCGGATGCTGTAAAAATAGCATTATTCAGTAATTTTATTTCATCCAGCCAACTTGCTGCTGTCATCATAAACAAACCACTGTTCCACAAATAATTACCAGACTTTATATACTGCGCGGCTTTTTTTTCATCCGGTTTTTCAACAAAACTTTCAATCAAGCAGGCACTATCTTTTTCTGATAGTTGTGTGCCGGCTTTAATATATCCATATCCTGTTTCAGGTGCATTCGGTTGTATACCAAACGTCACTAAATAATTATCAGCAGCGAGTACCGCACCTTGTTTTACAACCTGATGAAAAACATTAATATCATCGATAACATGATCCGCTGGCATCACCAACATAATGGCGCCCGCTGATTTTTTCTGTGTTGCCAGCGCAGCTAAAGTTAATGCGGGTGCCGTATTTCGCCCAACGGGTTCGAGTATAATGGTCGAATCTTCAATGCCAAGTTGGCGCATTTGTTCTGCTACAAAAAAACGATGGTCTTCATTACATACAATAATAGGTGGCAGGACTTCAATATCCAGATCTTTTAACCGCAGTGCAGTTTCCTGCAGCATGGTATTTTCGGTTACCAAAGGCAATAACTGTTTTGGATACATTGCCCGCGACAATGGCCATAAACGGGAACCAGAACCACCGGATAAAATAACGGGTTGAATTTGTTGCGACATGATACGGTACCGATCCCTGCGAAAAAATAAAATAAATAGCTATAAAACCGCTTTAGGAAAAGATCCTAAAACATTCACCATGGTGGCTGCTTTATTGAGTTCTTTTAATGCCTGTTTCACATTATTATCATTTTCATGACCATCGATATCAACAAAAAAAACGTAATCCCATGTGCCGCTCCTTGATGGCCGCGATTCTATCCGTGTCATCGAAATATTATTATTCGCGAAAGGCTGCAATATACCCAATAAAGCACCAGAACGATTTGCCGTTGTAATAAGTAACGAGGTTTTATCTTCACCACTGGCGGGTGTTTCACGTTGACCAATAATTAAAAACCGTGTGGTGTTATCTGGCTCATCTTCAATATTTGGTACCAGCATATTAAGTGCATATATTTCTGCCGCCGTTTCACTGGCAATCGCTGCGGTGTTTTTTTCTTTTGCTGCCATTGCAGCTGCCGCCGCATTGCTGCTCATATCGATTAATTCAACATCAGGCAGGTTGCTGTCTAACCATTGTCTGCATTGCGCTAATGACTGCTGATGTGAATAAACCTTTTTAACATTTGCAAGTTCTGTTTCATTGCTTAGCAAATTGTGATGAATGCGCAAAATGACTTCGCCACAAATATTCAGTGACGATGTCATAAATTCATCTAAGGTATGGTTAACGACCCCTTCGGTTGAATTTTCAACCGGCACCACACCATACGATGCTGCACCTGATTCCACTTCACGAAATACATCACCAATGGATGCTAAAGGAATGGTATTAATGGAATGGCCAAAATGCTTTAATGCCGCCGCTTGTGTAAAGGTACCTTCCGGCCCTAAAAAAGCAATCGCCATCACTTGTTCTAATGCCAGACAAGCTGACATAATTTCGCGGAACAAGCGCGCCATTTCTTCATTGCTTAATGGCCCCTTATTACGCTCCATCACCCGCCGCAATACCTGTGCCTCACGTTCAGCACGGTAAAAAACGCTGTCGTTTGATTGTTGTTTAGCCTCAGCCACTTGCTGTGCAACGCTGGCACGCTCGGTAATTAAGATCTGGATCTGTTGATCCAGACTGTCAATTTTATCCCTCAATTCTAATAAACGGTCGCTCATAAAAATAAACTTCGTCCTTAAAATATTTAAGTAATCACTCGAACAGTCAACACACCATTAATTGACTTGATTTCATCAATGATACTCTGCGGTGGTTCTGCATCCACATCAATAATCGTATAAGCAAGATCTTCGCGTGATTTATTTAACATATCAACAATGTTTAAATCGGCACTGGCTAAGGCCGTTGAAATTTGCCCTACCATATTCGGTACATTACTGTTTACAACCGTAATACGGTGCGAGCCATTACGTTCCATTTTTACGACTGGAAAATTAACCGAATTCAATACGTTACCATTTTCCAGATAATCACGCACCTGATCGGCCACCATAATGGCACAATTATCTTCGGCTTCAACCGTAGAAGCCCCTAAGTGCGGTAACGATACCACTCGCTCATGGTCTTTAATCTCGTTACTGGGGAAGTCACAAACATAGGCATACAATTTCTTTGCATTTAATGCTTCTAGTACGGCAGCATCATCGACAATACCATCACGCGCAAAATTCAGGATAATGGCATTATCTTTCATTACTTTAATACGTTCGGCATTAATCATATTTTTTGTTGCTTCAATTAAGGGCACATGAAATGTAACAAAATCTACTTTTGATAAAAGCTCTTCAATGCTTGCGGCTTTTTGAACCGTTGATGAAAGTTGCCACGCACCTTCCACGGTGATACCGGGATCATAGCCAATCACATTCATGCCTAAATCCAGAGCAGCGTTGGCAACATAGCGACCAATCGCACCCAGACCCACCACACCTAAGGTGCGACCAGGTAATTCAAAACCCGCGTAATCTTTTTTGCCTTGCTCGACCGCTTTACTGATTTCGCTATTATCGCCTTCAAGCGCACGCGTATAATTCCATGCATTGCATAAGTTACGGCAACCAATTAACATCCCGGCAATCACTAATTCTTTAACTGCATTGGCATTTGCACCGGGGGCATTAAAAACCGCCACTCCTTTTTGTGACATTTTTTCAATTGGAATATTATTGGTACCCGCGCCAGCACGGCCGACAGCTTTTAAGCTATCTGGAATATCCATATCATGCATTTTATAAGAACGTAATATAATGGCATCTGGCGCACTGCACTCAGATGACACTTCATAACTGTCACGCGGCAAACGATCCAGACCGGCAACAGAAATATTATTTAAGGTTAGAATTTTTTTCATTATTTAATCTTTTTATTTTTAATGTACAAAAAATAATGGATGTAATCAGCCATTACGTTTTTCAAAGTCCTGCATAAAGGCAATTAATGCATCCACACCGGCTTCGGGCATGGCGTTATAAATACTGGCACGCATACCACCCACCGAGCGATGGCCTTTTAATGTGGTTAAATTTTCTTTTTTTGCTTCTTCTAAAAATTTAGCGTCCAGCTCTGCATCCGCCAAAGTAAACGGCACATTCATCCATGAACGGCACGGTACATCGACCGGATTGGCATAAAAACTAGATGTATCAATCGCAGCATAAAGTTTACCGGCTTTACGCTTATTAATTTCGGCCATTTTTTCTAAACCGCCCAGCTCTTTTACCCATGCAAACACTAACCCGGCAAGGTACCATGCATAAGTCGGCGGCGTGTTATTCATTGAATCCGTTTTCGCATGCACTGCATAGTCAAACATACTCGGTGTATTTTTTGCAGCCTGGCCAATTAAATCTTTTTGCACAATCACCATGGTTAAACCAGCCGGGCCAATATTTTTTTGTGCGCCGGCATAAATAACGGCGAACTTAGAAATATCAATCGGACGTGACATAATAGTGGATGACATGTCGGCAACCAATGGCACATTCACATTGGGTACAAATGGAAATTCAACACCGCCAATGGTTTCGTTTGGTGTGTAGTGCAAGTAAGCCGCATCCGCTGAAAGCTTCCAGCTATCCTGAGCAGGCACGGTTGAAAATTTTTGTTCTTCACTACTCGCTACTACATTCACATCACAAAAGCGTTTTGCTTCAGCAATGGCTTTTTTAGACCAACCACCCGTATTAACATAATCGGCGGTTGTTTTACCCGCTAATAAATTAAGGGGCACCATTGCGAATTGTGAGCTTGCGCCACCCTGAAGAAATAAAACATCGTGAGTATCAGAAATAGACATCACGTCAATAAAATCCTGTTTGGCTTTTTCGGCGATTGACATATATTCTTTACCACGGTGACTCATTTCCATCACCGACATGCCTGTTCCCTGCCAGTCCAGCATTTCCTGCTGAGCTTGTTTCAGTACCGCCTCGGGTAACATGGCCGGGCCTGCGCTGAAATTGTAAACTCTTGACATCTAAACTACTCCTTCACAATCTAAAAAATTAAAATACTTATACCTTATGTGTCATCCGAATCAGAAGTAACAATAACCTCTGCTTCAATGTTTTCAATTCGTTCCAAACCAGACAGCTTTTCGCCTGCGGATAAACGTATTAAACGCACACCCTGAGTGTTGCGCCCCATTTCAGAAATCTCTGCTACACGGGTTCGAACTAGCGTGCCGCTGGTGGTGATTAACATAATTTCATCATCATTATCGACGCGAACCGTACCAATGACATCGCCATTACGCTCACTGGTTTGAATAGAAATAACACCCATACCACCACGGCCATGTACAGGATAATCACTGATTGATGTACGCTTACCAAAACCATTTTCAGTGGCGGTGAGCAAATAACCTTCGGAAGCGATAACAAGTGAGATCACTTTTTGGCCATCTTTTAATTTAATGCCACGCACACCGACCGAAGCACGGCCCATTGAGCGCACATCGCTTTCGTTAAATCGAATCGCTTTGCCTGCACTATTAAATAGCATCACATCCTGACCGGCTTCGGTGAGTTCAACGCCAATCAACTTATCACCTTCACGAATTTCAACCGCGATAATACCGGAAGCGCGTTGGCGTGAAAAATCTTTAAGCGGTGTTTTCTTAACGGTGCCGTTGGCCGTTGCAAATAAAATATATTTGTCTTCTTCGTATTCGCGTATCGGCAGTATCGCGTTAATACGTTCGCCATCGGATAACGGCAATAAATTAACAATCGGTTTGCCGCGTGCGGTTCGTCCGGCTTGTGGAAGCTCAAATACTTTTAACCAGTACACTTTACCTGCACTGGAGAAACACAAAATTGTATCGTGGGTGTTAGCAACAAAGAGCTTATCAACAAAATCTTCATCTTTAACCGACGTTGCCGCTTTGCCTTTACCACCTCGGCGTTGTGCGCTATAGGTTGTTAGCGGTTGAGACTTGGCATAACCTTCGTGCGACAGGGTGACCACCACATCTTCTTCGGTAATTAAATCTTCAATGGTTAAGTCTTCCTGGCTTGAAATAATTTCGGTACGGCGTTCATCACCGTACTGGTCACGCATTTCAATCAACTCTTCGGTGATAACTTCCATCAACCGCACTTCACTGGCCAGTATTGCCATTAATTCGGCAATCACTTTTAAAAGTTCTTCGTATTCGGCAATGATTTTTTCATGTTCTAAACCGGTTAAACGGTGCAAGCGCATGTTTAAAATAGCCTGCGCCTGTGACTCGGATAAATAATATTTACCGTCACGCAAACCAAACTCCACACCTAAACCTTCTGGGCGTGATGCATCGGCACTTAACTCGGCACCGGCTTTTTCTATCATTTGAATAACAGCACCCGGCTGCCAGGCCGTTGCTAATAATTGCTCTTTCGCCTGCGCCGGATTCGCAGCGGCTCTAATTAAAGCAATGATCGGATCGATGTTGGCTAACGCAATCGCCAGACCTTCACGTTCATGTGCTTTTTCACGCGCTTTGCGTAATTCATAAATAGTGCGACGAGTAACAATTTCCTTTCGGTGACGGATAAAGGCATCTAAAATTTGCTTAAGGTTTAAAATACGCGGTTGGCCATCGACCAACGCAACCATATTAATCCCAAACACATTTTGCATTTGCGTGTGTTTGTACAAATTGTTAATCATGACTTCCGAAACTTCACCACGGCGCAACTCAATCACCACGCGCATACCGTCTTTATCGGACTCATCACGTAAACCGGTAATACCATCGATTTTTTTCTCTTTTACCAGTTCAGCAATACGTTCTAACAAACGGGCTTTATTCACCTGATAAGGCAGCTCGGTCACAATAATGGCTTCTTTGCCTTTCGGTGACGTTTCGACATGGGTACGCGCACGCACATAAATACGGCCACGGCCAGTCGCGTAAGCTTCGGCGATGCCACGTGCACCATTGATAATACCCGCCGTTGGAAAATCGGGGCCCGGCACAATTTCCATTAATGATTGAATGTCAATCGTTGGCGTTTCTATCGTCGCTAAACAAGCGTTAATCACTTCCACTATATTATGAGGCGGAATATTGGTGGCCATGCCCACCGCAATACCGGACGAACCATTGACTAAAAGATTAGGAATTTTAGCCGGTAAAATAGCAGGCTCATGTTCAGACTCATCGTAGTTGGGCGTAAAGTCGACGGTTTCTTTATCGAGGTCGGCGAGTAACTCATGGGCAATTTTCGACATGCGTACTTCGGTATAACGCATTGCTGCAGGAGCATCACCATCAACCGAACCAAAGTTGCCCTGGCCATCAACCAGCATATAACGCAAAGAAAAAGGCTGCGCCATACGAACGATAGTATCGTAAACGGCCGTGTCCCCGTGCGGATGGTATTTACCAATCACATCGCCAACAACACGCGCTGATTTTTTATAAGGTTTGTTCCAGTCATTACCAAGAACACGCATGGCATATAACACCCGACGGTGTACTGGCTTAAGTCCATCGCGCACGTCGGGAAGTGCCCGCCCAACAATCACACTCATCGCGTAATCCAGGTAGGATTGACGCATTTCATCTTCGATATTAATCGGCAGGATTTCTTTCGCGAATTCAGTCATGAATTTTAATTTCTTCTCTTCATTCTTTTAGTTTTTAAGCAGATTTAAGCCCGAAATTGTACCATGTATTCCATACTACTGCACAATGCTAAAAATCGCTGTATGAGCGGATACGGGCGTGAGAATAAATTTTGATATTTTTAATCACCCGATTGCATCATTGCCAAAATCTTGCTGGCATCAGGCTGCTCAACCACCCCTTTCTCCGTCACAATGGCATCGACAAGGCTTGCCGGGGTCACATCAAACACCGGATTCCAGCTATCGGCACCTTCTGCCGCCACCCGTTGCCCCATCACCGCAAGCACTTCATCCCTGGGGCGTGATTCAATCGGAATACCCTCCCCCGATGGCATGTCCATATCAATAGTGGACGTGGGTGCGGCCACCATAAACTTAATCCCATGATATTTAGCTACCACCGCCAAACTATAAGTGCCAATTTTGTTCGCCACATCACCGTTTGCTGCAATTCTG
This sequence comes from Gammaproteobacteria bacterium, assembly GCA_024275115.1. Classification (GTDB taxonomy): domain Bacteria; phylum Pseudomonadota; class Gammaproteobacteria; order UBA6429; family Thiohalophilaceae; genus SZUA-37. The sequence goes on from JAJRZT010000054.1 coordinate 17,084, forward strand.
TCTGAACCCACCACTATCCACTGCACTTTGCCTTGCTGCATCAAATAAGCGGCAGCAGAATCGGCAATTAAAGTCACCGGGATATTATCCTGTAGCAATTCCCAGGCTGTTAAACGTGCGCCCTGTAACCAGGGGCGGGTTTCATCGGCATACACTTTGGTTATTTTGCCATTGGCGACACCTGAGCGGATCACACCCAGCGCTGTGCCATAACCCCCGGTTGCTAATGCACCCGCATTGCAATGGGTTAATACCCCACAGTTTTCAGGCAACAGGGCACTGGCAAATTCACCCATGGTTTTATTGGCCTGAATATCTTCGCTGTGAATCGCTTTGGCTTCATCCAGTAATACAGTTAACACTTTATTTTTATCCAACCCGGCATCAAGGTTAGCAATACAGGCCTGCATCCGTACAATTGCCCAATGTAAATTAATGGCCGTGGGGCGGGCTTTAGCTAAGTAATCAACAAAAGGGGTTATTTCCTGCTGCCAGTTATCAGTCGATAGCGCTATCGCTTCGCCTGCAGCGAGTACCATGGCATACCCTGCCGTTACCCCAATAGCAGGGGCGCCACGTACAACCATATCGGTAATCGCGTCCGCCGCTTCGCCGGATTTGGAGTAATGCAAATAAACAGTTTGTTCAGGTAATATCCGCTGATCGAGCAACAGAAGTTGATTATCCTGCCATTGAACAGGTTGAATGCCTTCGTTATCCATTGGTTTTCCTTACTTTTTTGCTTATTTACTAGCGATAAAAGCTGTTATCATAACATTACTTTATTACAAATTATTTAGAATACTTTATGCAAAATATCGACACGCTAGTCCATGCAAAATGGCTTATTCCGATTGAACCACAAGCAACGGTTTATGAAAATTATTCGATTGCAATCGATAAGGGTCGAATCCTTGCACTGCTGCCTTCAGAGAAAGCCAATAGCCACTATAAAGCCAGCGAAGTTCATCACTTTGATAAGCACGCATTGCTTCCCGGTTTAATCAATACCCACGGCCATGCAGCAATGACTTTAATGCGCGGCCTGGCCGACGACCTGCCCTTAATGACCTGGCTTAATGAGCATATCTGGCCAACGGAAGCCAAATGGGTCAGCAATGAATTTGTTTATGATGGCAGCTTAATTGCCTGCGCAGAAATGTTGCGCGGTGGCACCACCTGCTTTACCGATATGTACTTCTTCCCCGAAGAAGTGGTGCGCGCAGCGGAACAGGCGCAAATACGTGCATCCGTTGGCTTAATTGTTATCGACTTCCCTTCGGCCTATGCGCAAGATGCCGACGAATATCTGCGTAAAGGGTTAGCCTTACACAATCAATTACGTGGCAACCCGTTAATAAAAACATCGTTTGCACCCCATGCTCCTTACACAGTTGCCGATGAAGCTTTGCAAAAGGTAAATACGCTGGCGGAAGAACTCGATATTCCTGTTCAAATTCATTTGCATGAAACCGAAGATGAAATTAATCAGGCGGTTAAGGAAACAGGCAAGCGCCCTATCGAACGCTTAGAAGCATTGGGCTTATTATCATCCCGTTTAATTGCCGTGCATATGACGCAGTTGACCGATAAAGATATTCAAACGCTCGCCACCTATGGTGTGCAGGTCGCACATTGCCCCGAATCCAATTTAAAGCTGGCCAGTGGTTTTTGCCCGGTACAAAAATTAATCGATGCTGGCATTAATGTCGCGTTGGGGACTGACGGCGCCGCCAGTAATAATGACCTCGATATGTTTTCTGAAATGCGCACCGCCGCCCTGCTCGCCAAAGCCGTTGCCAAAGATGCACGCGCCGTTTCTGCTGAACAGGCACTGCGCATGGCCACCATTAATGGTGCCAAAGCATTAGGGCTGGATAAAGAAATCGGTTCACTTGAAGTAGGCAAAGCCGCAGACATAATTGCCGTGGATTTATCAGCACTGGAAACCCAGCCGATGTACAATCCTGTTTCACAACTGGTTTATGTGGCCAACCGCCAGCAAGTGAGTGACGTATGGGTTGCAGGCAAGCATGTTGTTAAACAACATCAACTAACAACGTTAGACAGCGAACAACTTTGCAAAACCGCACAACAGTGGCAACAAAAAATTAACGCTTAATTAAATTGAGTAAGTACACATGAACGCACAAACAAATAACATAAATGTAGATCCGGCTGAAATCGAAAAATTTGAAGCCCTTGCTTCACGCTGGTGGGACAAAGAAAGTGAGTTTAAACCCTTACATGAAATTAACCCGTTACGCCTCGACTATATTGATCGCCGTAGTAATGGTTTAAAAGATAAAAAAGTCATCGACATTGGTTGTGGCGGCGGCATTTTAACCGAAAGCCTGGCACAACGCGGTGCAATCGTCACTGGCATCGACATGGGGGAAGCACCACTGCAAGTTGCACGGCTGCATAAACACGAGTCAGGCGTGGATATTGACTACCAACAAATCACCGCCGAACAAATGGCCGAACAACATGCCGGTGAATTTGATGTGGTAACCTGCATGGAAATGCTGGAACACGTTCCTGATCCGGCTTCGATTATTAAAGCCTGTGCAAAATTAGTAAAACCCGGTGGCGCAGTCTTTTTTTCCACCATTAATCGCAATCCCAAATCGTATTTACTCGCCATAGTCGGTGCAGAATATGTATTGCGTATGTTACCAAAAGGCACACACCATTATGAAAAATTTATTAAACCGTCTGAACTCACTGCATGGACAAGAGAAGCCGGGGTGAATGCACAAGAACTAACAGGCATGACCTATAACCCGTTCAGTAAACGCTACTCACTGGGGTTTGATGTCGATGTTAATTACCTCGTTCATTGTCAGGCATAAATGCCCGTAAATAATAAAATGCAAGAGGCAAAACCCAATCTAAAAGCTGTACTATTTGATCTCGATGGCACCTTTGCCGACACCGCACAGGATCTTGCTGAAGCACTGAACTTTGTTTTAACAAAAAACGGTCAAGCGACTTTACCCTTTGAAGCGATTCGCCCGATTGTATCCAATGGCGGCATTGCGCTTATTCAACTGGGTTTTCAAATCGAACCCGAGCACCCCAGCTTCGAAACCTATCGGCAACAATTACTGGAATATTACCAACAGAATATTGCCCAGTTTACCCGCCCCTTTAATGGTATAGAAAATGTTCTGGAATATCTCACAAACAATAATATCGCATGGGGCATTGTCACCAACAAACCCGGCTGGTTGACCGAGCCGTTAATGGCTGCGCTAAATTTATCAGGAGCCTTACCCAGCCAACCTAAGTGCATTGTCAGTGGAGACACGCTTGAAACCCGCAAACCCGACCCCGGCACCTTATTACATGCCTGCGAATTGATGAACTGCTCACCGGTCGATACTATATATATAGGCGATGCCAAACGGGACATTGAAGCTGGGCAAAATGCCGATATGCAAACACTGGTTGCCTTGTTTGGCTATATTGGCGAAGATGATGATCCACAATCATGGGGTGCAACCGACGCCGTCGAACAACCTCTCGATATTATTGACTGGATAAAACAATACCGGAATATACAATGAATGCGCTAACGCCAGAACAACTGATAATTATTATTCCGATTATTGTCGCCATCGTTACTGGCCTGATTGTTTACCTGATTGGGCAAAACAAATACCGCAAACTCGAACAAGAAAATGCCACCCTTGCAACCACACTCGAACTTGAACGCAACACCAGCAAAGAAAAATTACAGGCATTAGAACAGGCACGCGAACAACTCACCCATACCTTTAGTGCTTTATCCAGTCAGGCTTTAAAACACAACAATGAAGAATTTCTAAAACTGGCCAATGAAAACTTAAACAAATTCCAGAACACCGCTAAGCATGAATTAAGCGAAAAAGAAAAAGCCATCGAAACACTGATTAAACCCATAAAAGAAGCGCTCGAAAAAAACCAGCAGCAAATGCATACCATCGAAAAAGATCGCAAACATGCTTACGGCGCGCTGCAGCAACAATTAGAAACCATGTCACTCGGCCAATCGGCATTGCAAAGTGAAACACGCAACCTTGTGCAGGCATTGCGTCGCCCTGAAGTACGAGGCCAATGGGGCGAAATGACATTAAAACGCTTAGCCGAACTAGCGGGTATGGTTGAGCACTGCGATTTTTACACACAGGAAAGCATTAAAACCGAAGACGCCTTACAACGCCCCGATATGATTGTACGCATGCCCGATGGCCGTGAAATTGTAGTCGATGTAAAAACACCACTCGATGCTTACTTAACGGCCGTGGAAGCCAGCAGTGATGAAGAACGCGACATTGCCTTACAGCGACATTGCAAAAATGTAAAACAACGTGTTAATGAACTCGCCAGTAAAGCTTACTGGAACCAGCTTAAAAACACCCCCGACTTTGTTGTGCTGTTTATCCCCGGCGATCAATTTTTATCCACCGCACTGGATTATGACCCAGGGCTTTTAGAAGATGCGTTAAGCAAACAGGTAATTCTGGCCACCCCCACCAGTTTTGTTGCCCTGCTGCGCGCCGTGGCCTATGGCTGGCGACAGGAACAACTGGCCGAGAATGCCGACAAAATTAGAGACATTGGTGAAGAACTCTATCAACGGCTGGCTGTTTTTTCTGAGCACTTATCGAAACTGGGCAAAAGTATCGAAACCAGCACCAAACATTTTAATAATGCCGTGGGTTCCTTCGATACCCGCATACTGCCGAGTGCCCGAAAATTCAAAGAGCTAGGCATTAATGAAAAAAAATCGATCAGCCAACCCGAGCAAATCGAAACCGCAACACGGTCTTTAGAGCCAACGGATATTGACTAGGGGCTGTTGATCTTTCAGGTGTTAGGCTGATTTTGAGATAATTTTTGTCCTGATAAGGCATTTTTTACTATCAATGCACTCCCATTGATAGTAAAAAATAACGCAGGCAGGGTGAAAATTAGCCAAAATCAGACAATAGATGAAAGATCAACAGCCCCTAGTCAAAACAAAGCTAAATAAAAGTTCCAAACGATGGGTTGCACCCATCCTACGCGCAATTTCCATCTTGTAGGATGGGTGGAGCACAGCGCAACCCATCAATGCCTGGCTCTGAATACAACAACACTAAAAACCTTTGCTGTAATGCCAGTAATATATAAACATACAGGTAAATATTCCGATATTTAGAACTTTTAATTAATCTTTCAAACTGTCCCGAATAGCATCTTTGGCATCCTTCATTACTTCATTGCCCTTATCCTTAATGCGATCTTGCAGGTTAATTTCTTCAAAAGGATTACTGAAAATAGATTTTTCCTTACCAATATTCACGCCCGCCCATAATCCAGCAAGAACGCCAATTACCACACCTAAAATAATTAATTTTAATTTTTTCATTTCATTGTTACTCTATCTATTATGGCCACACAAACTTTACAACAAGCTTACCAGCATTGTCAGCAGATTGTACGCAATCATTATGAAAACTTCCCGGTGGCATCGTGGTTTTTGCCCAAAAAATTACGCCTACCTATTAGCGTTATCTATGCGTTTGCACGTCATGCGGATGATTTAGCGGATGAAGGTGAGTTAAATGACAATGAACGCTATCGAGCACTCGAACAGTATCAGTCTGATTTTGAAAAGGCGTTAAAAGATTCTTATTCCGACAACCCCATTTTTTTTGCATTAACGGATGTTATTAAGAACCACCAACTACCAACGGATCTATTTTTTGACTTGCTCACCGCGTTTAAGATGGACACAAAAACCAAACGCTATGCAAGCTTTGATGATGTTTTAAATTATTGTCACTACTCTGCCAACCCGGTTGGACGTTTATTGCTGCACCTTCATCAGCAAAACACTGCTGAAAACCTGAAGAATTCAGATGCGATTTGTTCTGCCTTGCAACTTATTAATTTTTACCAGGACATACATCAGGACATACAGGAAAATAACCGTATCTATATACCAACCGATGAGCTTGTACAATTTAATGTAACCGAACAACATTTTTCAGAAAAAATAAATGACGACAATATGCAGCGTTTAATGCAGTTTCAAATAGTACGGGCAGAAAAGCTTATGCTGTCAGGTGCCATGCTAGGGCAACAGCTTTCAGGTTTGTTTGGTATGGAAATTCGCATGATCATACAGGGTGGTCTGGCTATTACAGGCAAACTGCATAAAATATCGAATGTATTTGATCGGCCAAGACTCACAAGCGGTGATAAATTTGTTATGCTCTGGCACGCTTTACGTAAAACAATATAAGCCAATAATGACGACTGCACTATAATGACACCAAGTGAATACTGCCAGAATAAAACCGCTGCAAGTGGTTCAAGTTTCTATTATAGCTTCCTGTTTTTACCTGCAAAAAAACGCCGCGCAATTACCGCACTTTATGCTTTTTGTCGGGAAATAGATGATGTTACCGACGAAATAAAAGACCCTAATATCGTGCGCATTAAACTCGAATGGTGGCGCAACGATGTCAGTAAAATCTATAACGGCCAACCCGAGCACCTGGTTAATCAAGAACTGCAGCAGGTTATTCAGGATTTCGATTTAAAAGAAGATCTACTGCATGAAATGATTAACGGCATGCAAATGGATGTTGATAATACCCGTTACCCCAATTTTGATTCACTCGAGCAATACTGTTATCGGGTTGCTGGCGTAGTAGGCTTGTTGTCGATTGAAATTTTTGGCTATTCCAACCAACAAACCCAGCAATATGCCCGACTATTAGGCAATGCATTACAGTTAACAAATATTATCCGTGACATATATGAAGATGCCCTACGCCAACGAATTTACATTCCAGAAGATGAATTAAAACGCTTTAATATTACACAAAGCCAGATTTATACCAGTAAACTGAACAGTGAAGAAGATCAAAAAAACTTTAAGGAACTGATTCAATTCCAGTGTAAGCGCGCAAAAGACTATTATAAAAAAGCACTGGCAGCCTTGCCAGCAGAAGATCGCTATCCGCAAAGTACCGGGATAATCATGGCCGCCATTTATGAAGCCACACTGGACGAAATTATTGCTGATGACTTTCAGGTTTTAAAGCACCGCATTAAACTCACCCCCATTCGCAAACTCTGGATAGCCTGGCGCACTTACCGAAAAGAGAAAAAGCGCTATAAACAATACAATAAAAGCTGTTAATGAATAAACCGATAAAAAATTAATATGGACAATACCATTAAGAAAACAGATGTCCTTATTATCGGTGGCGGTTGGGCGGGACTAAGCGCCGCCATTGAGCTGGTTGATAGTAAAAAAAATATCTGCCTTATTGACTCGGCAAAGCAGTTAGGTGGGCGCGCACGCGAAGTTCAGGTTAAACAGCTCGTGGTCGATAATGGCACCCACATTATGATTGGTGCCTATACTGAAACACTGCGCCTGATAAAAAAAGTTCGTTGTTCCGCAGGCCACTACTCTGAAAAAGAATATATCAAACGTGAAGGCCTTGCGCTCAATTATAAACAAAGCCAAAAAAAACAAAACCAGAAGCCAGAGATTAACTTACCCTGTATCCCCCTACCCGCACCTTTTAATATTATTGGTAGCTTTCTGTTCGCCCGAGGCCTGTCATTAAAAGATAAATTATGCGTACTGACATTAGGCATAAAAATTAAACTTAATTTAATAACGCTCCCAGCCGATTTAGCACTGGAGGTTTTTTTTATAAAGCAAAATCAAACTGACACGGTAATTAAAAGCATATGGGAGCCATTATGCCTGGCGATTATGAACACTCCCATCAATCAGGCATCGGCTGAAATATTCCTGCACGTTTTAAAAGAATCTTTTTTTAAGTCGCGCCACGCATCTGATTTATTGTTTTTTAAAACCACTTTGTCGGAAATATTTCCAGCACCTGCTAAAAAATATATTATGCAACAGGGTGGCGAAATCCTGCTCGAACAAAAAGCATTATCGATAACCAAAGAAAATGATTTTTATCGAGTCGCTACACCATCAAGTGAGTTACAGGCAAAGCATATTGTGATTGCCACACCACCACTTGTGGCAGCAAAGCTGCTTATGGGCATCAACACACAGCAAGCACTCGACCCACTTCTTAATAACTTAAAACAATTCAGTTATCAGACAATCTGCACTGTCTATTTACAATACCCACAAACAATTCAGTGCCAACGCAGTATGCAGGGGTTCCTCGGCACAACAAGCCAGTGGATGTTTGACAAGAAAAGCCTGACCAACCAGCCAGGTTTAGTTTCTATTATAATAAGTAGTGGCGGCCCACATTTGGAACTGGACAACCCTGCACTTATTAAAACAGTAACCGAGGAACTTGCTCAGTTTTACCCACAATGGCCAGCACCACTTGATGCGTTTGTAATTAGAGAAAAACGCGCCACCTTTACGGCATCGGTTAATATCAATAGAATACGCCCAGCAAATAAAACAGCAATGGATAACCTTTGGCTGGCCGGTGATTACACCAGCACCCAATACCCGGCAACACTCGAAGGCGCTGTTCGCAGTGGCCTGCAATGTGCACAACAAATTCTAGCGGAGTAATAAAATATCATGTCAACAACCTCAACCGAGCAATCTAAAGCAACAAC
>JAJRZT010000006.1 GCA_024275115.1 Gammaproteobacteria bacterium
TAAAGAAGTAAAAAACCTTTTTGCGGCTTGCCAAGATTTAGGGATTAACTTTATCGACACTGCTCCGGCCTACGGGGTAAGTTAAGAGCGTTTAGGCCAGTTATTGCCAAATAAAAATGACTGGCTAATTATGACCAAGGTGGGTGAGGCTTTTGAAAATGGCCAGTCCAGTTTTGATTTTAGTGCCGTCGCCACACGCAGTAGTATTGAGCGTAGTTTAAAAAGACTTAAGCGTGATCATCTCGATATGGTGCTGGTGCATTCCGACGGCAATGATATGGATATTATTCATAACGAAGGCGCATTGTCCGAGTTGGCTGAATTAAAACAACAAGGCCTTATTCGTTCCTACGGCATGTCGACTAAAACCGTGGAAGGTGGGTTATGGGTGGTTGAAAACTGCGACGTGGTGATGGCAACCTGTAATTTATCGGACGACAGTGATTTACCTGTACTCGCACGTGCCAAAGATTTAAATAAAGGCGTGGTGGTTAAAAAAGGTTTGCAAAGTGGCCATGCAGATAAGTCGGCCGGTGGTTCTGGTGTTGAAGCGGCATTTAAGCATGTCTTTAGCCAGCAAGGTGTTACCAGTATGATTGTCGGCACAATAAACCTGCAACATTTAAGCGACAATGTGCGTATTGTAAATGACGTGCTTGCAGCAGGTGAATCGGATTAATCAGGAATCATACCTTTGAGTCAGAAAAATAAAATATTAGTCGTCGGGCCAGCCTGGGTAGGTGACATGGTGATGGCGCAAAGTTTATTTAAAACATTAAAAGTGCAACAAGCGGATTGTGTGATTGATGTACTGGCGCCCCCCTGGTCAATGCCGCTATTAAAGCGCATGCCTGAAATTAATCAGGCGATTGCGCTGGGCGTCACTCACGGCAAACTTGGGCTAAGAACACGTTATCGCGTGGGTCGGCGCTTGCGGGTAAATAAATACGAACAGGCCATTATTTTACCACGCTCTTTCAAAGCGGCACTGGTGCCGTTGTTCGCAAAAATTCCAGTACGAACCGGCTACCGTGGTGAAATGCGTTTTGGCATAGTGAATAACAGGAAACGCTTAGATCATGAAATACTAACACAAACAGTACAACGCTTTACTGCCTTGGCCTACGATAATGATTTGGAAAAGCCGCCAGTTATTCATCAACCGGCTTTAACCATTGATGTGGCCAACCGTGAATGGTTTATTAAAGATCTCAATCTTAAAATGAACAAGCCGGTTATTGCGTTTATGCCCGGCGCTGAATACGGTGAAGCCAAACGCTGGCCAACCGAATATTATCGGCAACTGGCTGAGATGCTGGTAAGTAATGATTATCGAGTATGGATACTGGGCTCCGATAAAGAAAAACAAACAGGCGCATTAATTTCTGATGGCTATGAAGACGATGTGATCAACTTGTGTGGCAAAACAAAACTGGAAGATGTGATTGATTTATTGTCTATTGTGCATACTGCGGTAAGCAATGATTCCGGTCTAATGCATATAGCCTGTGCAGCAGGCACTAAGGTGATTGGTGTTTACGGTTCATCCGACCCGGCTTATACGCCACCGTTGTCAGACAAGTCTGAAGTGATATATTTAAATATGTCGTGCAGCCCCTGCTTTCAGCGAACCTGTCAGTTTGAACATCTGGAGTGCCTGCGAAATATCAAACCCATCGATGTTTTTAAGCGGGTTTATTAGTACACTCCTGGTGTGTCAATATTACCGGTGTATATCATTGTGAAGTATGTCGTTTTTTGGCTAAGGAACAGGAATGTAAAATGAAGCCAGTAATAATTTATCCTTTCTTTATTCGCTTAATATCAAGATTAGTTTTCCCCCTTGTTATATTATTTTCTATGTCCAGTTGTGTTACCCAGCAGCATGGTACAGCTAGCGTAGCACAGGAGCCGATACCATGGTCTGTTATTTTATCTGTGAGTGGTGGTATTGCCGGTGTGGAGAGGAATATCAGTATTGATTCAGATGGACTAGTGATAATCAATGATCTTAAAACAAACAAAAGCAGTCGAAGTAAAATAAATAATAAAGAGTTAGCACTGCTTTCTAATTTAATTAATCAGCAGACAGGAAGTTTAAAGCAGCCTTCGACTTTATTTACTGCCAATAAATGTGCAGACTGCTTTCAGTACAAACTGTCGATTCGTTGGCAAAATGGGCAAAAACTTGCTGTCTTTAATGATATAAACTTAGCTAAGTCACCGTTAAAACACATTGTACATTTTTTGCGTAAAAAGATGTTTATTTAGAGTGATGGTATAGCTGAACTTATCGGATATTGACAGGGGGCTGTAGAGTGAGAACAGGGGCAATACAACGGCTTGCTATAACGCTGGTATTTGCAATGGGGGCTTTCTCAAATGCCAGCCAGGCTGATGGTCGTAATTTATCTCCTGCACTAAAAGCCGACGCTAAGATTCACTATCATCCAGTAACAGGTGCAACACGTTTTATTGCAGTTAAAAATAAAAAGCCCTTAGTCACCAACAATAATAAAGCACTTGCCGATCACATTGCGGATATTTACGCTCCTGCCTTTGGGCTGGCTAACCCGGCTGAAGAATTAAAACTTAAAAAACAAACCCACCATCGGGATACAATAACAACCTATCGTTATCAACAACATTATAACGGTGTACCTGTTATTGCTGCTGAACTAGTTGCCGCTGTTGATGCACAGCAACAGTTAAATTATATTTCAGGTGAAACGGTACTGAACTTATCATTAAATACTCAGCCAACCATAACAGCAGATGAAGCCCGTCGTAATGCACTTGCGGCTGTGTCGAAATGGTATGGCCTGGCGTCGGACTTGCTCACAGCATCTTCCGCAAAACTTTCCATTTATAAGCCAGATGTTATTTCACCCAATACCATGCCAGCACAATTAATATGGGCAATAAACATTACCTCAGAAAGAATAAATGAACTGATATTTATTCACGCACAGAGCGGGGCTGTGGCTTTTCACCTGGATCAGGTTCATTCAGCTTTAAGCCGGCGGACGTATTCTGCAAATAATACCGCAACCTATCAGGCACAGTTAATTTGTGATGAATCTGATTTTAATTGTGATGCGGGTGATACCGATGCAAAATTGGCACATCAATACGCAGCCGACAGCTATAACTTTTATTTTAATACGCATGGGCGTGATGGTATTGATGGTAACGGTGGGGATATTATTTCGAGTGTGAACGTTGGCCCTGATTTTAATAATGCAGCATGGACAGGAAGCCAGATGATATACGGGAATGGCTTTCCCAGAGCCGATGATGTGGTTGCACATGAGTTTACGCATGGTGTAACCGATAACACGTCTAATCTTTTTTCTTATTATCAATCCGGTGCAATCAGTGCATCATTTTCTGATGTGTGGGGTGAATTTGTTGATCAGACAAATACGGGTGGAACAGATAACGATAGCGTTAAATGGTTAATTGGTGAAGACCTTCCAGGTATTGGTGCGATCCGGAATATGAAAACCCCAGCCGATTTTTCTGACCCGGATAAAATGAGCAGTTCATTTTATTCTACTAGCGGTATCAATAATGGTGGCATTCATATTAACAATGGCATTAATAATAAAGCCGTTTATCTAATGACCGATGGCGGTACCTTTAATGGCCAGATAATTTCTGCACTGGGTATCACTAAAGTTGCACAACTTTATTATGAAGTTCAAACAAAACATTTAACCAGCGGCTCCGATTATCTGGATTTATACAATGCTTTAATTCAAGCTTGTAGTGACTTAGTTGTATTAAGCAGCGCGGATTGTACGCAGGTACAAAATGCATTATTAGCAGTTGAAATGAACCAGCAACCTTTAGACGGTTTTAGTCCCGATGCCAGTCTTTGTCCTGCGGCTGCAACTGTTGGTAGCAGCCTTTTCTCTGACGATATTGAATCTGGCCTGTCGAACTGGACTTTTACCCGCGATACCAGCTTATTTAATAAGGACTGGGTTGCATGGTTAACAAGATCCTCTGGAATACCGTATGCAACATCCGGTACGGGTTCTTTGCTTGGGGAAAGTGTTTCTTCTGTATCCGATCTATATGCGCAAATCAGCGTGGCACTACCTGATACAACAGACAGGATATTTTTACATTTTAAGCATGTTATCGATCTGGAAGCCGTTGAAACGGTAGCTCGCAATGAGTATTTTGATGGTGCCGTTCTGGAATACAGTACTAATAATGGTACAAGCTGGAACGATGCGGTGAATTTAATAGTTGATGGCAAAAACTACACCGGGGTGATTGATAACAATTATGCAAGTCCTTTAGCCGGTCGTCTGGCCTTTTCTGCTGTTAGCAATGGTTTTGTTTCAACGCGGGTTAATCTGAGCGCATTTGCTAATTCAAACTTATTATTGCGCTGGCGTGTTGCAACCGATAATTTAGTTGCGGCTACCGGCTGGGTCATTGATGATGTCAACATTGTAACCTGTATTGCATCCAGCGGTAGTTTGCCGGTAGCACGCGCAGGTGCGGATCAATCCGTTAATTCAGGTACGCTGGTTAGTTTGAACGCCAATGCGAGTAGTGATGCGGACGCCACACTTGCCAGTTACAGTTGGCAACAGATTGGTGGAAAAGTGATGAGTTTAAATAATTCAGCAACGGCAACGCCGAGTTTTACTGCTACGAGTGGCGGTGGTGTGCTGGCCTTTAAATTAACCGTGACCGACAGTGATGGTTTTACCGATACTGATATTGTTAATGTGATTATAAATGCGGCACCCACAGCTAGAGCTGGAAGCGATTTTACGGCAACGGAAGCCACAACAGCAACACTTAATGCAAGCCTAAGTTCTGATACCGACGGCTCGGTGGTGAGTTACCGTTGGGCGCAAATAGCAGGTGAAGCGGTTACGCTTAATAATGCTAACAGTGCCGTGGCGAGCTTTACCGTGCCGGCATTCCCCAGCTCAACACTTCGATTTTCTTTACTGGTAACCGATAATGATGGCAGCGTCTCGGCGGTAGATACGCTGGATGTTACGGTTAAAGCCGCAGCTATTGTCGTGAATAATGCAGGGGGTGGGGGTTGCAGTATTAATCCCAGTGCGCAGTTTAACCCCTTTATGCTGTTTTTACTTTTCGGTTTATCCATTATTCATTTATGGCGGGGCTATCGTAAAAAAGCAGGTTCTAACTAACCTGAACCCGGGATAAGACATTCAGAGATTATTCACTGGGCTTCCTGTCCTCGCGGTGGTGGATTTTAATGACTCGTTTCTCTTATCCCGAGTTCAGGTTAACTATAAAAAAGAACGGCTTATTTATTTTGCTGCTTGTGTAATATCAACAGTCGACATATCTTCTGCTGCCGCGTCTTCTGCCGGGCAAAAAGCCAGTCGTTTATTGGCTGAGTTTAGGGTTTGCCAGCGTAAAGCGGTTGCAGAGCGGCGGCGGGTATAAAAAGCAGCAGTCGGTCTGTCGAGCACCCCCGCAATATGCAGTGGCCCGGTTGAGCCACTAATAAAAAGATCGGCAAAGGCTACATGCTGGCTAAAACTTTCCAACCCCTGTTTCGACTCATATAAAACTTTGTCATGGTTAATTTTAGCGTAGAGCGATTCGGCTGCTTGGTGTTCACCGGGCCCGTAACTGACAATAAAGCTTAGGGGTTGAGTGCTCTGCAGGCAGTTAGCAAGCTGTGCAAATTGCTGTGTGGATAAATTTCTTGCCGAGCCACCGCTACCGGGGTGAATAAAAATCAGTAAATGGTCTTCTGGAATATGATGCGCTTCCATAAATTGTTGTTTTAGCTGGTGGGTGGCAACGGTATCAAACTCCAGATAAGGTGGGCTGACTGTTTGCAAGGGCGCGATATTGAGCAGTGACAGGAAATACTTGGCAAGTTCCTGGTTATAGCGGTGCTCGGGTTTTTCTGAGCGTGAACGGCGTTGACGGATGCGGTGATTATAAAAAATCTGGCCAATTTTTGTTGCCGGTGCAATTCGAATGGGAATTTTAGCTAAAAACGCCGCAATAGCGACCCGCAGAGTCGAAACAAGGGTGATGATTGCATCATAATTCTGCTGCCGGATAAGCTGGCTCAGTTGATACGTCTCTTTGATCGGATGCATTTTTGATGTGATGGATAGCGGATCGACGATGACATGGTCAATAAATTTACACAATTTGGCGATTGGCGCGGTATACTTAGGCACAAGGACATGGATTTCTGTGTCGGGCAGGTTCTTTTTCAGGATTGCAAAGGCTGAAAAGGACACCAACAAGTCACCCAGCTTGTCATTACGGACAATGAGGATTTTTTTAACATTGTGCAGCTTATTTGGGCATGGCATAGGGTATTTTACGGATTAGCCAGAGTAAAAGCCAGAAAATTAACGAACAGACTTGCTTTAGAATATTGAAAAAAAGAGGAATAAGAATGGCCAAACGTGCCTGTGTAGTTTGCGAAACGGATCAGTATGCAGAGGACTATTGTCATATCGATGGCCAGAATTATTTGCATTGTCACCATTGTGGGCTTATCTATATTGATCAATTATTAAAAACAGAAAATCTCTATAAAGCATATAGCGGGAATTTCATAAAATCCTTTCGTCGAAGGTTAGTTGCACCTTTCCGTAAATTAAATAATTACAAGAATTTTGAGCAGCAAAAACAACGGGCTGAGCAGATTATTGATTTTTCAATCCGTCATATGCAAACGTCGGGTGAAAATAAAAAATACCTTGATATTGGTTGTAATCGTGGATTTAATCTTGCTGCCGCACACGAAAAGGGTTTGAATGTGTATGGCATTGAACTTGTGCCAGAATTAATCCGTCCCTTTATTAATAGTTACCCTCAGTATAAAAGCCAGATATTTTCAGAACGATTCGAGGATGCAAAGCGCCAGTTGGCTGCTAACATGTTTGATTTAATCACCGGCATTGATGTAGTCGAGCACTTTGAAGATGTGGTGAAAGATTTACAGGGCATTTATGATATATTAAAACCAGGCGGCATGGTTGTTTTCCAAACTCCGGATACGGCCTGTGAACATGCACATAAAGATAAATGCCAGTGGGGGGCCTTAAAGCCATTAGAACATTTACATCTTTTTAGCGGAAAGAATCTGGAAACACTGGTCAGACGTGTTGGGTTTTCAGACTACAGCTTAGAAAAAGAATTTGAAGAAGCTGACGGAAATTTTGTTGCGGTGATGTATAAATAATAAACGTGGTTGGTATTATTAACCGCATTTTAATATATTAAGAATAAAGAAATGTATATAAGATGAAATTCTGGTTTACACGCGGTGCATGGGTTTCTAAAAAAACTCAAGAGAAGTTTAAGACTATTGTACCTGAAGATATAAAAAGCATTGCGATTATTCGCCATGCGGCATTAGGGGATATGATCCTGACTCGTGCCTTTATTGCAGAAGCGCGCAAGTTTTTTCCTAACGCATCTATTACTTTAAGCGTGGTGAGTAACTATCGCTATGGTGTGCCTGAAGACATGGTGGATAGAGTGCATGTTGCGATTGGCAGTGATCAGCGTCATGTGCCAAAAAGAGAGCAAATAAGAGTTGCAAAAGAACTCGGCTATCACGACATACTTTTTGATATGACGGTTTCAAGCCGTTCAATATTATTAGGTTTGCTGAATAAGTCGATGCTCAAGGTAAGCTATCCCTATCGCAACTGGCAGCGTATTCTTTATGATGTCTGTGTCTTTCGTTCAGACATGCAGTTCGAGGCCGAGACATTACTGGATATGCTACGTGTGTTTGGCGCAAATGTGACAACGCCACCCGATTCTCATATCAATACTCCTGCATTAAAAAAAGATAAGCCCTATTTTGTTTATTTTACGACAGCATCCATTGCCAATAAATGCTGGCCTGTTGAACACTTTGCATCACTGCTACAAAAATTATCAACACAATACCCAAATCATCAGCATATTATTCTTCAAGGGTTAGCTAAGTGGGAGTCAGTTGCTAAGTTAATGGAATTAACGGATGCAGAGACTAAAATAAAAAATATTGAAGTACAAAAAGCACTGCCATTGAAAGAAACCTTTGGTTTTTTAAAGGGTGCTGCTGTTGTTATTGGCAATGATACCGGTATACGTAACCTGGCAATATGCTGCGATACACCCACAGTGGGTATTTTTTCATCCGCTGTGTTGTATCGTTACTGGCCGCGCTACGGTAAACATGATGCGGTATTTCACGCGGATGGCAGCATCCCATCCGTTGAGGATGTACAGAAATCAGTCAACAAGATTATTAAAGTGGCAGTTTAAAAAGTTTGTTAAGATAGTTCATTATTTAATAACTGGTAACGAATAACAGTATGAGTATTATCCAGAGCCAGCAAGGAAATGAATATATTCTTTACGATGATGACGTTTTTTCTACTCAGGATGACATCAGCTTTAGCGTAAAAACCTGGGCTAACCGCAGCGCTATTATTGGTTTTGCGGAAGGGCGTGGTACCACTTTTTTTGTTGATTATCAGGGACGTGAGCTGGTGCTTCGACATTATAGGCGTGGTGGTAAAATCGCAGAATATGTCGAAGATCAATATCTTTGGCTTGGTCTGCCTCTTACGCGGGCATGGCGTGAGTTTAAACTGTTAGAGCATATGCAAAAGTGTTCGCTGCCTGTTCCTCGCCCTATTGCAGCGCATGTTGTTCGTGAAGGGCTTTTCTATAGAGCTGATCTTATTACACAGCGCATCCGCCATAGTCATCTTTTGTTAAAAGAGTTAACCAATAACACACTTGAGCAAGGTCACTGGATTGCAATAGGCAGTATGATTAAACGCTTCCATGATAAAGGTATCCATCATGTGGATTTAAATGTTAAGAATATATTGCTGGATGAAGGCGGCCGTTTTTACCTGATTGATTTTGATAAGTGTTGTCAGCGAAAACCGGCACAGGGCTGGAAACAGGCGGATATTAATCGTTTTAAACGTTCTTTAAATAAAGCCGTCTCAATGAATCCGACGATTATTTTTAATGCACAGTGTTGGCAGTGGTTTATGCAGGGATATGCCAGTTAGGTTTTACAGCGGATTTATGTCAGGGTAAAGTTTTTGTAATTCCAATAGGTAAGTATCTAAAACAGATTGTTGCCGTGTCATTAACTGGATGGCATTGCTCTGGTATTGCTGATTGGCTTCAGGCTGGTTTAATAATTTATTGATTGTTTCGGGCAGTAACTGATTATTATTAATTTGAATGCCGGCTTGTTGTTCAACAAAAAGCCGCGCTTCCTCTTTAAAGTTGTCCATAAAGGGGCCAAATACCACCGTTTTTCCTGCATGGGCAACTTCCAGAATATTCTGGCCACCCTTATTAACGAACGAGCCACCCATTATCACAAACGTTGCGCCTTTTATAAAATTGAGCAGTTCACCAAAGGTGTCGGCAATATAAACATCTGTTTCTAATGTAATATCATCATTACGGCTGCGAATGGCCAGTTTAAGGTTATACGGTTTGAGCTGGCTAATAATTTCTTCGATACGTTTAGGGTGGCGTGGCACTATAACAAGAAGCTGCTCGGCATGTTTTGATTTTACCCATGCCGCAACAATTAATGCTTCTTCCTCGTCACGAGTTGACGCGGCCAGTACATAAGGCCTGGGAGCTTTAAAAGCAGTAATGCTGTCAATCTTATGTTGCGGGTAAAATTTGATATTACCAATGGTTTTTACTTTCGACGCATTGGCCCCCAGTGCTATAAAGCGTTGGCTGTCTTCTTTACTTCGCGTTAATATAAAGTGGCAGGTTTGTAAACAATCCCGATAGCGTTTTTTCATCCAGGCTGATGCATGCAAAGTCCGTGTTGATATTCGGCCATTAATAATGGTAATCGGTAAGTTTAGCTCGTTAGCTACAGTAAATAAATTCGGCCAGAGTTCGGTTTCGATAATGATCAGGCAACGCGGCTGGAGTTTTGAAATAAATTTTCTAATCGCCCATTGCCAGTCAATCGGGCAGTAGCAGTGAATAACCTGTTCACTTAAGGTGTTTGCAACACGGACTGCTGAGGAGGGTGTATTGGTTGTTAATATAATATTGTTATGCGTCGCAAGTTTTCGGATAAGTGGTGTAGCAGCATTTACTTCACCAACGGAAGCCGCGTGAACCCATATTGATTTTTCTTTGATTTCTTTTATGGTGTTAAAATGTATTGCCAGACGTTGTAATAAAAACAGGGAGTCTTTATTGCGAAAAGCATCCCATGCAATATAAAAAGAAATGGGTATCGATAAAACTCCAAGTAATATTCTATAAACGTTCATTGTTTATTATTGAATCAGATTACTCATTTGTTTTAAATCATGGGTTGTTAAAATACCGGCTGCTTTTTTCAGTTGCAAGGTTTCCAGTAGGTAGTTATAACGGGCGCGTGCATAATCCTTTTTTGCGCGAAACAGTTCGCGCTGCGAATTGAGTACGTCAACGGTTGTTCGGGTGCCAACTTCAAAGCCTGCTTGCGTGGTTTCCAGTGCTTTATCGCCGGAGGTGACCGCCTGTTTGAGGGCTTGTACCTGGCTAATATTTGACAACACATTAAGGTAACCACTGCGGGTTAAGCGTTCGGTTGCGCGTTGTGACTGAATATATTTCTGCTTTGCTGCATTGTATTCATAACGTGCCTGGGTTGTTTTCGATGCGGTTCGTCCACCAGCATACAGTGGCAGGTTAAATTCTAACGATATAGAATTTTGATCGATTTGGCGGGTACCAAAAAAACCACCCCCTACTTTAGAATAACTTCGTTCGGCAACCAAATCCAGAGTAGGTAGATGGCCTGCACGTTGAATGGCTATTTCATCTTTTGCAATTTTCATAAATTGCTTGGCTGCCAGTAAGTCCAGGTTATTCGCTAAAGCAAGTTTAACCCAGGCATCCATGTTTTCTGGTTCCGGTGTTAGCAAAGGAATGTCACTGGTTAGCGATTTCACATCAGCAAGTGTTACGCCCGTGAGTTCACGTAAGTTTTCAAGTGTGATTTGCAGCTTGTTTTCTGCGGTAATAACCTGTGCGGTTGACTGGTCGTAGCGCGCACGAGCTTCATGTACATCGGTAATGGCTATCAGGCCAACTTTAAATTTTTGTTCGGACTGGAGTAAGCGCCGCTTAAGTGCTTTGTATTCGCGTTGATTAAAATTTAAATCGTCTTTTGCAGCAAGCACATTAAAGTAGCGGGTTGCAACGCGTAAAATTAAATCGTGTTTCGCCAAATCAAAGCTGGCCTGTGCTTTAAGTATGGTTGCGTTGCTCTGGCTTATACGAATAAAATCACTTTGTCTGAAAAGTGCCTGACTGATACGTAGAGTATAACCGTTACTGTCAAAACTTTGTATGGATGAAGTGGAGGCTGTAATATCCTGTTCGGTATTTGATCGGTAGGCCGAAAAACTTATTTGTGGCAAAACGGCTGCCCAGCTTTGCGGGTTGCTTTGTTGCTGCGCTAGATAATTGGCTTCGCTTGTTAGATAAACCGGGTCGCTTTTTTCGGCTAACTGGTAAATGTCGAAAAGGCGGTTGATCGGTTCGTTTGCATAACCGGCGGAGTTTAAACTTGCGTTAAGAACAAAAATGGCAATAAAGAGTGATTTTTTCATTGGTTTTTTAATAGCGCTTCATACTCGGGGCAATGTCAATTGCCCAGGCTTCTACGCCACCTGTCAGGTTAATTAGATTAGTAAAGCCTAATGATTCCAAATATTGAGCCACTTGTCGACTCCGAATACCATGGTGGCAGATAACAACGGTTTCCTGTGCTGGATCAAGTTGCGCAGCATGGTCGGGTATCTGGCGCATTGGAATCAGTTTTGAGCCATCTAAATGACAATGTTCGTATTCCCACGGTTCGCGCACATCAAGCAGCAGAGGGGCTGGAGCCTTTTTTTTAGAAACAGTTTGTAGATATGCCTGCAATTCTGCAGCAGTAAAATGTCGCATAATAGTTGTAAAAGAGAGTAGCTGCTGGCTTTAGAAGCTAAAACGTGTCGGTTCAGGGGCATTTTTTAATGCTGGAATCACCGTTTCAAATAGGCTTTCTCGTTTAAATTCAGTGTCACTAATACGCGTAATCAGCTGCACTTCCATATTGGGTTCATCGCCCACAACGGCCAATAAACGGCCATTTATATTGAGGCTTTGCTCAAATTTTTCCGAAAGTTTGGGTACTGAACCGGTTAATAAAATCACATCATACGGGGCATGGTTGTCCCAGCCGCTGGCAGCATCACCAATTTCGAGGGTTACGTTGCTAATATCATGGCTAGCAAGCTTCCGACCAGCCTCAGTACTTAAATCCTGATCTATTTCAACGCTAAAAACCCGTAATGCAAGCTGCGCGAGTAGTGCAGTCATATAACCACTGCCGGTGCCGACTTCGAGCACTGTTTCATGGGGTTGAACATTAAGCTCCTGTATTAAGCGTGCTTCAACTCTGGGAACAAGCATAAGCGCACCGTTCCCGAGCGGGATTTCAAAGTCGGAGAAGGCCATACTTTTGTAGTCAGCAGGTACAAAGTCTTCGCGGTGGATTTCGTCAAGCAGGTTTAAAATGGTGAGATCAAGCACATTCCAGGGACGGATCTGCTGTTCAATCATATTGTAGCGTGCGGTCTCAAAGTTCATCTGTTGGCATCCATTTGTGTATTATTATCAGGAAACCACAAGGGTAAGCGCTTTACCGGGCGCAGGCAAGCTATCCACGCTTAAAAGCCTATTTTATGTTCTGTTAGACCGATAAAAAAAATGTATAAATCGAGTTAAATTATTGATTTGTAATGTAATACTGAGTAACTGTTTATCGCTACACGGCCACCTATTTACAATAGCCGGCTTAATTTAGCGTAGCATGCTTGCAATCAGCGCGGCCATCCAGCAAACTTACACTTAATATCGCTAGGGGAGCCCCAACACATATACGTTAGGTGTACAGGCTGAGAGTTTTACCCTTTGAACCTGAACGGTCAGTACCGGCGTAGGAAAGCGTGAGCCACGGTTTTTGTACCATGAAGTGGCCATCCCCTCGATCTATTCTGCTGCCCTGTTGCTCTGTTCGACCAAGATTGACCATATTGAGGATATTCCTATGAGTGCCGTACCTGATGATTTTTTAAGCAAAACCGCCAAGCTAAACGATGCCTCGATTCAGCCATTTCCAAACTCAAAAAAAATCCATGTGCAAGGTAGCCGCGAAGATATTCAGGTGCCGATGCGAGAAATTACCCTGTCGGATACCATTACCGATGCCGGTACAGAAAAGAACGCAGCGCTAACCGTTTATGATACCTCCGGGCCTTATAGTGATCCTGAAATTGAGATTGATATTCGTAAAGGTCTGGCCGATATTCGTAGCCCGTGGATAATCGAGCGTGCTGATACTGAAATACTCGATGGTTTAAGCTCCGCCTATGGCCGAGATAGCGCCACGGATAAAAAACTGGACCATATGCGCTTTGAACACCATATGCGCAAACCACGCAAGGCGCTGCCAGGCAAAAACGTATCGCAGATGCATTATGCCAAACAAGGCATTATCACTCCCGAAATGGAATACGTTGCGATCCGTGAAAATTTAAAATTAGAACAATATGCCGAAGAAGTCGCAAAGCAACACCCCGGCCAGAGTTTTGGTGCCAGCATTCCAAAAGTAATTACGCCTGAATTTGTGCGTGATGAAATTGCCCGTGGTCGGGCGATTATCCCCGCCAATATTAATCACACCGAAGTTGAGCCGATGATTATAGGCCGTAACTTTTTAGTAAAAATAAATGGCAATCTTGGTAACTCGGCATTGGGTTCGAGTATCGAAGAAGAAGTAGACAAAATGACCTGGGGCATTCGTTGGGGCTCCGATACCATTATGGATTTATCCACTGGAAAAAATATTCACGAAACCCGTGAATGGATTATTCGTAACTCACCGGTTCCAATTGGTACTGTACCCATTTATCAGGCGCTTGAAAAAGTAAATGGCAAAGCCGAAGACTTAACCTGGGAAATGTTCCGTGATACTTTAATCGAACAAGCCGAACAAGGCGTCGACTACTTTACCATTCATGCCGGTGTGTTATTGCGCCATGTGCCACTCACCGCAAAACGTACCACCGGTATCGTCTCGCGTGGTGGTTCGATTATGGCCAAGTGGTGTTTAGCGCACCATAAAGAAAACTTTCTCTATACCCATTTCGAAGACATCTGTGAAATTATGAAAGCTTATGATGTATCTTTTTCACTAGGTGATGGCCTCCGCCCCGGCTCAATTCAAGACGCAAACGACGAAGCACAATTCGGCGAACTCGAAGCGCTGGGTGAGTTAACAAAAATTGCCTGGAAGCACGACATACAAACCATGATAGAAGGCCCTGGTCATGTGCCGATGCATATGATTCAGGAAAATATGACGAAGCAATTAGAAGAGTGTGACGAAGCACCTTTTTATACACTTGGGCCATTAACAACGGATATCGCACCGGGTTACGATCACATTACCTCCGGTATCGGAGCGGCCATGATAGGCTGGTTCGGTTGCGCCATGCTTTGTTATGTAACACCCAAAGAACATTTAGGCTTACCTAACCGAGACGATGTAAAAGAAGGCATCATCACCTATAAAATTTCTGCCCACGCAGCGGATTTAGCCAAAGGCCACCCTGGCGCGCAAATACGCGACAATGCCATGAGCAAAGCGCGTTTCGAATTTCGTTGGGAAGATCAATTTAATATTGGTTTAGACCCCGACCGTGCAAGAGAATACCACGACGAAACCATGCCCAAAGACGCCCATAAAGTCGCACACTTCTGTTCCATGTGTGGGCCAAACTTCTGCTCCATGAAAATTTCGCAGGATGTTCGAGACTATGCCAAAGAAAAAGGCATTGGTGTTGAGGTTGTAATGGAAGAAGGCATGAAGGCCAAGGCTGCAGAGTTCAAAAAACAAGGTAGCGAAATTTACAAGAAAGCTTAAATTAAGCGTAGCCCGGATGAAGCGCAGCGTAATCCGGGAGCAATCTTTTAAAAGATTAAAGAGGAACAGCATCATTCCCGCACAGGCGGGAATTCAGACAAAGCCATGTCATTATACCTGCCTTTATTCAAAGCACTTAACGAAGCCAATGTGCAATATATTGTAGTGGGAGGTATTGCAACTATATTACATGGTTATGTACGTGCAACATCCGATATTGATTTAGTTGTAGACTTACAGGTAGAAGAAGCAACCAAAGTTATTTCCGTTTTAACCGAAGCCGGTTACATCCCTAAAGTTCCTGTGCAAGCAATAGAATTTGCCGATGAAAAAAAGCGTGAACAATGGATTAATGAAAAAGGTATGCAGGTTTTTTCGATGTACCAGCCGGATAATCCGCTCTTAACAATTGATTTATTTGTAAAACAGCCAATTCCTTATGTTAAATTGTTGAAAAGTTCTATTGTAATGGAGTTGGGTGGTATCAATATTAGAGTTTGTTCAATTGATGATTTGATAACAATGAAAAAATTAGCCGGTCGACAAAAAGATCTGGCAGATATTGAAAAGTTAACTAAAATAAAAGAATATGAAAAACAAAAATGAAGTTAACAAACCAGAAGCTGATTGGCCTGTCACTTTTGAGCAGGTTGAGGACGAACAGTTACGTGAAATGCTAAAAGTAACACCAGCTCAACGTCTTGCAATGGCCGAAGAATTACTGCAATTTTCGAAAGCTAAGGTTGTTAAAAAATAAAAATATTAGATTTTTCTTTAGGTCTAAACTTTTACACATAAGCATATTACCTTTTTTAAAAGTAACTACCGTTGAAGTTTAAAACAAACTTTTGCTCCCCCCAACTCACTCTGTGATATTTCCAGCTCGGAATGGTACATCGCAAGAATATCCTGAACGATAGCCAGCCCGATGCCGTGTCCTGGTGTGTTGCTGTCGGCGCGAAAGCCGCGTTGCATTATTTTTTGCCGGTTGTTTTCGTCAATCCCTATACCATCATCTTCAATGCAAATGGTGGCTTGTTTATTTTGTAATAGTAATGTGATACATACTTTGCTGTTACACCATTTGTATGCATTTTCTAATAAGTTGCCAAACAGTTCGAGTGCATCGTCTTCGTTAATATTAAGCGTTTGTGAATTTGACAGGTTGTTTTCTACAAGTACATTTTTTTCATGGTGCACCTTGTTTAAGGTTGAAATAATACGTTCGATTGTTGGTTTAATCGTTGTTTTCTGACTCAGTGATTTCCCTGTGGTGGTTGCACGTTGTAAATGATATTGAATATTGGAATCAATTTTTGAAATATGTTCATCGAGTTGCCTCATTAAATCATCCTGGCTTAATTCGTTTGCCGCCCGTTTTTCTATAATACCTCGAACAACCGTCAGCGGTGTTTTTAAACTATGAGCAAGATCGCCCAGTGCATTTTTGTAGCGGTTTTGCCGGTTTTGTGCATGTTCGATAAGTTCGTTAATACTTTTAGTTAATACCTGTATTTCAGGGGGGTAGTGCCCGGTAATAGTTTCCTGGTGGCCATTTTCAATGGCGTTTACTTCATTCCGTACTTTGCGTAAGGGTAATAAACCCCAGTAGAGCAATACGCTCAGCGCAACAAGTAACAAGATGGCCATGCCTGCCAACCAGCTCCAGAGTGTGGCTCTGTAGTTTGCAAGTTGTTGATTAAAATTGGCAAGATCGTTTTGAATATTAAATGTAATGTGTATGTTGTTATCACCTGCCAGCCAGTTGACACCATAACTTAAAATATAATAGTCGCTGTCAATGAAATGCTGTTGCTTAAATTCCTGTAAGCCTTTGTCAAGTGTAAAAGGTTGTGGGCTGCTTATGCCGATAGTGGACAGCGATTTCCACAACACTTTATTGTTGTGGTCGGTGATATAGGCGTATAAACCGGATGACGGTAAGCTGAACTTTGATTCGAGTAGTGATGCTGCCATGCTAATATCGGCATTGTGGTCAATTTCTGTTGCAGCCATTAGTAAATAAAGCTGGGTAGTAAGCTGTTCCTGCATAGCGGTTTTATTGGCGGTGTAAAATGCCTTGTCCAGGGTGTAGCCGGTTACAACAATAAAAAATAGCAAAATTAACAGGCTGCTAATAATTAAGCGTAACTTGAGCGACATAGCTAATCTCTTTTATTTATTCTTTGACATCTAACTTTGCAAGTGCAAATCGATAGCCTCGCCCGCGTAAAGTTTCAATGGGGTTAATGCTATTGTCAGGGTCAAGTTTTTTGCGTAGTCGGCCAATCATTACTTCAATCACGTTACTGTCGGCATCTTCATCATGGGGGTAAAGATATTCGTTGAGTTTTTGCTTTGATACGATTTCGCCTGCATGGCGTATCAGGTATTCAATAGTGCGGTATTCAAAGGTGGTGAGTTCAACAGCTGCGTCGTTACAGAGTAAAGTTTGGCTTGTGGTGTCAAGTTCAATGGGTGGGTAGATAATAACGGTGTTAGCCGAGCCAATACTTCTGCGTAATAAAGCTTTAAGCCGTGCGAGTAATTCTTCGATATGAAAAGGCTTGACCAGATAGTCGTCTGCGCCGGCTTCCAGCCCGTTGACCTTATCCTGCCAACTGCCGCGCGCGGTTAATATAAGAATGGGCAGGTTTTTACCTTTGGCACGAATTTGTTTTATAACATCAATACCGGAAAGTTTTGGCAGGCCAATGTCAATAATGGCGGCATCAATGGGATATTCCAGTGCGTTGAACAAACCGTCTTCGCCATCGGCACTGGTATCGACCATATATTGATGCTGCTCTAAATGCTCACGAAGCTGCTGTTGCAAGGTGAGCTCATCTTCAATAATGAGTACTCGCATTTTTATCGGTTGAGGATTTGTCCGGTATTGCCGTCAACCAGTACGCTTACTACATCACCGGATTGGCTTACAATTTTAACCCGGTACACTGAGCCATCAAATGTTACTTTCAGAACACGCCCAGGTACATATTGTTGCGCAATGCCTGCCGCCATTTGTTTGCTGATGGCGGCTTTGGCATAGAGCCCTGTTACATTACTGGCTGCCGGGTTTAGGTTTTTGGCTGGATGGTTCTGTGTATTCGCCTGAACAGTGAAAGGGGTGCTGAACAAGAACAGGAGGAGATGGATACGAATGAATGAAACCATTTTATTCTCAATAGCTGAAAAAGTCCTTTAAGCATACACGCTAAAACCGGTTTTAACAAAGAAGGATTAGCGTAGGGCTGTGTTTTTGTGTCTCAGCCCTGCGCTCATTCCGGCAATCATTTTAGTGCAAGTTAAGACTAAAGCCTGGAAGGTGAATATTGGCACTTATTGAAGGTATCAGGTTAATGCCGTGCACGGGGTGAGGCTGATAATAGCCGACATAATCCGGGTGCCGGGGATAATACCCGTAACCGCCATGCACATAGCCGTGGGGCTTGTAACCATGAGGTCTATAACCGTGGCTTGGGTAGCCCCCGCCTCTATGTGGTCGATAATTACTGTATCCACTGCTGTTGTTACTGCTGTGAGTTTGGCTGCCGCTACTATGTGGATTGTGGCCGCCTTTTGGGCTGGCTTGAGTGGCCAGGCTTATACTACTGAGCGCGGCGATACTGAATGCCAGAACAGCGTATTTTGTATATGCGATTTTCATAATATAACTCCTGAGTCAGGGTGGGATAGTATGGGAGTAGAATATCTGAATATAGCTGAATGAAAGCTGAATAAGAGGTAAAACCCCCCTTTTTTTGTAATTTCTTTGATTGGGAACGCTTATCCGCTTACCCTGCAACAATTAAACGTGAGCAATCCAGTCGGGCGTAGGCTTTGTTCATAACGGTGTTTAGCTCATCCTTCTGGTTTTCCATGCTGCTGATTTCATCATTACGAATATTCGGGTTTTCTTTTTGTAATGACTTTAAGCGCTGAATTTCCTGGTTAAAATTGTGGCTCATTTCTGTGATTTTTAGTTGTGTTTGTGCAGCACAATCCTGTGTGGCGATATTTTCGGCTCGAGCAAACATATTTTTCAACCGTTCCTGATGATTATGAATAAGCTGGGTGACAATTTGTTTGTTTAACTGAATCACGGCACCGTGTAAGGCGTCAAAATCAAATTGTTCTGTTAAATCCTGAGTAGCTGAATCCATCAGCACACGAATAACTGCAGGTGGTAAGTGGCGGTGTATTTGTAATTTTTGCGGAGCACTGCATTCAATAACAAAAATACATTCCAGTAAAACACTGCCGGGTTTTATTTTAGGAAGCTTTACAATATTTAAGGCGGTGTTGCCATGCTCATGCGAGACGAATAAATCAATTAAATTTACAACCATCGGGTGTTCCCAGGTCATAAAGTACATGTTTTCATGAGCGAGCGCATGATGGCGGTCGAAAGTAATGGTTGCCCCTTCATCCGGTAAATTGGGGAAGTGGGTAGTCAGCATGTGGTCGGTTGGGTGCAGGGTAAAACTTTTTTGTGCATGGAAATCAAAATCAACGCCGTACATATCAAACACGCCGGACAGGTAATGTTCTAAACCGCGGTCATGATCCCAGTATTGAATATTGGCCGCAATGTCGGTGGCTTCTTCTTGCTGGTAAGGGTTAAGTTCAAGAAAACGGTCCCGGCCTTGTTGTAACTGTTGGGTAAATTCATTGGTATCGGCATGCACCATATGAATAAATTGTTCGATTGAAAAAGCATCAAAGCCAGGGTTAATTAAATAATTATTCAACTCTTCGGTGTGCTTTTGCATTACGGCCTGACCAACCGGGCAGGTATGCATAAAAGTATACAGGCCGCTGTGATACCACTGGTACATAATAGCCTGTGCTGAGTTTTCAAAATAGGGCGTGTGCAGATGGATGGTTTCCAACTGGCCAATACGGTCGAGTCGGCCGATGCGTTGTTCAAGCAAGTCCGGATTATAAGGTAAATCAAATAAAACCAGATGATGTGCAAATTGAAAGTTACGGCCTTCACTGCCAATTTCGGAACAAATTAAAATTTGTGAGCCGTCTTCCTTGTCAGCAAAGAAAGCGGCGGCGCGATCACGGTCAATAATATTCATATTTTCATGAAATACTGCCGATTGCTTGCCATATTGCTCACGCAAGGCCGTGGAAATATCAATGGCGGTTGTGGCGTAAGCGCATATTACCAGTACTTTTTCATTGCGATGGGTTTTAAGAATATCAGCTAACCAGACAATTCGCGGATCGATGTTTGTCCAGTGTTCACCTTCATTGGCAAAAACATTCTGGTAAATAATTTCCGGTGTGAGTAATAGTGGTAGTTGGAGTTTTTCAACGTCATTGGCTTCTATATAGGCCTGTATTAATGACTCATAGGCGGCAGGTGGTTTTAACGGGTAAGCATGGGCTTCACGTTCAGGAAAACCTTTTATTGCATTACGTGTATTGCGGAACAGTACCCGCCCGGTGCCATGCTGGTCAGCCAGAATTTGAATCAGTTGTTGTCGATAACTATCATTATCTTCAAGCATATTAAAGTTATCAAGCAACGATAAATAATCTTCATTGCCCTTAAATAAGTTAACTAGAGTGTTACTGGATTCTTCATTTAAAGAATCAGCATCGAGTAAATTATCAACAACGTGAGCGATAGTTTTAAAGGACTGCACTTCTTCAAGAAATTTATCAAGGCTGTGATAACGATGGGGGTCGAGTAAACGCAGGCGCGCAAAATGACTTTCTTCACCTAGTTGTTCCGGGGTGGCTGTTAACAATAACAGGCCAGGGATGGTTGCTGATAAATTTTCAATACACGTATATGCCTTGCTCGGGGCTGCTTCAGACCAGGCAAGGTGATGGGCTTCATCAATGACCAGAATATCCCATTCTGCTTCTATCAGTTGTTCTAGCACTTTGTCGCTGTGAGTAACAAACTCCAGGCTGCATAATAATAGTGGCTCATCAATAAAGGGGTTATGTTCATCGTCAACGCTGTCCTGATAACGCTCTTGATCATATAAACTCATTTTAAGGTTAAAGCGCCGCAGCATTTCAACCATCCATTGGTACATGAGTGCTTCGGGTACAATAATTAAAATACGTTGTGCCCGGTCGGTTATTAATTGTTGGTGAATAATTAAACCAGCTTCAATGGTTTTACCCAGACCAACTTCGTCGGCCAGTAATACACGTGGTGCACTGCGGTTGGCAACCTGGTGGGCAATATAAAGTTGGTGAGGGATTAGACTCACACGTGGGCCGAGCAAGCCACGTGTTTGTAACTGTGCCAGTTCATAACGTTTTAGTAATGTCTGGTAGCGGAGGTTATACCAGAGTTGTTTATCAATCTGGCTGGTGAGCATTCGGTCGCGTGGTTTATTCAACTGGGTTGAGTGGTTGAGTTCCCCTTCTGATAGAGCATAGGCTTCACCCTTATCATCAATGCAATGGTAAATAATAAGGCCATCGCATTCTTCCAGTTTATCGATGGTATATTGTTGGCCTGCTTCTGATTCAATGTTATCGCCTTCAAAAAAAATAACGCGTGTTAATGGCGCCTGGCCAATAGCATAAACGCGAGACTGTTCACTGGCGGGAAATATAATGGTGACACGGCGTGTTTCTGTTGCAGTGACTACGCCTAAACCTAAATCGGTTTCTGTATCGCTTATCCAGCGTTGTCCAACTACAAATTTAGTGATCGAAAATTCTGACATGGGGCTCCACACACCTTAGGTTACATTTTGTTCTTGAATCAGTTTTAATGTATTGCGTTAAAAAAGCGGGCTATTTTATCGTATTAGTATAGGAGGGAATAGCATAAATACACAGTATTTAGAAACGACTGCGCTGTTTTGATTCTTTAAAAACCCATGACAGGGCAAAGCCCATCATCAGTGAGTCATTTTGCCTGATGAGTGGGCTGTCAATAAAAGCCGCATTATTTAAGTTGTCGTATTTTGCAAAAAAACCAAACCAGATTCGGTTAAAGCGCCGGCTGACGGTTAAAGTAATGCGAGAACCACTGTAACCGGCTTTTGCATCGTATGCGGGGCGAGACGATGTTGCATATTCAGGTGCTACTTGATAAAAATAGTCGTGGTATTCTTCGCTCGCCCAGACTGGGCCAATTGAAATGGCTGACTCCCAGCCACTATAGTAACGAACTTGCAGGTAAGGTGAAAATACCCAGCCAATCGCTTGAGTGTTGCTTATGTCGGTTGCAATGGCGGCGCGTAATGGCAGCGCCAGGCGAAACCGCAGGTTTTTATTTCCCGACTCATAAAGATTAAATTGAATTTTTGGACCCAGTTCAATAATGGTATCGAGATCCGGCATATTCTGCCGGGCGCGGTTGTCTGTGCTGTCGACAGGAAAAGAGAATGCGGTGCTAACGTCAACGGTAACATGCTCACCATTATAGAAGTAAAAACGCCCGCCTTCTTTGTCTACTTTTAAGCGTTTGCCGTTATAGCGTATATAAGGTATAGGTGCGGCATATTCCGAACGCTGATCAGAGCCACGGTAATGTGGCAAGCTTAACCCGCCTAAGCCCACACCCAGTTCCCATTTTGGTTTTGTCGCTGCTGTAGTGTCATTTGCATGGGTGGTGCTGAGTAACGTAAATGCGAACATTAACAGCAAGCTTTGGTTGATTTTTTGCATGTATTGAGTAAGTCTTGTTTTAGCTTGAAAGCATGGCATGGATAATTTTTTAAAAGTATACTAAATAGTTAAAGATATAATAACACTTAATGGGGATGTTTTGTGACACCACTTGAGTCATATCAGCAGGATTTAAGGCGCAGTGATTTTTTACCCGACGCGGCACAGCAACATGCGGTTGAATTAACCCATGCTTTATATGAAAAATTGTTAAAAGCTAACAATCCGAAGCCCCCCGGTTTATGGGCGCAACTGTTAAACAGAAAACCAGATTATATTAAAGGTTTATACTTCTGGGGTGGCACTGGACGAGGTAAAACTTATTTAATTGATTGTTTTTACGATTGCCTGCCCTTTAAAGAAAAACACCGTATTCATTTTCATCACTTTATGTTAGATGTTCATGAACAGCTAAGAACACTCCCAAAGTCACCTAATCCTTTAGTTATTGTTGCCGAAAAATTTGCCAGCCAGTATCAGATTTTATGTTTAGATGAATTCCATGTGCACGATATTGCCGACGCGATGTTGATGGTTGGTTTACTTAAAATACTGGTTGATAATGGGGTAACGATTGTTGCATCTTCAAATATTTCTATAAAAGATTTATATAAAAATGGATTGCAGCGTGAACGTTTTCTGGAAGTGATAAGTTTATTGCAACAGGTTACGACAGAATATAATCTGGGTGATGACACCGATTACCGTTTTAATAAGTTAGAGAAAAGCACGATATATTTTGTTGGCCTGAATGAGCAAACAAACACAAGTCTTAACACCTGTTTTGAAAATATTGTGCCCACCAGGCCAAAGCATAACCGACAAATAAAAATTAATAACCGCAAACTGGATTACCTTGCACTGGCGGATGATGTTATCTGGTTTGATTATTCTGCTTTATGCGAATCTGCACGCTCTGCACATGACTACATAGAAATAGCACAAATATATACCACGGTTGTGATCAGTGATATTCCTGTAATGGACGAGTCTTATGACAGTGCTGCCAAACGCTTTATACATTTAGTCGATGCATTGTATGACCATAATGTGAAATTAATTTGTTCCGCCGAAGCCGAACCCGAAAAACTGTATAGTGCAAAACGCCTGGCTTTTGCATTTGAGCGAACTGTTAGCCGTTTAACCGAAATGCAGACTAATAACTATTTAGCCTTGCCGCATACGGTGAGAGGTGAGCTTGCAGTTTTTACTGAAGGTGAGATTAGGGACTGTTGATCTTTCATCTATTGTCTGATTTTGGCTAATTTTCGCCCTGCCTGCGTTATTTTTTACTATCAATGGAGTGCATTGATACGCAAAAAATGCCTTGTCAGGACAAAAATTATCTCAAAATCAGCCTAACACCTGAA
>JAJRZT010000055.1 GCA_024275115.1 Gammaproteobacteria bacterium
CCACACAAATTATTTCGATTGTTTTGTTAAAGAGCGTGACCGGACAACCGGTCCGGAGCAACCTGCCCCGTTGAGTCCGACCATTATACAGACCCAAATCCGTCTGTCAAATCCTTTTTTGAAAAAGTTGGAACAAAAAAAACATTGCCAACTCCGCCGTCCCGGCACTTCGCAATTCCGTCGCGAAAGAGCAGGCCATTATACCCACTTTCTTAAAACTGTCAAACGGTTTTTATGCCTTTTTAAAAAGTCCTGAATCCTTTTGAAGCGCCCAATATAAACCTTTGGCCTCCAGTAACGCCTGATGTGTTCCTTTTTCGGCGATTTTGCCACTTTTAATCACGAAAATTACATCTGCTTTAACTATCGTTGAAAGACGATGCGCAATAACAATCGTCGTCCTTCCTTTCATAATTTTATCTAAAGCCGCCTGAATATATTTTTCTGATTGAACGTCTAAGGCCGATGTCGCCTCATCCAGGATCAATACTGATGCATTTTTTAAAATCGCTCTGGCCAATGCCAACCTTTGTCGTTGCCCACCTGACAAACTTATCCCTTGTTCCCCAATATTGGTATCAAAGCCTTCTGGTAATTTTTCGATAAATTCCAAAGCGTAAGCATCCTTTGCGGCTTGAATGATATCTTCACGGCTAGCACCATTCAACTCTCCATACGCAATATTATTGGCGACCGTATCATTGAACAAGGTGACGTTTTGACTGACTAAAGCAATTTGTTTTCTTAATGAGGCTAAGGTGTAATCTGTTATTTCAACGCCATCCAGTAATATTTGTCCTTTTTCATAATCATAAAACCGAGGCAATAAATTGATTATGGAGCTTTTACCACCACCTGATGGGCCAACTAAGGCTACTGTTTGCCCTGGCTTTATTTTAAAACTCAAGTTATCTAAGACATTTTTATCTTTATCATAGGAAAAAAAGACATTCTTATATTCGATTTCACCATCAACCCTGTCAACTTCATAATGCCCTGTATCTTTTTCTATTTCTTCATCCAGAACTTCAAAAATACTTTCCGCTGCAACAATCCCTTTTTGGATGAGGCTATTCGCATCGCTAAGCTGTCGAATAGGTTTAGGCAGCATAAAAGCGGCAGTCAAATACCCTACAAAACTACCTGCACTACTATCTTCCATAATAAATAAAGCCAGATACATCAAACCGGCTAACGCCAAAGATATAAAAAATTGCATCAAGGGATTATGAATCGCCATTGTTGCAGACAGCTTTAATGATTGGCTTCGATTACGCCAACTGCTTTGATGGAAACGTTTTTTCTCATACTCCTGACCACCATAACTACGAACTATCCTATTGCCATGGATAAGCTCGGAGGCAACATGAGTCATATCCCCCACTGAATCTTGTATATTTTTGCCTAAGCGCCGAAGCCGTTTACTGACATATCCAACCATGATTGCAATAACCGGGGTGATGGTCAGAAAAATCAATGTCAGCCGCCATTCGCTATAAAACAAATAAGCCAGCAATCCTAAAACAGTCAGGCCTTCTCGAACAAATGTTCGCACGGCATCGGTTACAGCTGTAGTCACTTCACCCACATTATGGGTAATTCTGGAAATTAAATAACCATGATTGTTTTTATCAAAATATTCCGTCGGTAATAATGTGTATTGATCAAATACGGCACAGCGTAAATCATGAACAACATTGTTAGAGACTTTAGCTAAAAAATAATTACCTAGATAAGTACCAACACCCCGGATAAAAAACAAACCGACAAACAACAAAGGCAAATAGAGCATCTTTTCACGCTGATCACTTTGCAAGGTATCGATGATATGCTTAATGACTGCGGCAAAAAGCGGCTGTGTTGCCGAATACAGCAAAAAACCAATGACACTTATAAAAAAAGCCCATAAATAGGGCTTTACGTAACCGAGTAATCGTCGATATACGCGAATACTTGACGCGTTATTTTTTGTTTTTTTTGCCATCTACTTAGTTGTGTTCTTAATTCCTGACAAGCGGGCAAATTTCGGCCAAGCTAAACGCTTCAGATTATAGCGTTCAATTTTTTGTAATAAAAAAGCCGACCCTGCCAATGCTACAGCATCAACCAAACAATACCACGCAGCAACCCCACTTGGCGGATTCCCTTGCGCTAAAGTCGATGCCGGATCTATAGCCGCCCAATTCCAGGTTCCTAAGGCAGTACCTACGAGCT
Organism: Gammaproteobacteria bacterium; assembly: GCA_024275115.1. GTDB lineage: Bacteria > Pseudomonadota > Gammaproteobacteria > UBA6429 > Thiohalophilaceae > SZUA-37. Next base: position 2,215 of record JAJRZT010000055.1, read on the forward strand.
CAACCCAGGTTGTAATAAAAAACGCCC
>JAJRZT010000056.1 GCA_024275115.1 Gammaproteobacteria bacterium
AGTACTAGACTCGCTGCTTCTTGTTTAAATTCTGTTGTGTAACTCGGTCTTGTTTTTGTCATTTTTGGCACCTTCTTTTCTTGGGTTAGTTTATCCCATTTCGGTGTCCAGATTCATTAGACCACATCATTCCCGACCCCGCTACTGTGGGGTTATTTTTTAGTGCCCGTTTCTCCAGAACTTTACGGGCACTTATGATCTTTTTCAACCAGAATAGAACCACAAGCCCATACCGAGGCAAATGATTTTTTCCAACCAGAATAGAACCACAAGCCCATACCGAGGCAAATGATCTTTACGGGTACTTATTTAGTGTCAGTTTCCTTTTGTACTGACACTTATGATGTTTATTGATCTTTTTTACGAGAGTTTTTACATACCGCTATACACAGTTCCTTATTATTCTGTATGATCGCAGTGTTTACCATTAATATATAAAGGCTGCAATGTGTCGAGTGTACTTGAAAATCGCTTAACAAAAATAATTAAGTCCCAAGCCGTTGCTGCATTGCAATCAAGTTTAATTGGTCTTGAAAAAGAATGTTTACGGGTTAACCACCAGGGTAATATATCGCAGTTACCCCATCCTGAAAAATTAGGTTCTGCTTTAACCCATCCTTATATTACAACTGATTATTCAGAAGCTTTACTGGAATTTATTACTCCGCCATATGAGTCGGTGGATGATGCACTGGAATTTCTGCGTGACACACAAAAGTTTGTATACAATAATCTGGATGATGAACTGCTGTGGCCAACGAGTATGCCTTGTGTGGTTGCGGGTGAAACAAGTATCCCGCTGGCAAATTATGGCAGTTCAAACAGTGGTCAGATGAAGCATGTCTATCGGCGTGGTCTTGGTTATCGTTATGGTCGGGTGATGCAGGCTATTGCTGGTGTGCATTTTAATTTTTCCTTTGCTGATGATTTCTGGTATGCCTATCAACTGATTGAAGAAAACAAGGAGTCAACGCAAACTTTTATTTCTGAATCGTATTTTGGTGTGTTGCGAAATTTACAACGCTTTGGCTGGGTAGTGCCGTATTTATTTGGTGCGTCGCCAGCTATTTGTAAATCGTTTTTGCATGGACAGGATACAACATTGCAGGCCTTTAATGAAAACACCTTTTACCATCCGTATGCAACCTCACTACGAATGGGTGACATTGGTTATCAGAATAACAAAGAGAATGAGAAGGGGGTTGTCGCAAACTACAATAGCTTAAATGAATATGTAAACAGTTTACGTTATGCAACCGAAACGTCTTGCCCGGAATATGAAAAATTCGGCGTTAAGGTTGATGGTCGCTATCGACAGCTCAATACGAATATCTTGCAAATTGAAAATGAATATTACTCAACGGTGCGTCCCAAACAAATTTTAATGGGCAATGAAAAACCCTCACTGGCTTTGTCACGGCGCGGGGTTAAATATGTTGAGTTGCGCTCTTTAGATGTTAATCCATTCAGCCCGATGGGGATTGATAGTGAGCAACTTTATTTTTTACGTGCTTTCTTATTGTATTGCTTGCTGGAAAAAAGCCCACCAATATTACGTAACGAAGAAAAAATGATAACGGCGAATGAATTAAGCGTTGCTCATCAGGGGCGTGATCCTGAGTTGAAAATTAATATTCGGGGTAAGTTGCTTAATATGCGGCAACAGGGTTTAGCTCTTTGCGATACAATGGTGGCCTGTTGTGAAGTACTGGATAAGGGGCTGGATTCTAAACCACATTCGATGGCGCTGGCTTCCCAGCGGGAAAAATTTAATGATCCGGATAAGACGCCATCCGCAATGATGTTGGCAGATATGAAACATCATGATGAAGGTTTTTTTCATTTTTCGAAGCGTTGGTCGGGGCAGCATCTTGACTATTTTCAGAATGTGGCGCTGCCAGCTTCTTTTAATGAGCGGTTTCAAACTCTGTCAATTCAATCTATTCAACAGCAAGCAGATGTGGAATCGAGGGAAACACAGTCATTTGATGACTTTTTAAGCAGTTATTTTGCACAATAGTGTATTTTATTGTGAACTTAGCGTTGTTCTGTGGTCTATTTTGTGTGAGTTTCTTAAAGCAATTTGAGCCTGAGTGTTACTGAAATTAGGAGTATTATCTTGAGATTAACCCAATTTTTTACTGCTACTGGATTGTCCATGGCGCTATTGATGTCGCAGGGGCTCGTTGTTGCCAGCCCTTCTGATAGCAGTGCCTCTGCCAAGGTGACGAGCGGCTTAACAGATTTTAAAAATAACCCCAAAACCATAAAAGAGTTTACCGGCAATGGTAAGTGGCTGTTGGTCATGTTCTGGGCTTCAGGGTGCCATATTTGTAATAAAGAAGCACATGAATATGTCGATTTTCATTTTACCCATTCGGATAATGACGCGACAGTTTTGGGAGTATCAATCGATGGTAAGGCTCGTTTTAAGCAAGCTGAAAAGTTCATTAAAAGGCACAGTATCGACTTCCCAAACTTGATTGGTGAACCTGAAGTTGCAACGGCAATTTACAGTAAATATTCAAATTCCAGCTGGGTTGGAACACCGAGCTTTTTATTATTTAATCCGCAAGGTGAGTTGCAGGCTGCGCAAGCAGGTGCAGTGCCAGCTACAGTTATCGAAAAATTTATTACAGGGAATAAGGAAAAGCCAGATTCTAAATAATAGAACAGCTTTGGGTGTTAGAAACGGTGGAGACATAAATTAAAGTGTAAGGTATTACCCCGTTCACTTGAACCATCATGTTCAAGTGGGCGCAGCAGAGATGCTTCAGGATTCCCAGTCAGGCAGGGCATTCACACCACATCTGCAAATTAGCTCCCGGAATTAATGGAATCGGCTCAAAGAAAATTCGGGGTAACACGTTTACACAATAAAGACTAGTCGAGATTAATTTTTTTACCAGATTGAATTTTAGCAATGCTTTTGCTACCCCCGCATTAGCTGGTACATGTTTTCTTTATTATTAAGCACTTAGAGTCTCTATTTAAAATAATTCTTTTTAAAGAAAATCCACCAAAAATCATTTAAAATAGTAATGGCAGTGAGGCATAATGCGCCTCATTGATTTTAGTTGTTGTCAGTTTATCAAGGTTATTTGAATGTCCGATATTTTTGTTGTTTTAGTCAATGGTGAAAGCCAGATTGAGTATAATCGTGCCCATTCTTTACCCAGCAGGCAGGTAGAATTTCTTGATAAAATGGATTCGAAAATGACACAGGGCATTGTTATGGGTGGCAGCACCTTTGCTGACCCTGATATTGTGCAGCGTGCACAATTTGTATCAATGCAACTTATTGCTGCACTCATTGACAGTAATGATCAGCTTATCGCTGCAACCTGTGCTTATCTGGCAAATCGCCTGCCTGATTTAAAGCAATTAAAAGTAGACGAAAATTATAATTATACTCTTGTTTTTGACGAAGAATATAAAAATAAAGTGCAGGTTGCTTTTAATGCAAATGATTTAAAGTCCTCCCCGATACATTAATTTATCCACTAATAAAAATTAAAAGAAGAAAAATAAATGTTATCCATACTAAAAAAAATACGCCCGATGCGAGTGGTGCTGATATTGCTGGCCGTTCTTAGCCTGATTTTTAAGGCAAAAACGGGCACCCCCGTTTCTTATGAAGGCTGGACAATGATTGAAACTGTTTTTATTCCGGTTATGGCGCCACTGATTACAATGGTGCTTTTGTTAGATAGCCTTATTGCCGCTATCTGGTTAAGCCAGAGTTCCGGTGAGGAAAAGAGTCGTTACCGCTTGATATTGGGTTGTAACCTTACAACGGTTATTATTATGTTGACGGTATGGATACCTGTTTTTATCGCACTTTTAACCTAAAATAATAGTTATGGCAAAGTTGCTGCAAATTAAAGATGGTAGTGCCGGGGTTGTTTTCCCTATTCAAAAGGCAAAGATAACATTGGGGCGAGATGAGTCGAATGACATTTGTTTAAACGACAGTCTGGTTAGTAAATTTCATGCGGTTATTGAAATAACGGTTAACAATACAAAAGGGGGTGTGTATGAATACATTCTGCAAGATCTCGAAAGTACTAATAATACCTATGTGAATGACCAGATGATTAACCTGCACCGTTTAAGTGAAGGGGATCGCATTCGAATAGGCACTAATAATTTTACTTTCGATGATTCTGAAGATCAGCGTTTAGATGAAACCGCTAAGTTACACAAGTCGTGGATACCGGGTGTTTACTATACGGGGTCTAAGTAGTGTTTTTTAATAAAATACTATGCTGCCGAATAAACTGGTCAATATAAGAATAACTTTGCGCACTGCTAAAACGTTCTACCTCAATGCCTCTTTCAAAAAGTATAATGGTTGGAAAGCCGCGCACCTGGTATTTCCCAGCTAACTTCATATTGTCGTCTTTATCAACTTCCAGCTTGGCTAATTGAATGGCACCGGTATAGTCGCTAATAATTTTCTCAAGGATCGGGGCAATGACAGTGCACGGGCCGCACCAGTCGGCCCAGAAATCAACCATAACTGGCGTTGTATGGGAGGTTTGAATAACTTTTTCATCAAAGTCATCCAGGTTTATATTAAATAAATGAGTTGAAGTCATTGTGTTTTCAGGTTCGCTTATTGTTTACGGGTAAATGTCCAGTCTGTTGCTGTGGATAATTTTTTGTTAAATTTATAGCCATCTAAATTAAATGCCTTTAGCTCACCAGGATCTTTTATTCTATTTTTAATGATATAGCGACTCATTAATCCGCGTGCTCTTTTTGCGTAAATGCCGATCATTTTGAAGCCACCATCACGGGCTTCTTTAAAAGCAGGGGTAATAATGGTGCCATCGAGGTTCTTCTTCTGTATGACTTTAAAGTACTCATTGGATGCAAGGTTAATTAGAGTATTTTCTTTTTGTTTTTTAAACTCACTGTTAATTTTATCCGTTACCTGATTGTCCCAGAATTCATACAGGTTTTTTGTTTTTTTTATCGGGAGCTTTAACCCCATTTCCAGGCGGTAGGCTTGCATTAGATCCAGTGGTCGCAATAAGCCATAGAGGCCTGATAATATTCGTAAGTGTTTTTGTGCAAAGTCTAGATCGCGGGCAGTAAAATCATCTATATTCAGGCCGGTATAAACATCGCCCTTAAAGGCCAGTACGGCCTGTTTCGCATTTTTAGTCGTAAACGGTGTTTTAAATTTTTTAAAGCGATCAACGTTTAAATCAGCAATTTTATCACTAACACTCATTAATTTTTTAATATCATCACGGCAATAATGGCGCATTTCCTTAACAAGTTTATTAGACTCTTTCAGAAAGTCAGGACTTGTGAATTTTGAAGTTTGTGGTGGCGTTTCAAAATCGACTGTTTTTGCGGGAGAAATGACAATAATCATTGTACGGCCTTAAATGTGGTAATTTTGCAAGGCGGTATACTATCAAATTTACAGGTTACGATAAATATAAAATAGTATGGTAAGCTTGGGTTCCAGACTAAATTAGGCCGGTAAGGTGTGTTGTTTGGACATTCTTGCCCGACATTTCAACATTCGTTAAGTAGATATTAAAAATATGCAAAAACAAGTTATTGCACCTGAAGTGCTCCACTCTTCTTTTGAATGGATTCGTAGTGAACCAATTAACTCATTAAATGTAATCATCGAAGAATATCGACATATTAAAACAGGTGCCACTCACTATCACCTGGCCGCCGACAGTAGCGAAAATGTTTTTCTTGTTGCTTTAAGAACCGTACCGATGGACTCGACCGGCGTTGCTCACATGTTAGAGCACACCGCGTTGTGTGGCAGCAAAAAATACCCGGTACGTGATCCATTTTTTATGATGATCCGCCGTTCACTGAATACCTTTATGAATGCCTTTACCAGCAGTGACTGGACGGCCTACCCATTTGCCAGCCAAAATAGAAAAGATTTTTTTAATCTACTGGACGTTTATCTGGATGCCGTTTTCTTTTCGCGGTTAGACAAACTGGATTTCGCACAGGAAGGCCATCGTCTGGAATTTGCAGAAATGGACAATGCTGAATCCGAGCTCCTATATAAAGGTGTGGTATTTAATGAAATGAAAGGTGCGTTGAGTTCGCCCGTGAGTCAGGTGTGGGAATCATTATATAAATATCTCTATCCCAGTACAACCTACCACTATAACAGTGGTGGTGATCCAGAATTTATCACCGACTTGTCTTATCAGCAGTTGTGCGACTTTTATAAAACACATTACCACCCATCGAACGCCGTATTTATGACGTATGGTGCTATTGCAGCGAACGAATACCATGAAATCTTTGAAAATAATGTGCTACAAAGTTTTGATGCCCTGGATAAAACAATAAAAGTAGAAGATGAAAAACGCTACCATGCACCGGTTGTTGTTGAAGAATATTATGGTATTGACAGCGACGAGTCGTTAGAAACAAAGTCACATGTTGTGATGGCATGGTTGTTAGGTCATAACACGGATCTGGAAGGTTTGCTAAGTGCGCATTTATTGTCCAGCCTTTTGCTGGACAACAGTGCCTCGCCATTACGCCAGGCACTGGAAACCAGCGAGTTGGGTGCAGCGCCTTCATCGTTATGCGGCCTGGATGATTCCAATTATGAAATCACTTTTATGTGTGGGCTAGAAGGTTGTAAAGCCGATGATGCGCACAAGGTAGAAGAGTTAATTTTATCTGTGTTTAACGACATTGTGGAAAAGGGTGTGCCATTAGAAAACGTTGAGGCGGTGTTGCACCAGTTAGAATTGGGGCAGCGTGAGGTAAGTGGTGATGGCTACCCTTATGGTTTGTCGATTATATTAGAAGGCTTGTCTTGTGCTATGCATCGTGGTGATCCGGTTGAACTGCTTAATCTTGATCCGGTCATTGAATCTTTGCGTAAAAAAATACAGGATCCGGATTATATAAAAGATTTAGTTAAAACAAATCTAATAAATAACTTGCATCGTGTGCGTTTAACCATGAAACCGGATGCAAAATTAAACCAGCGCAAAGAAGCCTTCGAAAAATCAAAGTTAGTAGCGATTAATGCATCGCTTGACAGTGATGCGAAACAACAGATTATTTCGCAGGCGAAGGCACTGGAAAAAAGACAGGCCAGTGAAGACGATATTGAAATTTTGCCAAAAGTGACGTTGCAGGATGTGCCATTGGAAATGTCGATAGCCAAAGGCAGTAAAGTTGACGTTAAACAAATATCAGTTTCGCTTTATTCCCAACCCACTAACGGTTTGGTTTACCAACAAGTTATTTGTGCTCTACCTGAAATGGATCAACAAACTTTATCCTGCCTGCCTCACTTTTCGAGTTGCCTGCCACGCTTAGGTGTTGCTGATAAAGATTACCTTGCGGTACAAAATTGGCAATACAGCGTTACGGGGGGGGTTAATTCTTTTCATACGATACGTGGTTCAGTGAATGATGCGAATGCGTTATCCGGTTATTTTGTTTTATCGGGTAAAGCCTTGTTGCGTAATCAGCCGGCCTTAAGTGAATTGCTGCAAGCTACGTTTGAATCGGTTCGCTTTGATGAACATGATCGCATTCGTGAATTAATGTCACAAAAAAGAGTACGTGCAGAGCAAAGTGTTACGGGTAACGGGCATAGCCTTGCAATGCTGGCCGCGTCTGCCGGTGTGAGCAAGGCGGCTAAACTGGCACATTCAATTCGTGGGCTAGAGAGCATTCAACAATTAAAAGAACTCGATGATAGCCTGGCAGATAAAAACAAGCTGGAAAAATTGACAAAATCTTTTTCTGATTTGCATCAGCAGATCCTACAGGCTCCACGAGAGTTTCTGTTGGTAGCCGAGAATAATCAACTTGCCGAATGTCAGGGCAATATGCTGAAGCCCTGGTCACTCAATCAAAATATAAAAACGAGCCGTGTTTTTTATCAGCCTGATGATGTTTCGCCTGTTAAACAGGCCTGGCTCACGAATACCCAGGTTAATTTTTGTGCCAAGGCTTATGCGGGTGTGACGTTGACACACACGGACTCTGCTGCATTAACGGTATTAGCCGTTTTTATGCGTAATGGATTCCTGCATACACGTATTCGTGAAAAGGGTGGTGCGTATGGTGGCGGTGCCAGTTATGACACCGAAATGGCCGCATTCCGGTTTTATTCATACCGCGACCCGCGTTTAGTTGAAACCTTGCAGGACTTTAATCATGCCATTGACTGGGTTGTTTCTGACAAACACGAACCTCGTTTGTTAGAAGAAGCTATTTTAGGGGTTATTGGCACACTGGACAAACCCGGTTCACCGGCAGGTGAAGCAAAAGATGCTTACCAAAGTCAGTTATTTGGTCGCACACCAGAAATACGACAAGCCTTTCGGCAACGCGTTTTGTCTGTAACACTTGAAGATTTGAGACGGGTTGCTGAGCGCTATTTATGCATGGAGTCTGAAAATATTGCAGTGATAACAAATGAAGCGAATTTCGCTGCAAGTGATATCAACAAGATATTAGGAATTGAACTTGATGTTTTAAAACTATAAGGTAGTATCATTACAAAGGTTATGCTACATAAATAGCCGATAATTAAAGAGAGAAACACATGGGCGTGTTAACGGAACTAAAGCTACAGGCACAATCGATTTTACATAAAGAAGACTCACATTCGGAAACACCAGAGTCGTTGCTTGAGTTACAGCGTAGCCGAGTTATTGATAGTTTGCGGAATGTTTATGACTACATGCATGAATTGCTCGACCAACTGCATTTAGTTAAGCCGGTTATTGCACTCGATTACCAGTTTAATGATGAACTGAACATTAATGGTTTGGAGCAAAGGAGCTATGAAATCCATGTGCGTAGTAGTTATAACGACGACGTGGTTGGTTTTCTTCTTAAGCTGGAGCGTAATGAACATATTTCTCTGCCACTGGACTCCACGCAGCCTACCCAGGACTATATCCGCAAGATTAAAAATGCAGGCTGTTTAATCGCTAATCAGTCAACCTCCAAGCTTGAACTACAGGGCATGGTACCGGTTCGAATTTATTTTAAATCAAATTTTCAGGAAAATCGTATTTACGTTATTATTGATAACTATACATCGATTGGTAGCCAGCAATATTCGATAAAAACTGACGTTGTTAATGACGAATTGTTGAATGAATTTGGTAACCTGATTTTACGCCGCGAGTCATCGTTTATTGAGCTTCTTGAAAGTGCGCGCAATGACTCGTCGCAAGTCATTAAAATACATGATGCAGACTCGGTTGATGATCTGGATCGCACGACCTTAACTCAGAATATGAGCGAGTCACGGATTAAATCATTATTTACCCGCGGTCAGCACTTATATTTAACCTATCGTGAACATATTACCGAAGTATCATCCCGTAGTAATGATTTAATGCTAGGGCGCAGTAAGGGCAGCAATATTATTGTTGATGCGGATTGTGTATCCAGACACCATGCAAAACTGGTTTATCGTAAAGGTAAATTTGTGGTGATAGACCAAAGCACCAATGGCAGTTTTATTAAAAATCAGGGTGGCCAGGAAGTTTTTATCCAGAATGAAGAATACCCTCTATCCGGTTCCGGTTTTATCAGTTTGGGTAAAACAGTTTCGGTAGATAATGAAAATTTAATTTATTTCTCCTGCCAATAATTATACGCAGCCAGATGAAAAAAGGGCTTTAAAAGCCCTTTTTTATTGTTAATAAACTAAAGCTGCTAGTATTTGCTTTCATTGGCATAGTTCACTTTTAACTCGCGCCCCATAAACTCAAAACCATTGAGTTTTTTAACCGCAATTTTTGCACAGTGCTTGTCCATTTCAACAAAGCCAAAACCACGTGGCTTGCGGGTGACTTTATCAGTCATTAGGCGAAGGTTATGCACTGTGCCGTATTTTGAGAAAACCTGGCGTAGTTGCTGATTTGATGCACGAAAAGGCAGGTTGCCAATAAATAAACTTACAACTTCAGTTGGGCGGTTCTTGAATGTATGAATAATTTGAATAGTAAGTGCGCCGAGCAAGGCACCAGCCATTAAAATATAGGTTTGATAACGAGCAGCACTTTCAATGCTGGTATTCATTGAGGCCAGTATAAAGTAGCCAGGAGTGCCAATAATAATAGATATTGCAAGTGATACGCCAATAATGCGCAGAGACGGTACTAATGATTTCATAATATAATTTCCAAACAAGTAACAAAAAACAGAAGTATAACTAAAATTTTAAAACAACTGAACTGATAAATAGTATGGGTATCAAAGAATCAATGGTAGATTAACGGATAGCTCCTATACTTGAATTATGAAGCAACGTAATATGAGCAGAATTTTTTATATTCACCTGAACATTACCGCAGTGGAATTTGAACATTACTATGCTCACAATATAAATAGTGTGATAGCAACGAGTCATGATGGGCAGCGTGTTCAGTTCCCTGCAAATATATTACGGCCTTTTGTAACGGTTTCCGGTGTTCAGGGAACGTTTAAGCTGGTTATGGATAAAAATACAAAACTCAAATCCATTAATCGAATAAATTAATCAAGGTTTTGCACTGTTTATGGACAAAAGTAACAAACCGGAAGATTATCTGGTAGCACATCGGGGCTATACACAATGCTTTCCAGAAAATACCTTGCTTGCGGTTCAGGCTGCGTTAGATGAAGGTGCAAAATACATTGAAATTGATATTCAGCTAAGTGCCGATAAGCAGGCGGTGGTTTTTCATGACCGGGGTTTGCAGCGCTTGTGTCAGCAGACAGGCGCAATACATGACTATTCACTGCAAACACTACGGGACTTTTCCAGTTATTCGCCAGACAGATTCAAAGATAAATACCGGGGAGAAAAAATTGCAACACTGGATGAGATTGTTGCTTTATTTTTATCTTACCCTGATGTGACTTTATTTGTAGAGTTAAAGCGTATAAGTATTGATAAATTCACTGCCGATATCGTATTGGACATTGTCAATGCCTGTCTCCAACCAATAATAAACCAGTGTGTACTCATTTCTTATTCGTTTGATATTCTTGAATTGAGCCGCAATAAAACATCACACCCCATCGGTGCTGTACTGGATAATTGGGCGCTGGCGATAACAACAGAATATAAAAGGCTTGCAAGGATGAACCCTGAATATTTTTTTTGTGATATCGCAAGCCTGCCTGACAAAGGGGAGCTAAAGTTCCTGGACAGTAAAATCATAACGTATGAATGCATTGACCCAGATAAAGCAATTTCAGTATTGCAGCGTGGTGTTAATTTTATTGAAACTTTTGATATTAAAAAGATGATGCAGGAAATAGCAGGGAAATGGTAGAAGACTTAAATGACGGTAAACGGCTGGACTATGATGTTGCTGTTATTGGTGGTGGTATTCAGGGTGTTGGTGTGGCACAGGCAGCCGCGGCTGCCGGTTATTCGGTGGCTATTTTTGAGCAAACAGGTATTGCTTCTGCTACATCGAGTAAGTCGAGTAAGTTAATTCACGGTGGTTTACGCTACCTTGAATCTGGCCAGTTTAGATTAGTCAGGAAATCTTTACTGGAACGGGAACGGCTGATTAAACTGGCGCCGGGTTTAGTTAAACCGGTTTCATTTTATATTCCCATCTATATCTCAACATCACGACAGGCATGGCAAATTGGTGTTGGGTTATTTTTATACCGAATACTCGGTAGCTTTAAAAAATACACGCGATTTAAACGCATTAATATTTCTAAAAACAGAACGCTACCGATTAAAGGTTTGTTGAATAAAAATTTGAAAACCGTGTATCAATATTATGATGCACAAACCGATGACCGTTTGTTGACGCAGGCGGTTATGCACTCGGCGCAATCGCTGGGTGCAACATTATACTGTCCGGCAAAGGTAACCCAACTGGACATTAAAGATGGTTGTTATACTATTCAAACAGAGAATGCACAACCAGAAGCTGACCGGATAAACGCAAAATTTATTGTGAACGTGGCGGGGCCGTGGGTAAACGAGGTGCTAGCTAAAGTAACAGGCACAGCCGTTAATATGTTGGAGTATGATTTAGTGCAGGGAACACATATTGTGATTGATGCCCCCGCACCGGAAGGCGTTGTCTATGTTGAAGCACCACAGGATAAGCGTGCGGTTTTTATTATGCCGTGGAAAAATAAAACACTGATAGGAACAACCGAAAAAATTTACAGCGGTGATCCTGCGAAAGTAGTGGCAACAGAAACTGAAATTGAATATTTAAAAGAAATATACACTTATTATATGCCGCAGCAGAAAGTGAATGTTGTGGATACTTTTGCGGGAGTGCGTGTGCTGCCAAAGCAGGCAACATCACTTTTTTCCAGACCGCGTGATACCGTACTGCATTGCTCCGCAAAAAACCTACTGACACTGTATGGCGGAAAACTCACTAGCTACCGAGCAACAGCGGAGCTGGTGATGAAAAAATTTGGGAGCAGCTTACCCGCTAAGAAAGTGGTTACGGACAAATCAACACGGAATATACATCTTGTTTAGTTGACCTTAGTGTCGCAAGGCTTCAAGCAATGCAGTGTTCCATTCTTTATACCTTGCCTGTAAGCCCACATTTGTTTTGGGCTTAAACCATTTTCCCACTTCTTTTTCGGGCCATATTTTAGGCTCGCCAGCTAACTTATAGGCCAGCCCGCGGGCAGTGGCTTCACATTCCATCGGGCGATAAACGGCTAACTTGGTTAAGTCGGCTAAACGCTGGCAGATTTCATCCTGAATGGTGAGCCCGCCAGTGATCTGGATTTGTTCTGGGGGCGAAGAGAGTTTTTGCATTTCATTTATGTTTTCACGAATGAGAAAAATAATACTCTCTACAACGGCAACAATTTTATTCTGGTCATTACTTTCATGTAAAAACCGGCTTTGGAAGTCAGCAACCCAGAAGGGCGCACCCAGCCCAGAAATACCATTTAAATAAAGTTGCTTAAAGTCACTGTCATGTCCATTGCGGGTGGCGTGTAACCAATCGCCCAGGTTATCGAGAACATTATCTAATTTTAATTCTTTACTCACAAAATCAATCGCTGAGCCTGCACCGTTAATGGTGCCTTCTAAAACATAATGGCTTTGACTTTTATTCTGGTAAATAACACTGGTCAGTAAACGTCGCCCATATAACATGGCATAACCGGATGGGCGTGATACAAAAGCACCGGTGCCGGTATTAACATAAGCGGTACCCGGTTGGACTGTTCCGTATGCATACATCGCTGCAGACTGGTCGCCCATGCAGAGCTGAATGGGAATGGATAATCCGGATACTTTTAATGTACCAAAAGCATGATTGGAAGGTACGCAGCGGGGTAACAGCTCAGCATCAATTTCAAAAAGTGCCAGCAATTTAGGGTGCCAGTTTTTTTTTATTAAACCCCAAAGCTGGGTGCGAGAGGCATTACTTGGGTCGGCAACCAGCGGCTGCTCTTCTGCAATATTATACAGAATAAAACTGGCCATTGGCCCCATGACGAGCTCATTGTTCTGCTGTGCTTTTTTTACAGCCTCAATATTTTTCAAACACCAACGTAGCTTACTGGCGCCATAATGTGGGCTTAAGAACAAGCCGGTTTTTTTGTGAATGGTTTGTGCTTTTGATTTAAGTGATTTTAACCACTGGTGTTCTCGTACATCCTGCCAACTGATAACAGGGGATAACGCTTCGCCTGTGTCTTTATTCCAGCACACAACATTAGAGCGCTGCGTGGCTAAACCTGCCGCTGCGATAGTTTTTGCTTTATCGCCCAGTTTTTTAATGACATCTTCGATAGCTTCGTTTATGGAAAGTAATAATTCTTGTGGGTTATGTTCAACGAAATTATCATCAAAGCGCTGTATGGATAAATCCCTGTGTGCCTGTGCAATAATTTCACCGCTATTGTTAAAGACGATGGCGCGGCTGGCATGGCCGCCCTGATCAATGGCCAGGTAAAGGTCATTGGAAAAACGTTTTTCGGATGTTGGCATGGGGTGACTTGTTATCCTTTTCTGCTATCGCTATTTAAAAGTGGGGTGCTCACCCACTATAGCGACAGATTGAGATAAAAATTGAATTTTAAATTCAATGCTATTTCTAGAGTATCGCTTTACAGGTTTTTGGCAATTAAACCGCGCTGATAATCTGCTTTTGGCAACGCAAAGCGCACCTGATAGCCACTACCTAATGCCTGTTCTATCGGTTCACCGTCTAGCGTTTCCATTTTATCGAGGATCATGGAAACATTACCATGGGGTGCGACCACTTCAATGCTGTCACCCACGCAGAGTTTATTTTTAATGTCCACTTCCGCCATTTGGTGTTCTTCATCATAGCCGGTTATTTCACCAACAAATTGTTGTTGTACGGATTTAGACACACCGGTAAGGTAATTCTGGTAGTCCTGGTTCGGGTGGCGCTGGTAAAAGCCTTCGGTGTAACCGCGATTGGATAAGTTTTCGAGTTTGCCATAAAGCCGGGCATCAAATTCACGTCCGGCGACGGCATCGTCTATTGCCTGGCTATAAAGTTGAGCGGTACGGGCAACGTAGTAGTGCGATTTAGTTCGGCCTTCAATTTTAAAGGAGTCAATGCCCATTTTAGTAAGGGTTTCGATGTGCTGAATGGCACGCAGGTCTTTAGAGTTCATTATATAGGTGCCGTGTTCATCTTCCATCACCGGCATATATTCACCGGGGCGGTTCTTTTCTTCAATCACATAAACCTTATCGGCTAATGGGTGGCGTGGCTCTTTTTCTGCAAAGGCATCGGGCGGGTTTTTAATTGCCGCCATTGCGTCGAATTGTATTTTTTGCGGCTCTATTTCTTCAGGGACGATTCTTTGTATGTCGCCCATAATATTTTCTTCTGCGGGTTGCACATCGTATTCCCAGCGGCAGGCATTGGTGCAGGTTCCCTGATTGGGATCCCGGTGGTTAAAATACCCCGACAACAGGCAACGCCCAGAATAGGCAATACATAAGGCTCCGTGAACAAACACTTCGAGTTCTATATCTGGGCATTGCTGGCGAATTTCTTCAATTTCTCCCAGCGAAAGTTCACGCGATAAAATAATCCGCTCTAACCCCAGTGACTGCCAGAACTTAACCGCAGCATAGTTGACCGTATTTGCCTGCACCGATAAGTGCACGGGTACTTCCGGCCAGCGTTCGCGCACCATCATAATTAAACCGGGGTCGGCCATAATAAGCGCATCGGGTTGTAGCGCAATCACCGGTTCCATGTCTTTCATATAAGTTTTAATTTTGCTGTTGTGCGGCATTAAATTACTGGCGACAAAAAATTTCTTTTTTAAATCGTGGGCATGCTGTATCCCTTTGGCCAGGTTTTCTAACTGAAAGTCGTTATTTCGAACCCGTAAACTGTAGCGTGGCTGGCCAGCGTAGACTGCATCGGCACCATAAGCAAAAGCGTAGGTTAAATTTTTAAGTGTACCGGCCGGTAAGAGTAATTCAGGACGTTTCATTATGCTTACAATCTTATGTAGGGAGTTAAAGGTGCGAGTTTGCCTGGCTCTTATTATTATATCGCAATTTAAACAGGATTCCGGCCGGGGTGGTTAATATTTATATTACCCCTTTATTCTATACGGCAATTTAAACTGTGAACGGGTTAGCTTTTTCATCATTTATAAACGGTATACTTTTCAAAACAATAACTCTAAAACTTAAAATTAAAATAAAGAAGGTTACAGTGTGATGATTTCGGGAAAAGTTAAATGGTTTAATAACAGCAAAGGATTTGGTTTTATTTCCCCCGATAAAGGTGAAATGGATATTTTTGTGCATTTTTCTACTATAAAATCAGAAGGTTACAAAAGTTTAAAAGAAGGCCAAAGTGTCACCTACGAAGCAGAGGAAGGGCCTAAAGGCTGGCATGCGGTGCAGGTGGAAATTGCATAACTAATAACCTGAAAATTTGATGAAAAAAGTACTTGCTAGAGTGGCTATATTCAGGGCATAGTTAGCAGAAATAATATCTAGTGCATTGAATTTTAAGGGGATACACGTTGGGTACGATTGAAGCAAGTCAAGAACGTCGTAGTGAATCACACTCACAACTTCATACATTATTAGAAACGCGTAAAGAAACGCTCACACTTTTTAATCAATTAGCTGAGATGCGTCCGTTTACACCGGATCGTGAAAGCCAGTTGATGCTGCAAGAGTTCTGCGAGGCCATTGTTGACTACACGGCCAGTGCGCATTTCCAGCTTTATCGCTTTATTGATGAAGGCACTGAACGGCGTACCGACATTAAAGGTGTTGCTGCGAATGTGTACCCTCAAATTGCTGATATGACTAAAGTTATTCTGGCTTTGAATGAAAAATATGACTGTTCTGATCACTGTAATAATTTAAGTGAACTGGCGGACGACCTTTCGCAGCTTGGTGAAGTGTTGGCTGACAGAATTTTGCTTGAAGACCAGCTTATTTCATTGCTGATGGGCAAACGGTAAGTAGACTTTGACTGTCTGAGCCGCAATTCAGCCCGATAAAACAAATTTCGGATAAAAAGAAGCCTGACAAATGTCAGGCTTTTTAAGTTTTAAGCTTTCCAACATCAGGGGAGAGAAGGAAAACAAGGAGGTTTCATTTTATTATTATGGTTGGTTTGAACCGTTAGCAAGAATTTCAATCGCTTCTTCTATACTAATTTCTTCGACTTCGTAGGTTGGTAGTTCATCGTTCATTGCCTTAACTCCCACTTCTTGTTTTAAGTGCTGTCACGCAAATAATATTAGACAATTAAACGCTTTAATTCAAGTAAATTATCACTACAATGCCGTAACTTGTTGATTTTAATCTTTAGTGGTTATAAAACACCCAATAAAGTGGTAATTTTATTAAATTTGATACGGATTTACGGTGATTCAGCATTCAGCGGTTCTGTGTTAAACCAGTACCCCTCCACTTATTGGCTGTGAACTATTACCTTCTACTGTCGGGGCATTTTGTTAAAGTAAACCTGGCAGGTTAGCCGACAATAACGACAAATAAGGATAAACATCGTATGGCAGAAATTCCCAGTTTAAGGCGTGAAACACGTTACGGTATTCCCGCAGCCGATCAGGTTTTGTTTAATCGCTATTATCTTGTTGGTTATTCCTACTATTTCCGGCAGGCGAAGTGGGCACTTGAAATTATGAGCCCAGATAGAAAATACGTTGACCCTGACGAAGTGAAACGGTTTAATAATTTCCGCCCCGATTTCCGAGTACCCGAAATGTTTCGTGCCGATTTAGTGGACTACAAGGGTTCTGGCTTTGATCGTGGCCATCTTGTTGCCAGCGCTAACAAAACGGAAACGCAGCTACAAAACAGTGAAACCTTTTTGCTGTCGAATATGTCGCCGCAGGTGCCGGGTTTTAATGGCAAAATCTGGAAGGATCTTGAAGCTGAAGTTCGGCGGCTCGATGCCAAAGCTAAAATATTCGAAACCTATACCATCAGTGGCCCCATCTTTGACTTTGTTAAACCCGTCCAGAGCATTGGTACGGAAGATGGCAATGGTGTGTCCATTCCTGTTCCGCATGCTTATTTTAAGTCAGTGCTGGCAGAAAATAATCGCGGCACATTAAACATGTGGTCGTTCATTATACCTAATGAAGAAACCACTCAACCGCTGGAAAACTTTCAGGTTTCCACCGGCGAAGTTGAACGCTATGCCGGTATTCAGCTATGGGAACGGTTGATGGGCACTAAAATGGATAAAGAGAAAAACAAGACACGAAAAATGTGGTAACTATATTTTCAACTGGAACAGGATGTGGAACTCACACCCTGTTGCTGGGATTTGGTTAGCCTAACTGTTGCGGTTCCATTGTCTGGCGTTGTCGGCGTGTATCTTCAAGGTGGTCTCGAATATGCTGGGTCTGGCTCATTTGGTTGCCAAGGTGGAACCCAAGTTTAAATACAATGTAGCCCATGACGGCGCTGACAGAAATTCCGATTACTACAAATAACATCATTAATGACCTCCAAATGATGAGATGGGCGGTGGCGATTTGAAACTGACTGGTTTGGGACTTGCCCGATTTAAAACTGCCCAATTTAAACCTGGTTTAAAACTAACAGCGCTCAGCTAAAACTGTCGATGGTGAATATGTTAGTACATTAAGTATCGACCAAATTCCCGAAAATTTAAATTTATTTTTGTGAGCCAGGCACGCTATTGGTGTAATAATTGCCAGTAATGCTGGGTTATGTGAATTGGTCGGCTTAAGACGCGGGGACTTTGCTGGCGCGTTGCCTGGCAATTGTTAGCTCATGCGTAATTGGCTGCATCCGTTCGAGTAGCGTGGATGCTGGCAGTCCCAGCCGTTTTTCATAGATCACCGTGTAAGTAAGTACTCGCTTAAGGTACTTGCGGGTTTCATTAAACGGCACCATTTCAATCCACAGGTCGGCAGGTAAGCTTGTACCCGCTTCAGGTAACCATGCTTTTACCCGTGAGCCACCGGCATTGTAAGCCGCTGTTGCCAGAACGGGGTGGCCGTTGTAGCGGTCAGAAACGCGTTTTAAATAGCGCACGCCAAGGCGCACATTGGTGTTGATATTGAGCAAGGCTTTTTGCGTGCTACGGATGCGAATGCGTAGCTGGCGTGCAACTTGCCGCGCCGTTCTTGGCATTAATTGCATTAAGCCCAGAGCGCCGGCATGCGATTTTGCATCGGGTGTAAAGGCACTTTCCTGACGTATGACCGCAAAGGCCCAGGCCGGGTTAATGTTCTGTTTTTGAGCCTGGTTAATCACCAGTGCCTGATGGGTAAGCGGGAAGCGTAGTTCAAGATCGTCCCAATATTTGGCCTGTGCCAGCGCCTGGATGGCTCGGTCGGGCCATTGCCATTCAGAGGCTAGCCGGGCAGCGGTTAACATTTGCGGGTAACTCATTCGGGCAACCGCATAATTCCATTCACGGCGTGCATCCGCAGCACGTTTCAGTGCCAGTAGTTCCCGGGCGCGTAAAATAGCCGGGATTTTTTCGAGTTTATCCATTGCGGTGGTGCTGAAACTTACCGGTCGATGGCTGAGTCGGTAAACCTGGCCAATACGGTCGGCGGCTAAAAAGCCGTAGTAGTTGCGTGAATAGGTATTAATCAGATAATAGCTGCGAGCCTCATCCAGCTCGCCAACGGCTTCCAGTGCACGGGCGCGCCAGTAAAACCACTTGGGCTTTTGCTGTAATTCGGGTGACAGCCGATTAATCCAGTCGAGTGCCGATGCCCAGTCCTGATCGCGGATGGCCGTCATCACATGCCAGCTACTGAGCTTGTCATCGACCAGATCAATATCCAGCGCTGTTATCCAGTTACGGGCTTCATCGGTATTTTCCTTGAGCAGTGCAATGGACAATCGGCGCAAAATTCGCTCACGTTCATCCGCTTTAAAATTATACTCCGCTTCGAGCTTTTGCCAGAGTTTGGCCGCTTGCGGCGGATCTTTTCGTGCCAGGCGTGCCAGACCGTCGGCTATCATCCAACGCAGCATCTCGGGGCGTGCCTTTTTCGGGAAATAAGCGTGGGCTGTAACAATGTATTCGGGATTGCGGCGAATTTTCGACCACATATTCACCCAAAAGCGTTCGTTTTTTGGCAGGTAGTTTCGTGCCAGATAACGTGCCAGTCGCGCACGTCCACTACGCATTGTAAGGTGGATGCGTTGCCAGATAAGGGTATTACTGAGTTGGCCAGATTGGTACCACTGGCGAATCGGTGCATTGCATTGTTTGGGTAAGGATTTTTTGGTTAGCCAAAGTCCTTCCAGTACCGCATAGGCACTTTCTGCTTGTTTGGTCTTGAGTAGCGCATTGGCAAAATAGCATTGCATCCGGCGGTCATTATTTGGGTAATAATTATTAATAAACATTTGCCAGTGACCACGGCGGGCCAGGCTGTTAAGCCAGCGGTAGCGTAACCGGATAGAGACAGGTGTGCCGGCATTTTCGTTAATAAAATCCTTAATTTTACTTACGGGCAGGCGCGTCAAGCCGCGAGTATATTCATTGAGCTTTAAATAAGAAT
Source organism: Gammaproteobacteria bacterium (assembly GCA_024275115.1). Lineage (GTDB taxonomy): Bacteria > Pseudomonadota > Gammaproteobacteria > UBA6429 > Thiohalophilaceae > SZUA-37. The sequence goes on from JAJRZT010000056.1 coordinate 20,032, forward strand.
GCAGCGGGTAAGCCTGAAGCTTTTGTTCTAAACGGCGATAGGTTTTCTTGTGCCCAAGGCGCAAAGCCTTTTGTGCAGCTTCATATTGGTAACGTTGAGTAAGAAGCTTTTGTGCGTCAGTATAGGCAAAAGCCGGTGCAGCAAGCGTTATCAGTAGTAAAAGGCTAACCACAGCAAAAAACAGTAAGCCTGAAAGGTTGCCAGGCGGCGTCAATAGTTGACTGATTTTGTGTATTTTACGCTGCATCTTATTAATCATTCAGGAACTGTGCCAAAAACCCTTAAACTGGCTTATAAATAGTTTGTGCTAACTTGTTGATTTTAAAAATGATACAACAAGCACACATGCTGCTTTAACACTAGCATATCGGCACGGCCTGCGCATAGGTGAAGTGTTATTTGTAGAGTAAGTCACATCCTTGACTATTAAAAAGGAGCCAGGCTTTACCCCGAGGTGGTTCGGTCGATTAATGGATGTTAGGGGCTGTTGATCTTTCATCTATTGTCTGATTTTGGCTAATTTTCGCCCTGCCTGCGTTATTTTTTACTATCAATGGAGTGCATTGATACGCAAAAAATGCCTTGTCAGGACAAAAATTATCTCAAAATCAGCC
>JAJRZT010000057.1 GCA_024275115.1 Gammaproteobacteria bacterium
GGTACATTAACCGATACACATGATGCATATTCTTTTGTAACTTCATAAGCTGGATACCTGACAATGGGATAATGCCCCATTGTAAGCTATCCAGCTCGGGGGCAAGCCACCCGAGATTTACGCTATGCGGTTAAAATAGGAGGATAAATGCACCCACTTACTTCGTTACGACTTATAGGTTTTTCGTAAAGCGATTGAAATGTTAGGCCTGTTTATACCTCATAAACTCTGCATATAAATGACCAGGGCATCAAGCTCATCGGCTGATAGCTCCTTATACCTCTGTTTCATTTTTTGTATACTATTCGGTAGTGAATTCTGCAATGCATCTGCCCCAGTAATAAAGTTACGCAACTCATTTGCGGTATGTTTTGTCCCTACACCATCAAGCGGGTTACGTGGGTTGCCTTGACCAGAGATAGAATGGCAAAGCTCACAGCTCTGTTGCTTATAAATCTGTCGTCCGACTCCAATGTGTTTCGAATCAGGAGCAGCAGATTGCTGCCGCTCAGAGGAAGTAATCTGTTCCCTGCTTTTTGTCGTATTAGTCGATTGGTTCGGGTTTTGGATGCGAGCAAATACGAACGCCAATAGTAATACTATCAGTGCCGTAAGGACTACGATTCGTTTTGCATATTTTTCACGCATGATATATTTCTTCTAAACCATATCGAAAAGTTCAAAGTGAATCTGAACAAACGGAACGTGAAGTTCATGTAACTCCTGCTGCACAGAATTACTCATGGCTTTAGGTCCACACAAGAAATATTCATACTCGAGTGCATTTTTAGGTAGAGTCTTATGCAACAACGTTGGTGTAATATAACCTGACTCCCCCTTCCAGTTCGGTGGTGGATCTTTGAGTACATGCACTACCCGCAGAGCCAAACGTTCTGTTAAGGCTTGTAATTCATCTTTGAACATCACATCTTCCCAACTGTTATTGCCGTAAATTAATAACAGCGTTCGGTGTTCATGTCGATCCGCCAAAGTGCGCAGCATGCTGATAATTGGTGCGGCACCGATACCTCCGGCAATAAAAATAAATCCTGGGGCATTTGGATAACGGTCCACACTAAAGATCCCATAAGGTCCATCAAGGTAAGCGATTTCACCAAGGTGGGTATTTTTGATGCTGCGGGTAAAGTCACCTAACTCTTTAATCGTAAACTCCACTCGCTCCTCACAAACCGCGCTGGAAGAAAATGAGAAAGGATGCTCTTTGATGTGAAAAGGAGACTCACGCAATGTTAGCCAGGCAAACTGGCCAGGCTTAAATTTCATCCCAGCATGGCCTTGCGGCTCCAACACTAAAGTCCAGCAAGCATTACAATCCTGCCGTAACTCTTTTACCCGATAAGGTCGACTGCGCATGCGCCATGGTTTGAGTAGCCGCACATAAATGATCAACAAAAGCCAAAACAAAATATAACCGGTCCATAATCCATGCTTGGCGGGTGCATTGATGTAGTAACCTACACCCTCGATGTGCCCCAGTGCCAGTAAAAAAGCCGCAACTGCCAACCCGATATGCAGCAAACGCCATTCGTCATAGTGAATGCGTAGACGCTTTCGCCAAAGTGAAGTGCTGATGATGATTACGAATAACAATAGTGAAATACGGCCGGCGGTCATGTGCCACGGTGCATGCAGAGGATTGATAGTTCCCAATGCCTCCGCATAATTGATACGAATGATCAGATAATGTAAAAAAATAAGAGTGATGGCCAATAGCGCCAAGTAACGGTGAAAGAAATAAATAATATCCATGCCAAAAGGTGCACTGGCACGTCGGAATCGTGCGGTGAGCAAAAACTGTATGCCCATCATGGCCATAGCGGTAAAGCCCAGTGCCATGGAAAAGTCCCACCAAAATCCTGATCCTGCTGGTACAGGCCCAATTAAAAGCACAAATAGCGGTGCCAAAACCAACACCAGGTAACCACAAAGCCAGAAGACTGCCGAAAGTAAAGAGTTCATGTATTTGGCTATTTATTAAGTGACAGTAACAATTTGTACATAAAGGTATTTATTTTTTAGTTAAAGGGACTACTTCCATTTGTTGTCACGTATTATTAAATATTAGAAGCAATTGTGCTCATGTTCAATCAAACCATCTTCATTTATTCAATGCTTATTCGTCTATATACAAATAGACTTTGTTAATATCCGACATATGCATTTTAAACCTTAACTTGCCGGTTTTTCGTTCTTTTTCGAAGATAATATTGTAGCCCTCTTCATCAAAACCCGTGAGTTTACCCTGGTGCTTTAATCCTTGCGTTGTGATGATGATAATGGTTGAACCGATATATTTTCTTATTTCTGATTTTTTAATTTCAGGAAAAGTTCTTGGCTTTTTAGGTGCAGGAATTTGTTCTTTTACTGTGCGTTGATTTAATTTTTCCTGTAGTTTCTTACGAGCTTCTTCTTTTCTTTGCTGTTCTTCGCGTGCGGCAATATCCTGTTCATATTCTTCTACTGATTCACGACTATAGTATTCAGGGTCGTTGGATAAATTCATTTCAACTTGTTTTATTATATTTTGCGCGGTGCGCATGGTGAGCTTTTCCTGCCCGGTAAGTGAGGCACTGTTTTCCATCTGCCTAATTAGATTGCGCATACGCTTAGCTGCATCTTGTTCGTTGATGATGCCCTGTTGTGCCTGTGATATTAAACTTTCCAGTGTGTCATCGCCTAAACTGGCAAGAGTGGAAACACTCAGCAATAAACTGAGCACGGACGATATAATATAAGTTAAGAAAGGTTTTTGAGCTTCTTCCCAGCATTGATAGGCAAATGAAACAGGGGGAATAAAGGCAACCAGTGAAACCAACAGGATGCTCATGATGCTGTCCGGCTGAATAAATACGGCCGCTAAAATAACAATCAGCAGTGGGCCCAGTAAAACCCAGAAACCCCAGGCAGCACTTTTTTTGAAGGCGCGAACGAGCAGCCAGATAAAGCTAATAAGTACAACCGGTGCGAGCAGAAGGCCGATAATTTCCACAGTTATTTTCCCGTTATTATTGAAGGTATTCTATAAAGCGCTGATTTTAATGTCAAAGTGCACCTGGAGAGTGGTTAATAGTTATACACCAGCTCAGGTAACCAGGTTGCAAGTTTTGGCCAATAGGCTAACACGCTTAGGCCGATAAGTTGAATGAATATAAAGGGCAGCACACCTTTGTATATTTGCTGGGTTGAAATAGAGCTCGGTGCAACGCCGCGCAGGTAAAATAAGGCGAAGCCAAACGGCGGCGTAAGGAAGGATGTTTGCAGGTTAATTGCAATCATAATACCCAGCCAGATAGGGTTAATATCCATAGCCAGTAAAATGGGCGCGACAATGGGTACCACTACAAAGGTAATTTCAATAAAGTCGAGAATAAAGCCGAGCAGAAACATCACCAGCATTACAATAAAAATAGCGCCAAAAGTGCCGCCAGGTAAGTCGGTTAAAATTTCGCGGACAGATTCATCGCCACCGTAACCACGAAAAACCAGCGAAAAAAGCGAGGCGCCAATAAAAATAATAAACACCATGCTGGTGATCCGTGTGGTACTAAGCATGACGTCCTTAAGAACGGCCAGATTAAACTGACGCTGTCCGATAGCTAATAATATCGAGCCAACAGCGCCGACCGATGCGGCCTCGGTGGGGGTGGCCGCGCCAATTAAAATGGAGCCAAGTACAGCGATAATAAGCGCAATGGGCGGCAGCAAGGCTTTAAGGATTTGCAGCAGCAGTTGATTAAAGCTTTGTTGGCGCTCACTCTCTGGGATGGCGGGTACGGTTGCCGGTTTGAAAATACTCAGCCCGATAATATACAGTGCGTACATGCCGACCAGTATTAAACCCGGGATTAAGGCACCGATAAACAAATCGCCAACCGAAACCGTGTCCGGCGAAAAAATACCCATATCGAGTTGTGCCTGCTGGTAGGCTGTTGAGAGCACATCACCCAGCAATATCAGGACGATAGAGGGTGGAATAATTTGCCCAAGCGTGCCCGATGCACAAATTAAGCCGCTGGCAACCTGCGGGTCGTAACCACGCTTTAACATTGTGGGCAGTGACAGCAAACCCATGGTCACCACCGTTGCGCCGACAATACCGGTACTGGCAGCGAGCAACATGCCGACAATAATAACCGACAGCCCCAAGCCACCACGCAATGAACCAAACAGTTTAGCCATGGTCTCGAGCAGTTGGTCGGCCACTTTAGAACGCTCTAGCATGCAACCCATAAATACAAACAGTGGTACGGCTATCAGGGTGGTGGTGGTCATAATGCCGTAAAGCCGGCTGGGTAAATTAATCAGAAAGCTGTTATCGAAGGTGCCGGTGAGAACGCCAATAAAGGCGAACAGCAAAGCGGTGCCCCCGAGGACGAACGCGACCGGGTAGCCCGTGAGCAACACCAGGCAAACAACAGCAAACATAATAAGCGGTATCCATTCCATAATTAAGGTACGCTCTGTTGTGTTTGTTTATTTTGGGTAGCGTCGGCCGGATTATTCAGAAGCACATCAATGCTGCGCAAAATCATCGCGGTGCCTTGCAACAGCACCAGTAGGGGCATAATAAAAAGGCTGGTTTTTAACAAGTACACAAAGGCTAAGCCGCCCGCCTCACCTGAAGCCTCACTGATGCGCCATGATGTCATAACGTAGTCAAAACTTATCCAGGCAATAAAAATAAACATCGGGAAAAGCAAAAATACGCTGCCAAGCAGATTAACCCAGGCCTGTCTGCGGGAGCTGAACTGGCGGTAGAAAATATCAACGCGCACATGGCCTTCGTGTTTTAAGGTGTATCCAGCGGCGAGCATAAAAATCCACGCGTACATGTATGTCACTGCTTCCTGCATCCAGATCCAGCCAATATCAAAGCCGTAACGTAGTACGACAACCACAAAAGTCAGCAACACCACGCCAAGCGTGAGCCAGCTAATGGCTTGCCCCACTTTTTCATTAATGGCCTCAAGTGGCTGTATAATTCGATTTAATGCCATAAAGTGAGCGCTTACTAATTGGTTGAGCTTCTTATTAAAGTATTCACATGTTAATGGCTTTTTTGCTGAGTCTCAATGTTAGTTATACACAGTATTTTAGAATCAACATGTTAGCGCCATATTAATGCCAAAAAACAGAATTGCGCTATAAATACAATGTAACGCATTGTTTTTATAAGCAATAATAGTTGATGTTTTTATGGCACCTGCTATTTGCCTGATGAACTAATGGCAAATATCAGCCGCATTGTCATTTCATCCACAAAGTTATCCACAGGTTTACCCTGTCCACTTATGTGCCTACAGTTACTTTGCTAAGCTCTAATTTGAGGTGCATTTAAGCGCCGGTTGCGTAAAATGCCTTCAAATACAGCCGGATTCTTAACATGGGTCATTTCCCCTTCTCGCGGAAAATGCTGGTCTTGCAGCCGCGATAACCAGAAACGTAATGCCGCTGCACGTAGCATCAGCGGCCAGTCATTTTTCTCGTTGCGAGTAAGCGGCCGCTCTTGCTGATAAGCCTGTAAAAAATGCTGGCAGCGTGCATCATCTAAACTGCCGTCCGGGTTGCTGCACCAGTCATTAACGGTGACAGCAACATCGTAAAGCAGTACGTCATTGCAGGCATAATAAAAATCAATAATGCCGGTTAAGCTGTCACCGTCAAACAGGGCATTATCACGGAACAGATCTGCGTGGATAACGCCGCGCGGCAGGCTGTCATTACGGTGTGCAGCCTGAAAAGCCAGCTCTTCTTCCAGTAGCTGTTTTTTTTCGGGGCTTAGGTGCGGCATAAGCCGTTGGCTGGTCAACTGCCACCAATGAGGGCCACGGCGGTTGCTGCGTTGGCCATTAAAGTTCTGGGTAACCAGATGAGCGTGACCAAGCGCCTGGCCCAGTGCGGTACATTGTTTTAAGTTCGGTTCGCCCACACTTTTGCCAGCTAAACGTTGCACCAGTGCAGCAGGCTTACCACAAAGTACTTTTAGATAACGCTGCTTGTTGTCAGCAATGGGGTGCGCGCTGGGCACCTGGTGTTCGTTTAAGTGCGCCATTAAATCGAGAAAAAAAGGCAGCTCTTCTGCGGTTAAGGCTTCAAAGAGCGTAAGTACATATTGCCCCTCACTGGTTTCAACAAAATAATTAGTGTTTTCGATGCCGTCACTGATACCCGTTAAACTGACTAATTTGCCAATGGAATAATCCGCCAGGAATTGGCTGAATCGCTGTTCGCTAACCGTGGTGTAAACCGACATGCTTTATCTTTTCCAGAAATTGCGAAATAAAAAGCCGCATTATACATGAGTGCTGGAAGGTGCGTTAGCGCCACATTCAGACCCAAATTCATATAACTAAGTGCAATCTGGCCAGTGCAAATAGTCGCTCGCTAAAATATCCCGTCTCAAAACAGCGGGGTTCTATTCTACCGTAACCGACTTGGCTAAATTTCTTGGCTGATCAACATCGGTGCCTTTTAACACAGCCACGTGGTAGGACAATAATTGCAATGGAATGGTGTGAATAATCGGTGATGTTTCATCTTCACATTCAACCACATTTAAAACATGCATGTTTTCTTCTGCTTTAAACTTTGACTTTTTATCGGCAAATACAAACAATTCACCACCACGGGCTTTCACTTCCTGTAGATTACTTTTTAATTTTTCCAGCATGTCGTTATTCGGCGCAACCGAGATAACCGGCATTTCATTGTCGACCAGTGCAAGTGGCCCGTGCTTTAATTCACCAGCAGGGTAGGCTTCGGCATGAATATAAGAAATTTCTTTTAACTTTAGTGCGCCTTCCATTGCAACGGGATAGTGCAAACCGCGCCCTAAAAATAATGCATGGCGTTTGTCTGCAAACATTTCTGAAATGTTTTTAATCTCTGCATCCATTTCCAGCACTTTATCTATCTTGGCGGGTAAAGCTTCTAACTGTTTAACCAGCTCGGCTTCTTTTTTGTTATTAAGACCATGGCGCCGACCCACCACAATCACTAGCATTAATAAAGCAACCAGCTGTGTTGTAAATGCTTTAGTTGATGCTACACCAATTTCTGGCCCCGCTCTTGTTAATAATGTTAAATCACTTTCTCGTGTTAAAGAGCTTTCGGGTACATTGCAAATGGTTAACGACTGGCCAAATCCTAAGCGTTTTGCTTCTTTCAAGCCAGCCAGTGTGTCTGCCGTTTCACCGGATTGCGAAATGGTGACAATCAAAGAATTTTTTCTAACGACTGGCTTACGATAACGAAATTCACTGGCTACTTCTACGTTGCAGGGAATATTGGCCAGCGTTTCAAACCAGTGCCTTGCTATTAAGCCTGAATGGTAGCTCGTACCACAGGCTATGATGTGCACACCCTGAACATTATCAAAAACTTGCCTGGCATTTAAACCAAAACTCTCTTCCAGAATTTTATGCCCACTGATCCGGCCTTCTAACGTATCAGTAACCGCACGCGCTTGTTCATAAATTTCTTTCAGCATATAGTGGCGGTATTCACCGCGCTCAACTGAGTCTGCTGTTAGTTCACTTTCTTTAATTTCGCGCTCAACAACATTATCGTTTACATCGTAAATGGTGAGAGACTGGCGAGTGATATCAGCAATGTCGCCTTCTTCTAAAAAAATAAAGCGCTGAGTAACCGGCAGAAGGGCGGCCACATCCGATGCAATAAAATATTCGCCAATACCGACACCAATGACTAATGGGCTACCACTACGCGCAGCAACCAAACGGCCTTTTTCGCTATTACTAATAACGCCTAAACCATAAGCGCCTTCAAATTCTTTAACCGAGTCTTTAACCGCGGTTAATAAATCTTTTTTCTGAACGATGTGGTGTTCATAAACTTGATGGGCAATAACTTCCGTGTCCGTCTCTGAAGTAAATTCATAACCCGCTTTTGTTTGTGCCGCTCTTAATGCTTCATGGTTTTCAATAATGCCATTGTGAACAACGGCAACCGATTGTCGGCAAACATGCGGGTGGGCGTTGTTTTTAGTGGGTTCACCGTGAGTCGCCCAGCGGGTATGCGCAATACCGGAATGCGCGCTAAGATTAACTTTATTGGTTTGCTTTTCAAGCTCGGCGACCTTGCCCGGCATCCGTACGCGCTCAATACAATCGTCATCATTGACCACCGCAACACCAGCAGAGTCATAGCCACGGTATTCTAAACGCTTTAATCCTTCGATAAGAATAGGAACGACATCGCGCTCAGCGACTGCACCAACAATACCGCACATGTTTGGGTTACTCCGTTTGTAGGTTTTTTACCTACCACGAAGAACACGAAGGACACGAAGAAAGAGCAATAATTGAATCATCATTATTCCGCTAATGCTCACAATGACAAATTAAATTTTAATATTTTTTCTTTGTGTTCTTTGTGTCCTTCGTGGTTAATCTTTGTCTTTCTATTTCTTTTCTTTGGTCGGCCGTCGCCAGCCTTTGATGGATGTTTGTTTGGCTCTTGTTAATGTTAGCTCATTTTCGGGGGTATCTTTAGTAATAGTTGAACCGGCGCCAATGGTTGCTCCATCGCCTATTTTCACTGGTGCGATAAATTGAGTTGAAGAGCCCACAAAAACATTATCGCCAATTTCTGTACGGTGTTTGTTTGCGCCATCATAGTTGCAGGTAATGGTGCCCGCCCCAATATTCACGCCTGCACCCATGTCTGTATCGCCAATATAACTTAAATGATTGACTTTACTGCCTTTTTCGACATTTGAATTCTTAATTTCAACAAAATTACCAATATGTGTTTGCTCTGCTAATGTTGTGCCGGGGCGAATTCGCGCAAAAGGCCCCACCTTGCTGTCAGCACCAATTGTGGCCTGCTCAACACAGCACATCGGTTGCATCACCACACCATTTTCGATGGTGGCGTCTTTGATAACACAGTTAGCCCCAATGCTAACATTGTCGCCAATAACGACCGTGCCTTCGAGTATGATATTAATGTCCAACGTCACATCCTTGCCCACAGTAACATTACCCCGAATATCCAACCGTGTTGGATCAATAACGGTTACACCTTGCTCCATTAAACGCTGTGCATTGCTTAGCTGGTAAAAACCTTCCAGCTCGGCCAGTTGTAGCCGGCTGTTTACGCCGAGGACTTCCTCTTCACTTTCCGGATGCACAGTTTGAATCGCCATCCCGTCACTCACCGCCATCGCAATCACATCGGTTAAATAATACTCACCTTGTGCATTGCTGTTATCAAGCCGCTTTAACCAGCTGCGCAACGCACCTGCATTAACAGCCAGAATACCGGTGTTAATTTCTGTGATGTGTTTTTCTTCTTCGTTAGCGTCTTTATGCTCAACAATGCGCTCAACCTGACCCGCCTTATTACGAACAATGCGCCCATAACCACCGGGATCATCTAAATGAACCGTTAATAATGCAAAATCCTTTTGCGCCTTCTCTATTAAATGCTTTAGTGTTTCTGTTTTAATTAAAGGCACATCACCGTATAAAATTAAAGCGGTTTCATTGTCTTCAAGTTCAGGCATTGCCTGATCAACGGCATGGCCGGTTCCAAGCTGTTCGGCTTGTACTACCCAGGTTACGTTATCATCATTTATCGTCTTTGGAACAATATCGCCGCCATAGCCATAAACGCCAATTATTTTATTAGCGTTTAATTGATACGATGTATCAATAACATGTTGCACTAATGCTTTACCCGCAATGGGGTGGAGAACTTTGGGCAAGGCCGATTTCATTCGAGAACCTTGCCCAGCGGCTAATATAATGACACTTACGTTGCTCATGATATTTTTCTCTAATTTTTTTAAAACTAAAATCTAGTGCTTACGATTATCCGGTATCGCATTTTGTGCCGCGATACCCGAGCCAACTTCATCTGCCGTTGCATCACGAATTTCTTACACATTTAAATTAAAGGTCATCGTTTTACCTGCATAAGGATGATTGCCATCTAATTCAATTTCACCATTTTCAATTTTAGTGACGATCATTGTTTTTGTTTGACCATCTTCATTTTGAAATTGCGCTTCTTTACCCAGCTCTCGGTATTCTTCAGGAACATTTTCCAGCTTGTCTCTAAAAACAAGCGACTCATCATATTCACCAAAACCTTCTTTTGGTGGAACCGATACTTTTATGCTATCGCCAACTTCTCTACCGTCCATTGCCTCTGCAATTTTAGGAATAACACGATCATCTGAACCGTGTACATAAGCCATTGGCATATCGGATTGTTCTTGCACGTTACCTTGCTCGTCCATAATGGAGTAGGTGAAGGTAACGACTTTTTGATTTGCTACTTTTTCTGACATTTTTATTTCTCTTAAATATATTTTTTTAACCACAACGGACACGACGAGCACAACGAAAGAAAAGATTTCATTGTCATTGCGAGCGATAGCGTGGCAATCTTGATCGATATACCACAGATTTAAAAGATTGCCACGCTATCGCTCGCAATGACATACTTAACTTTAAATTGCTTTTCGTTGTGCTCGTCGTGTCCGTTGTGGTTAACATTTTTTAAATACAAAAAAAGGCAGTATAACCGCCTTTTTTACGAATCTGTTAACTATTTACAATTAACCTTTCATTTTATTTCGCATGCGTGAAATGGCCTTAAGTTGCGCCATGGCTTCTGCAAGCTCTGCCTGAGCATCAGCCATATTCATTTCACTTGATTGGTCTTTTAACGCTTGTTCGGCTTTTTCTTTTGCTTCCATTGCGGCAGCTTCATCTAAATCAGCGGCCCGAACGGCTGTATCAGAAAGAATGGTCACCACATGAGGTTGCACTTCTAACAAGCCTCCGGAAACATAAATAGACTCTTCTTCGCCACCTTGCTTGGTAATATGCACTTCACCAGGTTTTAGTGGTGTGAGCATTTGTGTGTGGCGAGGGTAAATGCCCACTTCGCCCATTATTGCAGGGGCAACAACGATTTCACAAACGCCTGAAAAAATTTCATGCTCTGCGCTAACGATATCTAAATGCATTGTCATAGCCATGTTGTGCTACCTCTTAAAGCGTTTTCGCTTTTTCTACCACTTCTTCGATACCGCCCACCATGTAAAACGCTTGCTCTGGCAGATCATCGTATTTACCTTCGTCAATTTCTTTAAAGGCGCGAATAGTTTCTTTTAATGTAACGTATTTACCTGGCGCACCGGTAAACACTTCTGCTACAAAGAAGGGTTGTGATAAGAAGCGTTGCATTTTACGTGCACGGGTTACAACAAGCTTATCTTCTTCCGATAATTCATCCATACCAAGGATTGCGATAATGTCTTTTAATTCTTTATACTTCTGCAAAGTTCCTTGAACGGCACGGGCAACATTGTAGTGCTCCTCACCGATGACTAATGGATCAAGTACACGTGATGTTGAATCAAGAGGGTCTACCGCAGGGTAAATACCAAGCTCTGCAATTTGACGCGACAAGACTAATGTTGCGTCTAAGTGAGAGAAGGTCGTTGCCGGTGATGGATCGGTTAAATCATCCGCTGGTACATAAACAGCCTGGAACGATGTGATCGAACCGGTTTTTGTTGATGTAATACGCTCTTGAAGTACGCCCATTTCCTCTGCAAGGGTTGGCTGATAGCCTACCGCAGATGGCATACGACCCAACAGTGCCGATACTTCGGTACCCGCTAAAGTGTAACGGTAGATGTTATCAACAAACATGAGTACGTCACGACCTTCATCACGGAAATGTTCCGCCATGGTTAAGCCGGTTAATGCTACGCGCAATCTGTTTCCTGGTGGTTCATTCATTTGGCCATAAACCAGCGCTACTTTATCGAGTACGCCGCCTTCTTCCATTTCGTAGTAGAAATCATTGCCTTCACGCGTTCGTTCACCTACACCCGCGAATACTGAAAAGCCACTGTGCTCTACCGCGATATTACGAATAAGCTCCATCAATGTAACGGTTTTACCCACGCCCGCACCACCGAATAAACCAATTTTACCACCTTTGGCAATCGGCATAATTAAATCGATTACTTTTACGCCGGTTTCTAAAATTTCTAAACTAGATGCTTGTTCGTCATAAGCCGGTGGCTTACGGTGAATAGGCATTTCTTTTTCATGACCGATAGGGCCGGCACCATCAACAGGCTTGCCTAAAACGTCCATGATTCGACCTAATGTTTTTTGCCCGACCGGTACTTGAATGGGCGCGCCGGTGTTAACCACTTCAAGCGAACGTTTTACGCCATCGGTTGTGCCCATGGCAATGGCACGCACAACACCGTCGCCGAGTTGTTGTTGCACTTCTAACGTTAAGCCTTCTGACTCGACTTTTAATGCATCATAAATTTTAGGAAGTGCATCACGTGGAAACTCCACGTCAACAACCGCACCGATAATTTGGACAATTTTTCCAGAACTCATTTGTCGTTCCTCTTTTTCGAGTCGCTTTTTCTTATAAAAGCATCTTTAAAGTTTAAAATTCTATAAATTTCTTAAATTGGCATATCTTAAATAAAGCATCAAACTGCGTTATACCGCAGCCGCACCACTAACAATCTCGGAAATTTCCTGAGTAATCGCCGCTTGCCGTGCTTTATTATATACAAGTTGTAAGTCATCAATTAAATCGCCCGCATTATCGGTTGCCGCTTTCATTGCAACCATACGCGAAGCCATTTCACAGGCAATGTTTTCAATCACAGCCTGGTAAACCAGTGATTCGATATAACGGATCATCAAGTTGTCTAATACATCTTTTGCATTGGGCTCGTAAATATAATCCCAGTGATGCTTTAATTCCCTGTCATCTTCCATTGACGCAATGGGTAACAGCTGATCGACACGTGGCTCCTGCGTCATGGTATTAACAAACTCATTCGACACTATAAATAAGCGGTCTATCCCGCCATCGTTATAAGCGTCAAGCATTGTTTTTACTGTACCGATTAAATCGGTAAGGGATGGTGCATCTCCCAGATGAGTTGCCTGTGCGCGCAAATTACCTAAGCGCTTGAAAAATCCCTGTGCTTTTGAGCCGATGGTGCAAAACTCAACGTCAATATTTTTATCGCCCCAGTCTTTCATATGCGCAAGGGTTGCCTTAAATAAATTATTATTTAAACCACCACAAAGACCACGGTCTGATGAAATTACAATATACCCGACACGCTTTACCTCACGCTCTAAAAGATAAGGATGCTTGTACTCGGTATGCGCAAAAGCCAAATGAGCAATCACCTGTCGCATTTTTTGCGAGTAGGGGCGTGATGCCCTCATACGTTCCTGCGCTTTACGCATTTTACTCGCTGCAACCATTTCCATCGCGCTAGTGATCTTTTGTGTGTTTTGCACACTCTTGATCTGGGTACGTATCTCTTTACCGCTTGCCATAAACTTTTACCTGGTCGCTTTTGCTAGTAAGTGCTGTTTGCTTTAAACGCTTCGATTGCTGCTTTCATTTCGGCAGCGATGTCATCGTTGTAATCGCCAGTGTCATTAATTTTTGCAATTAAATCCGCATTGTTGGCTTTTAAGTAAGCTTGCATTGCAGCTTCAAAGGCAACAACCTTGTTTACAGCAACGTCTTTCAAAAAACCTTCGTTCGCTGCAAATAATGAAAATGCCTGCTCGGCAACGCCCATTGGCGAATACTGGTGCTGTTTCATTAACTCTGTTACGCGTTGGCCTAATTCAATCTGGTTACGTGTGGCTTCGTCTAAGTCAGAAGCAAACTGTGCGAATGCGGCTAACTCACGATATTGCGCAAGTGCTAAACGTGTACCACCGCCTAGCTTCTTGATAATTTTGGTTTGTGCTGCACCACCTACTCGCGATACCGATAAACCCGCATTAATCGCTGGACGAATACCGGCATTAAACAAATCAGATTCTAAAAAGATTTGCCCGTCGGTAATTGAAATTACGTTAGTTGGCACAAATGCCGATACGTCACCCGCCTGGGTTTCAATAATAGGTAATGCCGTTAAAGAACCGGTTTGGCCTTTTACTGCACCATTGGTAATGCGCTCTACTTCTTTTGCATTAATACGTGATGAACGCTCAAGTAAACGTGAATGTAAATAGAATACGTCACCCGGGTAAGCTTCACGGCCGGGTGGACGACGCAGTAATAATGATACCTGACGGTAAGCCCATGCTTGTTTAGTTAAATCATCATAAACAATCAGTGCATCTTCGCCTTTGTCGCGAAAGAACTCACCCATTGAACAACCGGCATAAGGTGCGATGTATTGCATCGCTGCCGATTCAGCAGCAGAGGCTGCAACAATAATAGTGTGTGCGAGGGCATCGTGTTCTTCTAACTTACGCACAACCGCTGCAACCGAAGAGGCTTTTTGGCCAATCGCAACGTAAATACACTTAACACCCGTGTCTTTCTGATTAATAATCGCATCAATCGCAACCGCTGTTTTACCGGTTTGTCTGTCACCAATGATTAACTCACGCTGGCCACGGCCAATCGGCACCATTGCATCAATCGCTTTTAAACCTGTTTGAACTGGCTGGTCAACTGATTTACGTTCGATAACGCCCGGTGCGATTTTTTCAATCGGTGCCGTTTGTTTTGCGTTAATAGGGCCTTTGCCGTCAATCGCTTCACCCAGTGCATTTACAACACGGCCGAGTAATTCTTCACCTGTTGGCACTTCTAAAATACGACCGGTACATTTAACTTTGTCGCCTTCAGTGATGTCACCGTAGTCGCCTAAAATAACCGCGCCAACCGAATCGCGCTCCAGGTTAAGTGCCAGACCATAAACGTTACCAGGGAACTCAATCATTTCACCGTACATTACGTCGGCAAGACCATGAATTCGTACTACGCCATCGGCAAGTGCGACAACGGTACCTTCGTTTTGAGCTTCGCTTACTTTTTCGAAGCTTTCGATTCGTTGCTTAATCAGTTCACTGATTTCAGATGGATTAAGTTGCATGATGTTTCCTCAAATTTTAAATCTGTTAGCGCATTAACGCGTGTGTTAAGTCATCAAGGTGACGCGTTACTGTTACGTCTATCACCATGTCACCTGCGCGAATAATCGCACCACCGATTAATGTCTCGTCAACGCGCGTGGTCAATGAAATGTCACGACCGAGGCGTTTCTTTAAGCCTGCTACTATATTTTGTTGTTGTGCATCAGAAAGCGCAAAGGCTGAAATAACTTCAGCATCCAGTGTTCCTTCTGAGTCGGCGCGAAACTGCTCATAAGCGACTGCGATATCTTTTAAGATATTCAAGCGTTTATTTTCGGCTAATACACGAATAAAATTTTGCCCGGCTGCATTGAGCTTATCGCTGCACACTTCTAAGAATAAAGTTACAACGTCTTCGTCTTTTACATGCGGGCTATCAATGGCCTTTGCCATATTGCTGTCTGCTGCTACCATTGCAGCAAGCGCGATCATATCTGACCATGCTTGCAGTGCCGATGCACCTTGAGCAAAGTCAAAAGCGGCTTGCGCATAAGGGCGAGCAATTGTACTGTTTTCTGCCATTGTCGCGTTCCTTAAAGTTGAGCAACCAGGTCGTTAAGCAAGTCTTCGTTTGCTTTCGCATCGATTTCTTTCTTTAAAACCTTGCCTGCGCCTTGCACGGCGAGTGTCACTACCTGACCACGCAATGCTTCACGTGCACGAGTGGTTTCCTGCTCAATTTCAGCGTTCGCGGCCGTTACAATACGTTCCGCTTCAACACGTGCCGTATCTTTAGACTCTTCAACAATTTCGCTGGCACGTTTATCGGCTTGCGTAATAATGTCCTGCGCCTTGTCTTTAGCTTCTTTCAAAATTTCTACAGCACGCTTTTTAGCAAGCTCTTCTTCATGCTGGCCTTTTTCTGCGGCAGCAAGACCATCTGCAATTATTGCTTTACGTTCCAGCAAGGCATTCATGATTGGCGGCCAGACAAATTTCATGCAGAACCAAACGAAGAACCCGAAGGTAAACATTTGCGCAATAATGGTTAAATTAATGTTCATAGTTGAACCTTAAACTCTAAATTAATATTTTAAAAACTTTGTACGTGCGTCTACTGCAGTAACTGCTTACGCGGCAACCGCAAAAATAATGTAAAACGCAATACCAACGGCAATCATAGGCACCGCATCCACAAGACCCATCACGATGAAGAATTGTGTACGCAACATTGGAATGAGTTCTGGCTGGCGTGCTGCACCTTCAAGGAAGCGACCACCGAGGATGCCGATACCTACTGCTGCACCTAGTGCGCCCAAACCCATCATTAAAGCACCTGCGATATATAATAATGCTGATTCCATTTTAGTCTCCTGTTGTACTAATACTTAGATATAATTAAAATTCGTTAATAAAAATGTTAAATCTGTTTCTAATGGTCGTGATGTGCCATTTCCATATATACAATGGTAAGCGTCATAAAGATAAACGCCTGCAATGTAATAATTAAAATATGGAAAATTGCCCAACCGAGCTGTAAGAAGCCGCCGAAGATACCCATCGCCCAACCTGCGCTGTACATAATCGCAATCAGAATAAAGATCATCTCGCCAGCATACATATTACCAAATAAACGTAGCGCCAATGAAACCGGCTTGGCGATTAAAGAAACAAACTCAAGCAAGAAGTTAACGGGTATAAAAATAAGCTGGATGATTGTATTTTTCGACTGAAAAGGCTGCATGGTAAGCTCGGCAGCAAAACCGCCGAAGCCTTTAACCTTGATGGTATAAAACAGAACAACCGCATAAACCGCTAGCGCCATACCAAAGGTCGCATTGGGATCCGTTGTGGGTACAACTTTAAAGTAAACATGATGGGGATCGACGCCAAAAAAGGTCGCCCCAATGTACCCGGCAATGCTTGGCAATACATCCACTGGGATTAAATCCATAAAGTTCATCAGGAAAATCCAAACGAAAATAGTGAGCGCCATTGGCGCAACTAAGTTGTTTTTGGCGGTAAACGAACCACGCACACTGACATCAATAAATTCGACTATCCACTCGCAAAAATTCACCACACCCGTCGGAACACCGGTGGTTGCCTGTTTAGCGGCTTTACGAAACAACCATAAAAAGAGAAAACCAAGCGAGATAGACCAGAACATGGTATCAACATGGATAGCATTAAAGCCCATTTGTGCCGCTTCTTCAGCCGTATGTGCAAAACCCCAACTACCATCAGGGTGCTGGCCATAGGTCCAGTTGGTTAAATGATGCTTAATATATTGTGAAGAGGTTATTGTTTCGCTCGACATTTGTTTTATTAACCTAAAATTTTAGAATTCGTTGATTTTTCATATACTTAACAGCACTACTTACGTCTGGTCACGCCATAACTGGTCTTACTGAACCAAAAGCCAAGCTGAGCAGCAATAAAGCCTGCCAAAATGCCAGCGGGTGACAAATTAAGCCAGCCCATACCCAGTGCGAGCAAAACAACCACCAGAATAAAGCGCAAAATAATGCCCTTAAATAACTCGACCGTATTAACTGCGTGGGTGTTATCGGCAGCTTGGGTCGCTATCATTAGCTTCCAGCCAAAAAAAAGGGTGCTAGAAACGACAATACCCCCGCCATACAGCGTTGACCATAAAAATTCGTTGCCTTTGAGTGTTGTTGCGATAGCGGTGGCGATTAAAACTAAACCAGCCTGCGACAGCGCTATTTTGCGTACGGTGTGAGAAAACGCATTCGCTGCTGACATTGCCTACCCCAAAATATCGAACGGAAAACAGGAGTAAATCCCCCCGAAAAGTCACGCTCAAGCTCTAAGCGCGCGAAGTATAATCGTTGCCCCTTTCCGGGTCAATAACCAAGATTAATATCCATATAAATAAGCTTCTTTTTCTCTCTTTTTGTATAGACCGAAAGGGGAGAACGCCCATATAACCTGCTTTTTGCAGGCCTTTTAGCATATCCAGGCTCCTGTTTTAGTAAACAACAAATTAAATTTAAAGCTTTGTTATAAATTGATCTCTGTACAAAAAACCCTGTATGTAATCCACATTTAATTGCCTGGCAAGCGATAAATCACTTTGGTTTTCGATACCCTCCAGAATAATTTTTTTACCAGAAAAGTGGCCATACTCTACGATTGATTTCACCAAATGCATACTTTCTTTGTTGCTCTTATTACGCACAACATATTTATCCAGCTTTATAAAATCAACAAATTCCAGAACTGCAAAAGACAGCATAGAAGTCGGAGCGAAAACATCATCAATTGCAGTATAAATGTTATGGCTGGCGAGTGATTCAATCATTGCCATGCTCATTTTGGCATCATTTATTTCAGAATTTTCAATAAGTTCAACGACTATTTCATTCTTTTTATGGTGATTAAATAATTTTAAAAAGGGGTTGTTTATACCTGCAATACCGCTTGCAAAATAAGAATCTTGATCGACATTAACAAATAATCCTGCATTATCCGGCGCGGAGTCCAGCTGAATCAGCTTTTGCTTATATTCAACCTGAAATAAGCTTAACGGACTATTATGCAAGGATGCATAGACAATATCTGGACGCAACGGCTTACCCGCATGATCAAAAAAGCGGGACAATGCTTCATAAGCAAATATGTCCTGATTGGTAACATCAACAATAGGCTGATATTCAACACCAAATCGACTTTCTTCTATCAGGGTAATTAATGTTTGGGGATCTAATAGCTCCATCGGCAACTTAAACAACTCAAAATAAAGGGTGAAATGGAAGGATTTTTTACTTGCTGGCCACAAAAGCACGCACTCAATATTTGCACGACGCGCAAACACCGTAAAACGGTATTCTAGATAACTCGACAAAGGGGTTTATTGTGGGTTTCTTTCTTTCAGGATATTTTTAGCACAGCTCGCACAGCGGCCACAGCAAGTGGCAACATTCAGTGCATCACTAAGATCCTGTAAACAGGCAGCCCCTTTTTCAGCCGCTTTTATAATATCGCGGTCAGTCACTGAATGGCAGATGCAAACATACATACTGAAAATTCTCCGTAAAAAGTAAATCTATTATATCTAAATGAGAATGATTTGCAATAAGTTTCACTGTTATTCCTGACTTTTATATCGCCACCACTGAGCTCTTGATTATAAATCACGTAGGACTATACTGACTAAAATCAACACTTGCATAGCAGCAAAGGGTGTCTAAATGAAAGCCGATCCACATATAAATCAACAACTTAATAAAGTTTTAAAAAATGAATTAACCGCCATTAACCAGTACTTTTTACATGCTCGCATCTGTAAAAACTGGGGGCTGGACGAACTCAACGAACACGCATACAAAGCTTCTATCCATGCCATGAAGAACGCCGACACCCTGGTCGAGCGCATCCTCTTCCTTGAAGGCCTGCCTAATTTGCAAGATCTCGGCAAGCTGCTAATCGGCGAAGATGTCGAAGAAATCCTTAAAGGTGACTACCAAATGGAACTGGCACAACACAAAGAAATGGTTGCAGCGATTACTGACTGCGAAAACTAGAAAGATTATGTAAGCCGAGAGATGCTTGACCACCTGCTGGCCGACAAAGAAGAGCAAATAGACTGGCTTGAAACCCAAATCGGCCTGATTACCAAAGTGGGCTTAGCCAATTATTTGCAATCTTCCATATCATAATAATTAAAAAAAGGGGAATAGATTTTGAAAGGCAATAAAAATGTTATCGGCACTTTAAACACCTTGCTAACCAACGAGCTGTCCGCTGCGGATCAATACTTTATCCATTCACGTATGTATCAGGACTGGGGTTTAGAAAAACTTTTTGAACGCATCAAGCATGAAAGCGAAGAAGAGCTGGAACACGCTGCCGCCCTGGTTGAGCGTATTCTATTTTTAGAAGGGTTACCCGATGTCGCTTCACGCGAAGCCCTTAATATTGGCAAAGACGTTGTCACTATGCTTAAAAACGATTTAGCAGTGGAATACGACGTAGGCCGCCAGCTCAAAGACGCCATTGCTTTATGCGAAAAAGAAAAAGATTTCCAAACACGCGAAATTCTGGAAGTGTTATTAAAAGATACCGAAGAAGATCATACTTACTGGATTGAACAGCAATTGGGTTTAATTGACAAGTTGGGAATAGAAAATTATTTGCAATCGCAAATGTCTGTCTAAAGCAAATACAAATAAACTACGACACGCGGCCTTTCCGGCCGCGTTTACTTAATATGCTCTAAAATACCGTCTAATTCATCCAGGCTATTATACTGAATAACCAACTTGCCTTTTCCTTTTGCGCTATGCTGGCAAGTGACTTTTGCGCCTAAGGTATCGGACAACCGGTTTTGCAAATCACTAATATGTAAGTCTTCGTTGGTATTTGCACCAGCATTTTCTTTTTTGTTTTTAGCTGGTGGATTTAATATTTTCCTGACATGCGCTTCAATTTCCCGAACCGATAAACCTTTACTAATCACAAGATTTGCAACACTGGGCTGCAAGGTAATTTCTAACGAGAGCAGTGCACGCGCATGACCCATTTCAATATCACCGTGCGCCAACATTTCTTTTACACCGACATCCAGGCTTAATAAACGCAGCAGATTTGACACGGCTGCCCGCGAACGCCCAACGGCGTCGGCCGCTTCCTGATGGGTTAAACCAAACTCCTGAATTAACCGGTCCAATGAACTGGCTTCTTCAATCGGGTTTAAATCTTCACGTTGGATATTTTCAATGAGTGAAACCGCAATGGCTTCTTCGTCCGTGTATTTTTTTATAACCACCGGCACTTCATGCAGACCCGCAAGTTGCCCTGCACGCCAACGACGTTCACCGGCAATAATTTCATACTTTGGTTTTGCCGGGTCAACACTGATTGAACGCACTATAATAGGCTGAATAATGCCTTGTTTGCCGATGGAGTCGGCCAGTTCCTGGAGCTGTTCTTCGTGAAACTCGGTGCGCGGTTGATAGCGGCCACGTACCATCTGTTCAACCGGCAGTTTTTTTAACCCTTCTGTTGTTTGGCCAGCTTGAGTTTGCTCACCTGAAACGGTTGTTTGTTTTTTGGCGCTTGATCCTAATAGGGCGCTGAGATCTCTACCTAGTCCGCGTTTTTTCATTTTATTTTACTTTAAATTTTTTATATCTAATGCCATTGCAAGTGATAACAAAGCAATCTTTATTTAGTAAGTGTTATATCGCAATGCCACAACCCGTTTGAATACTTAATGTGCCGCTGCAACCAAGCCTTCGTCTTTACGAATAATTTCACCGGCTAAGGCTAAATAAGCCAACGCGCCACGCGATGATTTGTCGTAATTAATAATCGGTACACCATGGCTCGGTGCTTCAGCTAACCGCACATTGCGAGGAATAATTGTTCGATAAACCTGATCTGGGAAGTGTACTAGCAACTGGCCAGACACATCGTTGGCCAGATTATTACGTGGGTCAAACATCGTACGTAACATACCTTCAATTTGTAACTCTGGATTAACTGTTTCACGGATCCCTTCCACGGTTTCAAGTAGCGCCGACAAACCTTCCAGCGCATAATATTCACACTGCATTGGAATCATTACAGAGTCGGCTGCAACCAGCGCATTCAGGGTTAGCATATTCAGCGATGGTGGGCAGTCGATAAGAATATAGTCGTATAACGATTTTAAATTGCTTAGCGCCATGCGCAGCGAAAGCTCAGCATCCACCTTACCCTTTAAATTAACTTCGGCAACGGTTAAATCGCCATTGGCTGGCATCACGTCGTAACCCGCATCTTCGCGCATGTCGATAATTAAATCTTCGGGACGAATACCACCGGTTAACATATCGCCCGTGGTGGCCTGAACGTCATGCTTATCAACACCACTGCCCATGGTGGCATTGCCTTGCGGATCCATATCAATCAGCACAACATTGCGTTTGGTTGCCGCTAATGATGCCGCCAGATTAATGCAGGTGGTGGTTTTGCCCACGCCACCTTTTTGATTGGTAATGGCAATAATGCGCGCCATGCTCCGTCCCCTTAAAACCTTTGATGAATTTTAATTTTTTCGAATCCGTACTAAATGCCGTTCAGCATCCAGCCCCGGAACATCGACGCTTTCGGTTGCTTCAATCTTTATATTTGCCGCCAAACTCTTATATTTAGCTGACTGGTAAAGCGCGTCGATTTCCTGTTTAGGATAACTCCCTTTAAGAGCAAGGAACAGCCCTTTATTCACACAAAGACCATAAGTTTTGCTTAAAAAATCTGCCAGCGAAAACGTAGCTCGGCACATAACTGTATTAAATGGCTGATTTATATCTGCTTTTTCAGCGCGCCCCGTCATAACCGTTACATTCTTTAAATCCAGCTCAATCACTGCCTGAGTCACAAAACGGGTTTTTTTTGCATTGCTATCTAGCAAAGTAAATTGCCAGTCGGGGCGGGCAATGGCCATCGGCAAACCCGGAAAACCCGCACCGGTGCCTACATCCAGAACTTGGCTACCTTCAATAAACGGCAACGGCACCAGGCTATCCAGAAGGTGCAATACCACCATTTCATCCGCACCGCGAACAGCCGTTAAGTTGAATGCTTTATTCCACTTAATAAGTAATTTTAATAACTGGCTAAACTGCTGTGCAGCCGAATCGGGAAGATCAAAACTTAATTTTGAGAGGTGTTGTTTGATTAACTCACTATTCATGAGCTAATCATAAGAGATAACCCAACAAAGCACCAAATTTAAAAATAACTAATTTCACCAGCACGCTTACATTTAGGCTTAACCAATAGCGCTATCATTCCCGCCTGTTATTTTTAAAACATTTCGGGGTAGCTAACACTTAAAATATACGTTAATGGAATGGATAACTAAATAAAAGTCCATATAAGAATTGCTTTAGGTGCTGACTAAAAAATGAACAGATTAAGACGGAGCACCCATTATATATGGTAGATGCTGCGGTAATTTTCAATTCACTAATTTGGCTTTATGTTCTTGAATCAACTATTGGCTTTATGTTACGGCACAGGGTCGCAAGTATTTTTACCCCCCCCCTTAAAATACTTCTGGAACAGAAAAACAAATATATAAAAAACCATAAGTGCCCGCAATATAAATTAAAGCGCACAACACTCAGGATGAGAACCATGCAAACACATTTTAATAAACTTTCTTCTTTTCGTATTATCTTTTTAAGCCTGCTTATTACACTTATTGGCGTAGGCTGTGGCGGTGGTGGGAGTGGCTCACCCGCTCCGGCTCCTGCTACAAACACTTTCATTACCACCTGGAAAACCGATAACCCCGGCAGTAGTGCTAATAATCAGATCACTATTAATGCTTTCGGCGGATCTAATTTTACAATTAATTGGGGCGACGGTACTTCCGATAACAATGTAACAAGCAACATCACTCATACCTATGCTGCGCCAGGAACCTATACCGTTTCTATAAGCGGGGCTTTCCCACGCTTTACCGCAGGTGGAGATGCCTCAAAGTTGTTGTCTGTCGAACAGTGGGGTGGGCAAGAGTGGCAGTCAATACAAGATGCTTTTCAAGGCTGTGACAATTTAGTGATTAATGCGCCCGACAACCCTAATCTATCTCAAGTAACCAATATGAGCCGCATGTTTCAGAATGCCGCCGCCTTTAATCAAGACATCGGCAACTGGAATGTCGCCACAGTGGCCGATATGGGTAGCATGTTTTTGGGCGCCGCTCTTTCGACAACAAACTATGATGCCCTGCTACTAGGCTGGAGCGGACAAGCTTTACAAAATAACGTCTTCTTTTCTGCTGGTAACACCCAGTATTCCGCCTCTTCGCAAAATGCACGCGATGTGCTGGTGAATACTTATGGCTGGACTGTATCGGATGGGGGCGTTGCACCTTAAAAGCCGCGTGCAAAAATAAGTTCCACAAAATTAAGTTCTGGAGAGCAATATTTGCCGCTATAGAAATAATTGCTCTCTAGGGGCTGTTGATCTTTCAGGTGTTAGGCTGATTTTGAGATAATTTTTGTCCTGACAAGGCATTTTTTGCGTATCAATGCACTCCATTGATAGTAAAAAATAACGCAGGCAGGGCGAAAATTAGCCAAAATCAGACAA
>JAJRZT010000058.1 GCA_024275115.1 Gammaproteobacteria bacterium
GTCTTTTACTGTAACACCACTAGCGCGTTCAAGTGCCTTCTCAACGGCTTGTATTTTAAAT
Organism: Gammaproteobacteria bacterium; assembly: GCA_024275115.1. Classification (GTDB taxonomy): domain Bacteria; phylum Pseudomonadota; class Gammaproteobacteria; order UBA6429; family Thiohalophilaceae; genus SZUA-37. The sequence goes on from JAJRZT010000058.1 coordinate 62, forward strand.
GATTGAGTAAATTTTGTTCTCATTTTTTCTTACCTCTAACTGATTATTAGAGGCGACAACTATCCTGACACAGGGGGCTTTCTGGCGCCGTAGGTATACCCTCTCTTTTCAATCTATCTAATGGACTAAAAAAACTAATAATAGTGTAATGAATCGCGTATGAGAATTGATTATCAATATTTACAAGATATTTCTAAAATTATACTAGATAGTAATTCATCATCATGGACTTCCTTCGATCTCGTGGGCACTCATGCGCTCACTGCTAACTTATATATTCTAAGCTATGAAGTGAACCCCAATTATCCGAATCGTGTGGCAACCTTTAATGGGTATATTTAAAATTACAGTAAAAACGACATAAATATGACACTCTAAAATTTTGAAATCGTAAGTCATTGATTTACTTGGTGCTGGTATTCAGGCACACTTTTTGCTCTAACAACTCTACATAATTATGTGTTGTTGGAGCCCATCGTGAAGGCAGAGTCTTTACAAATTAGTAATCCTCATGAATTGCAAGATGCGTTTAAGGCATTTAACGATTTATCGAGTCAATTATCTTCATCTTATTTTGCTTTAGAAGAGCAGGTTGCAACATTAACCGAAGAGCTTGTTGCTACAAAGTCTGAACGTATCAGAGAACTTCAGGAAAAAGAGCAACTGGCAAAGCGTCTGGAGTCTATTTTACAGGCTCTACCTGCCGGTGTGATTGTACTGGATGGCGAGGGTATTATAAAAAGTTATAACGCAATCGCTTTAGAACTTTTAGGTGAGCCATTAGATCAGCAGTCATGGAACAGCGTATCCCAGCGTGTTTTTGATATTAAAAATGCGCAGCATGAAATAGCATTAAAAAATGGTCGCTGGGTGACCTTATCAACTTGCCCGCTGGGCGCAGAGCCGGGTCAAATTATCCTGCTTAACGATGTAACTGAACAAAAAGTACTACAAAATAATTTAAGCCAGCAGCAACGTCTTGTTACTATGGGGCAAACTGCTGCATCACTGGCACATCAGATCCGCACACCTCTTTCTTCCGCCATTCTTTATTCTTCCAATCTTAAACGACAAAACCTGAATGATGACGAGCGTGTCGTTCTCAGTGAAAAGTTAATGGCGCGGCTACGCCATCTGGAACATCTAGTGAATGACATGCTGATGTATGCACGGGGTTCAAATTTATCCAACACTGTTTTTTCTCTTGTCGATTTAGTTGCCGAATTAATGCAAACCATTGAAACCCATATTGATGCATCGCATACCCACTTTGAATGGGAGAACAGGATAGATGGCGATGTCTTCCTGAAAGGGAATCGACAGATGCTAATCAGCTCACTCATTAATTTATTTGTTAACGCCATTCAGGCGATGGGTGAAAATGGAATATTGCTACTTAAAACACAGTTGAATGGAAATAATCTGATTTTAGAAATTCAGGATAACGGTGCAGGTATTAAAGATGAAAATATGAACAATGTATTTGAACCCTTTTTTACAACAAGATCGGATGGCACTGGATTAGGCCTGGCTGTCGTTCGTGCTGTAATCCATGCACACAGTGGTGAAATATCCGTTGCACAGGTTAAACCGCAGGGAACCGTTTTTAGTATTGAAATACCCCTGTTTGAAGAAAATAAAAAAATAGAAATGCAACAGAGCGCATAACTAAATTTTAAGGTTAAAGGTAAAAGTAATGAATAGAGCAACGGTATTAGTCGTCGAAGATGATATTTCCTTAAATGAAGCACTCAGTGATACATTGAAATGTGCCGGCTACAATGTGGGTTCGGTTAATGATGGTCGTGAAGCCTTACGCTATCTGGATAAGCAGGATGTTGATTTGGTGATCAGTGATATTCATATGCCTAATATGGAAGGAACCAATTTACTGGAAAAAATAAAAAAGGATAAACCAGATTTACCCGTTATGTTAATGACGGCCTATGGCACGATTGAACAGGCCGTTTCGACCATTCGTAATGGTGCAGTGGACTATCTGGTTAAACCTTTTGAAGCGGAAGTGCTGGTGAATATGGTTGAACGCTATGTTGGCTATGCGGATATTAATGAAGATGACATTATAGCTGTTGATGAAAACAGCAAAACGATGTTTGAAATTGCAAAACGGGTTGCGCCTAATGATGCAACGGTGATGATAACCGGTGACAGCGGTACCGGTAAAGAAGTGGTTGCGCAGTATATTCATAAACAATCTAACCGAGCAGATCATCCCTTTATTGCGATTAACTGCGCCGCCATCCCTGAGAATATGCTTGAAGCAACCTTGTTTGGCTATGAAAAAGGTGCTTACACCGGAGCCTATAAATCCAGCCCCGGTAAGTTTGAACAGGCACAGGGTGGCACATTATTGCTGGATGAAATATCTGAAATGGATTTGGGTTTACAAGCGAAATTATTGCGCGTATTACAGGAACGCGAAGTTGAACGTCTGGGCGGCAATAAAATTATTGATTTAGATGTACGTGTATTAGCAACATCAAACCGTAATATGCTGGATGAAGTAAAGAAAGGCCGTTTCCGTGAAGATCTGTACTACCGGCTCAATGTTTTTCCTCTGCACATTCATTCATTATCTAATCGTTGTAACGATATTATACCTTTAGCCGAGCATATCATGATAAATAATGCTCGCTCAATGGGAATAGCAATACCTGTATTAACCCTAAAAGCACGCAACAAACTGGAAGCCTATCCGTGGCCGGGTAATGTACGCGAACTGGATAATGTAATACAGCGTGCCATGATCTTGCATAAAAATGAAAAAATCACAGATGAAGATATATATTTTCCCCTGGATACACAAACCTCTTCCTTTTCGACTGCCAGCGCCAATAGCAATGTATTTAATTCAGGTGAAGTGCGAAAGCCAGTGTCTGACAAGGTATCTGCTGCAGAGATAGGAATAACTGACGTCAATACTACTGAGAAAAGCGCCTTTAGTTCTGGTAGTGACAAGCTGGCACAGGATATGGATTCATTGAACGGGGGGTTGCGGCATCATGAATGGGACTTAATTCTGCAAGCTATTAAGGACACAAAAGGCAGTCGTAAGGATACAGCCGAAAAGTTGGGGATCAGTCAGCGTACGTTGCGTTACAAACTTGCAAAAATGCGTAAAGACGGGGTTGAAGTTCCCGGAGTTCAGAGTCTGGCTTAGTAATAAGCATATTTATACCTTTAACCCGTTATTAAAAGAGAAAAATAATGAGTAACAATACAATCGGTGTCAATGATTTGCTGGCTCAAATGCGAGCCATGTCTGAGCAAACTAAAGGGCTGCAAAATTCATTTACAAAACCGGAACTCAACGCGGTTTCGACAGAAAATAAAACAGACACGCAGAATTCATTTTCAACATTATTAAAAAGTTCAATTAACAAAGTTAATGATATACAGGCACAAACCAATAAATTGCAGGAGGCTTTTCAAAAAGGAGACCCAGATGTGCCGATTGCAGAGGTGATGATGGCGATGCAAAAATCGAGTGTTTCATTTCAGGCTATGTTGCAGGTAAGAAACAAGATAGTGAAGGCTTATCAGGAAATTATGAATATGCCGGTTTAATCGAATTTTTATAGAGAGATAATATGGATTTAACTAAAACAGATAATTTAAACAGCTCCTTTTCCGGCATGTCCGCGCTGCCGGTTGTACGGCAAATTGGTTTGCTGGTGGGGCTAGCTGCCAGTATTGCCATTGGCATTGCAATTGTATTTTGGGCACAGGGCCCATCCTATAGCGTGCTATTTTCCAGCATTAGTGCAAAAGACAGTAACGAAGTCGTGCAGGTTCTTCAGCGTATTGGTGTTAAATATAAACTTGATTTAGCCAGTGGTACGATACTGGTTGATAATGAAAGTGTGCAACAGGCAAGGATAGAACTTGCGGCCGAAGGCTATCCAAAATCTTCCGGAATTGGTTTTGAATTATTGCAAAAAGATGAGAGCATCGGTACCAGTACTTTTTTACAAAACGCAAGGTATCATCGTGCAAAGGAAGAAGAACTTTCCCGTACAATTAATACCATTTCTGCGGTTAAAAATAGCCGGGTTCATTTAGCTTTACCAAAAGATACGGTTTTTATTCGAGACCAGAAAAAGGCACGTGCATCGGTTATGTTGGAATTGGCATCCGGGCATAGCCTGCCTAAACGGCATATTGTTGCGATAACACATTTAGTTGCCTCCAGCATTTCTAATTTATCCATTGATGATGTGACGGTTGTTGATTCGAGTGGTAATCTGCTAACCAATAACAGTGAGCTGGATGATCTCAATATTACTGAAACGCAGTTTGCATACACACACAAGCTGGAACAGTATTACATACAACGGGTTGAAAATATTTTAGCGCCGATTGTTGGTAAAAATAAAGTGCGGGCGCAGGTAGTAGCCGATATTGATTTTACCCGGTCAGAGAGTACCTCCGAGTCTTTTATACCAGACCCTGCTGCAGTACGCAGTGAACAACGTTTTGAAGAACAATCGGTTGGCAGTAATGCCAATGCCGGTATTCCCGGCGCATTATCAAACGAACCACCGGCAGCCGGGGTTGCGCCCGAGCAAGCAGGGCAGCAGAATGCACAGGAAAACACCCAGCCGCCAAGTAAAAATCAGCGGCGTTCAACGCTTAATTATGAACTTGATCGCACCATTAACCATACAAGAAAATCACCGACAACATTACGGCGAATTTCGGTTGCAGTTGTTATTGACGATAAGGTATCGGTTGATAAAGAAGGTGAAACAGTACGAACAAAATACACCGAAGCGGAGCTAACCCAGATAACACAGCTTGTACGTGAAGCGGTTGGGTTTAGCAATTTGCGTGGTGACAGTGTCAATGTGGTAAATACAGGTTTTGTTAGCGCATCGGAACTGGAAACCTTGCCTGAGATTCCTCTCTGGGAGCAGAGTTGGTTCTGGAACATAGTGAAACAAAGCCTTGCTGGTTTAGCTGTATTGTTTCTTATTTTTGGTGTACTTAAGCCAACCATTCGAAGCCTGGCAAATTATCATCCTGTTTCTGAATCAGAAGAGGAAGACTTAAGTGAAGATCAGTTAACATTAACCGGGCCTGAAGGTACCGCATTATTGGATAAGTTGCCGGTTTATGAAAATGATCTGGTCGCAGCAAAAACACTCGCATCACAGGAACCAAAACGTGTTGCCCAGGTAGTTAAAGACTGGATATCAGATGAAAAATAATAATTGTAAAAATAAGTTATAAATAAATGGCCGAAGCAAAAAAAATAAATGGTGTAGAGCGTGCAGCCGTTTTTCTTCTTACTCTGGGAGAAGAAGATGCAGCAGAAGTACTCAAGCATATGTCACCTAAAGAGGTGCAAAAAATTGGTGAAGCAATGGCATCGATTGATGGCATTGATAAGAATACGGTCAGTGATGTATTGTCCAGCTTTGTTGATAAAGTCGAAGCGCATACTGCATTAGGCGTTGGAAACGAAGATTATCTGCGTAATGTTCTGGAATCGGCACTGGGTAAAGACAATGCTGGCAATATTCTTGACAGGATTCTATTGGGTAGAAAATCCAAAGGCATTGAAACCCTTAAATGGATGGAGCCGCGTGCTATTGCCGACATTATCCGGCTAGAACACCCACAGATTATCGCCATTGTTTTATCTTATCTGGAACCTGATCAGGCAGCCGAAATTCTTTCTGCCATTCCGGAAAATATGCGGGTTGATGCATTAATGCGCATAGCCTTATTAGATGGGATTCAGCCAAAGGCAATGAATGAACTCGATGAAGTGCTTGAAAGACAATTCTCTGGTAACGCCGACAGCATTAAATCTTCGGGCGTGGGTGGTTTAAAAACAGCAGCGAATATCCTTAACTTTATGGACAGCTCGGTTGAAAGCACAATTATGGAAGGGGTGCGTGAAAATGATGCCGAGATGGGTGATGGCATACAGGAACTGATGTTTGTCTTTGATAACCTGATTGATGTGGATGACCGTGGTATCCAGTCACTGTTACGTGAGATTTCGTCAGAGAACCTCATTGTTGCACTCAAAGGTGCTGACGAGGAAATTAAAGAAAAAATATTCAAGAATATGTCAAAACGTGCCGGTGAAATGTTACGTGATGATCTGGAATCGAAAGGGCCTGTACGCCTGAGTGATGTTGAAACTGCACAGAAAGAAATTCTGGCAATCGCACGGCGCATGTCAGACGCCGGTGAAATATCATTAGGCGGCAGTGGTGGAGATGAATTTGTCTAATACCATTATTACATCTAAAGTGATTACTCCGGGAACGGATGATGGCTATGAGAAGTGGACATTACCGAATGTTTCCGATGCATCTTTGCAATTACCGACCGCACAGGAAATAGAACGTATTGAAACTGCTGCTTATAATGAAGGGTTAAAGTCGGGCTATGACGCCGGTTTTAAAAAAGGGCTGGCGGAATCACAACAGGAAGTGAGCCAACGCTGTGAAAATTTAGATAATATCCTGAACTTTTTGAATCGTCCGCTGGATGATCTGGATGAAAAAGTCACCGATCAGTTATTTCATTTAGCCATGACAGTCACCGGACAACTTATTCGCCGGGAATTACATACTGACCCCGGTCAGATTGTTGCTGTGGTGCGTGAAGCAATGGCATCACTGCCGATTGCTGAACGAAAAGTGAATATTTATTTGCACCCGGAAGATGCCAATATTGTGCGCGACACACTTTCATTACACCATGACAGTGAATCTCAACCCTGGCGAATCATTGAAGATCCGCTGTTGTCGCGTGGCGGTTGCCGTTTGCAGGCGGGTCAGTCTTATATTGATGCCAGTGTAGAAAAACGCCTTAATCGTATTATTGCCATACTGCTTGGCGGAGAAAGAAATACAGATCTAAATGTGTATACCGACACATCTTTGGATGCAGACAACAGCATAGAGGAAATAATTAGTGACGATAGCAACCCTGTAGATTCAGCCCCTGCGGTTGATGATGAACCGCACAATGACTAGCCAGAAAAGCGCCCATGATGTTATTGCCAACCGGCAAACTAAATGGCTAAAAAAATTATCAGAATATCAGGCCAGAATGCCAACCACATCTTCAATGCTGGTTGAAGGCAAGGTTACTCGTATGGTGGGAATGACACTAGAGGCTTTGGGTTGCCAGGCTGCCGTTGGAGTACGCTGTGAAATTGAAAACCAGAATGGTGAATCGATTGAAGCGGAAGTGGTTGGCTTTAATGGAGACCGTCTTTATTTGATGCCAACAGGCAGTATTCAAGGTATTCAACCGAATGCCCGTGTTATTCCATCGAATAATATTTATGAAGTGCCGGTGGGGAATAGTTTACTTGGTCGGGTACTTGACGGAACAGGGCGGCCACTGGATAACAAAGGCCCTTTAAATACCACTGAAACTATCGCATTAAATGGTAAACCCATCAACCCTCTGGATCGTGCACCAATAACAGAACCACTGGATGTAGGTGTACGCGCAATCAACGCATTGCTCAGTGTTGGCCGAGGGCAACGGCTGGGGTTATTTGCAGGCAGTGGTGTGGGCAAGAGTGTATTACTTGGTATGATGACGCGCTATACAACGGCCGATGTGATTGTAGTGGGATTAATTGGTGAACGGGGTCGGGAAGTAAAAGATTTTATTAATAAAATTTTAGGTGAACAAGGTATGGCACGTGCCGTGGTGGTTGCTGTGCCCGCAGATCAAACACCGGTTATGCGTTTGCACGGTGCTTTTATGGCAACCAGTATTGCCGAATATTTTCGTGACCAGGGCAAGAATGTTTTATTGCTAATGGATTCGCTAACCCGCTTTGCTCAGGCACAACGGGAAATTGCGCTGGCCATTGGTGAGCCACCAGCAACCAAAGGCTACCCACCTTCGGTTTTTGGTAAATTACCGCAACTGGTTGAACGTGCAGGTAATGCAACAAAAGGCAATGGCTCCATTACTGCTTTTTATACGGTATTAACTGAAGGCGATGACCAGATGGATCCAATTGCTGATGCCAGCCGAGCCATTCTTGATGGTCATATTGTTTTATCCCGTTCCCTTGCCGAGTCCGGGCATTTCCCTGCGGTGGATGTCGAAGCCTCTATTAGCCGGGTAATGGTTGATATTATCGATAAAGAACATTTAAAAACTGTACAGAAATTCAAGCATATTTATTCAACTTACAAAAAGAATGAAGACTTGATAACCATTGGCGCTTATACACAGGGGTCTGACACACGGGTCGACCAGTCGATTGTATTGCAACCGCATTTTATGGCGTTCTTAAAACAGGATATGCATGAACCGGCAACCTATAAACAAAGTTTTCAGGAGTTAGAAACTTTATTTGAACAGGTGCAGGAAACAGAGCAGGCATTGCAAGCGGTTGATCCATTTGCACCTATGCCAGATGCAGAAGTGTTGCCGCAATAAGTCACAGAAGCCACAATAATATTTATTGCAATAACTGGAAAAAAAAATACCCTGTAGATTCTTAACTTTGGTAAGAAAGAAATTCGATTTAAAATACAGTAATTTTTTTATTGCAGTTAATAGTGGCGTAAAATTTGCTACTATTCATAATAAGAAATGTTTTCAAAGAGTGTATTAAATGAAAAAATCGCAACGCTTTTCAACTTTGGCCGATTTGGCAAAAAGTAAAGAGCAGGCTGCGGCCATAGCGTTAGGTACATCAAACCGGATCTATTCCGAGAATATGGAGAAACTGCAATCGTTAAAAAATTATCGTGAAGAATACTTAAAGCGCTTTGCAGAAAATGGTCAGCAGGGTATGGGTGTTGTTGCTATGCAAACCTACAAAGATTTTATCAATGGCCTGGATAAGGCAATCCAGGATCAGAAAGTAAAAATAGTTGAAGCTGAACAGCAGTGCCAGGCATCAAGAAAAATATGGCAGCATGTGCACACTAAAACTAAAATTATGGATACCACGGTAAGTCGATTTAAACAACAAGAGCGTTACCATGAGGAACGTCGAGAACAAAAAGAAATGGACGACCGGCCACTTCGGCATAAAATGGACAGTGATCATTAATTCGGTATATTCAGTACCTTACCTTTATACAAAATCTTTATTCCAAATTGTAGCTGGCACAGAGTTTGCTGTATTGCTGCTAAGGTTAGTAAATTTTGTTGGGTCATTTAGAGAGTTAAAGTGTCTGATACGGCTGTTTCATCACAAATTGCTTTAGAAGCGAATGCAGGCCAGAAGGCGATGGTATCATCGTCTATGGACAAAAATTCGGCTTCAAGTCCTCAAGGCTCTGAATTTAAAGAAATTTTAAATGAAAGCCAAAAGAACAAGATTAAAAAAGATGCGACTGAACAAGTGCAGGATATTGCACTCGAAAGTGGTGAACTTGATGGCTTGCCAACAGATTTACTCAATTTAAATGCATTATTTAGTACAACGGTATTAGCTAATTCTCAAGCTGCCGGTTTAAATGGAACGGCCATCCCCGGCAATCTATTGCCAGCCCAGCGGCAGGCAAATGGTTTACCAGCCAATACGGGGGATGCATTCGTTGCGTCAAATTTTATTCATAGCGGGCTTAACCCCGGAGTCGCAAAGGGTCATCTTGCCGCACTTAATCCATTACAGGCAGGCATAAACAGTGATTTGTTCGCAGATGACGGCTTATTTACCGCACAATTAACTGCCAACTTCACCGAAGGAAATGCAGCGACGTTAAAGCAACTGAATGCTCAACTGATGAACCAGGCATTGATTAAGACCGATACCATTTTAGATCAGGATTTACCCACGGCAATACATTCCTCTTTTACGCTTAACCAGAGTTTTGCATTAAAGCAAGGAGGGGTGATGTTGCCAGCAATGACTGTTACGCCGGATAATGCGCAATGGAACCAGCAGGTGGGTGAACGGATTAACTGGATGGTGAATGGCCAGATGCAACGTGCAGAGATTCGTCTTGACCCACCTGAACTGGGCAGCCTGGATATTCGTTTAAATATCGCAAAAGACAATCAGGCATCGGTGATGTTTTATGTCAATAATGCGACTGCCAAAGAAGCGATTGAATCTGCCATTCCCCGTTTACGTGAAATGCTTGCGCAACAAGGGCTGGATTTAGCCAACGTTGACGTTTCACAACAAAGTTTTCAGCAGCAACAGCAGTCGGCCTTTTCACAGTCTGACAGCAGGGATTATGACAACCCACCACCTGCGATGCACTTAAATGGAGCAAGAACGGCTGAGGATGAAACAATACTAGCAACCACTGAGTTATCAACCAGAAACTCAACGAATTTACTCGATCTTTTTGCTTAACGCAGTTTATCCTCATGAATAGTTGAAGCTGTTCATTCATCTGAATACATTTTACGAAATTTCTAAAGCTTTGCCTTTATATGACGATAAATAGCTTGAACATAGCCAGACTATGGTTGTTTTAGCTATTTGAAGGAGAAAACTAATGGCAAAAATTCTTGCAGTGGATGATTCAGCTTCTATGCGACAAATGGTGGCCTTTACATTAAAAGGGGCAGGTTTTGATGTGGTCGAAGCGTCAGACGGCGTTGAGGCCTTAGATAAAGCGCAGGGTAATAAATTTGATCTTGTTATTTCTGATGTCAATATGCCGAACATGGACGGACTGACCCTGGTCGGTGAACTAAGAAAGCTGGCTGACTTTAAATTTATTCCTATCTTGTTACTAACAACAGAAAGCTCGATGGAAAAGAAAAAAGAAGGTAAAGCCGCAGGTGCAACGGGCTGGATCGTTAAACCATTCAATCCCGACCAGTTACTAAAAACAGTGAACAAAGTATTGGGATAATTCATAAAGGGTATACACATGTCAATTGATATCTCACAATTTCTAGACACCTTCTACGAAGAAAGTTTTGAAGGCCTGGATATTATGGAGTCAGAATTACTTAACCTGGATGTAGGTGAAGCTGACGAAGAAGTGATTAATACTATTTTTCGTGCTGCACACTCTATTAAAGGGGGCAGTGGCACGTTCGGTTTAAATGCCGTTGCAGATTATACCCATGTAATGGAAACACTGTTAGACGAAATGCGCGCCGGTCAACGTGAAGTCACACAGAATGCAGTGGATGTTTTATTGCGTTCGGTTGATGTTTTACGTTCAATGTTACTTTCATTAAAAGACAATGAAGATCTCGACCACGATACGATCGCTAAAACACATAGAGAATTGAAAGTACTCCTTAGTGGAGGAAATAGTCCGACAGAATCAACTGCAACGGCCAATACAGCAACAGAATCAACAGCAGAGGAAAAAGTCCTCGGTTGGACGATTACCTTCAAACCCAATGCCGACATGTTGCAAACAGGTAATGATCCCGTACGGATTATCCGTGAACTGGATTCACTGGGTGATATTTCTATTGAAGTAAACACAGAACAATTACCTGAACTCGAATTAATTGACCCAGAACTGAGTTACCTAAGCTGGACTATCAAAGTCTCCGGTGATGTTGCCGAAGATGATATTAAAGAATGTTTTGAGTGGGTTGAAGATGAATGTGAGCTTTCCATCATTGCCGATAAACCTGAGGCAACAACACCTGCATCTGTTCCCGCTGCACAAGAACGGCGCGAAGGGGATCGCCGTCAGAGTGACCGGCGTACTTCAGCAAAGTCATCCAGCAAAAAACCAGCAGAATCCTCATCCATTCGTGTCAACATCGATAAGGTCGATGACTTAATTAACATGGTGGGTGAGCTAGTTATCACTCAGTCGATGTTAAGCCAGATTGGCGACAGCGAAGAATTTGACAGCGCCGCGCTGGAAAGACTGAACGATGGCTTAACACAACTTGAACAACATACCCGCGAGTTACAGGAAAGCGTGATGCGTATCAGGATGATGCCAATCAGCTTTGCATTCCAGCGTTTCCCACGTTTAGTGCATGACTTAAGCAGCCAGTTAGACAAGAAAATTGAATTGGTATTAACGGGTGAGTCAACCGAATTAGATAAAACCGTTATGGAAAAGATTGGTGACCCGCTTGTTCACCTGGTACGTAATTCACTGGATCATGGCATCGAAACACCACAGGTACGGCTTGATAATGGCAAGAGTGAAACAGGCACCATTGAACTCAATGCCTTTCATCAGGGCGGCAATATTGTTATCGAAATTAAAGATGATGGTGCAGGTCTTAACCATGAACGCATACTGGCAAAGGCTATCGATAGTGGTGTTATTAAAAAAGAAGATAAGTTAACACCTGAGCAGGTTAATGATCTTATATTTGCTCCCGGCTTTTCAACTGCCGAAGTGGTTAGCGATGTATCCGGCCGTGGCGTTGGAATGGATGTGGTGCGAAGAAATATTAGAGCACTCGGTGGCACAGTTGAAGTGCAGTCTGAAGCTGGTGTTGGCAGTGTCTTTACTATTCGTTTGCCACTTACGCTGGCAATACTGGATGGCCAGCTTGTTCGTGTTGGTAAAGAAACTTATATCGTGCCACTTATTTCCATTATTGAATCACTACAAATTAATCCTGAAATGATAAACAGCGTCACCGGCGCGGCCGATGTTTATAAGTTACGTGATGATTATATCCCTATTGTTCGCTTGTATGACATTTTTGGGATAGAAGCAGATACAACCGATATTACTGATGGTTTACTGGTTGTTGTCGAAAATGAAGGTAAGAAAATTGCAATTTGTGTGGACGAACTTCTTGGGCAACAACAAGTTGTTATTAAAAGTTTAGAGACAAATCTGAAACAAATTGACGGGCTGTCTGGTGCAACTATTTTAGGTAATGGCACGGTTGCCTTAATACTTGATATTAATGGCGTGATGCATCTTTACCAACACTCAAGAAAATTATCCACTGTCACCAGTCATCAGAAAATTATTGCTGCGTAAGGAGCAGAATATGGCAGAAGCCGCACAACAATCAATAGAACTAACTGATATCAGTAATGCTGAAGATGACATCAATGAGTTTCTTACCTTTATGCTAGCCGGTGAAGAATACGGTGTTGATATTTTACGTGTACTGGAGATTAAAGGCTGGGACGATGTGACATCGCTGCCGAATATGCCGGAATATATTCGAGGTGTTATTAATTTGCGCGGTACCATTGTTCCTATTATTGATTTACGTCGCCGTTTTGAATTAGACGTTCTTGAGTATGGGCCAACAACTGTTGTTATTGTATTACGGGTTCAGTCTGAAGGGCATACCGATAGAACAATGGGCATTGTCGTCGATGGTGTATCAGATGTTTATCAGGTAAAAGCAGAGAACGTAAAAAAATCACCGGATTTTGGTACTGCGGTGGACACTGAGTTTGTAAAAGGTATGGCAGCGGTTGAAGAAAAAATGGTTGTGATTTTGGATATCGATCATATGTTGAATTCCAATGAACTCTCAACAGTTGATTCATTAAGTGATGGTTAGCTTATAGAAATTTCTGGGTAGATAGAAGTAGGTGATAACGATGTTGATTCAAAAGATACATTGCATAGCAGTAAAAACAAACAAGCTGGAAATTCATCCTCGAGCATGTCCGTTCTTACGCAAAGTATCACATTATCGACATAAAACAGTTTCTAAATGGCATTATCTAAAAGAATTAATGTCCGGCCTTGCATGGTTAGGTTAAGAATAAACCGGTGAAAATTACCGGTAACATTGGAGAATACGTTGGTGCGTTTAGTGTCAGTGGTAAATCAGAAAGGTGGCGTTGGTAAAACCACCACGGTTGCTAACCTTGGGCATATGCTTGCTATGCAAGGTAATAAAGTGACTACGATTGATCTGGATCCACAAGGCAGCCTAACGATTAGTTTGGGGCAGGCTGACCCGACTTTACCCGGCATAGGTGAAGTACTCCTTGATGACTATTCAATTAAAGATGTTACCCATGAAGTTCGCAAAAATATGCAATTGGTTTCCTGTGGGCCACGGCTAGCCGAACTGGAACAAATGCATCAGGGTAGCTCAGAAATTGCCAATCGTTTAAAAAAGATTTTACGAAAAATGAAGAATCAGGACTTTGTATTACTTGACTGCCCACCATCATCAGGCTTTTTAGTTGTAAGCGCATTATATGCAACCAATGAAATTATTATCCCGGTTGCCGGTGATTACCTTGCCTTGCATGGTATGTCTCACCTCATTGGTACGCTAACTCAGTTTGAAAAATCGTTGAAATTAAAACATAAAACATGGATAGCGATAACACGCTACCATCCACGCCGAAAATTATCCAAAGATGTGCTGGATAATTTGGTATCACATTTTCCCGGCCAGGTTTTAAAAACATCAATAAGAGAAACCTCTGCACTGGCAGAAGGTCCGGGTTTTGGTATGACGGTATTTGAATACCGTAATGGCAGTAATGGTGCAGAAGATTATAAAAAACTGGCGCTGGATTTTACCAAAGGAAGAACATTGCAATGAGTAAAACAATGATAGGCCTGGATCCACTTGCCTGGTTGTCTCCGGATAAAAGCAGTGCTGCATCGAAAAAGAAACCTGCTAAAAAGAAGGTTACAAAGAAAAATGTTCAAAATAAAGTAACCAAAAAGAAAGTAGCTAAAAAGAAGCTCGCGAAGAAAAAGGTAATTAGTAAAAAGACAGTACACAAAAAAGCACCACAAAAGGTATCGGTGGATACTGAAAAAGTGGAACAGCCTATTGTTGAGCTAGTGGCTGAATCAGTGGTTGAACCACAAACGATGGAAGCTGAAACAAAAGAAACCGAGGAGAATCCTGTGATGGGCTCAGTAATTAAATTAAATGATGTGCAGGATATTTCACAAGTCGGTGAATTGCAGCAGCAAATAGTCGCTTTAATGAATAGTTCAGATATTGTTTTTGATGGTAGCGAAGTCGAACGCATTGATGCAGCATCATTACAGCTTTTAACTTGTGTATTTAAGCAGGCCGAGAAGTACAGTTCTAAAGTAAGCTGGCAGGCTTCATCGGATGCCTTAAAAAAAGCAGCAGAGTTACTGGGCTTAACAGAAGAGCTTAGCTTATAGCGCTTCTGTTTTTATAGAAACCACATGAAATATGGGTAAAGAAATTACTTAAATTGACGATATTACTTCAAACAGAGCTTAATTTATAAGCTCGCATAGCTAAATTAGTAGCAAGGTGATTGGAAATATGAATGCCACAAATGAATCATTTCAGAACGATTACGTTTCACCGCTTGGTCTGGATGTAAAAATACTGGAAGACAGTTTTAATCTGCTGGCTCCACGCGCAGAAGAACTGGTCGAAAAATTTTATGCAACGTTGTTTAAACAACATCCGGCTGTTATTCCCATGTTTAAAAATACGGATCCGAAAGAACAGCAAAAAAAACTACTTACTGCTTTAAAGCTGGTCGTTGCTAATTTAAGAAAGCCCGATGTTCTGGGAGATGCCTTAAAAGGCTTAGGCAGCAAACATCAGGGCTATGGTGCAGCCCCTGAACATTATCAGGCGGTTGCCGCCACGCTTATCAGTGTAATGAAAGAGATGGCGGGCGATGCGTGGACAAGCCAAATTCAATCGGCATGGGAACATGCTTTAAACACAATTGCAGAAGTCATGCTATCCGGATATGAAGACGAGAGGCCAACAACTATGAGTAACGATACATTAAATGAAGATGAACGATTAGAGCTGATCCGTATGCGCTCATCAGTGAATGGCGCAATGCAGGCGATGATGATGATTGACCGAGATTTCAATGTCACCTATGCCAATCAATCGACGATTAACTTGTTAAGCAAACATGAAGCCACTTTAGCCAGTGTATTTCCAGGATTTAAAGCCAGTAATATTGTGGGTAGCAACATCGACATGTTCCACAAGAATCCGGCACATCAACGCCAGCTTTTAGCAAATCAGGATAATTTACCTTATCAAACGGATATTGCGGTTGGTGATTTAAAATTTGCGCTTAATGTTTCTGCCATTGTTGATGACAAAGGCGAATACATAGGTAATACGCTGGAGTGGCGTGATGTAACTGACGAGCGAGCTAAAGAAATTGAAGTGGCACGATTGCAATCTGCTGTGGATGGTGCTGATGCCAATTTAATGATTTGTGATACAGATTTAAATATTACCTATGCCAACCCAGCGGTGGTTGCCATGCTGGTAAATCGTGAAGCTGAGTTGCGCCAGATATTTTCTGGATTTGATGCGAAGAATTTAGTCGGGCAGAATATTGATCAGTTTCACCGTAACCCATCACACCAGCGTTCTTTGTTAGGCAATGCCGCTAATTTACCCGCTAATGCAGATATTAAAGTGGGTGGTTTAGAATTTAGTGTGAATGCTACCGCGATTAACGACCATAACGGTAATCTTATGGGAAATATGGTGGAATGGCGTGATATTACCGAGCAAAAGGATGCCGAACGGCAAATTCAGAATTTAATTGATAATGCCGTGCAAGGTCAGTTAGATGCGCGTATTGACACATCCACTTTAACCGGTTTTATGAAAACATTAGGTGAAGGTGTTAACGAGTTAATGGAAGCGGTTGTGACCCCCACGCGCGAAGTACAACGGGTAATGGCCGGTTTAGCCGAAGGTGATTTAAGCCAGTCAATGGATGGTGAGTTCTCCGGTGAATTTGCACAATTACGCGATGCAACCAATTCATCAATTACAAACCTTTTAAATATGGTGAATGAAATTCGTAGTTCGGCAGACAGTATTCAATCGTCTTCCGGTGAAATTGCACAAGGTAATGCCGACTTAAGTCAGCGCACCGAAGAACAGGCGAGTAGTCTGGAAGAAACCGCCTCGAGCATGGAAGAAATGACATCGACGGTTAAACAAAATGCAGACAATGCGCGTCAGGCTAATCAATTAGCGGCGGCCGCAAGAGAGCAAGCAGAAAAAGGCGGTTCGGTTGTAAGTAATGCAGTAGACGCCATGTCGGCGATTAATAACAGCAGCAAACAAATTGCCGATATTATTGGTGTTATTGACGAGATTGCATTCCAGACTAACTTGTTGGCACTCAATGCCGCGGTGGAAGCGGCGCGTGCCGGTGAGCAAGGCCGCGGTTTTGCGGTTGTTGCGGGTGAAGTACGTAATCTGGCACAGCGTTCAGCCGGTGCGGCGAAAGAGATTAAAGGCTTAATCAAAGACTCAGTCGAGAAGGTTGAAGAAGGTTCGCGCTTAGTGGATGAATCAGGTTCAACGCTGGATGAAATTGTGAATGCAGTTAAAAAGGTAAGCGATATTATTTCTGAAATATCGGCGGCCAGTGATGAGCAGTCATCTGGTATTGAAGAAGTAAATAAAGCGATTACCAGCATGGACGAAATGACCCAACAAAATGCAGCCCTGGTAGAAGAAGCGGCGGCGGCTGGCGAAGCCATGAATGATCAGGCCAAAGCGATGAACGAGTTAATGGACTTTTTCGAAGTGGGCGAAGAAGCAGAGCAAGCGGTTGCGCCAGCAGTAGCACCTCCCGTAAGAGCTAGAACAGCAGCGCCACGCCCGGCAGCGGTAAGAGCAACACCTAAACGTCGTAAAGCAGTGGATGAATCTGATGAATGGGAAGAGTTCTAAATGCAGGCAGCTAAAAAAAATGCACAGTTATTAAATAACCGTGAATTTGAATTTTCTGCCAAAGACTTTAAATATATCAGTGATGTGATTGCCGACAGAACAGGGATAGTGCTGTCGGAGGCGAAACACGATATGGTTTATAGTCGGCTTGCCCGGCGTTTACGCCAACTTAAGTTCACGGAATTTTCTCAATACTTAAGTTTAATAAAGTCCGGTGATGAAAGTGAAATTCTGGAATTCACCAATGCGATTACAACTAACCTGACTTCCTTCTTTCGGGAAAAGCATCATTTCGAATATTTGCGAAATAAAGTATTACCTGAATTAAAAAAGACAAAAACAGACCGTCGTATTCGTGTCTGGTCGGCGGGTTGCTCATCCGGTGAAGAACCGTATTCCATTGCAATGACCATTCGTGATGTGTTTCCACGACTGGATGGCTGGGACATTAAAATATTAGCAACCGATCTGGACACCAATATGGTGCAACGTGCCAGCGATGGAATTTATACCGAAGAACGTGTTGCTGGTTTAGATAAAGCGCATTCAAAGAAATGGGTTAAGCGTGGTAAAGGTGAACACGAAGGTGACATCCGCATGTCAAAAGAATTGCGTGACATGATTACCTTTAAGCAACTTAACTTAATGGATGACTGGCCGATTAGCGGCCCATTTGATTTTATGTTTTGCCGTAATGTGGTTATTTATTTTAACAAAGAAACGCAAAGAGAATTATTTGATCGTTATGCCGATTTAGTTGACGAGCAGGGCCATCTATTTATTGGCCATTCAGAATCACTTCATAAAGTATGTCAGCGATTTGATTTAATCGGTCAAACCATTTACCAGAAGGTGAAATAATCCCCATGGTTGGGTTGTTAAAAAAACAACGCGAAACACATAGCCGCTGTTTACCTGGCTTTGAACATATTAATCGTTACTGGGATAATGTGCACGAAGTCGATGCTGCTAAAATTCTCCCCGGTGAATTTTATGTTACAAGAGAACATGAACTGGTTTCAACCGTTTTAGGCTCCTGTGTTTCGGCTTGTGTCCGTGACGTAAACTTAGGCGTCGGCGGTATGAATCATTTCATGTTACCCATCGAGAGAGGAGCTGAGAATTCAGATACCAATAGTGAATCGGCACGTTATGGAAACCATGCAATGGAAATGCTCATTAACGCGATATTAAAAGCCGGTGGTTTAAAGAAAAACCTGGAAGTTAAATTATTTGGTGGTGGACGCGTGCTGGCTTCAATGTCAAAGATTGATGTCGGTCAGCAGAATATCGATTTTATTCAAAATTATGTTGAGCTTGAAAAATTAATGGTTGCCACAGAAGACCTGGGCGATATTTATCCTCGTAAAGTATTGTACTTTCCGCAAACCGGTCGGGTGTTAATGAAGAAACTTCGTAAAGTACATAATGAAACATTAGAAAAACGTGAGAAAGTATATCAAGAGAAACTTCGTCAAGAAAAAGCGGACTCTGGTGATATTGAGTTATTTTAAGGATATGGATTAACTTTGCATGGGTAAAATAAAAGTACTTATTGTTGATGATTCTGCGCTAGTCAGGAAAATACTGACTGAAATATTAAATTCAGATAAAGAGCTTGAGGTGGTGGGTACCGCTCAGGATCCCCTTATTGCTCGTGACAAAATCAAGCAACTGAAACCCGACGTAATTACCCTCGACGTTGAAATGCCTAGAATGGATGGGGTTACGTTTTTGCGTAACTTAATGCGCCTGCATCCATTGCCAGTGGTGATGATTTCATCGTTAACAGAAAAGGGAGCTGATATTACTTTTGACGCACTCGAAGCCGGTGCGATTGACTTTGTTGCTAAACCTAAAATTGATGTTAAAGACGGTTTGCAGGAATATACCGAAGAGATTGTCGAAAAAGTAAAAGCCGCTTCTAAAGCAAAAGTGGGTATGGTTTCAAGCAGCAATGCAACCGCGAAACCGGTTGAGAAAAAGCTCTCAGCCGACAGTGTTATACAAAAGAAAACAGGCAAAAAACGCTTTAAAACAACCGATCAGATTATTGCCTTAGGCGCATCCACCGGTGGTACCGAAGCCATCAAAGAAGTGTTGATACAAATGCCGCCTGATTCACCCGGAATCGTCATCAGCCAGCATATTCCGGAAGCGTTTAGTGGACCTTTTGCAGAGCGCATGAATGGCGTGTCGGCCATGACCGTGTGCGAGGCAAAAGATGGCCAGCAAATTTTGCCGGGGCATGTTTATATTGCCCCTGGCAGTCATCATTTACTGGTCGAGCGGAATGGTGCCCAGTATATCTGCCGCTTAAATGACGGTGAGCGGGTTAATCGTCATAAACCCAGCGTCGATGTGATGTTTCGTTCGGTTGCTCAGAATGTGGGTCCCAATGCCATTGGGGTTATTCTCACCGGAATGGGGGATGATGGCGCTAAAGGCCTGCTGGAAATGAAGGAAACCGGGGCAAAAACCATGGTGCAGGACGAAAAAACCAGCGTTGTATGGGGTATGCCGGGCTCTGCTGCAAAATTAGGTGCGGCCGATAACGAATATCCTTTAAACCGGATTGCGACCAATATTGTGAAATTGGTTGATTAAGAGGTTTTTACTTTGTAGCTCTCTTGCGCCCTTACTAATACTGCGTTTATGCATATAAATTAAAACGGTACAGATTTTGCTTTGTATTTACCGAAGTCATGCGTTTCAGTATGTAAATGCATTACTTCGGTAAATTTAAACGCAACAACCATTGTTGCTCAGTTCAATGCAGGTACGAGAGAAGAGCACAAGGCATGCAGCCTATAAAAATACAAGAACAAGCAAAAGCACAGAGGCTGGTAGAAGAACACTCAGATCTGGTTCGGCGGATTGCCTACCATCTTATCACTCGTCTTCCGGCAAGCGTTATTGCCGATGATTTAATTCAGTCTGGCTTGTTAGGTTTGCTGGATGCAGCCGAACACTATGATGTATCGCAGGGCGCATCTTTCCAAACCTATGCCACTATTCGAATTCGTGGTGCAATGCTGGATGAGTTAAGGCGCAATGACTGGGCGCCCAAATCCGTCCATAAAAAAGCCCGTGACGTGATGGCGGCCATTCAAAAAATTGAGAATAGAACCGGCCGTGATGCTCGTAACAGTGAAGTGGCAAAAGAGATGGGTTTAACACTTGCCGAGTATCACCATATTTTACAGGAAACAAACAGCTGCCGTATTCTGAACTTTGTTGACTTAGGTGTTGATGAAGACTGTGTCACCAGCCATGCATCTAAAACAGCAACGCCTTTAGATGGTATGCAGTCGCAGGAGTTTAAAGCACAACTGGTTGAAGCGATTCGTAACCTGCCAGACCGTGA
Organism: Gammaproteobacteria bacterium; assembly: GCA_024275115.1. Lineage (GTDB taxonomy): Bacteria > Pseudomonadota > Gammaproteobacteria > UBA6429 > Thiohalophilaceae > SZUA-37. The sequence goes on from JAJRZT010000058.1 coordinate 21,012, forward strand.
AGCTTTGGTGATAAGCCTGTATTACGATGAAGAAATGAATCTGCGTGAAATTGGTTGCGTATTGAATGTGAGCGAGTCACGAGTGAGTCAGTTATTAAGTCAGGCACATTTGCGGATGCGAATGTGGTTAACTCAAAAAGAAGAAGAAACCGTAGGCTAAGTTGTTCGTTGCTGAGCGAGCTGCTATATCACTATATTCCGATAAACTTAAAGTGACCAACTCGACAAAACGCCATTTTTTTAACTGAAAACAACATTTTACTGTCTATACTGTTATATACATTTACATTCCCCACGCATTCTTTGTTATTGGTCTGTGAACCACTCGCTGGTGCTCGCATTAGAAACCAATTATCTTTCATGCAAGGGGAATAACAATAATAATCATACCAAACTAGGAGTTGGCTATGTCGTTTTTGGACTCACTTGGGTTAAATCCTGTTATTGCGATTTTACTGGTGGCGATTGTTGCCATTGTGGTGCTTTATATTTCACGGCAGCCAGCACATCGCGCCATTATTTCACTGAGCCGGGTGGTACACAATGCCATGCGTTTAAGTGCACAATCGGTGATGAGTGTCGAGTCACGTCTTGCTAATCGTAATCGCGAAGTTTTATTAGCGGCGGGTCGGGAAGCAGCCGAACGTATGATTGAACGGGAGTTCGAGCGTATTGATGCGACTGTGCGGCGTGACCTTGCCGAATATCCTGCAATGCATCGTTTATTAAATGAAGAAATAACCGCGATAGAAGAAGACTATCAGGCCAGTATTGAAGTGCCCCCTGAGCCGCCGGGCTGGATTAAGGCGGTTGAAGCCGTGGCAAAAATCCCATCCAAAGGTGATCCGATGGTGGGGAATATTCTCGAAGACATCCACCATTCGCTCATTAAGGCGAATACGAGTGCTATTGAAGAGTATCGCAAAGCCAGCCATAAACGTCATGACCGGCTACGCAGTATGATGCCGCACTGGCGAAAAGTATTAACGGTGCTCAGTAGTGTCGATAAAAATGTCACCAGTATTTTGTCGCGCTCACAAACCATTGACCGCCATATGGGTGTGTACGAAAGTATGGTTAAAGGAACCGACCAGGCAGTCCGTATGTTGTCGTCATCGTCCTTGCAACATTTTTTCACTTCACTGGTGGTGATGGTGATTGCGGCAGGCATTGCAATGGTCAATTTTCAGTTAATTGCACGTCCAATGTCAGAAATGGTGGGGGGTACGACCAGTTTGTTTTTAGGTTTTCAGCTTAACCAGGTTGCTGCCATGATTATGATCCTGGTTGAAATAACATTAGGCATTTTCCTGATGGAATCGTTACGTATCACCAAGTTGTTTCCTGTGGTGGGCGCATTAAATGATAAATTACGCATTCGTATTGCCTGGTTTTTGTTTGCTATGCTTTTTTCTTTAGCAAGCATTGAAGCGGGTCTGGGTTTTACCCGTGAAATTTTAATGGAAGCCGATCAGGCAACCGGTGCCTTGCTTCGGGGCGATGTGGGTGGCGCGCTTATGATGGATAGCTCGATAACCTGGATTACAACGGGCTCACAAATGGCACTGGGTTTTATTTTGCCCTTTGTTTTAATGTTTGTTGCCATACCATTTGAGACTTTTGTGCAGTCTTTCCGGACAGTGCTGGGTATTGTCGGCGTTGGTTTTTTACGTGCATTTGCCTGGTTGTTACGGTTTATTGGTACAGTCTTTAAGTTTCTTGGCAAGTCGTTGTTACATGTATACGATTTAATTATATTTTTACCGCTGTTTATTGAGCAAAAGGTAAAAGCCGCTTCAGCCAGTCATTCTGTAAGCAGATAACTATCTTACTTGAATATAAAATGGGAATAAAAAAATGAAAATCATAAAATCCTTCTTGTTAGCATTGAGTATGCTTGTGTTATTTGCCTGCTCGGCCGAGCAAACGGGGCCAAGAACACACGGTGTTTATATGTTGCTTGATACATCAGGTACTTATACAAGCGAGCTCAAACAAGCACAGCGTGTTATCAGTTATTCATTGTTAAAATTAAAGCCGGGTGATTCTTTTGCTGTTGCAAGGGTTGATACCGGTAGTTTTAGCGAAAAAGATATTGTTGCAAAGGTTACTTTTGAAGATCGTCCCAGCCGGATGAACCAGCAAAAACGTGTATTTCTGGAAAAAATTGATAAATTTGTAAAAAGTGTCAAAGGCAGTGCTTATACGGATATTACGGGTGGTATTTTGCAAGCCATTGAGTTTTTAAATGAGCGAAATCCGGGTAAAAAAACGATTTTAATCTTTTCAGATTTAAAGGAAGAACTGCGCAAAGGCTATAAGCGGGATATTGATTTTCAAATGCAAGGCTATCGGGTGATTGCATTAAACGTAACTAAATTACGCAGTGACAATATTGACCCAAAAGAGTACCTCGACCGCCTTGAAAACTGGCGTTTACGGGTTGAATCGGGTGGGGGTGAGTGGAAGGTCATTAATGATTTAGAGCGACTGGAAGCTTTGTTTGGCTAGCATCTGATATATTACTTTCAAGTATAAGGGGCTGCGTAGCATCTGCGTGGCCTTTTTCTGTTTTCGCGCACCGAAAATAGTTGTAACCATCTGATTTTATTCTATAATTTTACTGATTGTGTCGTTGCCCATCCAGCTTTACTTTGCCGGGTGTTTGCAACATTATTGTAAAGTTATTTTGGCTTTGGCCGATAAAATAGACAGTTGCCGGGCTTTTTCCGGTTTAATGAACAATTTAAAAGCATTTGGAATCAGGTATGGCTTTTACCCAATATTCTCGCCCCAACCCCATGCTCTGGTATGAGATGAATTACCATGCCTTATTACAGCTTGTGCCTGAATTGAAAATGGATATTACAAAGCCGGTTAGTTCTCAGTCTGGTTGCATATTGAATAATAGCTTCAGTGCTGATTTTGATATGGCGGGCGCCCGTTTAAGTATTCGCCTTTTAGAAGTAAATCGTTATACCCAACATTTCCAGGTAATTAACCATTTTAAAACAGACAAAAAACTGTTGCCGGCTTTGTGTCTGAATGTGCGCGCTTACCATGACGCATCGGTTGTTGAAGTTATTTCATGCTCAGGTATCACAAAGCTATTACCTGACTATACTTATCCTAATGAACAAATGCTGCTAAAAGATGAAAAGCGGCAGGCAAATCGATTGTTATTTGAATGGCTGTCGAGCGCTAAAGCCTATTACAGATTTGAACCGGTGAAACAACAAGTATGTTAAAACGAATACAGTTTATTTTATTTGTGGTTATTTTCTCTGCTGCTTCAATGCGTGCTTATGCTGATTTAAGTAAAGACGCAATGGATGCCCTTATCAATGAAAATTACAAAACTGCAGTGCCGTTATTAAAGCGTCTGGCACAGCAAGGCAACCCTAGTGCAAACTATAACCTGGCCTTATTGTATAAAGAGGGCAGGGGCGTTATTGCCAATGCAAGAAAATCCAATGCTTATTTTTCAAATGCAGCACATCGTGGCCTGGTCGATGGCTATCGAAAATTGTCTGCGAGTAGTATTACACCGGTTTCAGCTCGCAATACGGTTGCCGCACGGCACTTAGACCCTCAAGAATGGGTTAAGGCACAAAACCCCGGTTTTTATACCTTGCAATTAGCCAGTAGCACGAATGCAAAATTAATTAAGAAGTATTTTGATGAGAATAGCTTAACGGGAAAGGCTGGTTATTATAAAAACAAGCGTGAAGGTGAATACTGGTATGCACTTGTTTTTGGTGCTTACCCTAGCGTGGCAGAAGCCAATGTCGCGATTGCAACACTACCTAAAGATTTAAAAAAATGGTCACCCTGGGTGCGTAAGCTTAAAAGTATTCACCGGATTATGACGCCGTAGTTAGAATCCGTTCTATTTTAAAGCCTGATTCAATCATCAATAACAATTGCAGCATTCACGGTAAGTTTTTTTGCCGCTCAATATGTTCAGTGTCAACCACATCCCCCTGATTAATCCCTTTACATCGAGTTACTTCGTTATTCCATTAATCTTCACTGATTAAAATTCCCGGCCAAAAGGATAGCTTCGGCATTGCGTTGGACGCACTGGATAGATGCTGCACTTGCCTTTTTTGTTCAGAAGTATGCAGTCTCCTGTGAATTTGCTCGAACATACGGATATTTATCGCCATAGCAGCATTGGCTACATTGTGTGCACTTAAAAACGTATAGGGGTTGTATGGTAAAAAGCCATGGTTGAAAATATTTTTTGTAATCAGTGTAGTTTACACTATTATATAGTGAATGAACCGGCGTGCAATATAAGTATTATAAATAGAAAAGGAAGGGAATAGATGCGTTGTTTGAGTGTAATTTTTATTTTGTTGTCGTTTAGTTTTAATTTAGCAGCAAAAACTTTAAACAAAGAAGACATACCTGCACCACTGAAACCCTGGGTTGACTGGGTTTTGTTTGATGAAAAAAAACGTGACTGTCCTTTTATTTATAATAATTTTAACAATAAAAAATGCGCCTGGCCCGCGCATCTGGAACTGAACGTTAATAAAAATAAAGCCCGGTTTTCACAATCATGGCAGGTTTTTGAAGCAAGCTGGGTGACCCTTCCCGGTGATAAAAAACACTGGCCACAAAGTGTAAGTATTAATAACCGTCTGGTGCTGGTAACTGAACGTAATCGTTTGCCGGTTGTTTATCTGGAAAAAGGTCAATACCATATTAAAGGTACTTTTTACTGGGACAATATTCCTGAAAGTTTACAAATTCCTGCCGAATCTGCTTTGGTTAATTTGTATATCAAAGGCAAAAAAGTGACTGTTCCGGAAATTAACAACCAGGGTAAAATATGGCTGGTGGACAACACGAAAGCAACTCAGAAAGTTGCAAGCGATAAAATGATATTAACAGTTTATCGTTTGTTGGATGATAAAATCCCAATGCGTATTGTTACCCGGCTGAATTTGCAGGTATCCGGTCGTTCGCGCGAAGTCAATTTAGGGCAGGTGCTATTAGCAGAGCAAGTACCGGTTTCGTTGACCAGCCGTCTTCCTGCCTTACTGAACAACAAAGGTGAACTGCGCTTGCAGATAAAGCCGGGGCGTTGGACTGTTAATGTTACATCTCGTGCAAAACAAAACCTGACCGACTTAAAAATGAATAACACTACTGATGACTTTTGGCCGAAAACTGAGGTGTGGGTTTTTCAGGCGCAAAACCATTTGCGGATTGTAAAACTGGAAGGCGCGGATCGTATCGATCCTAGGCAAACAAAGTTACCAGCCCAGTGGCAGAGCTTGCCCGCTTTTCGTTTATCAAAAGGGATGCCGCTGGTATTGAATGAAATACGCCGGGGTGACGCGCAGCCACAGGCAGATCAACTTAATTTAAAACGTAACATGTGGCTGGATTTTGATGGTAAAGGTTATACGATCAAAGATGAAATAAAAGGAACCGTTACAAAATCGTGGCGTTTGGAAACAAGCTCTGAGTTAGAGCCCGGGCGAGTAACAATTGATAATATCCCACAATTCATCACTCAGCTTTCAAATAAAACCGGGCAGGTAAACAAAGGTGTGGAAATCCGGCGTGGTACTTTAAATTTGGTTGCCGATAGTCGCTATGAAGGCAATGTTAGGGAGTTATCCGCAACAGGATGGCAGCATAAGTTTAAAAGTGTTTCCACCACATTGCACCTACCTCCGGGTTGGCGAATTTTTTCTGCCAGTGGTGTTGATAATATACCGCAAACCTGGCTGCAAAAATGGACACTGCTGGATTTATTTCTGGTTATGATTATTTCAATCGCCATCGCGCGTCTATGGTCATGGCCATGGGGAATGGTGGGGTTGGCAACAATGTCACTTATCTGGCATGAGCCAGGCATCGTACCGCAGTTTATCTGGTTAAATTTATTAGCGGTGATAGCCGTTTTAAAAGTATTACCGGATGGGAAGTTCAGAAAGTTGTTATCAGGCTACCAGAATACAAGTGTGGTTATTTTATTGCTTATTGCAATTCCATTTATGGTGTCACAGGTGCGTAGCGCTATTTACCCGCAACTGGAAAAATCCGGGGTTCGAGCTATCACAGAGCAAGGTTTTAGCCATGCCCCTGTGGCGATAAAAACAGTAGCAAAACAAAGGCAGGAAGAAGCTGTTGCAGAAAGTATGACACATGATCTTAAAAGTAAGATCTATAGTAGTCGTATATCGGGAGATAGTGTTTCTGATAGTATTTTAAAAAGCCGAGAGTATGACTTACAGGCTTTTGACCCTAAGGCTAATGTGCAAACCGGTCCAGGCTTGCCACAATGGCGTTGGAATAAAGTGTATTTAAGCTGGAATGGCCCAGTACAATCCGGGCAACAAGTATCCCTTGTGCTTATTTCGCCATTGGGGCATAGCTTGTTAAATATTTTGCGTGTTGTTTTCGTGGCTTTGTTGTGTTTATTAATGCTTAAAAGTATTCCTAAGATACCTATTCCATGGCTGCCATCTGTTTCAAAGGTATTATTGCTCTTTGCTTTAACACCAATCCTGTTTCTAAATTCAAATGAGGTGATAGCAAAGTCAGCCAGCATACCTGATGAAAGCCTTCTTAAGGAGTTAAAGAAACGCTTAACACAACCGCCTGAATGTTTACCGAAGTGTGCGCAGATACAGTCGATGGTTATGCGAGCAGATAAAAGCCAATTGCAAATCAAACTGAATGTGCATGCAAGGCAAAAAGTAGCTATCCCGCTTCCGGCAAGAGTTAAACAATGGATGCCATCAAAAGTGATCATTGATGGCCGACCAGCAACCGCAATGTTCCGGGCAGCGGATGGCGTGTTGTGGATTGAATTACCCAGGGGGCGTTTTAATCTGATGTTGTCAGGTAAGCTGGGTAATAAAAAATACATTCAATTACCTTTACAGTTAAAACCGGCCATTGTGCAGTCTAAACTGACTGGTTGGAGTATTGAAGGAATTCAACAAAATGGTGTGCCGGATACACAATTACAATTATCCCGAGAACAGGAATCAGAACGGAGCAGTGATTCAACCTTTCTGGATGAGCAAACAGAACTCCCCTCGTTTTTAATTATAGAGCGGCATTTAAAATTAGGTCTGGACTGGTTTGTGGAAACAACCGTGCGCCGTGTATCACCTGTTGGCAGTGCAGTGGTTGTGAAAATCCCTTTATTAAAGGGCGAATCGGTATTAACCGATGGAGTACGCAGCCAGAATGGTCAGGTGCTTGTTAATATGTCAGCACGCCAACGGCAAATATTCTGGCGTTCAAGTCTGGGGAAAAGTAATCAACTTAAACTGACCGCATTAAATAGTGATTTTTCAACTGAACTATGGGAAGTGAGCGTATCCCCTGTATGGCATTTGGAATATACAGGGCTTGCTGTTATTCAACATGAAGATCAGCGTGGCCGCTGGTCACCTAAGTGGCATCCATGGCCGGGTGAAAGCGTTACTTTAGACATTACTCGGCCTCAGGGTGTTTCAGGCAATACTTTAACCATTGATAAAAGCCATCTTTTAATCAAACCGGGAAAGCGCACACTGGAGGCGCGGCTGGATTTAAGTTTACGCAGCAGTCAGGGTGGCCAGTATACGTTAACGTTACCTGAAAAATCAGATTTACAATCTGTAAAAATAAATAATATCGCACAGCCAATTCGCTTAGACGGCAATGATCTGACCTTGCCCGTTACGCCGGGTAAGCAAACGGTTCAGCTTGTCTGGCGTAATGCTACTTCGATGCAAACTGTATTTAGCACCCCTACTATTGATTTAAAACAAGCCAGTGTTAACCATTCTATTAAAGTTAAATTTCCACGGGATCGTTGGGTACTCTTTGCCGGGGGGCCTGATTGGGGGCCAGCAATTTTATTCTGGGGAGTGCTCATTGTTATTCTGATTATTGCTGTGGCATTGGGGTACACAACATTTACACCACTGAATACTTTTTCATGGATTCTGTTAGGTATCGGATTAAGCCAGGTGCCTGTATGGATGGGTTTTATTGTTGTTGCCTGGTTAAGTGTACTCGGTTTGCGTGAAAAACTGATCCAAAATGCTTCGGCGAGACGTTTTGATACCATTCAGGTTGGTATCGGTGTGTTAACCTTTTTAGCGCTGATTAGTTTGTTTGTTGTGATACAACAAGGCCTGTTAGGTTCGCCGGATATGCAGGTAGCCGGGAATAGCTCATCGGCCACTGTCTTTAACTGGTATCAGGACAGAAATGCAGCCGTTCTCCCCGAAGCATGGTTATTGTCAGTGCCTATCCTTGCGTATCGTTTGCTGATGCTCGCATGGGCATTATGGCTGGCTTTCTCATTATTGCGTTGGTTAAAATGGGGCTGGCAGCAATGTAGTATTGGTGGTTTATGGAAAGATATTTCAGCTGCTTCTCCCGCAAGCTCAACATCAGAGTCGCGCAAAATACCCGCTTCAGAAAAGAAGCCCTTGCTGACAAAGGATGATAGAAATAACGAGGGCAGTTAACAATGGTTCAGGCTATTTATAATGCGGTATACTAATTTAAGTCTTCAAGCTTATTTTTAGCCTCAATCCACTGCGCCATGTACTGTGTACTTTTTAAATTATGATGGCGTAGCATGGCTCCGGTAAAATTGTTAAGCCGGTGCTCCTGTAAATCCTTAGAGATACGCATTATTTTTTCTAACAGAATTTTTGAATGCTGTGCTTTATTATAAAGTGTATTAACAAGTTGTGTCCCATTTGCCTGTGCTTTTCCCCATTCTAATTTGCTACTGTAAAGTTTAACAGCGGCATCCGCATATTCTTCTGGTTTATCAGTAATGACACCATTCCATGCCAATTCGTTATGCATACCCTCTGCACCAACTTCAGTTGTAATACTGGGTGTGCCGAACTGCATGGCATCCAGTAGCTTACCTTTTAAACCCGCCCCAAAACGTAAAGGAGCCAGACAAATACGCGCTTTTTTCATAACCTGTTCAGCACTTTCTGCCCAGCCTAATACATAAAATTTCTGTTCATGGTTATGTAATTGCGTTGCTTTTGGTGGCGGGTAGGCACCGTAAATATGCATTTCTGCTTGTGGGAGTTGTTTATGAATGAGTGGCCAGAGCGTTTGTTTTAAATATAACACGGCATCCCAATTGGGTGCGTGGCGAAAATTTCCTATTGAAATAAAATGTTGCCGTTGTTGGTAAGTTGGCCAGTTCGAAACATTTTCTAGAGACAAATTTTCTACCATAAAGGGTAAGTGCAGAAGCAGAGCAGGATCAATTTTAAAAGTCTCTGTTAATAGTTTAATTTCATAACCAGAAATTAGTAAGGATAAGTCGCAGCGTAAAATGCTTGCGATTTCACGTTGCGCAATTTCACTGAACAAATCTTGTCGGTTGAATGCGCGTTTATTTTTTAGTGCCTGGTGGCGGGCTTCACGTAAGCAATGCAAGTCTACCGTTTCCAGTAGTCTCAGTGCATTAGGACAAATCTTTTCAACACGCCAGGCAAACTGTTCTTCCATAATAAATCGATCAAATAAAACAATGTCAGGTTTGAGTGATTCGATAAAGGTGTCAAAGCAATCACTATTAAGCTGGATATTTTGTTTTTTTACACCAATGGATTCAAACGGGAAGCAATGTTTACTTTCTGCAGCGGGGCTTGCAAAACTTACTTGCCAGTTTTGCTGCTGAAAAAATTCAATAAGCTGCATCATGCGGCTGCCTGCCGCTGATGAATTTGGTTCTGGCCAGACATAGCCAATAATTAAAACTTTAGTCATGTTGTTGAGTTAATTTTAAAGTGGTTGCTTAATGAAAAAAATCACGTTAATATTTTTTTACTGTGCACAATAATATGGATATTGCTTTTAGCATGTGTTGCTGTCTAGATTTAATCACTATTTTTTAAAAGGTTATTAGTTGAGGGCTGCTGCGTTTCACGAAAATGTTTCCTTTTCAGCTGTAATATACCTGATCTAGATCATATTAATAAGCAACTTATAATATTATAGTTAACTTATATATTTAAGTGATACTGGAATACTTAATGAGAAGAAGCAGATATTTACTGGTAACAAAAGGCATTATTGCCATACTCCTTATTTCCAGTATGCAAATTATGACAGCGCAGGCAAATAGAGCTTCTTTGTTTTTGCCTGACAGCACTCAACCTTGTTCTATGTTGTCAATGCATGCATCGGGCGATGAACATAAAGAAAATTCTGGTTCAAATTCTCAACAAACTGAGCATTCATGCTCTCATTGTAATAGTATTACTAGTCATTGTCATAATAGCTGCAATGTAGGCAGTTCGGCGGCAATGCCCATGAATATTCGCATGAATCTGAAAATCAATGATACCATTGCATTTTATACCCGCATTACATTTCCTCCAACCCTTTTACAACAGCCTAAACTAAGACCCCCTCGACTGTAACAACCCGATGATGATAAAGGTGGGCAATAGCCTACACACCTTTTCCATCACAAATTCAAACAGTTATTTTTTTTACTCATTATGAGAGGGTTTTACCTATGAACATTAAATTAACGTCATTGGCTTGTTTTGTTGGTCTGGCGATTAGCAGCAACACCATGGCGCAAACAGAAATTGAAAAGCTTCGTTCCGAAGTGGATACGCTGAATAAGAAGGCTCAGGAATGGGAAGCTTATCAGACGATTAAGCAAAAAATTGAAAAGGATGTGAGCTTATTGAATGATAAAGCCAGAGAATGGGAAGAGTGGAAAGCACCAAAAACACTGGTTCACCTTGCTGGCTTTGCTGATGTTGGCTATACCGACAGGCAGGATCAGACAGGATCCTTTAATTTTGGCGGCTTTTCCCCTATCTTCCATTATCAGTTTGCCGATCAATTTATGCTGGAAGCCGAACTGGAGTTTGAGATTACTGAAGGTGGTAAATCGACAGCCTCCATCGGTTATTTAACCATTGACTGGTTTGTGAATGATTATATGGCGCTCGTTGCAGGTAAGTTTCTGAGCCCATTAGGCCAGTTCCGCCAGAATATTCACCCGTCATGGATTAATAAACTTGCCTCTGCACCAACCGGTTTTGGCCATGATCAGGCAGCGCCGAATGCGGATGTGGGCTTTATGGCGCGTGGTGGCTATTTGATGGAAAGCAATAATAGCATGAACTATGCTCTTTATATTGCCAATGGCCCGACGCTTGAGGCTGATGGCAGTGAAATTGATATGATTGAAACACCGGGATTAGGCAAAGACGGTGACGGCAGCAAAACCGTCGGCGGCCGTTTTGGTATGTTTTTCCCAGCGTCAAAATTTGAATTTGGTGTTTCACTAGCAACGGGTAATGTATCAGTGCGATCTGGTACAGCAGGCAATTATAGCTATGATGCCAGCCGAAGTTATGATGTGGTTGGTACAGACTTTAACTGGCGCCCCGGTAGTTTTGATGTACGAGGTGAATTTATCCAGCAGGAATACGGTGCACAGTCTACCAGTGCTGCTCCTGACAGTGGTAAATGGGCTGCATGGTATGTTCAGGCTGCTTACCGTTTTTCAGGAACGAACTGGGAAGCTGTTGCTCGTATTGGCGAATACGATACACCGACTAACTCCAAGGATGTTGAGCAAGTAACGGTGGGTGCTAACTATCTGTTTGCAACAAACCTGGTGGGTAAGATGAGTTATGAGTTTAATGACAACCCAAATGCAGGTTTGACCGCAGCAAATCGCGTACTTGTTCAACTGGCTTATGGTTTCTAAGGAGAACATCATGAAAATTAATTTATTTAAAGTATATAAAACTGGATTAGCGTCTTTAATCGTTATCATTGGCTTAAGCTTCTTAAATGTGAGTGTTGCCGAAGAGAAGAAGGACACGAAGGGTGATTTTGCACGTGGCGCAAAAGCCTGGGTCGATAATTGTGTGCGCTGTCATAATGTACGTGACCCTAAAGAGTTACGTGATGATCAGTGGATAACAACCACTTTCCATATGCGTATACGTGCTGGTTTAACTGGCCAGCAGACTCGGGATATTATTAAGTTTTTGCAAACAAGTAATTAGTTTTATCCTTAGCAAGTAAAGCGGCTATGCCTCTCTGGAGGTACAGCCGCTTTTTTATGGCGTATAAAATTTAGTTCAGCAGACTCTCAAATATACTACGGCTGGCCGTATTACGGGCTACTTGAAACGTAGCATTGTAGTGTATAAAAAAACCAGCGCAGAATGAGTCTACGCTGGAAAACAGTGTGGCTAATACGGGAAGTTGCACTAAACACACCTACTCTCGAGGAGTTGAGAATATTTTTTTCAGGATGCTATTTGACAACAGCTAAATTGTCCGGTCTGGATATTGTCAGATTTTGCTTAATGCTATTTTCACTTATATAATCCGTATCCTGTTCTTTATTTGTATTGTATGGGCTTTCAGCACCCTCAGTAACAATGCAATCCACGAGTTGCTCGTAGGGTAGTTTTATATTGCAATCAGCGTGAACCTGAGTGCTAACAAGTACTGTACTGAACAAGCCTGCCATGGCAATAACGGTTATTTTTGATAAACGCATAATGATTTTAATTATTTAAAAAATAAAATGTACTCACACTGCGTATTATCTGTTTACAAGCAGAAGTACACAGCGAATTTATACAAAAAAAATTTGTTAATTAATAACAATTCAGTTGCGGATACGTAGGAGAGTTTATAGCCGTGTTAATAGAGTGAATGATGGAAGGGGCGTTGGTTGCCCCTTAATTTTGGTAGTGTACTTGAGGTTAAACAAGCTGACTTATTCAGCGCGTTCGTAATTGGGAGCAAGATAATCAGGGTAAAGTGGGCAAAAAAGTTCTTCGTCAGAATCTTTTAATAATTTTAACTGTTGGTAAATTTCTTTTAATGCCATATCCGCCGTGGCATGAATATTTTGTTTTCCTATTTGATCGTATAGACCGGTACGCCGCATAACATCCAGAATTTGTTTTTTAAGGCCACTGAATACAATGGTAATACCATTATCATGCATACGTTGAACGACATGGTGCAATACAGATTCGCCCGATGCATCGAGCTGGTTAATACTATTGCCAACGACAAGAATAAACTTAACATCGGGTTTATTAGCAACGGCAGCCAGTATGGTATCTTCAAAATAGGACACATTTGCAAAATAAAGTGAGCCATCAAAACGAATGGCTACAACTTTGTCGTCGCTAGTCAACTCAGGATGAACACTCAGGTCACGTAAAGTACCGTCTTTATAGCGGCCCAGTAAAGCAACACGTGGTTTCATTGTGCGGTATAAATACAAAATAATGGAAAGTATTGCACCAATAATAATACCTTGATCCAGGTAGGGTGCTAAGCCTAACGTTGCAAAAAAGGTAACGATACCGGCAATGCCATCATGCTTATTGGCAAGCCAGGCGTGTTTTATGGCACTTACACTGATTAAACCAAATACGGCCACCATAATAACAGCCGCTAATACTGCCGTTGGTAAGTGGTATAAAAGAGGGGTTAAAAACAATAACGTAATAACAACAATGGCAGCGGTGACCACAGATGAAAAACCAGTGCGTGCACCTGCGTTTAAGTTAACCGCCGAGCGAGAGAATGAACCGCTTGAAGGGTAGGCCTGGGTAAAACTACCGAATATATTGCCAAGCCCCTGACCAATTAATTCCTGATTTGGATCAATTCTGTTCTTTGTTTTTGCCGCCATTGCTTTCGCGATAGAAATGGCTTCCATAAAACCGACCAGCGCAATAATAATGGCACTGGGTAAAAGTGTCAGCAACATTTCTATATTCACATCCGGTGCGGTGATATCTGGTAAGCCTTCCGGGATTTCACCAACAACCTCTCCGCCTAACTTTTCATTGTAACTGATAAGCCAGCTGACTACGGTTGTTAAAACAACGGCAATCAGTACACCGGGTATGCGTGGATAATATTTTTTTAGTAGCATCATAATGGCAAAGGCACTGAGCCCCATTAGCAATGTAGGCAGGTGTGTTTCTCCCAGTTGTTGTATAACCCCACCAATTCGTATACTCAGAAAATGATCGCTGGCCACCCCCGGCATGGTGACACCAAATATTTTGGATACTTGTGATAAACCAATGACCAGCGCGGCTGCATTGGTAAAACCAAGAATAACCGGATGCGAAAGAAAGTTAACAATAACACCAAGACGAAATAAACCTAAAATGAGTTGAAAAATACCAACCAATAAAGCCAGTAACATTGCCAGTGGAATATATTGCGCGGCCAGTTCGGGGTGGGAAAGTGCGGTGCCGCCTACCACAGTGGCCAGTGCGGTTGCTGTCATAATAGAAACAACGGCAACTGGGCCGGTTGCAAGCTGGCGTGATGAACCCCAAAGTGCAGCAATTAAAACCGGCATGAAGGATATGTACAAGCCAAAATAGGGCGGTAACCCAGCAAGTTGAGCGTAAGCCATGGATTGTGGAATAAGCACCAGGGATACTGTAAGCCCGGCAAGTAAGTCAGCACGTAATACCGCGGGATCTTTTATTTCATGAATCCATCCCATAAATGGAAAAAACTTACGCACATCGAACATTTTTTACTCCAAATTTAGTGTTTGACAAATGCCAACGGTTTTAGCTAACACATTGATATTAATTGATTGTACCCGATATAAAGTGCGGCTGACATATTATTTTAATGGTTATTTTTTAACAGGTATACGGGCATTATTTTTACATAACAGGCTATTTAGTTTGTATAGGCACCCATAAAATAAATAAATGGAGATTCAGTTTTATAACTTAGTACCCGTAAGATAAATAAACAGGCACTAAGCTTTTAAATCTGGGTTAAGATTGTGTGGCTGTATGTAATGGCTAATGAATATTGGAGTTGGGACTTAATGAAGTGTGTTGTTTTTCGTTGTGGTCGTAAGGAAGAAATGTACCTTTATCTTCCCTGCCAGGGGGATGATGAGTCACTTATTGAAAAATTACCGGATGATTTATTAAAACTAACCGGGCATTTAGAAAAAGCACTGGAGCTGGAGATAACAGCGGAACGTAAGTTAGCCCGTGTTAAGACTGAAGATGTTCTGGATGCATTGCACACTAAAGGCTATTACCTGCAAATGCCACCCAATGCCGTGCTTGTAAAAGATGAGTCGATGTTACATAACCCGTCTGATTCTTTCTAGGCATTCGGAAATAAGTGTGGCTATAGTGGAATGATCAAATTGTGGGATGTGGTTAATGCATGGGGAACCCCCCGATTTAACGACATTATAAAAACAGCACTTGAAAGAATGGGGGTTGAGCAACTACCATTACAGCAAGCTTTGTCCTTTAGTAATATTGCACTGGACACCAACATCAAAGCACTCCCCTTATCGTGCATCGAAACGGACAACAGTATCATTGTGAAAGTGAGTATCTTTTATACCGGGCTTACATCCGGTTGTCAGTGTGCCGATGATCTCTCGCCAGTGGATGAACAAAATGAATACTGTGAAATACAGCTTACTATTCAAAAAATATCTGCTGAAACCATGATTCGTTTATTGGCCGATTAATCTTTAGCATCTTTAATCTATTATTCTAAGCCTGCTTTTTGTATCGATGCTTCATTGATCTAACTCAAGGTTATTAACTTAGCTAAAGCGTTTAATACACTGAAAATTAGGGAATGCTTATATTCCTGTTTTTTTGTAACCTAATGATATGGGGGCATCGTTAACCGAGGTGGGGCATGGGCATAGCAAACCGGTAGAAGATTTCGACCGCCATATCAAGAAAATGGCAGGTTTTCATCAGCGTTATATGGTTTCGAACAAAGTTTGTCGGTTGTGGGTAAATATAATTTGTAAATTAGATGTGTAAAATGATGGTGCTGCAACATGGCCGCCCGTTCGAAGGTCCTGAAATGGTTGAAAAATTCTGTGCTGGATAGCAAACCTGGAATGTGGTGTCGACAGGTTGACGCAACAGTTTTATCAACTACCATAACTTAAGGAGAATAAAATATTAGCCGGGAGCAGGCATAGACATTCCCTGAATATTCTGATACCTGGAATAGTTACCTGGATTTTGAATTTAGATAGTAATTGATTTAGATCAAGTGCTCTGAGTTCGATGAGAGTATTGTTAGTGTAACTAAAAATGTAGCTTTGCAGTTATACCAACTGTGAAGAATAATAAATCAAAATAGTGAGGGAATAGTGTGAACAAGAAACGTCATCTGATATTACCTATATTACTTTCCGGGCTACTACTGAGCGGCTGCAATCAAAAAACCGATGAAAAGAGTAGTGCATCTTCTTCAACCGAAACATCAGTTCGTTCAGAGCCGGTAGGAACACCGGTTAACATTGATCCGGTCCTGGCAAAAAAAGGCGAAGAATTATATAACCAGAATTGTGTTTTCTGTCATCAGGCAGACGCAATTGGCAAGCCGGGTTTTGCTCCTTCACTAACAAATAAAGAATTTCTCAGTGTTTCATCCGATAAATTCCTGCTTGGTACCATACGAGATGGTCGGCCTGGTACAGGAATGCCACCTTTTTCTCATTTAGGTCGTAGCCAGGTTGAGGCCATTGTCGCTTTTTTGCGTGCCCATTCTAAAGAAGCCAATATATCAGCTATTGTCGATGCACAGCCGGACGCGCATGGTGACCCGCGTTTGGGAAAACTCTGGTTTGATCAGATATGCAGTACTTGCCATGGTTTTGATGGTGATGGTTATTCAGCGGGTAGCACCGGTACCGCAATTGGCAAGGCGGGCTTCCTGAACAAAGTAAGTGACGGGTTTATTCGCCATACCATTGTTAATGGTCGGACTGATACGCGCATGCTGGGCTTTAGTGGTCCTGCTGCTATGGCTAACCTGACGGATAAAGAAATTGACGACATTATTTCCTATTTACGGACAGTGCCGAGTAAAGATTAGTTTATTTGCCTAAGCCAGATATGTTAACCAAAAAATTTAAGTTTGCTAATAACCAAATTTGATCCAGGGAGTTATAAATGAAACGTTTTAAAATGAACCGACGGAATTTCCTTAAAAGTAGTAGTTTTATAACAGGCGCTGCTGCGGGCACCAGCTTGTTTGTTGGGAATAACCCGGAGTTAGAAGCTGCACCATCAGAAGATAAAAAAACCGGTCGCTCAACAGCGATAGCCCAATGCCCATACTGTGGTGTAGGCTGTGGTACGATTATTCAGGTACAGGATGGCAAGATTGTTTCAATGCGGCCAGATAAAGATCACCCGACCAATTATGGTTTGCAATGTATAAAAGGACTAACAGCAGCCGAACCTATTTATGTTGACCGTATGGAAGGCGACCCGTATGTGCGTAAAGATGTTTGGGCCGAATGGCAAAAGCCAGGATATGGTGACCTGGACTACATCAGTAAAACCAAAGGCTCATTTGACGAAGAGCATTTTATCCGAGTTCCCTATCATGATGCTGAAGTGATGACGGCAACGAAAGTTGCCCATTTTGCTAAAAAGTACGGTGGTAACTCGGTCAGTTTGTATGGCTCCGGTCAGCTTACAATGGAAGGCCAGTACCTTGAAAATTTATTTATGAAAGGTGTACTGGGTTCGAACACAATTGAAGCCAATGCACGCATGTGTATGACATCCGCTGTAACAGGTTACTTTGCAACGTTAGGTTCGGATACCCCACCGCTGGCATATGAAGATATAGAGATTGCCGATATGGTTATGCACTTTGGCCATAATGCGCGTGAGGCTCATCCTATTATTTTCTGGCGTATCGCCGATCATAAGCGTAAAACCGATATCCCTACCGTTGTGGTTGATCCGCGTTACACGGGTACCGTTAAAGGCTATGAAGATGTTAACCCAAAAAACTCGGTGCACGTTCCTATTTTAAATGGCGATATCAGCTTCCTGAATTCAATTGCACATGTGTTATTAAAAGATCACAAAGATGTGATTGACTGGGATTTCCTTAAAGCCCATACCACAGGCTGGAAGGAATATGTGAGTGGTGTTGAAGCGGACTATAGTCCGGAACAGGTTCAGGATCGTATGGGTGGAAAAAACCATGATGTTTCTCCAGAACTGATCCGTAAAGTTGCCGGCATGTTTGCTGACGCGACACGCAAACGCCTAGCACGAAGTAAAGGCAAACAGGATAAAGGCTATGGTGGCGTTATTATCATGTGGGGTATTGGTTACAACCAGCACATTCATGGTCAGTATAATGTTATTTCTATTGTAAACCTGTTAACACTGACAGGTAATCTAGCTAAACCGGGTTGTGGCCCCTTCTCTATGACAGGACAGCCAAATGCTATGGGTGAACGTTTCACTGGTGGTTTAACCAGTCGTCTACCCTTTAACAAACCATTAAGCGATGCACCACATAGAAAATGGATGGCAAAACAATGGAGAGTGCCAGAGAAAAACCTGATTAAAGCAATGAACTCTAAAAACCCGGGGTTTGCTGTAGGCATGATGGAAAGGGCGCTTAAAGGTGAAGTAAAAGCGATGTTCCTTGTTTATGCGACACATATTGACTTACCCGATCTGGATAAACTGGTACGACCGGCATTAATGAAAACCTTTAATGTTGTTCAGGAAATTTATCGGCATGCCCCTAACAATTTGTATGCGGATGTTATTTTCCCTGCCGCAACATGGGGTGAGGTCAGTGGTGTTTATATTAGCTCAGAACGTCGAATTAATCGGGTAGAAAAGGCTGCTGAAGCACCACCAGGATGTATACCTGATATGGATATGGTTATCGATAAAGGCCGCATGGTTGCAGACCTGATGGGACTGGACGGCAATAAGATATTTCCCTGGAAAAAAGGCAAAGACGGTTTTTATGACGCTGAAGAAATTTTCCGTGATGTTGTTGTTGCCTCGGAAGGGACCGATACCGATTTAACGGGCATGTTAGAGGTTGAAAAAGTGGATGGTACTGGCCTTTACCAGCAACTGCGTGATTTGCGTGGTATACAGTCGCCGGCTCCAACGTATGAATCAGCAAAAAATGGTGGAACCAAACGTCGTTATATGTTGCAGGAAGGGAACTGGACAGATAAACCGTATGGCTATTTTCGTACCAAAGATGGCAAGGTGCATATGAAACTATGCCAGCAAGATTATAGTCGGCGTGAAGAGATCACCAAAAAATTAATGGAGTTTGGTGGTAAAACAGATATTTATACGATTGATAATATCCCTTTGCTAAAACTGGCGAGAGATATGGCATTAACGCCCGATCTTCCAGATGAAGCGTTAAGGGGTAAGCATTGGGACACTGTTCCAAAAGACAAATACCCGTTCTGGTTAGGCCTGGGTGTGGTGTATGAACATTTCCATACGGCTAAATCTAACCGAAGCCCGACAACACGGCGCCTGGTGCCCGAGATGTATGTGGAAATGCATGTAGAGGATGCTAAAGAACTGGGGATTAAAGACGGCGACAAAGTACGGCTTGTAACACGGCGTGGTTCATATCAGGCAAAAGCACAGGTTGGTATTAATAGCCTGGTTAAACCTGCGCGTAATGTTGTACCGCGTGGTTACCTCTTTAGCCCCTGGAACTTGTCTGTTGCTGATAGCGCCGATCCTAAAAAGAACAAATGGCTGGTGAATAGTGTTTCCAGTCGTGTTTGGGACCCGGTATCAGGTCAGGTAGACTTTAAGAAACTCGCTTGCCGAATTGAAAAAGTTTAGTGGCTGTTGTTTTAGTTTTTTACAGCCACTTATACTTTAGTGCTAGTGGCTGTTGTTTTAGTTTTTTACAGCCACTTATACTTTAGTGTTAGTGGCCGTTGTTTTATCATCCGGCCACTTATGCCTAACTCGCTCTGCGAGTTAGGCGCGCTAAGGCCTGGTAATAGCTGAATGATTGTTTTCGATAAGCTTTTAATAACTTAATATGAAACGTAGACGTTTTTTGCAATATTTGGCAAGTTCGGGTTTAGCATCCATGGTAGCGGGTGAAGGCATTAAAGCCGCCTATGCTCCATCCATGCGTTATCTTCGGCCACCCGGTTCACATGACGAAAAGACATTTTTAGCCAAATGTATACGCTGTGGCAAGTGTGGTGAAAGTTGTCCTAACCGCGCAATTAAATTTTTCTCAACCGAGAATGGCCTTGCATCATTAGATACCCCTTTTATTATCCCGCGTGAACAAGCTTGTATTTTATGCATGAAATGTGGCGATATTTGCCCGACTGGGGCTATTCCAAAAATAGAATATGAAGCGGATACCATTCTGGATGGCGTGCATATGGGACATGCGCGTGTTGATGTTAATTTATGCCTGTCTTTTCAGGGGAAAACATGTGGTGTTTGTTACCGTGCCTGTCCTTTACCGGATGTTGCTTTAAGAGTGGGCATGTTGGAGCAGCCGTATGTGCTGGATAAATGTGTTGGTTGTGGTTTGTGTGAACGCTCTTGTATTCAAATACCGCAAGCAATAAAGGTGATACCGAATCATACAAGTGCCAGTTAATCTATCAATAATCAACAGGTTGTAATAGCAGTCTTTTTCGTGAAAACTATGGAAAATGTAAAACTAGAACCATCAAGCAAGCTTCGTCATTTAAATAAATTACGCTGGTTAACATTAACAACCGTTTTTTTTATGTTGATTTTACTCCCCTTTATTTATTTATATCAAACCTATGAAGCTGCTCATGCATATGATTTATTAACCCCAACAGAAAAAACAATTTCAGATTCAATGGAAAGTTTAACCTCGCCGTTTGTAAAAGATCCAGAAGAATTGGATGCCATAAAAGGCACAACCTGGTCGGGAACATTATTTGGTTTGAAGTTAAGTGATCCACTTGCGGTGGTTGGGCAGGTATTTGCAAGCTTGTCACTCTATTGGCCCTTTATATTAACGGCCTTTATTCCCTTATTCGCGACATTACTGTTGGGACGTTTTTATTGCGGCTGGATATGTCCTGCCACTTTAATATATGAGCTCAACGATAACCTTGCTGTGTGGTTGCGCAAAGCGGGATTACCGGTTAGTCGCCGTAAACTTGACCGACGAATAAAGTATGTTGTGCTGGCTGTTGGACTGATCTTGTCTATTTATTTAGGTGCAGCTTTGTTTGCTTCTATCTATCCACCCGCGATTATTGGTCGGGAAATCTATTATGCGATTGCATTAGGCGGCTTTGGTGCCGGTGCGGTATTTTTTCTATTAACCTTATTGTTTGATTTAATGGTGTCCCGGCGTGGTTTTTGCAGATACGTTTGTCCGGGTGGGGCACTTTACTCTCTGCTGGGACGTTACCGTTTATTCAGAATTAAGCGTAATGTAACAAAATGCAATGATTGTGCTAAATGTAATGTTGCCTGCCAGTTTGGTCTGGATCCATTGCAAGATGATTTTGGTATGGAATGCAATAATTGCACAGCCTGTATTGCAAGTTGCCCAACTGATGCACTTGGTTTTACTATCAATATGCGTGATAGCGCTTATCAAGGCCCAGGTCATCTTGGCCATCAGTACAAAAAAGAACAGGAGGGCTCGTAACAGCATACACTCATGAAACGGCGTGGCTTTATGAAATCTTTGACGATGGGTGCAGGCATTTTAAGTTTTGGCCTGTTGCCTTTTTTGATGGGGCGGCTTATTCATCCAGACATTAAAGCACATGAGAGCAACCGTATTCCTCTTCCGGGCGCATTAAAGAGCGCGGATGACTTTGCCCGCGCATGCATTGGTTGTGGTTTATGTGGCGAAGTTTGCCCTCCACGTTGCATACAGTTTCATAAACATGATGGTGGGTTTTTAGCAGATACACCTTATATTGACCCCGTGCAAAAAAGCTGCATTTTATGTGGGTTATGCATGGAGGTTTGTCCTACGAACGCTTTAACGGTTACACCTATTCGTGAAGTGAGTATGGGTACCGCACAAATTGATCGTGTCGCATGTTACCCGTGGGTCGATGCTGGTATTTGTGGTGCATGTGTCAGTATTTGCCCTTTAGGAGAAAAAGCGATTGATTTTGAATTTGGTAATTTTTATCGACCCGTTGTAAAAGAAGGTTGTGTCGGTTGTGGCCAGTGTGTTGAGGTTTGTCCTGAACCAAGCTTGCCGATTAATATTGTTCCACTTGCTCGTGGTCGAGTTGCACAACATGGTATTGGTGTTCGAAAGGTAGAGCGAGGCCAGCGTGGGTTTTAAATTAAACAGTAATTATTTATGGTAGGTATTTAATGCGGTTCAGGGACATATTAGTTTTTATAAGTTTGTTCATTATTACAACAAATGCCATTGCCCACCATGTGCTAGGTCGGCCTTCCTATAGTTTGGGTGAAGATTCAAATACCCCACCAAGTATGCAAGTTGAAACGCAAATTGGTGAGTATTATGTTACTTACATGGCTTTCCCGGCTTTTCCAAAGCCAGGTGATGCCGGTCGGGTTAATTTGTATGCAAGTAGAATAGATAATGGTGCGCCTTTTGATGGTAAAGTCACTTTCAAAGTGCGGGATGACAGTTTTTTTGCCTCAAAAGAAGAAGTACTAGGTGTGCAGGATATTGATGATGGTGTTTACCGTCAGGGTTTTGTTTTTAAAGAAGCCGGAGATTATATCATCACCGCTCAGTTTGAGTCAGGGGGGGAACCTTACACGATTGATTTTCCACTGCGAATAGGTGAGCCTTTCCCTATCGGCCCACTGGGTATCAGTATTTCAGTGATTGCTTTGTTATTAATTTTTGTGAATATAACGCAACGTAAGCGTTTGGCTCGTATTAAGGCGAGCCAACACCATCAAAAAGATCAGAAAAAACCGACTGAATAGCCTGCTGGAGATCTACCTTGTTAGAGTCCGTTCTATCACAAATTAATACGCTGGTTTACCAAACAAGTGAGGGTATGGTGCATCCTGGCCTGTCTGCCGGGTGGGTTCTTTTTGTACTTGTATCGATGCTGTTACTTTCAGTGTGGTTGATGCGTTCGGTATCTGTTGCGGCACAACCACTTAATTCCGGCATTGTGAGTGTTTATAATTTGCCTTTTATAGGTAAAAATATTCAGCGTATCATTACACGTCCCACTGTTCTTACTCTACTGCGAATTTTTACAGCGGCTGTTTTCTTATTAGTGATTGCGGCCGGTTTGTTCGGAACACAAGTTGCCGAAAGAAATATTGCAACGACCCTAACCTGGACGCTATGGTGGTCGGGTGTTGTGATCAGTGTCTTTTTTGTCGGTTCGGCATGGTGTGCGATTTGTCCGTGGGATGCCATTGCAACCTGGTTAGTACGGCGGAAACTCTGGAAAAGAGGCAGCATGTTAAGTAGCCTTAATCTAAGAGTCCCAAAAATAATTCGAAATATCTGGCCAGCATTAGGCATGTTTGTGGTGTTGACCTGGCTGGAACTGGGGTATGGCGTTACGGTTAGTCCGTATGCAACGGCATTACTGGCCTTGCTTATTGTGGTGTTGGCAACCATATCTCTTGCGGTTTATGAGCGTAAAGCCTTTTGCCGCTATTTTTGTGCGGTAGGCCGAACGTTGGGTGCGTATGGTGGCATTGCGCCCATTGCATTGCGTCCTATCGACAATGCTGTGTGTGCAAGTTGTAAAACACTGGAGTGTTTTAATGGCTCACAGGATATTGAACCCTGTCCTACGCATCTGGTAATGGGAAGTTTAAAACAAAACACCTATTGCACATCCTGTGGTGCCTGTACGCAGAGTTGCCCGCATCAGAATGTTAACTGGCAAATACGAAATATCGGGGATGAAATTACTTATTCAGCAAGACCCCACTGGGATGAATCGTGGTTTATTTTAGGCTTATTGTCTCTAACCGTGTTTCATGGCTTCACAATGATGCCTTACTGGGAAGACTGGATGCGACAGTTGGCTTATCTTACTGGTGATTCAGGTCGTATTTTAACCAGTTTTAGTATTGGTATGGGCGTTGCTATGTTGGTTCCTGTTTTATTATACAGTGCCAGCATTGCATGGTTACAGTTTATTATGGGTAAGCAGGAAGAATGGCGGCGTGTTTTTTCTTCAATGGCACTGAGTATTTTACCGCTGGCTTTTGCATATCATATCGCTCATAACCTGAGCCATCTGGTTCGAGAGAGTCAGGGATTTTTGTCTGTTATTGCTAATCCATTTGGAACAGACACCTTACCTTTATCAATGCATGAAATTCATATGCGGCATATGAATCCACTAGTGGATGACAATATCATATTTGCATTACAGGCTACACTTATTCTATTTGGTTTCTGGATGGCATTAAAAATACTACGCTATCGACTTCCACAACTTATTAATACTTCCGGTGCAACAGTATCACGCTGGGTTTTTGTGCCAATGTTACTGTTTATTTCTTTAATAAGTATGGTTAATCTGTGGTTGTTAATGCAGCCTATGATTATGCGTATGTAAGTACAGTAATGTTACCCCGATTTAAAAAATATTTAAAAGGTTATTGCAGCCTTAGTGCGCGCTATCCTGTTGCTATTTTTTTTAGTGTATTTGTTTTTGGTATATTATTCTGGGGTGCATTTAATACAGGCATGGAAATTACAAACACAGAAACATTTTGCATTTCCTGTCACGAAATGAAAGTAAATGTTTATCAGGAATACAAAAAAACAATCCATTATGCTAATCGTACGGGTGTGCGTGCGACCTGCCCGGATTGCCATGTTCCTAAAACATGGATACATAAAGTGATGCGAAAAGTAGCTGCAACCAATGAGCTGTTTCATAAAGTGATAGGAACTATTGATACCAAAGAAAAATTTGAAAAAAAGAGGTTGCAGCTTGCAGAGCACGTTTGGGATACAATGAAGCGTACCGACTCGCGCGAGTGCCGGAATTGCCACAGTTTTGATTATATGGCGATGAGTAAACAAAAAACTGTTTCTCAGAAAAAACATAAACGTGCTTCCGAAAATAATATGACCTGCATAAACTGTCATATGGGGGTGGCGCATAATATCGCAAAAGATTTTGATCAGGATGGGAAGCTACACGATGAATACAGAAAAACCAGACGCCCATGTAGTGATTGCCATAAGGATATGGTCGATGGTGAATGGTAATAACTAATTAACAGGGTGCAATAAGATGGACAGGCGAGAATTTTTCAGACGTGGCCTTGGTCGGGTTGCCGAAGAGGCGGTGCAACATGTTGACAAAAAAGTAGTCAAGCGTGCATCCCGCTGGATCCGGCCACCTTTTGCTATATCTGAGCTGGAGTTTTTATTAGCCTGTACACGTTGCGATGCCTGCATAAAAGCTTGTCCACATGACATTGTGTTTCCACTCGTTGCAAGCAATGGTGCCGATGTTATGAATACCCCTGCACTTGATTTACTTAACAAAGGCTGCCGACTTTGTGAAGACTGGCCCTGTGTTACTGCCTGTGAGGCACAGGCGTTAAAGTTACCTGTTGCTGAAGATGAAACAGACTCTGATACCGACCCTGCGGTTAAAGTGGACTTAACCCATCAACCACGACTTGCAAAGCTAACAATTGACACCGAAAACTGTTTACCTTACAAAGGACCAGAGTGTGGCGCCTGTGCTTCGGCCTGTATTATCGACGGTGCACTTGAATGGCAAATGGAGCGGCCATCCATTAATCAGGAAAAATGCACCGGTTGTGCAATGTGTCGGGAAGTTTGTATTACTGAACCTAAATCTGTTCTGATAATGAAAAGTGCTCAGGTATAAGTTCCAATACCAAATTCCCAATGCTTTTATGTTAATCTTTATTGTGTTGAACTTACACAGGCAATAAATTTTAGTGGATAATTTTGATCTTATTTATGCTTTGCATACGCTTATTTCCAAATCAAACAGCCCCATTAAAAAACAAACGATGGTTGAAGAGTTAGGCTGTTCTGTCGAAACACTGGATAAAATTATAAAAGACATGCGTTTGCATCTGAAGGCACCGGTTAAATACGACAGCAAAACCAAAGGCTATTCATATGACAAGTCTGTTAATCCCCACTATGAATTACCTGGTTTATGGTTTAATGCCTCGGAATTATACGGGCTGTTTGCCTCTTATCAGTTGTTATCTGAAGTCGGGCCAGGCTTGCTGGAATCACATATAGCCCCTATTAAGGAAAAACTGGAATCCTTGCTTGAATCAAGAACCATGCAAAAGGGGGCTCTGGAACAGCGTATTTGCATATTAAAAATGGCAGCCAGGAAGCCCAACCCGAAGCACTTTAGTATCGTAGCAACAGCCTTGCTTATGCGTAAGCAACTGAATATAAAATACAGTGGCCGCGACAGAAATAAAAGTACTGAACGTACCCTTTCTCCACAACGTTTAGTGCACTACCGGGATAACTGGTATCTTGATGCATGGTGTCATCTGCGTGAGAAATTAAGAACCTTTGCCATTGATCGTATAGAAAATAGCCGCTTGAACAACACCAGGGCAATTTATATTGATGAAGCAATCTTAAATGATCACTATAAATCATCGTATGGTATTTTCAGTGGTACACCCACAAAAAAAGCCATTTTAAAATTTAACAGGACAGTGGCCAAGTGGGTGGCTGAAGAACAATGGCATCCTGAACAAAATGGACAGTTTGATTTAGATGGAAGTTATCAACTTGAAATTCCTTACCGTGATGCAAGAGAGCTTATTCAGGATATTCTAAAGTTTGGCCCTGATGTTGAAGTTTTAAAACCTGAAAAATTAAGGGATGAGATTAAACAAAAACTGGAGCAGGCAAGCATGTTATATAAAAATACAAAGAGTACTTGAAAATAAAAAGAAGTTCCAGGCTGATAAAGCTGGGAAACCTCATTGATACGTAGTGCCCCCCCCATTTATGTGTTTCTCGAGCTATACCAGCGTGATATTAAGTTCTTGGCATGTCGCCTCAACTAGTGCTAGTACCTCATGAAGGAATTTATTTCTATCAGGTGAAGGTGTCAGGTCTGGTACAGGTGCGGCTTTGTCATAAATATTTTCCGCAATAATTTTGGCTCGTTCATTAGGCAGGGCAAAATCATTAAAATCACAGGCTACACAACACCTTATCTCTGAACTCATCATTAAACGCCGCCCTGAGGCGTTTACCTGAAATACTGCGTTTTGATTTTTCATGTTTCAGTAAATTTAATGACACA
>JAJRZT010000059.1 GCA_024275115.1 Gammaproteobacteria bacterium
AATTACAGGTTGCCATCACCACGTCGCAGTTTTCAACCACCCATAACCCACCTTCCACGGTTTTAGTCGACATGCCGTAGGAACGAATAAGGCCT
Source organism: Gammaproteobacteria bacterium (assembly GCA_024275115.1). GTDB lineage: Bacteria > Pseudomonadota > Gammaproteobacteria > UBA6429 > Thiohalophilaceae > SZUA-37. The sequence goes on from JAJRZT010000059.1 coordinate 96, forward strand.
TGTTGTTTTAATTCAGCCAACTCGGACAATGCGCCTTCGTTATTAATAATATCCATATCGTTGCCATCCGAATGTACCAATACCACATCGAGATAATCACGCTTAAGTCGTTTTAAACTACGCTCAATACTGCTACGTGTGGCGGTGGCACTAAAATCAAAACTGGACTGGCCATTTTCAAAAGCTTCGCCGACCTTGGTCATAATCAGCCAGTCATTTTTGTTTGGTAACAGCTTACCTAAACGTTCTTCACTTACCCCGTAGGCTGGTGCTGTATCAATAAAATTAATCCCTAAATCCTGGCAGGCTGAAAATAGATTTTTAACTTCTTTGTCATTTGGTATTTTAAAACCAGTAGGATATTTTACTTGTTGGTCTCGCCCGAGCTTCACCGTTCCCAAACCCAACACGCTTAAATGTAAATCCGTACTACCCAGTTGGCGTTGTGGCAATGGCTGTATATTATTTAATTTTTCCATCGAAACTCCTCCTGCCAGGGTAACGGCGCATAATCAGGTGTAGGAAATTCAGGTAGAGCTTCCAAATCAGAACTGTTCAGAGCGGATGAAGTTAAATTTGTTTCTTTCAAGCTATCAAGAATATCGGCTGCCAACTTCGGCGCTAACGCCAACTTTGTTGGCCATGCTGTTATCACCGCACCGCTTATATTAAAGAAGGACGTGTCTGGGCGTTTGCCTTTTCCCATTTTTGGTTCTGCTCGATTAATATCAAGGCAAGCCCATTGTGTTTTTTGTAAATCAATCCAGGGCATTAAGCTATTCAACTCCTGTTGTGCAATTTTAATTTGCTCTTTATCACTGCGCTCAATGCCTTCTTCCGCTAACTGACCACCCATATACCAAACGACTTCACCTTTGTTATCTTCATGGCTGGTAATGGTTAAGCGAGGATTTACATTGGCCTCTAAACAATGTGCATAAATTTTTTCCGGCAAACCACCACGTAACATTACCATTTTTAATGGCCTTAATTGCATTACGGGTAATTCAGAGGAACCAATGGCTGCTGTTAAATCCGCATTACCTTGCCCGGCCATTAACACACAACGCTGCGATTCTATCTGCCATGTTTTGCCTTCACTATCTTCAACTTCAAAATGTCTTGCGTTGTTTTGTTCAAACCATGGTGTGTCTTTGATGTGCATAATCGCATCGCGGTGCGGTGCGGCTAATGCGCGCACTATACTGGCCGTATCTAAAACCGGTTCATCCAGTTTATAGACTTTGCCTTTAAACAGGGTGCTTTGAAAAATTGCAGGGCGTTGCTGTTGTTGTATCTCTTCAGTACGACTGCGCATTAACTTACTCGCAAAGAACCCCGCCACCTTTGAAGACAATGTATTATGTGACCACATACACTGATTGTCCGATAACACCTTAACTTTTTTAAGATCGATAATACCGTTACCTTGAATACAGTCTCGCCATACGCCCGGCATGGCTGCTATCGCTTCAGACGATGCGGTCACTTTACCCAATAGCGCATATTTAGTGCCGCCATGAATAATGCCCTGTGCAAAACGGGTTTGCCCGGCACCCAGTGCATTGGCTTCAAGCAATAAAGTTTGGTAGCCCTGCTGGCGTAATAGCGCCAATAGCCAAAGACCGGCAACACCGCCGCCAAAAATTATAACATCGCATTTAAGTGGGTGGCTTGTCATAAGAGTTTAATTTATTATTTTTGTTAGTCACGGGAAAAGCTAAAAGCACAACTAGCTTTTATTCTCAGTTTCCCGAATCGAACTGATAATTTCTGTTGTTGAAACGCCATCAACATAGATCAGCACTCGCACTTCACCACCGGCTTCGCGCACACAATCGCCACCGGGAATATCATTCACATTATTATCGCCACCTTTAACCAGAATGTCTGGCGACAATTTACAAATAAGTCGGGTCGGTGTGTCTTCATAAAAAGGCACCACCCAATCCACACATTCCAATGCCGCTAACATGCGCATACGTTTTTCCATTGGGTTAACGGGTCGGTCTTCACCTTTAAGGCGTTTAATTGATGCGTCATCATTGACTGCGACAATCAGCCGATCACCCAGTTGTGCCGCTTCTTCTAAATAAGCCACATGGCCAGTGTGTAAAATATCAAAACAACCATTGGTCATGACAATTTTTTCACCACAGGATTGCGCTTGCCGTGCAAGCTGTAGCATTTCATCTTCGTCCATCACGCCGCGTTGTACAGAATGTGTCTGACGCATGGCCTGTTTTAATTCTTCCTGGCTCACCGTTGCGGTACCAATTTTATTGACCACCACACCGGCCGCTAAATTAGACAGCATCGTGGCTTCAGCTAAATCTACACCGGCTGCTAAACTTGCAGCGAGTACCGAGATAACCGTATCACCTGCACCGGTGACGTCATACACTTCGCGTGCGCGAGTGGGCAAATGCAGGGCGTCTTTACCACGCTGTAATAAGGTCATACCTTTTTCACTGCGGGTAATTAATAACGCGCTTAAATCCAGCTCTTCTAGTAAAGCGGTGCCTTTGCTGACAATGTCTTTTTCAGTTTTGCAATGCCCCACCACCTGTTCAAACTCCGACAAGTTAGGGGTAATAAGAGTGGCACCTTTGTATTTGCTAAAATCAGAACCTTTTGGATCGACCAATACTGGAATTTGATGTTGCGCTGCCTGTTGAATAAAACTCTGACACTCCTGCAAAGTCCCTTTGCCATAGTCAGATAAGATAACCGCACCGGCCTGTTGCACTTGCTGAGAAAATATTTCCAACAGATGTTCATTATTGTGATACGGAAAACCATCTTCGAAATCCAGACGAATTAATTGCTGGTTACGGCTTAATACGCGCAACTTAGTGACGGTGGCATGTTTGCTGTCTTTACTAAAATAAGGCGTAACACCTGCTTGCTGCATTAAATTTAATAAACTATTGGCTGCATCATCTTCACCCGTTAAACCAACCACGGTCACATTTGCACCCAGCGCTGCAATATTAATGGCCACGTTACCGGCACCACCGGCACGCTCTTCGATGTCACCGACTTTAACAACGGGCACGGGTGCTTCAGGGGAAATGCGAGAAGTATCACCCATCCAGTAACGGTCCAGCATTACATCACCTAACACCAGAACCTGTGCCGATTCAAACTGTGGAATTTCTGAAATCATATCGCTATAAAAAATCAGTTAGCTTTAAAAATATAAACCGCGCCACAGTAGGGACACTTCGCTTCACCACTGTCTTCTATTGGCAAAAACACGCGCGGGTGTGAGTCCCACAAACTACTGTCAGGCATGGGGCAATGCAAAGGTAAGTCTTTTTTTGTTACCTCATAACGCGCTGCGGCATTAGGCGTTTTGGGTTTTGGTTCTGCCATCTTGTTTCTCCTTATCCTGCTTGCTTAGCTTTTTATTTTCTTTGGGTTTTACTTTACAACGGTCAACCAGTCATTATATTTCTCAATTCGGCCATGCACTAAATCAAAATACATTGTCTGTAATTTTTCTGTAATGGGCCCACGACTACCACAACCAATACTTCGACCATCAAGTTCACGGATCGGGGTAACTTCAGCAGCCGTACCGGTAAAGAAAGCTTCATCGGCAATATACACTTCGTCACGGGTAATACGTTTTTCTTTAACTTCCACACCAATGTCACTGGCGAGCGCCATAATCGTTTCGCGGGTAATACCTTCTAAAGCAGAGGTCAGCTCCGGTGTATAGATAATACCGTCACGCACAATAAAAATATTTTCGCCACTGCCTTCGGCAACATAGCCGTCTACATCTAATAATAACGCTTCGTCATAACCGTCGCGCAATGCTTCCTGCAAAGCCATAGTGGAGTTTATATAATTGCCATTGGCTTTTGCCTTGCACATGGTGATATTGACATGATGACGGGTAAACGATGACGTTCGAATACGTATACCTTTTTTCAGTGCCTCTTTACCCAAATACGCACCCCACTCCCATGCAGCAACCATGGTATGCACTTTTAAGTTATCGGCGCGTAAACCAATGCCTTCAGCGCCATAAAAACACATCGGGCGAATATAGGCCGAGTCCAGATTATTATCTTTCACCGCTGCAATTTGCGCGGCGATTAATTCTTCTTTGGTATACAGAATATCCATGCCCAGAATTTTGGCTGAATTAAACAGACGGTCGGTATGCTTTTCCAAACGGAAAATAGCCGTGCCCTGATCAGCATGATAAGCGCGCACGCCTTCAAACACACCGGTACCATAGTGCAGAGTATGGGTTAAAACATGGATTTGCGCCTCGCGCCAGGGCACCATTTTCCCATCAAACCAGATAAAACCATCACGATCAGCCATCGACATGGCAAACTTCTCCTTTTATACTTTTCTATATAACAACGGCACATTATAGCCCGATTTTTGGTGCAAATGAGAGCGTAAAATGCTGAATTTAGCCATGAATATTGGGAATTTAAGGTAATCTCTGCCACCCAGGGGCAAAACAACAACAAGCTGCTTATTTCAGCTAATATCTTGAATTTTGTTGGGAAATTTCGTTTTTAAAGTACTCAACCAGGCACTCTTTTTTACTGGCAGAATCGACCGACTCCACTAACGTCCATTTTTTTCTGCCCGTTTTAGCATAAACCTTATATGTGATTTTATGCTTGCCACCGCTATTACTTGAACTGCTTTTTCTTGCATCAATGGCGCTGATTTGCGAATAGGGAATGCTTTTATTTGTTAGCGTAAACCACAAAAATTTACGCCGGTAGAGCAGACTTATTCCATCAAACTTCAAATACAATGAATTAAAGGCCGAATAAATAGCCGCGATAACAACAATAATGCCAATAAGACTGAAAACTGACGACATCATATACAACATAAAACCCTCTGTTTTCGCCTGCTGCCAGAGAAAAATACCAATCGCCGTAAAAACCCCGCCAAAAAATATGCCGCTAAAACTCCCCAGTGGTTTTCTTAACATCGGATAATAAAGTTCTTTTAGATTGTTGTTTTTCGTTAAAGGCAGCAAGCTTTCTGCGGTTACTTTTTCAACGCTGGCAGGAAAAAATTCGGGGGATTTAAAACTTATATGGGATGACTGTTGTTGTGTGTTATATACCGGAATTTCAAAATTTCGGTTCAGGTCAACGCCCTCCAGCTCGGCTTCGAGAGTTAAGCGCCACAAATGATAATTATCACTGCGTTCTTCACTTGCCGGTAAATGTTCTGGCACATCAAAACAAAATTCCAGAATAAGATGGTTCATCTTCGGTTTTACCCGCACATAGCCTTCGTCCTGCCATTTCACGGTTTCTTTTCGTGAGCGATTTTTACCAGAACCAGAAATATAACTACGCAGACAACTGAGCGTGACTTTATACGCAAGTGTTGAATCGTATTGCATATTAATTTTAACATGCCCACCAACCTGGCCGCCAAGGCTCCCGGGGTACGGATCCATCGTTAGTAAAGTTACCCCGAAGCGCTTCCATTGCAGGGTTGCTTTTATCGCCCAATAAAGCAAGCCAAGCCCAATAATGGGGAAAATAAAGACAACAAAACCAATATATTCCCCTTTAGCAAACACTTCAGGGATAGCGAGTATTGCAGCAGGAAAACTGATTACATTCCAGAATAAAGCAATACCCCATAAAGCAATCATACCTGTTTTTGCATTTGATTTTATTGCGCCATTTTTCCATTCTGTGCGGGCAAGCCAGGGGGATTGTTCAACAGCAAGCGGGGATTTATTTTGTTTACCTTTAAAGCTAAAATACAAAATAGTAAATCCAAACCCGCCAAACGCAACAACAAAAATCATTTTAAAAGCAATCAGCCCCCAACGCATATCGCGGTTTATAATCGATTCTGTTGGGTTGTCCGGGTTGTACCAAACGGTAATGGGTTGATGAGACTGAAAATAACGTTGTAACTGATGACCCAACTCTGCCTGGAAATTACCAATATTGTCCGAACCTTTGTTGATAGCCACCCTGTTATTTCTGTATTGCCTGCCATTAACGGTGTATTCGTACTGAGCAATTACATTGAAAGTGTCACCATCCTTCGAGGAGTTACGTTTCAAATCGACAGAAATTAATACTGCTGAAGTAGGTTGCCATGACTGCATCTGCCAGCCATCGTAAACAACAGGGATAACCATCGAAATTAAAAAGCCGATGCCGGCAATAAAAAATATAAATCCGACCAGGATTGCAATCCAGCTGCGTTTTGTTCGGCTTATCATTTTATTTTAACAAGATATTATTCCAGACTGAAATAACATGCTCCTTCTGTTTTTTATATTTATTAATATCAACCACACCCTTTTGTTCCTGCAAGGCTAAACGGTGCAGTCGTTGCCGATATTTTTTGTAGGTCTCTGTTAACTGTTGTGCATCGTCTTTAGAGACTATTTTTATTTTTTGTAGCGTCTGCAGTAAATTAATATTATCGGTAAACTCACATAACTCAGGAAACTTATTTGCCCATGCCAATACTGCAAACTGTACAATAAATTCAATATCAACCAGCCCGCCTTTGTCCTGTTTAATATCAAATGTTTCTTTTGTTCCACGAGAGAGTGACTGGCGCATTTTTTCACGCATGCTAATCACTTCTGTTTTTAATGTATTAATATCACGAGGCTGGCTTAAAACACTTTTTCTAATTTCGTTAAAACGCTGCATAATAATCGGGTCACCGCTAATTGCACGCGCGCGTACTAAGGCCTGATGCTCCCAAACCCATGCTTTGGTTTTTTGATATTTTTCATAGGCATGAATGCCACTGACCAGCATCCCCGAAGCACCATTGGGGCGTAACCGCATATCCACTTCATACAATGTACCCGCCGCTGTGCGCATGCCAAGCAAATGAATAAGACGTTGCCCTAACCTTGCAAAAAATACCGAGTTAACAACCGCACGTGGCGACGCCGTACTTGCTGCACTAATGTCTGTCATGGCCTGATCGTTTTGTGCACCATGTAAAAATACCATATCCAGATCCGAACCATAACCCAGCTCGTAGCCACCGAGCTTGCCATAACCAATAATGGCAAAGCCTTTGTCACAGGTTTTATTTTCAGAGTTCGATATCAGTGAATTACATGCAGGCCGACCATGCCGTTGTACCATGGTGTGCCAGGCCTGCTCTAATATTGCATCTAAAATCACTTCAGCTATCCAGCTTAAATAATCGCTAATACGCATTAAGGTAACGGCATTGGCCAGATCAGCTGCGGCAACACGCAGTACATTTGACTGTTTGAAATGACGAATAACATCTGCAATGCGTTCTTCGTCATCCGGATCCGTTTCTGCAATTTTATTAGAACATTCCTGCTGCAAGGCTTGTCTGGTTGCTGGAATATACAGGCTACGTGGATCAAGCAGCTCATCCAGTAATAAAGGATGTGCGCTAATATAACCTGTGACCCAGATACTTTGACTGCATAATTTGATTAACTGTGATAGCGCCAGTGGATTCTCGATTAATAACGACATATAAACACTGCGCCGGGCAATCTGTTCGATAATCACGGTAACACGTTGTAATGTGAGTTCGGCTGCTTCAACCTGGCTAACAGCGGCAATGATCATCGGCATTAACTGATTAAGCCTTTTTTGCCCCTGTGTTGTGCGAGTATGAAAAGCTTTACTATTACGCAAATCATTGAGTACTTTTAATGCTTGTTGCGGTTTATCGTAGCCCAGTTCCTGTAAAACTTCGACTGCCTGTTCTTCAGCTAATTGCTGCGACCAGATCAGTTCTGTATTGGTATCCGCCGAAGCGGCTTCAGCCTGTGGTGCGTCAAAAACCTGTTCAAAGTGACTGTGAACTTTTTCACGGTGCGCATCGAGTTGTATGGAGAAATCCTGCCAGCTTTTATAGCCCATTCCATATGCCAGCCGCTGTTGTTCAATTTCGGTATCGGGGAGCTGGTGCGTCTGTTGATCCAGCCGTTCCTGTAAACGGTGCTCGGTATGACGTAAAAAGATATAAGCCTGTGTTAACTCATTAACAACATAGTCAGGCAAGCGTTGTTGCTGTTTAATAAGCTCAAGCACGGTAAGCAAGTCACGTTGTTGATAACTCACATCCCGGCCACCACGAATAAGCTGAAACACCTGACCAATAAACTCCACCTCACGAATTCCACCGGCACCCAGTTTAACGTTTTGCTGCATACCCTTACGTTTAACCTGCTGCACTATCATTTTCTTTAGATCGCGCATCGATTCATAAGCACCATAATCCATATAACGCCGATAAACAAAGGGACGCAACATTTGCATTAATTCTATCGCAGCGGCTTCACTACCTGCCACTACCCGCGCTTTAATCATCGCATAACGCTCCCATTCCCGACCATGAATCTGGTAGTAATTTTCCAGCGCATTAAAGCTGCTGACCAAAACACCACCCTCACCGAAGGGACGCAAGCGCATATCCACCCGGAATACAAAACCATCCTGGGTTGTATTATTCAGTGCTGCGATTACTTTTTTACCCAGCCGTACAAAATAGTCGGCATTACTGATGCGCTTCACCCCTCCGGCTGTTTCACCTTCACTTTGGTAGGCAAAAATCAAATCAATATCTGACGAAACATTCAGTTCCCGCGCACCCAGCTTGCCCATGGCAATAACAATCAGTTCTTGCAGCTCATTATTTTGATTAAAAGGCTGGCCAAATTCGCGGCTAAATTCAGAATCGGCTTGCGCATAAAAACCACATGCCACATTAATGCACACTTCCGCTAAAGCCGTTAATTCCTGAGTGGTGTTTTGTAAATCACTCCAGCCAGCAATGTCGCGCCAGATAATGCGCAGCATTTGCTGGTTACGAAACTGGCGTAATCCAGTGTATAACGCCGCTTCATTATCCTGAGTTATTTCCTGCTGCATCCATAAAACCTGAAAATCAGCTTGCGACAAGCTGCTTTCAGTAAGATTTGATTTACCTAAATCCAGCAACCATTGTGGATAACGGATACACCAACGTGCCGCCACTTCACTACAAGCCCAAACCTTTGTTAACGATTCAACAAATGGCTCATTCCAATTAGCGACCCCAGTATCTATCGGCTTATCTGCAAGGCAGGCCTGAGCACTGTTTTCAACAAAACTCTGCCAGAACAACTGACATTGAGCCGCCAGTTCTGCGGGTATATTGCCGTTAATGGCTTTTGCCACTCGGTTCACTATCTTGTTTTCAATTTCTGCCGACATACAGGTATACTATCTTTATACTTTTTATTGATGATTAAATAATAATGACTAAACAACCCATAAACCCGACAATAGCAAATAAAGCAAACTGGTTTGAAGCCAATCCTAAAAAAACCATTGTCTTTATCGTGATCTTCGGATTCCTTATTATTGACTTTAGTCTAGCAGCTGCACTAAAAATAGTGGGAGTTTTTGAACCTTCTTATGTCACATCAAAAGTGCGAGAGGCCCACTACCGTAGAGCCGATCCGGTTTATCATCATGGCTTAAAAAAGAATATCAGTAACTATATTGCAGAATGGGGCAAACATGACTATCGGGTGGACACGAATTCCCTTGGCTTCAAAGATAGCCACAACCGAGCCATTCCGTTAAACTCAAAACATAAACGAATTCTTATTATTGGCGATTCATTCACCGAAGGCGTGGGCATACCGTTTGATAAAACATTTGTGGGCTTATTAAAGAATGGTTTCAAACGGCATAGTATTGATGTCTTAAATGCCGCCGCCACCTCTTATTCTCCTATTATCTACTACCGAAAAATTAAATATCTTATTGAAACCGTTGGTCTTAAATTTGATGCCGTGGTTGTGTTAATTGATTTATCAGATGCCGAAGACGAAGCCCTGGGCTACCGCTTTGATGAAAATGAAAATGTCATTAGCCAGGGAAGTGCAGCCAATATAGGTGCAGCAGAAACAAAACCTGTTTCAGAGCAAAAAAACACTAAGCCACCCATGAATACAAAAGAATTTTTTACCCAATATACTTACTTTCTAGGTCGACTACGTAACCTTTCGGCCTTCCTGAAAACCAAAATACGCGCATGGGATAAAGGGCTAAAACAACGCCGCGCCCTGTGGACTATGGACAAAGCGCTGTACAATGAATTTGGTGAAAAAGGCCTTAACACAGGTGCAAAACACATGCTGCAACTTAAGGAGCTGCTTGATAAACAACAAATACCACTCACCATTGCAGTTTATCCCTGGCCTGATCAAATCTACAATAATGACATCGACTCAAAGCAGATTCTCTTTTGGCATAACTGGAGCAAAACCAATAAAGTCGAGTTTATAAACCTGTTTAGCGCCTTTATGCCTGCAACCAGTCCCGAGAAAACCATCCGACAATATTATATTAAGGGTGACGTTCACTGGAATGAATTCGGACATCAACAGGTGTACCAGGCACTAAAAATAAGAATGCAGCCTTAAGGAAGATTTTGAGTTCAGCCAGAGTCTATTGATCTTTCACCTAAGGCGAATAGATCACAATGCCATTATCCCGATAGGCTACAGCAGACGTATCCACCACACTGTCTTTCTCATAGCGAAGAATATATTTCTTTTGCTTGCCCGTTTTGCTGCGTTCAATATAACGCTCATAGACAGCAAGGTAATTCGCCGTCGCAATAGCAGAAATTCTTAAGTGCTCAGGTGCCTGGGTAATATAGTTATCAATAACCAGCACAACCCCAACATCATTACCAGCATGTTGTTTTATTTTTGTTCTTACTGATTCCATTTTTTTAAAACTACTAATGAAATAAGTGTCACCTTCTATCCGCTGTGACATATGAGTAAAAAAAGCAAACAAAAGATAAATACTAAATAGCGACATAAAAGGGAGGCTACTAATATATAGTTTTTTAAGTTTACTTTTCCCTGCAAGTTCAATATAAAATGCTGGCAATACAAACAATAAAGGGAATATCAAAATGGCATAACGTGTGCTGTAATTCTGCCCGGTAAAAACGAAAAGCAGTAAGGGTAAAAACAATAAAATACCAACAAACGAATAAGCAGGATATTCCCTGAACATCAAAGCAGGGCTCTTCCAGTGCGACTTAAGCAAGCTAAAGAAATAGATTGAAAATCGTAATACTATTGCCAATGCCAGCACCATGGAAACAACATTAATACCAATAAGAATGACTCTTGAACCAAACCATTGGTCACCAAATTCAAACAGCCCCTCCAACCCATGACCAAAGCGATGACCAGGATGGTTTGACAATACCGTTGCAGGCCCTGAAATCACTTTAAGCGCACTGAAGGAGAAGTCCCTGTCACCACTTAATATCTGGCGAAGATTCTCCCAGTTATGTTGCATGTCACCAATCAAATAGGGAACATAAACTGCCAGGCCCGCAAAAATACCGGCCACGAGCCAACCTCGGCTTAATCGGCAAGGGCTAAGATATAAAACCAGTAATATTGCAGGATAATAAAAAACACCGATCATATGAAACTGCGGCAATAGTGCACTGAGTAAACACACCCAGAAAATGGCATGGCTGTTGTCTGTCTGGGTTACTCGCCAGAGTGAAATAAACAGCAACACACTCAAAAATGCCAGCGGGACAGGGTTCCATAAACCTAACGAGTAATAAACTGGCCAGGATGAAACAGCAAATAAAAAACAGCTAAGCAAGGCATAACCTGGCGTCAGTAGCTGACGAGCAAACACGTAAATCAAAAATACAACCAGGCTATTAAGAAGCGCGACATAAAACAACGCATTATTAACCACCCCACCCCCCAGCTTCAGCAATCCAAGCCAGAATAATGTCCAGGCAGGCCCAGGAGCATGGCCTTCGGAGAAATTAGGTTGCCCAAGATAAAGTGCCTTTTCTTCTCCGGCAAGAAACTGCATGGCAACACGAAAAGCCGACACCTCATCATTTATAGCGAATATGTAAAAACTTTCCCCTGCCCAAAACCCGTAAAAACGCAGCAAAAACCCCAGCACAACACAACCGAGCACAGCCAGCAGGTGCAATCTGGAAACAGGATTATCAAGCTGAGAGTAAATTTTAGCTTGCATTCATATTCTCTTTATTATTCTTCTTATGTTATTTTCTGTTTAGTTTGCTCAGCAAAAGTCCACAACTTGTTTGCCGTAAACGTCCATAATAGTACAACAGACGATGCGATGACCTGTGTAAAAAGATAAAATAGCTCGAGGACATCCACCCCCACAAATATTATCATCATATTTAGAACAGCACCGACTGTGGCCACAATAAAAAATTTCAGCATAGTTTCACTGTGTGCCTTATCACTTCGAAAGGTGAGATGATAATTTAAAACATAGTTGATCAATGCCCCAACAATAAAGCCTGCCGTGGTTGCCCATACAGCCGACAAACCGGTAAGCTCCACTAGTAGAATAAGGGTTAGAAAATGCCCAGCCGTTCCGACCGCCCCAATTGTCGCAAACAAAACAAATTGCTTCGTGTTACCTTTATTAAACACAACCACCTTTGTCTTTTTGTGCTTCTGTTTGAGTCAGCCTGGTTTGAGTCTGGTTGGCTCTGCGCTGGCTGAAGTTATTAATAAAATAAAGGGGTCGCCGTTTTGTCTCGGTAAAAATTCGCCCCACATATTCACCTAACACACCGATAGACATCAACTGCACACCACCGAGAAAAAGAATAACAACAATCATTGACGGGTAACCTTGCACCGGTTCACCGTAGAGTAAAGTGCGAATAACAATGAAAATACCATAACTGAATGCCCCCAATGCTGTCAGCAGCCCCAGATAACTGGCCAGTTTTAATGGTGCACTCGAATAGGAGGTAATGCCTTCAATCGCAAAATTCCACAGATGCCAGTAGTTCCATTTACTTTCACCAGCATGCCGGGGGTCACGCTCATACAGAATCGCTTTCTGCCGATAACCAATCCAGGTGAACAAACCTTTCATAAATCGATGCTGCTCTTGTAATGTATTAAGTGCATCAACTGCACGTCGGCTAAGTAGCCGATAGTCACCCGTGTCTTCCGGTATTTTAATCTGCCCAATCGCACCCATAAGGCGATAAAAAAGATGCGCCGTCAATTTTTTAAACGCTGACTCACCCTCACGCCTGGATCGTTTTGCATAGATGACATCATAACCGTCTTGCCATTCGTCAATCAGCCGGGGGATTAACTCAGGCGGATCCTGCAAATCAGCATCGATAACAACAACAGCATCACCTTCGGCCTTGTGCAGGCCTGCGGTCATGGCAATTTCCTTACCGAAATTACGACTCAGATCAATGATGGCGACACGCGCATCCTGCTCGCGAATTTTAGTCAGGATAGAAAGCGTATTATCCTCGCTTCCATCATTGACATAAATTATTTCCGAATCCAGCGACAGCTTATCAAGCACCTGGGTAATACGTTCATGAAAATCGCCCAGGACTTCCTTTTCGTTATAAACAGGGACAACAATCGAAATCATGTACTCTACTTGTTGCATGCTATTCTCCACTGACCATTAACACAGGTACACCCAGTTTATAAATAAAGCGCGTGCTTTACAGTATGTTGTTGACCTTGAGAGCAATAACGCTGATATTTTTCAGGTAGGCCGTGTACTATATTTAGCATGCATTATCCAGATGGAACGCATACTTAAAAATTGAGCAACGAATAGTATAAATAAAATAACGCGGCCTGTCCGAAAATATTTGAAAAATATAACCCCGGCTCCAACTATCGAAGACAATACATCATTATATTGTTAAAAAAAGAAGTATAAATATAAATGCAACCGGCACAGCAGTAAAAAACAGCGTTACAATTTGAGGAGAAAGGCAGATTCAGCCGGATATTTTATCCCAACGCTCTGCGAATTGATTAAAGAATAGTAAGGCCGGGGTACACAACCCCGTTGAAGATATGTAATGGGTTCCCGAATACAACGTAAAAATAGCCTTTAGACAGCAAACGGGCTCATCAAAACCCACCAGGCTGAAAAGCCTAAATAAATGCAGCTTAACGCAATTAAACGGAATTTAAGCTCTTTTCGGTAACGGCTACGCTCTGACGTATCCATTTTCTTATATCGGGAATTTAATCGTAACATGGTCTTTATCTCGCACTTAGGGTTTACAAAACAACGCATTAATGAAAGACATCCGTGTCATTAATGCTCCGTTCCCCAATATCTAGTTCAAAGGTATGGACTAGACGAGGGAATATCATAATAATATCCGGCCCTCATTTCTTGGTAATATTACCATTTTAAGCGCTGGATATTGGTTATCAGCCGTGCTAGCACTAACGTGCGCTCCGTCCATAGAGACCATTCCTGCTCCAGAAATGTGCCAGCGCTAGTACGGCTGAATCCATATTGATAGCCGTGTTTTTTTAAAATGCACCGCTATTCAATAAAAACTATTCTACCGACTGCAAAAAATAATTCTCGGTACTAATAACACTAAAAATGTGAAGTATTAACGTTTAGTGCGCGTTGGGCTCGGGGTTTTACGCGCACTTATGCCGCGTTTGCAATAGCAAACGTGGCGACCTCCCACAAGGCACCAAACAAGCTAAATCAATTATATATCGTCAACGGGGTATGCACCCCGCTAACGACCAAAACAACCGGCTGCCTGAAGCAGACCTGAGAAAAACCGGCTTCTTATCTAAAAACTTTGATCTGAACAGCAAGGCAACAAAAAAGCCCGTAAACATTGAGTCTACGGGCTTTCTTGAAACTACATGGAACAGTTTGGAAATGAGGGATGATGTTTACATCATGCCGCCCATTCCGCCCATGCCACCGCCCATATCAGGCATTGCGGGGCCAGCAGCATCATCGCTAGGCGCATCCGCAACCATGGCTTCAGTGGTAATCATTAAACCCGCAATCGAGGCTGCATTTTGTAATGCAGTTCGTGTTACTTTAGTTGGATCTAAAATACCCATTTTAATCATGTCGCCGTATTCACCTGTTGCAGCGTTATAACCGTAGTTACCTTTACCGTTTGCAACTTCGTTTACAACAACAGAAGGTTCACCACCGGCATTGCTCACGATTTGACGAAGGGGTTCTTCCATTGCACGTTTAGCAATATTAATGCCCACTTCTTGATCATGGTTAGCGACTTTCAGATCACCTAAGCTCTGAAGTGCACGAATTAATGCGACGCCACCACCTGGAACCACACCTTCTTCAACTGCTGCACGCGTTGCATGTAATGCATCTTCAACTCGAGCTTTCTTTTCTTTAATTTCAACTTCGGTTGCTGCGCCAACTTTAATAACCGCAACACCACCGGCTAATTTAGCAACACGCTCCTGAAGTTTTTCTTTATCGTACTCAGATGAAGACTCTTCGATTTGCGAACGAATTTGTTCAACACGTTCAGAGATGTCTTTGGTGTTACCCGCACCATCAATCACAGTGGTTTCTTCTTTGCTGATTGAAATACGCTTAGCTGTGCCTAAATCTTCCAAAGTTACTTTTTCAAGTGCCAGACCCACTTCTTCAGAAATAACCGTTGCACCTGTCAGAACCGCGATGTCCTGTAACATTGCTTTACGACGGTCACCAAAGCCAGGCGCTTTAACAGCACATACTTTAACAATGCCACGCATGTTATTAATAACCAACGTTGCTAAGGCTTCACCATCAATATCTTCAGCAATAATTAATAAAGCTTTGCCCGATTTAGCAACGGCTTCCAGTGTAGGAAGCAAGTCACGGATATTAGAGATTTTTTTGTCGTGTAACAAAATATAAGGCTCTTCCAGATCAGCCGTCATACTTTGCTGGTTGTTAACGAAGTAAGGAGATAAGTAACCACGGTCAAACTGCATACCTTCTACAACGTCCAGCTCATTAGCAAAACCAGAACCCTCTTCTACAGTGATAACACCTTCTTTACCCACTTTACCCATTGCATCTGCAATGATAGTACCGATTTCTTCATCGGAGTTGGCAGAAATAGTGCCTACCTGCGCAATCGCTTTATCGTCTGAACAAGGCTTTGACATTTTTTTCAGGCTTTCAACAACCTCAATCATCGCTTTGTCGATACCGCGTTTTAAATCCATTGGGTTCATACCCGCAGCAACGGCTTTTGTGCCTTCGGTTAAAATAGCCTGAGCTAAAACGGTTGCAGTGGTTGTACCGTCACCGGCGATGTCGGATGTTTGTGAAGATACTTCCTTCACCATTTGAGCGCCCATGTTTTCGAACTTATCGGCTAACTCAATTTCTTTAGCAACCGACACGCCATCTTTTGTAATCGTCGGCGCGCCAAAGCTTTTATCTATTACAACGTTACGGCCTTTAGGACCTAAGGTTACTTTTACAGCATTTGCTAATGTATTGACGCCAGCCAACATACGTTGGCGCGCGTCTTCGCTAAATTTTACTTCTTTTGCAGACATGTTATTTTCCTCTTGAAATTCTAAAAGGGAATTTCTAAATTTAAAATAGGTTAATTTGGGTTAGAACAAGCTTAAGCTTCCAGTACACCCATGATGTCAGATTCATTCATCATGATAACTTCTTCACCATCGACCTTCACTTCCTGGCCAGCGTATTTACCAAACAATACTTTGTCGCCAACTTTTACATCGAGAGGCGTAACATTACCGCTATCATTTGCTTTGCCTTTACCAACAGCAAGCACTTCGCCTTCAGATGGTTTTTCAGTTGCGCTATCGGGGATGACAATACCACTTGCAGTCATTGTTTCTTCAGCCATACGGCGTACTACGACACGATCGTGTAATGGACGGATCTTCATGTTTTTCTTTCTCCTAATAAAAGTCCAGTTAATTCAAATAGATAGTTAAAATATGTAATATGCTAAACTGTTTATTAGCACTCACCTCTAGTGAGTGCTAATAATAGCCCTGTTATTCATAGAGTCAAGCCTATAATAGGCTTATCTGAAGGCCAGCTCATTTCCTGACCGTCTTTGTTATGTGTCCGTTATGGGCAAAAATCAAGGGGGAGTATCCGGTTATTTGTATTAATATCAGTAAATTATTGAAATTAAGGGGCTAAATTTCCAACCTGCAAACATGCTTGACTCCAGAATTTAATGGCTAGTCCCTACCGAACGGTTGATTCTGTTGTACACGTTATATTTTCCAGACGGCTTCTTCATTGGTAAACGTTTAATTTCTTTTAGTGTTCTAGCGTTATAAATGATTAACTCGCCGTCCATATCCCAGACACTTAACAGGGCATGCCGGCCATAACGGTCAAATTCGACATGGGCTGCATTTTTCCCCGGCGATGGCCGGAGTGTTTTTACTATCTCAAGCGTTTGCTTGTCGATAAGATGCACTGCTTCTTTATTTGGTCCAAAAAATACATCAGCCCAGGCATAAGACGAATTTTCGTGACTACGCATAAAAAAACCTGGCCCCAATGTTTTGATTCGTTTGATGGTTTTCCAGTTTGTCATGTCAATAATGCTTATTTCAGCTTTCTTCAGGTTGGGAGTCGCCATCACCCGACGGCCTTTGTAGATCCAGGTAATGCCGGAACTCAGGTGCGGTAAGCCGGTTAACTCAAGCTCTGCGACCTTACGACGGAGATCCAGATTAATCACCTGACCATTTTTCGCATTGCGTGCCGCCCCCATTAAATAGGTATAAGACGGGTCAAACTGAAAATCATCCAGATAGTCGTCCAAAGGGATATGCCGAATCAGAAATCGACTCTTTTCTTCCCCCCCGTTACCCCACTGGTCATCAGCTCCATGCTTGTCGTTATAATACATTTCCCAGACTTCAGGAATATCTTTAAGTGCAACAATAAAACTATTACGTGGCACAGCCGCATAAACAGCACTGACACGTGATGTTTTGCCTTTGTTGTTTTTCACTACAATGATCTGCACAGGCTCAAGATTTTCTGCATCCAGTAACACCAGCGTATGGGGCAGATAGTTACCAACCAGAATGGTTTTGCCGTCAGCGGATACGGCCAGGTTACGGGTATTAATCCCGACCCGAATTTCTGCGACTGTTTTCAGGTTATAAATATCAAACTTACTCACCCAGCCATCACGCGAAACAAAATAAACATAACGCCCATCGGGGGAATATTTGGGGCCACCGTGTAAGGCAAAACGGGTTTTAAAACGATGAATGGGCTCAAACTTATCGCCATCGAGCAGTGTGGCATGATGGTCGCCTAGTTCCACAACAATAAACAGGTTAAGCATATCGGCCTTAAAAATAGGTTGATCGCTCAGGCTAGCTGGCTTGTAGTGGATAAGATGGGATTTTCTTATTTCAGCCATACCCCAGTCAGGAATATTTTCTAATGGTGTGTATATGTACTTTACAAGCAACTGCCGTTGAGATGCCGTTAAAACGTTACCAAAAGCGGGCATTTGTGTTGCTGCACGCCCATTTTCAATAACCTTAAGTGCTTTGTTTTTACGTAATCGTTTTAGATTTTCTGGCAACAATGCGGGCCCCATTCCACCTAAACGGCTGACAGCATGACAACTTGCGCAGTATTGTTGGTATAGTTTTTGTACATCGCTTTTTTCTATATCATTTTTGCTAACAATATTATTTCCAGCAAAGCTGTTGGTAATAAATACTAGACTGGCTAAAAACCACCCGCAGCCAACGGTGATTTTATTAAACTCACGTTGCATGGTATACCTTAATATATTGTTATGCTCATTTAGTCTGGGTAACTTTATTCTGCGCAAGTTTGTTTTGCCGAACCCAGGGCGTAACCTGTAAACGCTGTTCCGTTGTATCCACACCAATTTCTTCATCCGATAAATAACAGGCAGGATCTTCTGCCCAGAAATTATTTGTCAACTGATAAGCACGCACACGGGTATTCCCCCCGCATACATTCAGATAAGCACACTGAGCACAACGCCCCTCTAATGGCCGGGGTTGGGATTTAAGCCCAGCCATTAAAGGATCACTTCGGCCTTGCCAGATTGCCGAGAAAGGCCGCTCTTTAACATTGCCCAGATTATAATCCCACCAGAAAGTATCCGGATGAACATTACCCAGGTTATCAATATTTGAAATATTAACACCGGAGGAATTCCCGCCCCACTGAATCAGCCTGGCTTGCATATGTTCCAGCTTGTCCGGGAAATGTTTTTTAATCCAGTATAAAAGATAAACGCCGTCTGCATCATTATTGCCCGTTACAAACTCACGTTCACGCCCGGCCTCAATATGTTGCCAGCAAGTATCAAACAACAAATCCATTGCTTTACGGGTAACCTGGTGGACAACATCATCTTTGCGGTTCTTATTACCACGCCCGGCATAATTCAAGTGGGAAAGATAAAACTTATCGACCTTTTCATGTTCCATTATATTTAATAAATCAGAAAGTTCGTGTGCATTATCCACCGTCAGGGTAAAACGCATGCCCACTTTAATACCGGCCTGATGGCATAAGCGGATACCCTGCATCGACTCATCAAAAGCACCCTGTTTGCGACGAAACTTGTCATGGGTTTCACGCACACCATCAATACTAATACCAACATAGTCATAGCCAATCGCAGCGATGGCATTAATATTAGATTCATTAATCATTGTGCCATTGGTTGAAAGCCCAACATAAAAACCCATTTCTTTTGCGCGCTTTGAAATATCAAAAATATCAGGGCGCATTAAAGGTTCACCACCCGATAAAATAAGCACCGGCACCTGAAATTTTTTTAAATCATCCATTGTGTCAAAGACTTCCTGAGTAGAAAGTTCACCGGGGAAATCTTTATCGGCTGAAATAGAGTAGCAATGTTTACAGGTTAAGTTACAACGCCGTATAAGGTTCCAGATCACAACTGGGCCCGGTGGGTTACGCCTGGCAGCTAATGGTTGTGGGGCTTTTAACTCGCGCATATATTGACTAATACGAAACATCTTAATCTCCTAAGCAACGTCTATTAAGGTCTTTACCTCTATAGCCGCACACCGGTTTTTTTTAGAATACGCTGACTAAACAGGACATCGTGGCCGTGATCATTATCACCCAGCAAAGCGGCAATCTGCATCACCAGAAGCATTGCATCTTCACGATTATGTGCATGCACCATGGCAAATAAATTGTATGGCCAGTCCGGTAAAATACGGGGTCGATGATAACAATGGCTAACAAAATCCAGCTTGCCCACCTGTTGGCCTAGCTCGGTAATTTTTTCATCAGGCACATCCCATACTGTCATGCCATTACCTTTATATCCCAGCACATAATGATTAGGGACTGCTGCTATACGACGAATAACACCTCGCTGGAGCATTGTACGTAGCCGGGAAACAACCTCTTTCATCGGTATTCCTAGTTGCTCTGCAATCGCATCATAGGGACGTGTTACAAGAGGTAACCCCGCTTGTGTTGCATAAATAATTTTTCTCTCTATATCATCAAGAATATATTCATCAGAAAATTCTTTATCTGCCACTGAAACATCCATAATGTTTTTTTAAACCTTTAGCTGTAAACCAACAAAGTATTCTTCCAGCCTGGGCATGTTAAATACTTTCAAGCCTGTGCGTTGTTCAATATCACTGTTGATTTGGTCAATTTGTTGTGGTGTTTCTGTTGCCAGCACATACCACATATTAAAATCATGATCGCGCTGGTAATTATGTGCAACCTCAGGATAGCTGTTGACCACATCGGCAACCTTGTCAAATTGTTCCTCTGGAACTTGTATCGCAACCAGACTGAATGCCCCTCCCAATTTTTGCACATCATACATTGGCCCAAACCGTGTTAGCGTTTTATCTTCGAGCAAACGTGCTAACCTTTCTAACAGCTCCCCTTCATTAATACCTAATTGAACTGCAATATCTGCATAAGGTGTTTCAGTTAAGGGGAACCCTGCCTGCAAAATATTAATAATATCCCGATCCAGTTTATCCATCAGTCTTATCGACTCGATTATTTAATTCACCACTTAGTTTATGGTAAATAGCGCCACGCTGTTTAAAGCGCCGCGTACTGAATAATATTTCGTGTTCAATCTCATTAAGCTCATAACGATTAATTAAATACTGAATATTTTCCAGCACGTCATCTCTGCTTTTACCATGAATCATTGTAAATAAATTATACGGCCAACCAGGAAGACGGCGCGGTCGGTGATAGCATAATGTTATAAAGTCAAACTGCCCCAGGCATAAACCCAGCTTGCCAATAATTTCATCAGAAACATTCCAGACAACCATTGCATTAGCCCGATACCCCAACTCATGATGGCGCACTATCACACCAGAACGTTTAATAATGTTAGACCGGTTTAAACGTTTCAAACGCTCAATCACCTCACTTTCATCCATGCCCAGTTCTTCACCTAAATCAGCATAGGGTGTTGTGCTAATCGGTAGTCCTGTCTGGATAAGTACAATCAGTGCCTGATCCTGTTCATCAAATTTAACTTCTCTGGGTAAAATTGACTCGGACAAATAGGGCAAAGGGTTAACATTCATGTCCATTAAACCCCGCTCTCCTGTCCACGTTCAAAACCCACACCGAGATCAAACCCCAGATCAATATGGTAATCTTCCAGCATAGGTAAAGACATAACAGGGTGACCGCTACGGGATTCAATATCATATAAAACACTATTTAACATTTCTTCATCCCTGGCAGTAACAACAAACCATAAGTTAAAATGATGTTCACGCTCGTAGTTGTGATTAACTTCGCTATAGCTGCTTATCATCGCTGCAACATTTTCAAGTTCACTCACAGGCACTGCCATTGCAGCGAGCGTGCTTGCACCAATACTATTAGCACGAAACACGACACCCACACGACTAACAAACCCTTGTTCTTTCAGTTTGTTTAACGTATCAATAACAATAGCCTCACTGCTACCCAGTTGCTTTGCAATTTGTTTAAACGGGCGCGAGACAAAAGGCAGGTTATGCTGAAAGTCATTTAATAAATGTTTTTCAAGCTCAGTCAATTTTTGTAGGCCATGTTGCTGTGTGTTTAACTGGCCATTAACTTCAGTAATCGTATTTACTCTATGCATCAAATGACCTCAACTTATTCATAAACCGATACGGTGCGCACGATGAGTAAAAAAAATACCACTGGGTTTATTCATAGGTAAAGTGGTTATGGAATTGAAATTTTCCGTATCATAGACTGTTATTTTCCCCGCATCGCGTGCTGACACCCAAACCTGCTCACCACGCGGAGTAAACTCCATATGCAGAACCGCTTTACCCGGCTTGAGAACTTTTATAATTTCCATCTTTTCAGTATCAATAACCTGTACTGTATCATTTCGCGGATAGGCAAAATTAACCCAGACCTGTCTGCCATCCGGGCGAGCCATAACAAACACCGGCTGGCCATGAACAGGGATAGACATTAGATGTTTCCAGTTATGCCGATTAACAACAAGCACCGTATTGCGACCAACAGCCGGCAAAAAAGCATAGTCTTCTGTCATTGCCCAGCCTTCCAGATGTGGCATTTTATAAACCGGCATTTTTTTACTGCCACGGCCATAATTATCAAGAATACGTTTAACACCTTTTTTCGGATGCCATAAATCCAGTACAACCAGACCGTCCTCACCAAACAGGCCAGCAATATAATAACGGCCATCGGGCGTAATCAAACCATCATAAGGTTGGCGGCCTATATTTTTATACTTTGTTATTACCGGCTTACCACTACTAAGATCGGCTAACCAGATTTCATCCGCGTCATACAATGAAAAAACAAAACGTTGGCCGGGTGCATCAACCAGCCCCACAACTTTTGATTGTTTGTTTGCACTGCCATAAGTTGCAGGAATATCAGCAACCAGCTCAAGTGTGTTTGAGTCAAAGATTTTAACCCCACCTGGTTGATAATTTGAAACAGCAACCTGTTTACCATTCTGTGATATGGCACCGCCAATACTGTTGCCAGACTGAATAATTCGTTTTACAATTTTTGAAGTGAGGATATCAATTTTTGTCAGACCGCCATCACGACCAAATATGTAGGCATAACGTTCATCACGTGAATAAACAACCGAAGCGTGAGATAAATCACCTAGTCCAGTGACTCGAGACAGCACCGTTCTATTTGTTGTTTCTACAATTTGCACACTGCCACTGGCACGTTCAATCACCACGCCAAGGTCGCCCGTGCCACGTAAATTAGTGCTACTACAGCCCACCATAACAGCAGCAAACGTCGTTAATAAAACCACTTTAATAAAAGCCATCATAAGCTTACACCGCTATACAGGGCATCAACTATCCAGCGAATTTCTTCTTTGCTTAGTATTTTGTTCCAGGGTGGCATGGGGGTTCCCGGGCGCCCAAGTGAAATAGTGACTTCAATCATTTTGCGTGGTTTATTTTTTAGCACATCAACGGTGAGAGCCGGCCCCAACCCGCCTTTCATTGTCATACCATGACATGAGCCACAGTCCTGTATTAACAGGTTATGCAGTTCTGCCTGACGTTGCCCGGATATATTCCCGGCAGCTGTAGCGGCGGAAAAAGTGGTCAACATCATTACCAGAAATAATAACGTCACAAGTAGATTATTGTGCTGATAACTAGCCATGTGATATTTTTCCTGTTCTGGAAAAACAACGACTGCTGAGGTCTTCCGTTACAAACCAGTCCAGTGATTCTGCAAGTGACACCACTTTACCGATAACAAAAATAACC
The DNA here is from genome assembly GCA_024275115.1 of Gammaproteobacteria bacterium. Classification (GTDB taxonomy): domain Bacteria; phylum Pseudomonadota; class Gammaproteobacteria; order UBA6429; family Thiohalophilaceae; genus SZUA-37. The sequence continues at coordinate 23,767 of JAJRZT010000059.1, forward strand.
GGGGGCTGCAGCATGGCATTTTTAGTATCCGTTGCTAAACAGGACAAAGTAGACATAACTCGTTGCTGGCGAGCGGTTGTTCCATCCTGTATAGCAGCGGCCGGTGTATCGCTATCAAGGCCAGCCACCATTATCTTTCTGCAAATAAAATCGATATTGGCAAGCCCCATATAGACAACAAGGGTTTTGTTTTTATCAGCTAAGGTATTCCAGTCCAGCTCAAGCGGCTGGTTAGCCTGTGTATGCCCGGTAATAATTTGCACACTTTGAGCCAGTCCACGATGGGTTAACGGGATACCCGCATAAGTTGTGCAGGCAGAAGCAGCCGTTATACCGGGTACAATTTCAAATTTTATGCCATGTTGAGCAAGGAATAAGGCCTCTTCACTGCCCCTGCCAAAGATAAACGGATCGCCTCCTTTGAGCCGTACAATAGTACGCTGGCTTTCTGCCAGCTTGACCAGCAATGGATTAATTTCATCCTGAGGTAAGCTGTGATTGCCTGATATTTTACCTACATAAATCAAACTCACCCCAGCGGGGATCAACTTCAGAATGGCTTCAGACACCAGTCGATCATAAATGATTACATCGGCATTCTGTATCAAGCGTAATGCTTTTACGGTTAACAAGTCAGGATCACCGGAACCAGTTCCAACCAGATAAACTTTTTTTGGCTGATTCATTTTATTACCTCAAGACTATAACTCTGATTGATTATATTAAAATAGGTAGCTTGTAACTGCCAACCATTAACTTGCCTAGCTCAGTGATAAAAAATAATGGCTCCTTTTTCCCGTTAATATGAAATTATGACTTATACACAAATTATGCCTTGATTTAGATCAACCCCATTAAAAGGATATTCTGTTAAAAATAGAGTTAAATTAGGATACAAATTTGTCTGTGACAAACCCGTGGTAAATTAACCACACGTAACACTGGCCTGCTGCTGACGACGACAATCAATAACTTTAACCCGGCTCATTAGAAAATCTTATAAGAAATAATTAAAAGAGAGCGCATCTTATGAAACTAAATGCATGTCTGAATAAACAAGGGTGTATGTTCGGCGTATCCGTCCTTATTATGTGTCTGATAATAGCGGTCATATTAGGACTGATGGCAGGCCCCGGTAGCCCCATAACATGGCTACTTATTGCAGCTCTGCTCGTTATTCCCTATGTGCACAGAAAGCTGTCGGCCAAACACTATGTTACATGGAAAAATGAGTACAGCGTTGGCATTGACTCTATCGATCGTCAACACAGAAAACTGGTTAATCTGATTAACCAGTTACAGACAGCGGTAGACTATTCAACCGGTGAAGAGTTCGAACGCGAGGCACTAAAAGAACTCGTCGATTACACTAAAACCCATTTCCATTACGAAGAAGATCTGCTGCAAAAAAATAACTACCCTGACTTTGTATCTCATAAGGAACAACATAACAACATGATTAAGCATGTTGAGGAAGTACTTGCCGAATATGAAAAAAATCGCGATACCGCTATGAGTAATGCAGCGAACTATCTCAAGGACTGGTTAATTACCCATATTAATGGCACAGATAAAAAATACAGCAGTTTTCTAATTGATAAGGGCGTAAAATAAACTGGCTATTAAATACAACTTAAACTCCAGGTTCAGTAATAATATGAAATTCACCCCTGTTTTACTCCTTGTTACTGCCCTTTTTTCCCTTATGCTCAACCCTGCACATGCAGAAAATACAATTAAATTCGACACACCCCCTGCCTCACTGGAAAAATGGTACAAACCCAGCAATAAACGCCAGGTATGGTTACACACGATGTTCCGGCTACGGCGTGAAATGCAGGCCATTAATGAATACGCCAAAGAAAATAATACAACAACAATGAAAAAGTGGATAAAACGTCTGGATAAAGACTACAACAGCATTGCTAAGATGGTGCCCGAATGGGAAAAAGAAATTAAGCCCCGGCTATTATCTGAGCTAAAAATATTTGCAGACAAAGGCGACTCTTTACGCGTGGCCAAAACACTGAAAATGATCAAGCAAACCTGTGACGACTGCCATAAAAATTATCAGCCGCTTGTAACTGCTATCTACCGCACACCCGACTACGATGATATTAAACTCAAAAATAGCAATGGCACTCCTCATAGCTTCAAAGACAATATGAACGCCTTGTCCATATCAATAAACCGGATACTTATTGCGCTGGATGATGGAAAAAAATCAACGGCTCTGCAGGCTCAGAAAAATCTTTATATGCAATTGCAGGCGCTTGGTAGTAGCTGCACAAGCTGTCATAAAAAAGACAGTTATCCTAAAGAACGTATACTGGGTAAAAGCATGCTTAAAAATATGCAACGACTCGAAACAAGAATAAAGAAGGGGCGGGTAAAAGCGAGCCAGAAAATACTGGGAAAAATTGGTGTTGCGGTATGTGCGCGCTGCCATAATATTCACCGTATTGTTCACGACTTACGTAATACATTAGTACCCCATTAGCAACAATAAACCGTTATTTCTTATGGCTCGACGTACCGTGTCCTGTTATACACGTTGTATTTTCCCGAAGGTTTATTCATCGGGATACGTTTTATTTCTTTCAATGTTATCGCATCAAATACAATCACTACACCTTGCCGATCCCAGATACTGAGTAATACGTATTGACCATCCCGTGTAAATTCAACATGAGCGGATCGCTTTCCCGGTACAGGTCTAAAGGTCTTTATAATTTCCAGACGCTGCTTGTCGATTACATGCATAACATCTTTATTCGTCCCAACAAACACATCAAGCCATATGTAAGGTGAATTTTTATGTGTTTTCATAAAAAACCCAGGCCCCAGTGTTTTAATTTGTTTAACCACTTTCCATGTTTCCATATCGAGTACCGTCACAATGCCTTTACGAATATTCGGAACAGCCAGAACCTTACGGCCTTTATAGTCCAGACTAACCCCTGAACCAAAATGTGGCTTGCCCGGTAAATCGATACCAGGTACAACAACTTTTCGAGTATCCAGATCAACCACCTGGCCTTTTCCCTTAGCCGTCACACCGGCAATCACAATAGCCTCTTTGTCCAGATAAAAATTATCCAGATAATCATCAACACTAATGCGCCTTAACGGAAAATCTTCAGGGGCTGTATTTTCACCCGAGTCTACACGATAGTCATGTACCCACATACCAAACCCGACTGGTGGTTCATCTTCATAAGATATTTCCCACAGTTCAGGTATATCCTTAAGCGCAGCAAAAAAACTGTTACGTGCGGGGGCAGTATAAACAGCACTAACACGTGATGTTTTGCCTTCATTATTTTTAACTGCATACAGTTTTAGCGGGCTTAAACCTTGCGCATCAAGCAGTACCAGGGTATGCGGTAAATAGTTTGCTACCAGGATATAGCGACCATCGGCTGATATAACTAAATTCCGGGTATTTATACCAACACGAATTTCAGCAACCAGTTTCAGACTGTAAATATCATACTGACTGATCCAGCCATCAACCGAGGAAGAATAAACATAACGCCCAGAGGGTGAATATTTCAGCCCACCGTACAATGCATATCTTGATTTAAAACGATGCAACGGTTCAAATGTATCTCCGTCAAGCAGGGTGATATGATTATCTCCCTTCTCCACCACCAGAAATAAATTAAAATAATCCTTTACAGTAAAGACAGGATTTTTAGCCAGGCTATTTTTCGTGTTATGGATAATATGGCTGGCTTTGATTTGTTGCATACCCCAGGCAGGTATTTTTTCTAACGGGGTATAGATAAAATCAACCAGCGACCTAATTTCTTTATCAGTCAAGCTGTTTTTGAATGCCTGCATAGGGGTTCCAACACGCCCGTTACGGATAACATTTCTAGCGGTAGTCTTAGGTAGACGCTTAAGGTTTTCAGGCAACAGCGCGGGTCCAGTTCCCCCTAGTCGATGTTTATTATGGCATTGTGCACAGTTGGTTTTATAGAGACTGTAAGTGTTATGTTCAACTCTGGAACTGGCTACTGATAATGTTGTTATCAAAAATAAAAGAGCAATAAAAATAATTTTAAATAAAATATGGCTATCAACTTTGAATAACTCACATTTCATAAATTTTAATCAACCACATAAACGATACCGGTCATTTCAGGGTGAGGCCCGCAACGATAAGGGAAAGAACCGGTTTGATTAAACTGGCGTTGATAGCTATCACCCGAAAATAAATAATCTTCCGGTTCTTCTTCACCGGATGCTTCAAACCAGACACTATGGTATTGGCGTTTTTCCTGATTCAGCCACCGTATTTTTTGCCCACGTTTAATCGTAATTTCCGGGGGTATGAATTTGTAACCTTTAATAATAACCTGCGGCTGCGCATCAGCCTTATTGTTTGTAGCAGCAAACACGCCCTGATTAAAAACGGCCAAAGTATATAATAGCAACAGTAGTCTGTATTTCATTTTTTATTCCTCGTTAATAAAAATTAATTTACAGTTATTTTTTAGCCTCTATTGTTTTATTGCATTTATTTCTGCATCTTCATTATCAAAACCGAGTTTAAAACCAAGAGAAACATGGTGGAAACGGCTGCTACTATAATCATCATGGATAGCAAAGCCAATGTTATATAATTGATCTGCTACCATACTGATATCGCCCAGTTTGTCAGACGTCAATTTACGTTTCATCACCACCGTCCATACACCGTCTTTCAATTCACCCACAAAGCTTACGCCCTGTCCACCGGTCATCACACGTTCAGCAAGGATATAACCATCTTCTGATTCACCCGTACCCGACTTATAACGCAGCAAGTCCATAAAAGCACCTTCTTTAAGTAAAGCCTCTATTTCAACTTCACTTTTCAGCTTGTCCCAACCACCGCGTTTTTTATTATTTTTGCCTTCTATTTCAATTTCTGTTCGGCTCTCTTTCAGATACTTGGTGAAACCGCCACTTAAATCAAGTTGACTAGCCAATGGGCTGGTCTTTAATAATGACTTATCCGGTTCATGCGGCATGCCATTCACATCATGATGGCACGATTGCCAACAGCCTGAACGTTCAGCAAATTCAACCTTGGGATCATCTTCGCTATCGGTTGCCAGCATGATTGCAAGTTTAATCTGATTCTCCGGATCCATCTTACCACCAGTAATAAAGGGGGCAGGTGCATGCTTGTCATCTTTCCATTGAAAACGCATGTAAAGATTATTAGCGTCATGAGCAGCCTGAACTTTTAGAACCATACTGCCCCGCTTGCCAGGGATGGGCGTTGGCTCAAGTATTTCGCCGGATACAATTTTATCACCAATATCAACTTCTTCATCTTCATGGCAATCAAAACAGCGATCGCCTGTCATGATAGCGCGTTTGCCACCATGGTCACTGCCCTTTAGTACCCACTCCATCGAAGCCTGACCAGGGAAAAACAGAGGGATATCGACAGCTTCAATACTACTCCAGTTAATATTCGAAGCAGGCGATGAAGCCGTTGGTTTAGCTACAGACGTAGAGGCTTTAACAGGTTGAGCTTCTACCACCTTTTCAGAGGCGCTAACAACGTTGGTTGTAACTGTATCTTTTTTCTTAATGAGTTTATAGCCATTATCAATAAAGGCCTGCCACTGTGGAGCAATCTCACGTTTATTCTCTGCAAGCGGTTTATTCAGTTCATCCAGCTCGGCCTCACTGAGTTGATCATGCACCTTGGTATGGGCAATACCTTTATGACAATCAATACAGGTATTGCCATCAATCATTGCTTTTGCGTGTTGTTTACGTGAACGTTTTTTCTGGCTTTCCGGTGCCATCGAATCAAAGTTATGACAGTTTCTACATTCACGCGAATCCGTATCTTTCATTGCATGCCATACATTTTTTGCCATTTTCAGGCGCTTGGCATCAAATTTTTCGGGGGTATCGATCGAACCCAGCACCATATGGAAAACTTCATTGGTCGCCTGAATTTTGCGTATAACCTTGTGTATCCATGGACGAGGGACATGGCAATCGGAACAGGTCGCACGTACACCGCTACGATTAGTATAGTGAGTGGTTTTTTGTATTCCTGATAAACATTTTCTTCCATTTCATGACAGGAAATACAGAATTTAAGTGTGTTGGTGACTTCCATCGAGGTATTAAAACCACCCCAGAAAATAACACCGACAATCATAAAAAATAATGCAGCGCCAAGTGTCGTCCCAAACATGACCTTACGAGACATTAAACCAAACTTTTTTGATAAAATAGACATGTTCCACATCCAGCTATGCACAGTTGATATTACGCAAAGAACCTTTTTATAAAGTCACTTGTGTAATATGTGTAGAGTGGTGAAAAAAGAGCGGACATACCCACTGTACGTCCGCTCTGTTCCATCTACACCATAACTTTTGTTTTCCTAAGTTACGTGGTTTACACGGTTATACACATTAAACTTTCCTGTTGGGGCGTACAGGCCTTTAATACGTGCTTTTTCTTTAAGTGTTTTGGCATCATAGATAACCATTTCACCGTTAGGTTTCAGGCTGTCTGAACGGTTCCAGATAGATACCCAAACTTCATCACCGGCTTTGTTGAACTCAAAGTGAACAGCAACATAACCTTTCTTCTTGGTCACACGAATGGTTTTAATAACCTTACGTGTTTCCTTGTCGAGAATCTTGATGGATTGCTGTATTTCTGGCTCTGGATGCAAGGTTTGGTCCATCCATACATAGTCACTCTTAGGATGGGTGCGCAGGAATACGCCAGGGCCGTCAGTGTCAACGGTGTAACACTCTTTCCAGGCTTTGTCCTTGTTCCTTTTGGGATCGTTACCCCAAACGGTAAGTTTACCAACACCAAGATGCACGGTTCCGCCGACAGGACCACACTTAGGATCATTCCAGTTAGCACCTGGACCTGGGTGAGGTTTTTTGTCAGTTTTGATCAACGCTTCCAGCTTTTCGGTTTTGGTATCTACCACAACCATGGTGTCAGAGGCATTAGCCGCAATCTGGAAATAACGACCGGTGGGATCGAAGAAACCGTCATGCAAATACTTTGCAGTGTCTATCTTGGTGATTTTGAGGTTATCAATATCATCGTAATGCACCTGCCACATCTGTCCCAGTTCCTTCATTGCAACTAACCAGCTGCTATCATGTGGTGTGTCGTAAATTGCCGCAACACGTGATTCATTGACATAGTTACCGTCAATATTAACACCACGAGATGAAACAACTTTTAATGGTTCCATGGTTTTTGCATCAAGGATGACAAAATGGGGTGGCCAGTAACCACCGCCAATCACGTATTTACCATCACCGGATAAGGCAACGTCACGCGCATCATAAGCGACCTGCGTTGATGCTACCTTCATTTTATCCGGTGTTTGCCATAAATCGAGCTTAGTCATTAAACCATCACGACCCATGGTGTACCAGAAACGACCACGATCTTTAGCATCCAATGTTTTATTGTGTTCAACGGTTTTCAGTACGTGTACCGCATAACCTGTTTTAACACGAGCAAAGACTTCTTTTTTGTCGCCATCCATGATTACGACATTGCCGGCATCACGTTCGATAGCAATGAAGAAGTTTTGCCAGTTACGGTTATGTAATGGCTTGCTTGGGTAGTCTTTCGGTTGTACAAAAACCTTATGACGTTCCTTCATTAAAGCCAGTGACATTTCTGGTGGCACCGGCGGTTCCATCTGGATGTAACGCGCCAGCATGTTAATTTCTTTCTTGCTGAGAATGTTATCGAAGTTGTTCATACCGCCTTCGGTACCAATCGTGATAATTTTCACCAGACGTTTTGTGCCTTTTTTCAGTGTACCTTTACTCTTTTTGGCTTTGTTAGGATGCGGCTCCAGGTTACCCCCGGTAGCACCCACACGTAAAACACCATGACAACCAGCACATTGCTGGAAGTACAGGGATTTTGCCTGTTCAAACTCTGCATCGTTAAGTGGTTTAAATTTCTTTTTGGCAAATGCAACACCCGTGAAGGCTGCCATGCCGGTGATAACGGCTAAAGCCACTGCCGTGTATTTAATCGAAGACTTCATACCCATAATTAGAACTCCTATTTTTTTATAACTGACATTAGTTATTTATAAAAAACCTTTAAAAGTAAATAGGGATTTTAATCATCACACTTTTATACTTAAGCATAACTATAAACATAGACTACAAAGACAACGCACAGCCAAATGGCCTTTCAATGTTTGCAAGCCCTACAATAATTTAATTGATTTTAAACATGCTATCTGGTAATAAACCTTGACATTGATCAAGTCTCACACCAGAGTCCGAACTTTGGCTAATTTGTTAGCCGTGCATATAAGAGAGGGAGTTCACGAGGGAGTTCAGAGGGTTTACGAATGACGACAAAATTTTCAGCACCAAACATATAAGGTAAATAGTCGCCGCCTTTTTCATCAACGGTGACACAAAATGGCTGCAAGCCTTTTCGGCGTGCTTCAATTAAAGCCATACGGGTATCTTCAATGCCGTATCTGCCATCATATAAATCCAGATCATTTGGCTTGCCGTCTGTTAATAATAAAAGTAACTGCTGGCTTGCCGGTTGCTTACTGAGTATCTCACTGGCCTGTCGAATGGCTGCACCCATTCGGGTGTAATAGCCAGGCTTAATAGCATTGATGCGCCCACGCGAAATATTATTATGCGTTTCACTAAATGTCTTTAAGGTATGGAAACGAATATGCTGACGATAACGGGAAGAAAAACCATACATGGCAAACTGGTCACCTGTCGCAGACAGTGCTTCAGAAAATAATAATAAACTGTCACGTATTACATCAATAACACGGGCATGATTACTCACATAGGAATCAGTTGATAAAGATAAATCGGCAAGCAATAAACACGCCATGTCACGAATACCACCACGAAACTCACGGTACATACCCTGTTCAGCAAATGCCTGCGATTGTTTTTGCTCACTAATAAAATCAAGGTAAGCATCAAGATCGATTTCACTACCTTCCTTTTGCCCTCGGAACCACATCCGTGAAGGTACCAATGCTTCAAACTGGCTACGCAATCGTTTTGCCGTACTACGCAATGCGACAGGCAGTTCAATCGCTTCTGCTTCAGTTGCAACCATTGGTTGCAGGCAACAATAATCTTTAACTAATTCAGACTTACGGTAATCCCATTCTGGTAACAATATACCTTCGCCTAACGGCGTGTCATCATTTTCTGAGGAAGGCAGATCAAGATCAAAACGAATACGTTTTGCCGTTGTTTGGCTATCACGTGCAACACTGAGCTGGTCAAGATCTTTTGCGGTGTCTTCTGCTGATTCCAGATCTTCATCTTCATCAGTACTTCGGTCAACCTTAATATATTCAGCCCAGCTAAATATGTTTTCAAAACGGCTCAGAACCAGCCCATCTTTGCCATCAGGCATTTCTACCTGTTCGGCTCGATAACGGCGCTCCTCTTCCGGATCCACTGTTTCACCCTCAGACTCCGAAATAAATTCATCCTGTGAGGTAGGCGGTGCTGTGCCACAATGGGGGGGAGAGGGATGCAACCAGAGATAAACAGGCGATGGCATATAAAGCTGTTCTTCCATTACGCTGCACTCAATGACCTTACCAGGATTAGCTAATGCGTTTTGAATAACATGCTCTAACTCAACTTCCTGTTTTTTTAATCCTTTATGGTCGGGGCGCAAAGCCAACTGGGCTATCACCAACCGTTCATAACGTTCAAGTAATCCCGGAAAACGTGTTAATACTTTATAGCTTAACCACTGGTTATATCGAATCCAGTTACTTTGAGTCTGCTTAATACCGGCATCGCCCGATGCCAGTGCAGCCAGCCATAAATAAAGATCACGATTAAGCTGCTGTTCAGGAAAAACATCAATACACGCAGGTAAATTTAATGACGATTCATTACGCCAGCCTAACTCAACATGTTTATGACTGCCCGCCACACGTTGTAACAGACTACGCTGTGTATTGTATTCTGCGGCCACTGTTGACTCTATCTTAAGCGCACCGTCACCACCTAAGGCACGAAACATAACAGCAACACTGCGCCGTACATCATCCAGATAAACAGCAGCATGTGGGTAACGCTGATTTGCTGTGTGGGTAATTAAACGATGCCACAAAAAACCAACGTGCTCTTCTATCTCTACCACTTGATGCAGAACTTGCATAAACTTTGGCGCTTTAAGAGCCATTAGCGTTCACTTTCCTGTAAAGCAGACTGCCCATTCTGCCATGTTAATAATGGCGGCTTGCCTCTTTTTAACTGCACCTGTTCACAGGCATCAAGGCATCGTGCGCACTCGGTACAATTAAACATATGGCGTTTAATAGAACGGGGCTTAAGGCGCATTGGACATTCATCTTCGCAAGCAACATGACAACCCTGGCAGTGCGCTGCATTTGCTCGGTCAAAACTAACCACCAGCGCACGTTTGTTTGCCATCCAGACCAGGCTCTGGAAAACACCGACCGCACAGGCAAAGCGACAGCAAAAATGCCGCGCAAACATAAATTCAACCATTAATAAAAATGTTGCCACACCAATAAACAGCATTTGGTTGCGTGTTAAACTAAAATGTATAAGATTATAATAAATCTCTTTTGGCGGTAATAAATAAGTAAGAAAAACAACGGCCCATAAAAAAGCAAAACCGGCTACGGCAATAAAAACCAGCCACCTGTACTTTTTATCGGTTTTAACAGTAGAGCCATCAACTCGATACAATGATTTATTTTTATCCCACAAACTGAACTTTCCAGTGGCTTTTCGCATTACACTGTTTACCATTTCAACAACAGAAAAATGTGGACATAACCAGCCACAATAAAGACGACCGTATTTCCACGCCGTCCAGCCAAATGCCAGTAGAAGTCCTAACAACGGTAAAAAAGCACGTGTAATAATATTAAATACGGCCTCAGCCGCTGTTCCTTCCCCTGCCTGTAAAGCGTCTAAACCCAACGTCCAGTTTTGCCCCAGAAATATAAAATGCCCCAGGTTTAGATCCAGCCTGAATAAATCTAGAATGGGAGCAAAAACAAAAAGTACAAAAAAACCGGTTTGAAAAATTCGTCGTCTTAATTGCAACCTTGAACCTGCCGAAGCGGTTATTTCTGCTGTGCAAGAAGAAGAGCCCATTAAATTACCCCAAACATTTACGCCCTATTAACGGGTAATGATAATGCCTTCCATTCATTGCGCGAGTTAAAGCAAAGGTACCAAACATAATAAAAGCCGTATGAAAGGATGTTAAATACAGGATGACAATAATCCAGACCGCAGGGGAATCATAACCACCGAAAAACAGAATAACGGCATTCACTAACACCAGCATCACCCCTGACCATAGGCTGGCAATAAAGGCCTGACGTAAATGACAGCGTGCCAATGGAACCGGATGATTTTTATAACGAAGATACAAACCCGATAGTATAATAAAACCAACAATTGGCAGAAAGACCAGATTAAGCAGAAAAAATAACTCCGCCGCAACCGCCAACGCCTGGCCAGGATGCTCCTCTATTGATGAGGGTGGATTATTTTCAGCGTCCGAATGTTGCATAAACCACCTCCATTAAGGCCGTTACCGTCTCTTCATCATCGGTTAAAGGTTCAATTAATGCTGCTCGACAGGCTTCAACCGGATCAAAACCACCGGCAATCAACGTTGCGGTATAAATTAATAAGCGGGTGCTGGCACTTTCTTCCAGATCATGATCTTTTAAGGCACGCAGCGCACGCGCTAATGACACCAGTTGTTTAGCCTGGTGCTCTTCGATGCCGGTTTCAGCCAGCACAATTTGCTGTTCCTTTTTGGCTTCAGGATAAGAAAAGCGCATCGACACAAAACGTTGCCGGGTACTGGGCTTCATCCCTTTTAATAAATTCTGGTAGCCCGGATTATAAGAAACCACCAGCATAAATCCAGGGGGAGCCTTCAAGGTTTCACCGGTACGTTCTATTGGCAATATACGACGATCATCGGAAAGCGGATGCAACACAACCGTTGTGTCTTTACGTGCTTCAACAATTTCGTCCAGATAACAAATACCGCCTTCACGTACTGCTTTTGTTAACGGCCCATCCACCCAGTAAGTGGAGCCTTCACCAATAAGATGGCGGCCGACCAGATCAGCTGCAGTCAAATCATCATGACAGGCAACAGTATAAAGTGGTCGATTTAATTTGTTCGCCATATGGCGAATAAAGCGGGTCTTGCCACACCCCGTAGGCCCCTTGATTAAAAGAGGTAACTGGTTTTTCCAGGCAAATTCAAACAAGGCCTCTTCATTACCGCTTGATAAATAAAATGGCGCATCCTTTTCTTCATCCAGTGCCAGGCTTACATCGCTTGCCGGGTTAGTCATCGAACTTCTCCTAATGAAATGCTTAACCAACAGGTCAATCCAGTCACTGAAATATAAACCAACTACCATCAAAAACTATCAAAATAATATTGATGTACTTCAGTATGCAAATAATTTATGGGTAACTCAATACCGGGGGCTTTATTAATAAAAGCCCCCGAATTAACATCCACTGATACTTATGAGATGGTTTCTTCTTCACCACCAACAAAGAAGCTAATGACATAAAGTATCAACCCAAGCAGGAAGATAATGCCCGCGACTTCGCGCATCCAGTAAAAGATGGCAATTTTGTCCTGCACCACCATAAAGCCCATTGGTGCTTCGCTAATGCGTTGCAGCCAGACTTGCAGAATACCGGCCCCTGTCAGGAACAGGGTAATAAACACCATTGACACCGTCATTAACCAGAATGACCACATTTCCACCACCTGTGATTTTCGGCTATTAGCCGCAGCACGGCCACGGAGTATCGGCATTGCATAGGAAATAATCGCTAACACCACCATGACATAGGCACCGTAAAATGCCATGTGTCCATGTGCTGCCGTTATTTGCGAACCATGAGTGAAGTAGTTTACGGGTGCCAAAGTATGCATAAAGCCCCATACACCCGCACCTAAAAAGGCCATTACCGGTGTACCGATCGCCCATAGCATTGCGGCTTTATTTGGGTGGTCACGTTTGCGTTTATTTACCATGTTGAACGCAAAGATCACCATCATAAAGAACGGAATCGGTTCAATGGCTGAAAAGATTGAACCCCACCACTGCCAGTAATCAGGTGTACCAATCCAGAAATAATGGTGCCCCGTACCGATAATGCCAGAAATTAAAGCCATTGCGATAATGACATAAAGCCATTTTTCAATAATTTCACGATCCACACCAGTCATCTTAATCAGTACAAAAGCAAGGATAGAACCTAGAATCAATTCCCAAACACCTTCAACCCACATATGTACAACCCACCACCAGAAGTATTTATCCAGTACCAGATTAACCGGATTATAAAATGCAAACAGGAAGAAAAGTGCCAGGCCCCATAAGCCTAATATCATCACCATAATAATGGCTGTTTTACGCCCTTTAAGTGCAGTCATGCTGATATTAAACAGCAAGCCCAGACACACGATGACAATACCAATCTTGGTTATCGTTGGTTGTTCAAGGAACTCACGCCCCATGGTTGGTAATAAATCATTACCAGTCATTTCAGCCAAAGTAGCATAAGGCACTGCCAGATAACCGATGATGGTTAATACGCTGGCTGCCAGAAAAACCCAGAAGAGTATGATAGCCAATTTGGGACTGTACAGTTCGGTTTCAGTCTCTTCCGGCACCATATAATAAGCGGCGCCCATAAAACCAAAGAGTAACCAGATAATAAGCAAGTTGGTGTGCACCATACGAGCAACGTTAAAAGGAATTTCGGGGAATAAAAAATCTCCCACAACATACTGAAGCCCTAAGATAGCACCGAATACAATTTGCCCAATGAACAAAGCAATCGCTGCTATAAAATAAGGCTTAGCAACAGCTTGTGATTTATATTGCATTATTTTATCTCCCCTTAACCTTCAATATTTGGTGGCCAATTAGCCGTGTCAATTTCTGATGCGTATTTCAGAAACTCAGCGATAGCATCGAGTTCTTTATCGCTTAAGTTGAACTGCGGCATGCTGCGGCGCCCTTTAATACCTTCAACCGGGCGACTCTTGATAAACGCAATAATTGCGTCTTTGCTATGACCAAAACGTTTATAAACATTTCCCAGCTCCGGTGCAAAATAAGCACCTTCACCCAGCAAGGTATGACAACCAACACAGTTGTTCACCTCCCATACTTTTTTCCCCAGTGCAACCTGCTCTGTGATGTTGTGTCGATTATCACGCTCTGGCAATACCGAAACAGTATCAAAGGTTAAGCCGATAAAAACCAGGAAGAAAAAAACTGTACCACCATAAAAGATGTTACGAGCCATCGATTTTGTGAATTTCTCACGCATAAGCTGAACTCCCCTTGTCCAAAAATAGTTTCCTAATTTACTCACAGAGGGGGATCAATATCCTTGACCTACGTCAAGGCCAATTATGCTACAAACAAAAAGGGCACTGACATAACACCGTCAACATGAATAATCACAAGGGGAGTAAGGAAAAGCAGGCGGGTAAAAAAAGATTTAACTACAATAATGCACGAAGGCCATCGACATCCAGCAAGGTAATATCATTACCATGCACTTCAATAAGCGCCTTCTTGCTTAACTGCATCATAATACGGGAAAAGGTTTCCGGCGTAATCGATAAATGTGAAGCAATAATATTTTTTGGTATACTTAAATGAATAGCCGATAACTCGGCCACACCATCAGGAAGCTGTCCTAGCAAGTAAACAACGAGCCGGTAGGTTGCGTTATGCAAGGTAAGGTTATCAATTTCATTGACTCTTGCATGCAGGTGTTTCCCCATAATCGCTAACAAACGAAAACAGGTTTCTTTAGAGTTTCCAAGCAAATTACGAAAGAAACAGATATCAAAACGGAAAACTTCACTTTCAATAATCGATTCTGCGCTCACAGGATAAATATGCTCAGGCATAAACATAACCGCTTCTGCAAACGTTTGACTGGGATAAATAATTTCGATTACTTTCTCATCACCATCCTGAGATAAAAAGAATAATTTTATCTGCCCGCTATGCACCATATAAAAATGTGCAGCCGAACTATCTCTTTCAAACAAAGTTGTTTTAGGTGGTAAAGTAATTTTTTTTGTTGTAGAAAAAATAGTCTCAAGCTGTGCATCATCTAACGCCTGAAATAACGGAATATGCTTAAACTCGTCAAAAGTAATCCGATTAAATTTCATAACCAAATCTTACCTATATTAAAGGCCAGGATAACTTGACCTTAATCAAGGACAAGTGCATGTAAAACAACGGTAATATGCTAACAGAATCCTGCTTTAAATCCACACAATAAACATGGAGAATTTGTAGTATATGAAGTTAATATTGCTATTAGCTGGCCCATACTCTTCTTGTGTGAAAACACAACAGGTATGGCAGGAAACATGCACAAAACAAAATATTGAACTTGAAGTGATTGATTTAGAACATGCGCAGGGACAGGCACTGGCAGATAAACTTAATCTAAAGTCATTCCCGGCCTTAATTTTAAACCAGAAAGTTATTGCTGTCGGCAACCCGGACAAACTAAAAGCAGCCAAAATAACAGCGGGCTTAATTGTAAATCTGACAAGCTAAAAAGAGTGTTATTTTAAAATGTGATGCTGTCTAAAAAGTGGAAAACCGGCATTTAATCATCATGAGAAGTGTACTCCCCTTCCAGCGTTTTTCTGGGTGAAGAAGGGGGCGGCGAGTGACGAGAGCTTGATCTGTTAACGTAGAATCCACCACCTGAAATAACCATATGCCTTAACATATAAGCAATGATCCACTGGCGGGTAAACGGGATTAATAGAATAAAGCCGATAGCATCGGTAAAAAACCCCGGCGTAAGCAATAAAGCGCCGGCGATAAATAACATCAGCCCTTCAAAAATTGTGGTTGCTGGCATCTCACCGCGCGCCATACTTTGCTGTGCCCGAGCTAGTGTTGCAAAGCCTTGCAAGCGAAGTAACCACACACCCACAACCGCCGTCAGCACCACTAAAATAACGGTCGGGAATGCGCCAATACTGTCTCCAACCTTAATCAACAGGTAAATTTCCAGTATTGGAACACTTAAGAACAATAATAATAAGACACGAAAAAGAGGCATATAGTCTAAATGGGGGGCAATTTTAAGATTTAAAGCCTAAAACAGTCTATTTTATATGTTTCTTTTCTGGCAAGATTAAAAATACGATAAAAATGAGCGATGATGCAACAAGCCCAAAACCAGAAAGATGGTATGAAGTCACCTTATTATATAGCCTTAACCACCTGCCCTGACAGCGAAGTTGCAAACAGCCTTGCGCACGCGATTGTTGAACAACAACTGGCCGCCTGCGTTAATATTATTCCCGCTATTCAATCTGTTTACCTGTGGCAGGGGGAAATTGAAACTGATAATGAACTGCTTCTGGTGATGAAAACAAATCAGCAAACATTAAAAGCACTGGAATTGTTTGTTCTGCAACAACACCCTTATGAAACACCTGAATTTATCTGTATTAATATAGAATCGGGTGCACAAGCTTATCTTGACTGGATAACAAGCTCACTAAAAAAATAACCATCTAAAGATTGATAATGAATAAAACAATTAAAGTGCTCCCTGAGTTCCTGACTCAGGGTATGTATATCACTGAGCTAGATCGCCCATGGTTGGAGTCACCTTTTTTATTCCAGGGGTTTTTAATTAATAATGATTCACTTTTAGAGGAAGTTAAAACAGTTTGTGAGTTTGTTTATATTGACACTGAACTTTCAGACTCCAACATACGTGGCCAGCTTCAGGTGCTTGCAAGCCGCCCGATGCCTGTTACAAAAAAAAACCCGCAAAAAATATTCCCTCATCAATCCGATGAAAGTGAGCACAAAAATTATATAAAAAAATTACGTCAATCACGTATTACTTTTGACAACACCAGCCACTACATTCATCAGGCATTAGAAGATGTTCGCCTTGGAGCCAGCGTTGACACCCAAAAAGCCAAACAACTGGTGAGTGAACTTGCCGATCAGGTGCTTACAAACCAGCATGCATTAGTCTGGCTGACCTTTTTAAAAAACCGGGATGAATACACTGCTAACCACTGCGTTAATGTTTGTATTTTGGCATTGAGTTTTGGCCGTTGCCTTGGCCTCGATAAACAACAACTCAAACAGCTTGGTTTAGGTGGCTTACTGCACGATTTAGGAAAGATGCAAATCCCGGATGAAATTTTAAACAAACCGGGTAAATTAACGGCTGAAGAATTCGAGATTATAAAACAGCACTCTGAGCTCGGGTTCAGACTTTTAAAAGACGAGAAAAATTTATCCATGGAGGTACTGGATATTGTTTTACATCATCATGAACGCAAACAGGCACACGGCTACCCGGATAAATTGCCCGAAAAAAGAATCCCGCTGCTCACGCAAATTGTTTCTATCGTTGATGTTTATGATGCCGTTACCAGTAACCGCTGTTATCATGATGGCATCTCACCCCACGATGCACTTAACAATATTTATAAATGGGCTGAAAAAGACTTTAACAAAGAGCTCATCGAAAGCCTGATATTGTGTTTAGGGATCTACCCGATCGGCAGTTTAGTTGAACTCGACAATGGCATGGTCGGTGTGGTTATTTCAGCAAGCAAATCGGCACGCCTGCGTCCAATGATTATGCTGGTACTGGATCAAAATAAACGCTACTTTAAAAAACGTAAAATCCTCAACCTGGCAAACCCGCGTTGGCGACAAGGCTCCCGTGCTATTGAAATTGGCCAGATCCTTAGCCCTGAGAGCTACAATATAAACATTAAACAAATCATTGAAGAAGAGTCACGCATTTTGTAGCGGTATTTTGCCAAACACGCCCTGATACTTGAGGAAAAACGGCAAAAACAACAATAATTCCCGACTTTTCTATATTTAAGCCACTAGCAGCGTGCTTTATACTATAGAATACTTGAACTTAGGCTACGGATAACGGTCTTTAGCTTACAGATTATTTTCGTACCCCAAAATTATAATTAAAACGGCCAACATTGGCTCACCCCAATAGGACTATTTATATGTTTAAAAAACAGTCGCTTATCTTATTGTTTCTCTCTGCATTATTTCTATCCAGCGGCTTTAAACCGGCTCTGGCAGTGGGTGACGGTGTCTCTGTTCTCAACTCCTTAAGCGCCTCACTGGGCATTGGCCAGGACGAAAATGAAATTCTCGAGCCCGATGTGGCTTTCCAGTTTGGTTATGAATTTAAAGACAACACGGTTACCGCACACTGGGAAATCCAACCCGACCACTACGTGTACCGCGACAAATTCAAATTCACAATTAAAGAAGGCGAGGGCGTTACGATTGGCAACGTCGTTTACCCCAAAGGCGATATCAAAGACGACGAGTTTTTTGGCCGAATCGAGGTTTACCACGATAAAATAGACATTCTTATCCCCTTAAACAACGCAACCGATAAAACCGTTCTTACTAAACTTAAAATCACTTATCAGGGCTGTGCAGAAAAAATCGGGATCTGCTACCCGCCCATTCATAAAACCATTGAAATAAAAGTTGCACCGGGGGGCGCGGCTGTTGCTGCAACAACCACTCAATCAAATAGCACAGACTTTGTGTCAGAACAGGATCAATACGAACAGCTACTCGGTTCCGGTACAATCTGGAAAATTATTATCGGTTTCTTCCTGGGTGGTTTAGCGTTGGCCTTTACCGCTTGCATGTACCCGATGATTCCCATTCTTTCCAGCATTATTGTTGGCCAGGGCAAAAAAGTTACCACCCGTGGCGCCTTTGTTATGTCACTTGTTTATGTCGAAAGTATGGCTATAACCTTTGGTTTAATGGGCTTACTCGTCAGCCTGATCTCCGGCTCATTTAATATTCAGGCTTATTTTCAAAGCCCGGTAGTCTTAATCCCGTTCACGCTGGTTTTTGTTGCACTGGCCTTTTCCATGTTTGGTTTTTTCAGCCTGCAACTACCCGCATCCTTACAGGGCAGACTAAGCCAGCTCAGTAACAACCAAAAAGGTGGGCACCTGATTGGTGTTGCCATTATGGGTGCATTATCGGCGCTCATTATTGGCCCCTGTGCCGGCCCGATTATTATTGGCGCGCTCGCCCTTGCCGCGAAAGAAGGCGACATGTGGCTGGGCTTTTTGTCGATGTTTGTTTTAGGTAATGGTTTAGGTTTACCGCTACTGATTATTGGCACCACCGGTGGTAAGTTCCTGCCTAAAGCCGGTAGCTGGATGGACATTGTGAAATACGTTGCCGGGGTTGTGTTACTCGCCATTGCGATTCTTATGCTGGAACGCGTCAGCTTTATTCCAACCGTGGTTGTCATGATGCTGTGGGCAGCACTGTTTATTATATCCGGTGTATACCTTGGCGCACTCGAACCGATCAAAGAAGGGGCGCCCGGCTGGAGAAAACTATGGAAAGGCCTCGGTGTTTTTGTAATTATTTATGGCCTTGTTGTGATGCTCGGTGGTTTAACCGGCGCACGCAATGTACAGGATCCCTTTCACGGCTCAGCTATCATCGGTGGTGGCAGCGGCGAAGGACAGTTAAAACATCTAACCTTCAAGCAGATTAAATCCGTAAACGATTTAAACGCCGTGCTGGCGCAGGCAAAAGCAGCCGGCAAATACGTCATGCTTGATTACTACGCAGACTGGTGCACGTATTGCAAAACCTATGAAGATTATGTTTTCACCGACCCTGAAGTTCAGGCTCTGCTAAATAAATATTTTATCGTTATACAGGCTGATGTAACCGATAACGATGAAATTGATCAGGCATTATTAGCCCATACGGGTGTGCAAGCACCCCCGGCTATTTTGTTTTATGACAAAAACGACTCCAAAGAAAAACGCCGCTTTAGAGTAGTGGGCGTTATGGATGCCGAACAGTTCCTGGAACGCGTGCAGCTCGTTTTAAAATAAAGAGACCCTATGAATAATAAATTAATTTTGGCGATTGCTGCCATTGGTATTATTGCGGGCGTAGTGGCAAATCAATACTACCAGCAACAACCAACAGCGCAAACCAGCCCCGCAAAAACACCCGCTAGCATTAAAACAGGCGGCGTTAAAACAAACCATCGCCCGGATTACACCTTAAAAGATTTAGAAGGCAAATTGCGGTCAGCCTCAGAATGGGACGGCAAGGTTATTATCTTAAATTTCTGGGCAACCTGGTGCCCACCGTGCCGCCGGGAAATGCCTCATTTTGTTAAATTTCAGGAAGCGTATGAAAGCAAAGGGCTCACCTTTATCGGTATTGCATTAGATGACAAAGATGCCGTTGTTGATTTTACCGACCCACTCGGCATGAACTACCCCATCCTAATGGCCGAGCAAGAAGGTCTGCAACTGGCACAAGACTATGGTAACCGGCTGAATGTTTTGCCTTTTACTGTCATCATTGATCGCAAAGGCAATATCGTTAAGCACTTTTCGCGCGAAGTGTCTTATGAAGATATCGAGGAAGCCATTAAACCTTTGCTTTAAGATAGCCCCCTCAAATACTATAAAAATAAAACAATGGCATTTAAATAATTTAACCACAACGGACACGAAGAACACAACGCAACTATATTTATTTTCTTCGTTGTGTTCTTCGTGTCCGTTGTGGTTAATACATAATAATTTTTATACGAAAAACCTACCTCCATCACCCTTTTTAGTTCCAAACTCCGCTAAAATGCAGCGAATTGCTCTTATTTTCGTTTTTATAGACAATATAAATAGTTTCAGGCACAATAATGGCTTTAAAAATGCACAAAACAACGATAAATGCATGCAAAATGGCTGAATTTGCTGCTAATTTCCACTAAACAGGCATTAAAGTACTTATCTAATGGCAAACTTACTCGTTATTCATGGTCCTAACTTAAATCTGCTCGGCACACGAGAACCAGAACATTATGGCGCCACTCGTTTAGAAGATATTAACCAGCAATTAAGTGACCAGGCGGCGCAAGCAGGCCATTCACTCATAAGTTTTCAAAGCAATGCAGAACATGAAATCGTAGACCGCATTCATCAGGCGCAGCAAGATAAGGTTGCCTTTATTATTATCAACCCTGCCGCCTTCACCCATACCAGTATAGCTGTGCGTGATGCCATTGCCGGTGTGGCAATACCTTTTATTGAAGTGCATTTATCGAATGTATATGCGCGTGAAGAGTTTCGTCAGCATTCCTATTTTTCTGATTTAGCCGTAGGCATGATCAGCGGGCTTGGGGCACAAAGTTATCAGCTTGCCCTTGAAGCCATTATTAGCAAATTAAAAAGTTAGCGAATTTAAACATCCCCCAAAAAAACACTCAAATTAAAGCGAAATAAAAAAATGGATATCCGTAAAGTAAAAAAACTCATCGAGCTGCTTGAAGAATCGGGCATTGCCGAAATTGAAATTCACGAAGGTGAAGAGTCGGTTCGCATTAGCCGTCAGGTGGCCAACGCGGTTGTTGCCGCACCCGCCGCTATCGCAGCACCAATGGCTGCCGCACCCGTTGCAGCACCCGCCAGTAGCGGGCCAGCAGCAGAAACTGCAAAAAATGAAATCAGTGACCATATTGTTAAATCACCCATGGTTGGTGCCTTTTACAGTTCCGCAAGCCCGACCGCTAAAGCTTTTGTTGAAGTTGGGCAAACCGTTGCCGTCGGCGACACCTTATGCATTATCGAAGCGATGAAGTTAATGAACCAGATCGAATCCGATAAAGCAGGCGTGGTTAAAGCCATTCTGGTTGAAAATGGGCAGCCGGTTGAATACAACCAGCCTTTATTCGTTATTGAGTAATCATAGCGCTTTTAAAACGCTTCGCATTTTTCAATTACAAATTATTATTTATAAGGTAGTAGACCCTCATGCTTGAAAAAGTCCTTATCGCAAACCGAGGCGAAATAGCATTACGCATTATGCGAGCCTGTCGCGAACTTGGTATAAAAACCGTTGCTGTCCATTCCGAAGCAGACCGCGACTTAAAACACGTGCGTTTATCCGACGAATCCGTTTGTATCGGCCCTGCAGCGTCTATCGACAGTTATTTAAATGTTCCGGCGGTGATCAGTGCCGCCGAAGTGACCGACACGATCGGGATTCATCCCGGTTACGGTTTCTTATCTGAAAACGCGGACTTTGCCGAACGGGTAAAAGAATCCGGTTTTGTTTTTATTGGCCCCAGCCCTGAAAATATTCGCGTAATGGGTGACAAAGTTGCAGCGATTAAAACCATGAAAGCCGCAGGCGTTCCCTGTGTGCCCGGGTCAGACGGCCCGCTCGGTGATGACACTGATACAAACTTGCGCGTCGCTAAAGAAATTGGTTACCCGATTATTATTAAAGCATCCGGCGGCGGTGGTGGCCGCGGAATGCGTGTAGTACACAATGAAGCTGCTTTAATCAGTTCCATTGCATTAACAAAAGCAGAAGCCGGTGCCGCATTTAATAACGACGTAGTCTATATGGAAAAATTCCTAGGCAACCCACGTCATATTGAAGTTCAGGTTTTGTCGGACGAGCACGGTAACGCCATTCATTTAGGTGAACGTGACTGCTCTATGCAACGTCGCCATCAAAAGGTTATTGAAGAAGCGCCCGCTCCAGGCATTAGTGACGAGCTACGCAACAAAATTGGTATGCAATGCGCAAATGCCTGCCTTGAATTTAATTACCGTGGTGCAGGCACGTTTGAATTTTTATATGAAGACGGTGAATTTTATTTTATTGAAATGAATACCCGCATTCAGGTTGAGCACCCGGTAACAGAAATGGTAACCGGCGTGGATATTGTTCGGCAACAATTATTAATTGCATCTGGCGAACCCCTTGAATACAAACAAAGCGACATTAAAATACACGGCCATGCAATCGAGTGCCGTTTAAATGCCGAGCACCCGGACACCTTTATGCCCTCGCCTGGCATGATCAACAACTACCATCCACCGGGTGGACCTGGTGTACGTGTCGATACGCACATTTATAAAGGCTATTCAGTACCCCCTTACTATGACTCAATGATAGGTAAGTTGATTACCCACGGCAATACACGTGATATCGCAATGGCAAGAATGCGCGGCGCATTAAGTGAAGTGGTAATAGATGGCATTAACACCAATATCCCACTGCACCAGCGTTTATGCAGCGATGCCGGTTTTGTTGCCGGTGGTGTGAATATCCACTATCTGGAAAAGTTACTTGGTATTAGTTAGAAAATATTAACCACAACGAAGAGCCTGCCCCACGAAGTGCTTTGGGTGCACGAAGGATACAACGAAAATAATGTTAAAGTACTAGGGGCTGTTGATCTTTCAGGTGTTAGGCTGATTTTGAGATAATTTTTGTCCTGACAAGGCATTTTTTGCGTAGCAATGCACTCCATTGATAGTAAAAAATAACACAGGCAGGGCGAAAATTAGCCAAAATCAGACAATAGATGAAAGATCAACAGCCCCTAGCCATTGCATGAAATATATCTTTGCAAGAAACGAGTTACTTCATTCTATCTATAAAGACAATATTCTTTTTTGATTTATTTTTCGTTGTGTCCTTCGTGTTCGTTGTGGTTAAAATAATAAAATTTAGGAACCACAATGGCCTGGCTGCAACTTGTAATACAAACAAACACTGAACACGCGCAAACTTTATCTGACATTTTATCGGAAGCAGGCGCCAATGCGATTACCCTGCGTGATGCAGCCGACCAGCCTTTATACGAACCGCCCATCGGTGAAACACCTTTATGGCATAACACCGAAGTGACTGGTTTATTCGAGGCCAACGCCAACATGGACGAGGCGCTGCTTTTAATCACAAACACACTCGGCCATTGCCCCAGCTATACACTCAACCCATTAGAAGATAAAGATTGGGTAAGAGAATGGATGACGCATTTCAAGCCAACCCAGTTTGGCGACCGTTTGTGGATAGTGCCTAGCCATCATGCCAAGCAACATATTGTAGCTCAGCCGAATGCAATTAATATTCTACTCGATCCCGGGCTTGCCTTTGGCACCGGCACCCACCCCACCACCGCCATGTGCCTGGCATATTTAGATCAATACCCGCCACACAACCAACATGTCATCGATTATGGTTGCGGCTCGGGTATTTTAGCCATTGCCGCAGCAAAACTGGGCGCAAGTAGCATTATGGCAATCGACAATGATCCACAAGCCTTAACCGCCACAAAAGATAATGCCGATAATAATAAGGTGAGCGACTGTTTTCAAATTCAACTCCCACAACCTGCACCTGAGCAACAAGCCGACTTGCTCGTAGCAAATATATTAGCCAGCCCTTTAATCCAGCTGGCACCTCATTTTGCAACACTGATAAAACCTGACGGCCGAATTGTCTTGTCAGGTATACTGGCCGAACAAGCCGACGAGGTTTTAGATGCTTATAGCCCCCTGTTTGATATTAAAAAGTTTAACCAACAAGATAACTGGCTATGCCTGACGGGAAATAAAAAAATAAAAGCATAAAACATTCTTTGCTAAATATCTTGGGGTTCGCCCTACCTTGTCTTATACTAAAGACTCATTAACCGCCCATATTGAAATGTATACACGCTGCCCCATTTGCAAAACAAACTTTAGTGTTACCGAAGCACAACTACAGGTTGCGCAAGGTAAAGTGCGTTGCGGTTCCTGCAAAAATGTTTTTAATGCACGGCAGCATATTCACTACCGTTCAGCAGCCCCCACTGCCGTAAAAGACAACCCGACACCCGTAACAAAGCCAAAACCAGAAACCAGCAATACGCCAACAGAACATTCAGACATTGATGCTATTTTTAATGCGCTCGATTCCCAGCTAACCAGTGGCACTTACATTGATATTGCACAACCGGCTGACACCGATATTCGCGAAGCCGACTTTGACGATAACGATAATAACCTCAATAAAACCGATGAGGCTGCCATTGACTCGCAACCCATTGCTGAATATAACAGTGGGCCCGATCTGGACTTAAAATCTAACGGCGACTGGAACTTACATTCAGGCAACTATAGCCAACCCACAAAAACCGATTCTAACGATACAGAAGAACTGGACAATAGCGAATCGACCCCTGCGTCAAATGAGCGCAACGGGTTACTCAACGCCTTCGATAACATTAAAACCCGCCGCACCCAGGCTAAAAAACAAAAACCACCTGAAAAAAATAGCCCACAACATACCTTTGATTTTGTTAGCCTGAAGGACGAACCCGATCTGGCCCCTGAAGATGAAAAACAATTTGCAGCGGTCAATCAACCATTCGATACAAAAACCGATGCCCGTTTAAAAAAACAAAATGAAAATGCCGCACTGCACGCAGCAATAGATAACATTATAAAAGTAGACAGTAAAATAACAACGCCCTTCGAAGAACGCGATGAGCACCATTTTGTTATTGAAATGCACAGCAAACCTGATGTTGAACTGGTCGATGAAAACGACATTGATAAATTATTTGCCAGTACCGACAGCCTTAAAATGTCCGACTTGAAATTTGACAAATACTTAACAAACAATCAAACAGAAGAACCTTTTTCTATTCTGGGAGAAAATCAAAAGCACAATCACCCTGCACAAGAACACACAACCGGCTTTGAAATTGAAGCCGATAGTGACGATATATCGACACAAACACAACAGCAAGCGAATAACAAAACGACCTTTAACCTGCAAGTTGAGGAACAGCTTAAGCCAGAAAGTTTTAGCCCCGAAACCTCAACGTCAAAACATCAGGTTAACGATGAATTTAATGAAGCAGACTTTGACCCAGACAAGTTTACTTTAAATAATAGCGATAACAATTTTAATATTGAAGAAGAAATTATTCTGGCCAGTGACGATACCGATAAAAATACGCTCAATATTCCCCACCAATTACGCGATACCGTTGCCTCTTTCGACCAGCAAACACCCCCGCCTGGCACCGCAAAACGTGCCATGTATTCACTTGTCAGTATTTTCCTTGTTCTATTTTTAGCCACACAGCTGGTTTTATTTAAAAGCACCGCGCTAGCAAACAGCATTCCCGCTTTACAGCCCTTACTCACTTCGCTGTGCAACAACCTGCCCTGCCGCTATACCGGCAACCACAACAGCAAGCTGATAAAAATTGCCAGCCGTGACGTGCGCCTGCACCCTAAAATTAAGGGCGCACTGCTCATTAGCGCCACTATCGTTAATCAGGCCAGCTACTCTCAACCCTACCCCACTATTTTGCTGAAGTTTACCGATCTTAGCGGCAATACCGTGGCACAACGCTACTTCCCCCCGAAAGACTATTTAGGCCAGCTAAACAAACCCTTTGCACTGATGCCCAGCAAAAAGCCCGTTCAGCTCAATATCGAGATACTGGATCCCGGCAGTGATGCGATTAATTTCCAATTTTTCTTCCTTTAAATGTGAACTAGTTCACAATAACTATTGTAAAATGCCACTTTTGGCAAAATCACAGGTGCAAATTGCAACTGGTGCTTTAATAGCCAAATAGAAATAGGTACACTGCTCTTCCCCCCAAGTTGTTTCAATTATATATCGTCAACGGGGCATGCACCCGCTGACGACTAAAGGGGAGAGCTTCGCTTCTCCCCTTTAAGAACCCCCAACGGTTTTGTGCCTGCCACAAGCGGACGGGGAAACTAGATTTTAATTAAACCAAGCGTAAGATTTATGTTGATTGGACCGTATAAAATTTCGACCCCGCTGATTCTGGCTCCTATGGCCGGCGTAACCGACCGCCCTTTTCGTCAACTGTGCAAACAGCTCGGTGCCGGTATGGCCGTTTCCGAAATGGTGTCCTCAAATTCGTTGCTCTGGGGCAGTGAAAAAACCAAACGCCGCGCCAACCATGACGGTGAAACCGACCCCATTTCGGTACAAATTATGGGCACCGAACCCGCCATGATGGCCACCGCTGCCAAACATAATGCCGACAATGGTGCGCAAATCATTGACATTAATATGGGCTGCCCGGCCAAAAAGGTCTGCAATGTACTGGCAGGCTCGGCCTTAATGCAAAACGAAACCCTCGTAAAAGACATTCTGGAAGCCATTGTGAGTGCTGTGGACATCCCCGTCACACTCAAAATTCGTACCGGCTGGGACACCAACAGCCGCAATGCATTGAATATTGCCAAAATAGCTGAACAGTCTGGCATTCAGGCACTGGCCATTCACGGCCGTACCCGCGCCTGCATGTACAAAGGCGATGCCGAATACGACACCATTGCCGATGTTAAAAGTAGAATTTCCATTCCGGTGATCGCCAATGGCGACATTCGTACACCGGAAAAAGCCAAATTTGTCCTCGATTACACAGGCGCTGACGCTGTGATGATCGGAAGAGCCGCACAGGGTCGACCGTGGATTTTCCGAGAAATCGATCATTTCCTGAAAACGGGGCAAATCATGCCGTCGCCAAATAACACAGAAATTCGTGATATTTTGCTGGGGCATTTAGCCAACTTGTATGATTTTTACGGTGAGTACACCGGTGTGCGCATGGCGCGCAAGCATATAAGTTGGTATAGCAAGGGGCAAAAGCACGGTGCCGCGTTCCGACAAGCGGTTAACCACGCTGAAACCATAGAAAAACAACTTGAAATAACACACGCTTTTTTTAACACAATGATAACCAGGGAGGAAATAGCAGCATGAATGATACAGCACCTGTAGCTAACATAGCCGCGACAATACACAATCCAGCTTTTGACAAACCACTGCGTGACTGCGTGGCAGACTCGATAAATACCTATTTTGGCGCGCTCAACGGGCACCCCGCCGGCAACCTTTACAATATGGTATTAGCAGAAGTTGAAGAACCTTTACTCTATGCAGTATTGCAACATACCAACGGCAACCAGAGTAAAGCATCGGAGGTACTTGGCATTAATCGTGGCACCCTTCGTAAAAAACTCCGAACCTACGGAATGCACCGCTAGCGTTTAACGAGTACTCGCACCACCTTACCAACCCCCTGGTAAGATTAAGGGTGAATCCATTACCCCTTCTGCTTTTTAACCTAAAAGTCAGCTACAACTTCCTCTTTTTTTAGCATTTTTAAACATTATAATTTTTTTAACCACAACGAGCACGACGGACACAACGAGAAATATAAAAGTATTTGCTTCAGTCATTGCGAGGTGATAACGAAAAGATCTTATAGCTAGCTCCGCTTAATTATTTAGTAAAGACCGCTTCGCTGTCACTCGCAAAGACAATATTCATATTGTTTCAATCTTTTTCGTTGTGTCCGTCGTGCTCGTTGTGGTTAAAAATCTCTCCCACCCCTGTCATGTCACCCGGTGACAAGCTACAATATACCCCTTCAAAAAATTTATTTAAATCAGGCTCAAAGGGTTACCAGTATGGCTAAAATCACCCGCGCTCTTATCAGCGTATCGGATAAAAATGGCATTGTAGAATTTGCCCAAACACTCCATTCAGAATTTAATGTCGAAATTTTATCCACGGGCGGCACGGCAAAATTACTGGCCGACAACAATATCCCGGTTATTGAAGTATCTGATTACACCGGTTTTCCGGAAATGATGGATGGCCGCGTAAAAACCCTGCACCCCAAAATTCACGGCGGTCTGCTCGGCCGACGCGGCACCGATGATGCCGTTATGCAACAACACAATATTCCGGCAATCGATATGGTGGTTGTTAATTTATACCCATTTGAACAAGCCACCGCCGACCCCGACTGCTCTTTAGATAACGCGATTGAAAATATCGACATCGGCGGCCCCACCATGCTGCGCGCTGCGGCTAAAAATAATAAAGACGTGACTGTGGTAGTTAATGCCAGTGATTACAAAACGGTGCTGACTGAAATGCGCCAGGAGGATAAAAACAAGTCCAACGGCAGCGTAAGCAGTGACACCAATTTTGATTTAGCCATTAAAGTATACGAACACACCGCCAACTATGACGGCAACATTGCCAATTACTTTGGCAAGCTCGTTAAAAACAAACCCGAAGCCCACCAAAGCTTCCCGCGCACTTTTAATAACCAGTTTCATTTAATGCAAGGCATGCGCTACGGCGAAAACCCGCATCAAAATGCGGCGTTTTATGTTGAAGCTAATCCAACGGAAGCCTGCATTGCCACCGCAACTCAGGTACAAGGCAAGGAACTATCTTACAATAATATTGGTGACACCGATGCGGCACTCGAATGCGTAAAACAATTTACTCAACCCGCCTGCGTGATTGTTAAACACGCCAACCCTTGTGGCGTTGCAGTTGCAGACGATCAATTGACTGCTTACGACCGTGCTTATACCACCGACCCCACGTCTGCCTTTGGTGGCATTATCGCCTTTAACACCCCGCTCGACGCAAAAACCGCTGCCACCATTATTGAGCGCCAGTTTGTCGAAGTGATTATTGCACCCAGTATTGAAAAAGAAGCCTTACCCATTTTAGCTACCAAAAAGAATATACGCGTTTTAGAATGTGGTCAATGGCCAGCCGAACGTATCGCTGGTATCGATTACAAGCGGGTGAACGGGGGTTTATTAGTGCAAGACCGTGACTTAGGTATGGTGACAGAGGCCGACTTAAAAGTTGCAACAAAGCGCGCACCCAACACACAGGAAATGCAGGACTTACTGTTTGCCTGGAAGATTGCCAAGTTTGTTAAATCCAACGCGATTGTTTACTGCAAAAACAACATGACCATTGGCGTGGGCGCAGGCCAGATGAGCCGCGTTTACAGCGCAAAAATTGCCGCCATTAAGGCCGCCGATGCCAATATGGAAGTAAAAGGTTCGGTGATGGCAAGCGATGCCTTCTTCCCGTTTAGAGATGGTTTGGATCAAGCCGCCGAAGTGGGTGTCACCGCTGTTATCCAACCCGGTGGTTCTATGCGCGACGAAGAAGTTATTCAAGCGGCCGATGAAAATAACATTGCGATGGTATTTACTGGTATGCGACACTTTAGGCATTAAGCTTAAAGCAGACTCGCCCATCATTCCCCACAACGACAAATGTGGTCGTTGCGGGCGGTAGCGTGGCTAAACCTCCAACATATCCAACGGGCTTGTTACTGTAACCCCTGGTTTATTCAGCACATGCGTATAAATCATAGTGGTTGAAACATCGGCATGGCCAAGTAGTTCTTGTACCGTTCGAATATCGCTACCGCTCTCTAAAAGATGTGTTGCAAACGAATGTCTTAAAGAATGACAATTAACCTTTTTATTAATCTCTGCCTTTTCAGACGACCTTTTGATATATTTCTGCAATCCATTCTCATGAATATGATGACGTCTTAGCTTTCCCGAGCGTGGATCAGTTGAAATCTGACTAGATGGAAAAATATACTGCCAACGAAATTCCTTTTCAGCATTAGGATATTTTCGTGCTAAAGCATCGGGCAAATAAACTGAACCTAAATTTTCGGCCAAATCGCCATTATGCAATTCTTTAGTTGATTCAACTTGCTGCTTTAAACGTTCCAATATTTTAGATGGTATCGGCACCACCCGATCTTTATTACCTTTCGCTTGCCGCACCAGAATTTGCTGATAACCAAAATCGACATCCAATACTCGCAAACGCACACATTCCATTAGCCGCAAACCACAGCCATATAATAAGTTTGCCATGAGTAAATAGGTTTTATTATCAATATGATTAAACAGTGACAAAAGCTCTGGCCGTGTTAAAACAACCGGCAAACGCTTTGGTTTTTTAGAACGAATATACTTAAAATTAGAACTAAACTCACGCTTCAAGACTTGCTTATAAAAAAAGACCAAACCATTTAAAGCTTGCGACTGTGTACTGGCTGAAACTTTGCGATTAAGCACCAGGTGTTCTAAATAATGAACAATATCCGCTTCATTTAAAACAACCGGATCACGCATTTTATTAAAGTTAACAAAACGAATAAACCAACCTAAATAAGCACGTTCGGTTCGAATCGAATACTGTTTAACTCGAATTTGTCGAATAATATTTTCAACATGTTTAGGGAATGCATCCTGTACTTTACGAAATAACGTGGATTCACCTTCATTTTTTGAAAATGAATACTTGCCACTTGCTAACGCCGAAAAAGGCTGAGAGTCACGCGCAAGTGTTGGGTGGCTATCCTCCAAAGCCTGCGCAGCTTCAATATATTCACTCCAGGGAAACGAATCAGCCCAGGAACTGCTCAATCAATCAACAAACAGGATCTTAAGCGAATAAATAATCTGAATAAAAACCCAATCCTTTAAATCTTTTTTTCTGCCTTTTGCTTTTAAATATCTCTCAAGATCCGCTGCGGTATGCAACAGCAAACGCTTATCAGGATACGCCCTGATATACTGCTCAACATGCCGAACATACCACTCACTAACTTTAGGGCTTTTCACATAACGTGTTGTTTTATCAATGTAATTATCCCAGAAACGGGTAACAGAAACATCTTCCATAATATTCATCCTTGAAGTAAAAATTAAGTCGCAGATAATCCATATACTTGCTACCATTATTACGAAAAATACAATAAATTACAAGGATAGACAGACATCTGTATAACAAGGTAAATTACAGACGTCTGTCTAATATACTGTTATGCAACAAAAGAAAATCATGAGCATTAAATTAACAGATATATTGAAACTTGAAGAGCCAAAGAAATATAAAATCCACTTGGCCAACTGGAATGGAAACAACCATCCATTGGATGTCTTTGTTCGTAGTAAAGAAGAATGGAAGAAATGGAATTCTTGGCGAAGTGAAAGAGATGACTTTAACCGTGAATATATATTTTCACTTATGGAGTTTTATCCTGAATCAAATGTATGGTTATTCGGTGGTGTTTATAAAGTTATAAAGCGTTTGAATAAACC
Source organism: Gammaproteobacteria bacterium (assembly GCA_024275115.1). GTDB lineage: Bacteria > Pseudomonadota > Gammaproteobacteria > UBA6429 > Thiohalophilaceae > SZUA-37. The sequence continues at coordinate 55,696 of JAJRZT010000059.1, forward strand.
TCGAAGCCATAGTTATGTGGTCGAACTTACAGATCAGTTTAAACCCCTCATAGGCAGGTTAAAAATAAAATGGTCACGTAAAGGCCGCGCAAAATCACGAGTTTTAGAAAATTATATTAATGAGTTTGAAGTATCTGAAATATTAAAGGAAGAATTCACAGGGGAAGTATTTTGCGGGTACGAAAATATCAACCATGACTTCCATATATTAGAAAACATTTTTCTGAATGAAAAACCTGATTGGAAAGCAGCTCTTGAAAATGTAAAAGGTGTTTACCTTATTATGGATAAGCATAATGGGAAACGGTATGTGGGTTCAGCTTATGGTGATTCAGGAATTTGGTCTAGGTGGTCTTGTTACATTGGTAATGGACATGGTCATAATGATGAGTTAACTAAGCTAATCAAGACAAAAGGAAAGAAATATGCAAGAGATAATTTTCGTTTCTCATTGTTGGAGTATCGACCAATGAAAACAGATGATAATGCAGTAATAGCTAGAGAAACTTACTGGAAAGAAGCATTATTAAGTCGAGGCGAATTTGGCTATAACAAAAACTAAATGCATAA
>JAJRZT010000060.1 GCA_024275115.1 Gammaproteobacteria bacterium
ATTGTCTGATTTTGGCTAATTTTCGCCCTGCCTGCGTTATTTTTTACTATCAATGGAGTGCATTGATACGCAAAAAATGCCTTGTCAGGACAAAAATTATCTCAAAATCAGCCTAACACCTGAAAGATCAACAGCCCCTAACCACAAAGGAGAGTCTGCCCCACGAAGTGCTTTGGATCTACAACAAAAGCCGAGCTATTTGATTTTCTTCGTGCCCTTTGTGATTAAATTTTCGAAATTAGATTGTTAGTCAACCTAACCTACAACACACCAAATCCATAAATCAGCATTTTGGCTTGCAGCGCGGGCGCGTCTTTATAGGGGACAGTATTGTTGTCACGTATAATCTTACGGCCTTCTTTTGATGTTACAAATTTAATAAAGTCTTTTACTTTCTTCGAGGGTGAAGGGCTGGTAACCAGATACAAGGGGCGGTACAGGGTATATTTGCCACTGGCCACATTTTCGTAAGAAGGTACCTTGCCGTCAAAGCCAATAATTTTAACATTACGCTTGCGTGCACTACTGACACCGGTAATACCCATGGCATAAATATCTTTAACCACCGCTTTTTCTAATGGGCCTGATGATTTAGTGATGTACTTTTTATTGGTTACAAATTTTTTGTAGCGGTCTTGAAAAACATACTGGCGAATGGCATAGCCTACGCCGGAAATAGTGCCGCGACGAATATATAAACGAATCGGTGCATCTTTTCCGCCAACTTGTTTCCAGTTGGTAATTTTACCCGTATAAATAGCCTTGATTTGCCTGGTCGACAGGCTGTTAATTGGATTCTTTTTGTTGACGATAATCGCTAATGCATCCCATGCAACCGGATGTAGGGTTGCATGCAGTTCGATACGGTCAACTTCGGGCAAACTCATTCGGCATGCGCCACCCAGATCCATTTTCAGACTCGCTGCATCGCGAATACCCCGGGTTGCGCCGCCACCATTGAGCACAACCTTAATGCCGGTTTTTGCTTCATAGGCTTTGGATATTTCGCTCATAAATGCTTTTTTAGTGATACCGCAGCCAGCCCAGCTAATGGTGTTTTTATCTGTTTTGGCATAACTGAGTGAACTAAATAACAGGCTGCTGGCAATTAGAATAAGTGCGCGCGCGAAAAATGATTTTTGAGTTCTTAATAACATAGTGGGGGATCCTACTTAATACAACATACACGTTTATTTTACGCTATTTTCAACCGGCTTTCTTGTCTATAAGTATTAGTGAATATACTGATTAACTTGCTTTTAATTAGGATGATGCCGTTTTACGAGCCGAAAGCAGTTAACTTTTCGATGAAAATATAAAACTGACTGTGTTCTACTGCGGTTCTGAATTGATGATAAAACGTGACAATAATCCCATTTTTTTGTCGCAATTCTTGATTTATTTAAAATAACGGCTATTGTTTATAACAATATTTTTTAAATGAGTATTTGCTTAATGGCTAATACGCGATTGCAGCCCGGCTTTAGCCGGCAACAAGTTGTCAACATTACCGGCCTCACTGCGCGGCAACTCAATTACTGGCGACGCACTTCGGTGATTGAGCCATCAAATACGACACAGGGTGGCCATGCGCGCTACTCTTTTACCGACCTTATCGCACTAAAAACCGTTAAGCAGTTGCTTGATCATGGTGTGTCATTACAAAAAATCCGTAAAAGTATTTTAGCTTTATTACAGTACCTTCCTTTACAGCAACAGCACTTTAGTGAATTAAAAGTGATTGCGACGGGTGATGTGGTGTTGGTTTTTCATCAGGGACTGGCGTTGGATGCTTTAACGGGGCAGGAGTGGATACTGGAAGTGGCTGAGTTAGAGAAAGAAATTGTTAAACAATACCCCGATGCATTGCAGTTGGTGGTTGAGCAGGATGATTTATTTGAACCAAATATAACAAATATAAATAGAAAAGCAGTTTAAGGAGAGTTAAGGGTTTTTATGCAGGCAGGCCGCTGGTTGGAAAATAGTTTTAAACGTTGTGATACCAGCTTTTTTCTATTTAATTAAAGAATAATCCTGCTGCGGCAGGGGAGGATACAAAATGAAAATCATCTCAATAGCAAATCAGAAAGGGGGCTGTGGTAAAACGACAACCGCCATTAATCTGGCGGCTTGTCTTGGCCATATCTCACAACGTGTTTTACTTGTTGATATGGATGCACAGGGCCATGCCTCGTTGGGGTTTGGTAAGTGTGGTGATGAATTGCCAACGCTTTATAATGTGTTTTCCGGTCAGCGCAGTATTCGTGATGTTATTCAACACGACGTGTACAAAAATGTGGATCTTATTCCCGGTTCGATGGCACTGGTTGCGGCAGAACATCACCTGACCGACTGGTCGCAGGAAGAAGAGCTTGCGCGCTTACTGCACCCGCTTGATGTGTCTTATGATTTTATTATTATCGATTGCCCGCCGGCCTTGGGGCGTTTGTCGGTGAATGCCTTGCTGGCATCCGATGAAGTGATTATTCCGATAGAAATGAGTTTGTTTTCATTAGATGGTATTGAACGTATCAGTGAAACCATCGAACATTTACAGGCACGTCGAGGTAAGGCTTTGCCTTTTAAAGTGCTGCCAACGATGATAGATAACCGCACCCGAATATGTCGAACTTTTTTAAGAAAAATCTGGGAGCGCTTCCCCGACAATGTATTGCCAGTAATGATTCACCATACAGTACGGTTAAAAGAATCGGTTTGTTACAGCTTACCGGTATGGGCTTATGACGCTAAATCAATTGCAGCGCTTGATTATATGAGGCTTGCAGAAGAATGTCTTAAAGCAACATTGCCGATGAGCTTGCGTGAACCGTTAATGGACTACACGGTGATTGAACATGCTGTTGCGGTGTAATTTAAAATAGCCGGTTGTTTTAACCCCTGACTCGCATGAGTCCTTTCTGTTGTGGTCAAGTAAATCTGCACACTTTAATGGGAGCAAATTAAATTTTCAGCCGCCACTGGCGATAAATAGTTATTATAACTGTGTCCTCTCGCAATGTTATAGTGAGACATAATATATTTCACTGTGTCTTGCTCG
>JAJRZT010000061.1 GCA_024275115.1 Gammaproteobacteria bacterium
CAAGAAATCACCGGCATTCGACAATGAATAAACTCATGACGGCCGTTAATACGTTTATGGTCAGTGTGTCACCTTTTCCAGGAACGTCAGTCCAGCTTGTGAAAGGATAAGATGGTCAGGGATTAGGATCAGTTATTTAGAACATACGACATAATTCTTTAAATACCACTACCAACCCACCATGCCAGTAAAGCTAACAGGACAATAATAATGGTTCTTCACCTTAACTACCTCCGATATTTGTATGGATATTGACCACAAATATAATCAAAAACCTTTATATCCCTTAATGTAAGCAGTTTAATACCCTACTATTAAAGTCGGAGATATATCGGCCGATATAGCTAATTCAATGTGGTTTTTCCAAAAGCAACGTGCATACCTGGTTAAAGAGCGCCACAAGGGAATATTACAGGAATCAAAGAATGTTAAATCACTTAAAATTAACCGGTCTGTACTGGAAACTGGTTGCCCCTATTAGCGCAATCCTCGCTTTATCAATTATTGCGCTTACTTTATATATCCCAGGCCAAATCAAGCAACAATCCATCGTTGGTGCAACCGAATCTGCGCAGCAAACGGCAATGCAATTTAAGGTGCTGAGAAAATATTATGTGCAAAATATTGTACGTAAAGTTAAAGCCGGTTCAGATATGAAGCCCGCTATCGACCACAAGAATAACCCAAGTGCATTTCCCTTACCGGCCACCATGATTCATGATATTAGCGCGCTGCTAAAAGACAAAGGAACAACCGTTAAATTATATAGCGCTTATCCTTTTCCTAATCGGAAATCACGAGTGCTCGATGAATTTCAGTCTTCTGCCTGGACTTTTTTGAATAAAAACCCAGATGGTGTTTATGTCAAGGAAGTTGAACGCGATGGAAAATATATCATGCGTGTAGCCGTCGCCGATAAAATGGTTGCTCAGGGCTGTGTAAATTGTCATAACGCGCATCCTGATACACCAAAAAATGGCTGGAAGCTGGGTGATGTCAGGGGAATACTTGAAATAAACAGCGACATCAGTAACCAGGTTGCAGCCAGTGCCTGGCTTAGTGACAAGATCACTTATGCACTGATTGTTATGCTGCTTATTACAATAACGGCTGTCTATTTGGTATATAAGAAGTCGATAGCTAAACCCATTGCCTCATTGCAGGAAGGGATCGACAAACTCGCGTCTGGCAATACCGACTTAACCCAACAGCTTGACATTAAAGGCAAAGATGAAATTTCCGGGCTTGCGACAGGATTTAATCATTTAATATCAAGCCATAAAGACTTTGTTACCAATATTGCTGACACGGCTCAACAACTTGAAAATGCAGCGTCAGCGATGACCGATGTAACAAGTTCTGCGCAACAGGACTCACACCAACAGAATATGCAAATCAATAATATTGCAACGGCCATCAACCAAATGTCATCCACTGTACAGGAAATCGCGGCTAAAACCAGCGAGGCAGAAATGTCTGCTCAGGATGCTGAACAGTCAGCACACTCTGGGCAAAAAGTTGTACAGGATAATATTAATATTATTAAAACACTTTCGGATGATGTTAAACATGCCGCAGAAGTAATACAGGCATTAAAATCAAATAGCGAAAGCATTGGCTCTGTACTGGATGTTATTAAAGGTGTTGCAGAGCAAACAAATTTACTGGCACTGAATGCTGCTATTGAGGCGGCGCGTGCAGGCGAGCAAGGCCGGGGCTTTGCCGTTGTTGCTGATGAAGTGAGGACCTTAGCGAGCCGCACTCAGCAATCAACCATTGAGATTCAGGATATGATTGAACGCATTCAAAGCGGTACGCTCGATGCCGTTGCAGTTATGGATAAAGGTGTAAAAACAGCAACGGCAAGTGTTGAGCAGGCAACCAGTACCGAAGGTTCATTAGACGTTATCACTAAATCCGTGGTAAATATCTCATCTATCAACACTCAAATTGCTACGGCGCTCGAAGAACAAAGTGTTGTCTCAGAAGAAATTAACAAGAGCATTCATAGCGTCAATGAACTGGCCGCGAATGGTGATGATAACTCATCAAAAATAAATGCAGCCAGCGCCGAACTAAACCAGCTTGCTGAAAACTTAAATTTGCTGGTAGGCCAGTACAAAATATAGCCACACTCAATTTATTTAATGATACGCGCCAGTCCCTCGCCACGAGGGTCACTGGCCGCATTCATCTTATTATTTTTATTAATGATAAGCTGCATATTGCCATACGTTCCATGCAGTTTTTTTAGCCTATGTTGCATTAATTTTAAATCTTTACGCACTTTATTATTTATTGCCTTCTTTTCAATCTGAATCATATCCGGTAAATACTGGTGGTGATAGCGAGGCTCACTGACAATCGCAGCTGCCGATTTCCCTTCTGTAAAGCCTAGAATGCCATGCAACACCATAGTAATAATTCGGCTGCCTCCAGGCGTACCGATCACGGCGTAATCACTATTGTTTATGTTTTCCACTATCGTCGGTGACATACTCGACAACATGCGTTTACCTGGCTCAATGGCATTGTTTTTATTACCCACCAACCCATAAACATTCGGGGTGCCAGGCTTAGATGAGAAATCATCCATTTCATCATTAAGCAGCACACCGGTTCCTGGTGGCATAAAGGCAGAACCAAAAGGGTAATTAATACTTAAGGTTGCCGACACTTTATTACCTTCTTTATCAACAACCGAGAAATGCGTTGTATGTTGACCTTGCACAATCGGTATGGCTTTTTTTAACGCTGAACTTGGGGTCGCCTTTTCCAAGGTCATTGTTTTTGCCAATTCTCTGGCGTAGGATTTACTGATTAGTTTTTTTACCGGAATGGAAATAAAATCTGCATCCCCCAAAAACTCGGCACGATCACGATAAGCGCGGCGCATTGCCTCAACGATAAGATGAATACGTTGTGCGGGTTGTATCTTTTGCAGATCATATTGTTCCAGTATATTCAACATAGTTACTAAAGCAATGCCACCTGATGACGGGGGCGCTGCTGATATAATTTTATAATTTTTATACTGGCCAATAATCGGCTGACGTTCTTTTATCTGGTAGTTTGATAAATCCTTTAAGCTCCAGATACCTCCAGCCGCCCGCGTACCCTTTACTAACGCCTGTGCAACTTCACCCTGATAAAAACCAGCATGCCCCTGTTCAGCAATAGCCTGTAATGTTTTTGCCAGATCAGGTTGTTTTATTAAATAACCAATACGTGGAATTTTGTTACGATACAAAAATACTTTTGCAGCGGCGGGTGATTTCCTTAATGCTTTTAAGCGAAAGCGCACCATCCGCTGATACATTGCTGTCACCCTGAAGCCTTTCCTGGCAACTTCAATAGCAGGCACTAATGACTGACTCAACGACAAGCGACCATACTTTTCTGCAATATGCACTAACGCTGCCGGCTCACCCGGTATACCTGCAGCAAGCGCCCCATTGATGGATAAACCTTTTATCACATTGCCTAGCTTATCCTGATACATGGTTTCATGTGCAGCTAAGGGTGCCGTTTCACGACCATCTATCATTATATTTTTTTTGGTTTTCGCCTCTTGCAGTAACCAGAAACCACCACCACCAATCCCTGAACTAAACGGTTCCACAACCGCCAGTGTTGCACTAATTGCAACGGCCGCATCAAATGCATTACCGCCCTGCGCTAATATTTTCTGGCCAGCTCGTGTTGCGATGGGGTGAGCTGTTGCAATCGCCGCGTGCTGCGAGGGGCTGGTATAAACAGCAGAGGGTTTAATAAAAATAATGACGACGAAAAAAATAAAAAATAAATAGGGGTGAATTGATAAAATATTTTTCACTGCTAAGCCTTTTGTTAATCTATCGTTCGTAACAACAAACTTTAGTTATAATTTCAGAATAAACTAAGCCTTACCAACAAGCACTTTGTATTTTACCATCAACTCATCCTGCGTTTCTTTATGACCAGGGTCGAGCAAAATACAATCGACTGGGCACACTTCAATACACTGTGACACTTCAAAGTGACCAACACATTCTGTACACAAGTCAGGAGCAATATCATAAATTTCTTCACCTTGTGTGATGGCACCATTCGGACATTCCGGCTCACATACATCACAATTTATGCATTCGTCAGTTATAAATAAGGCCATGAGATCTCTTTTTGGACGCTAACTACAGTATTTGTAGTAAATCAGAACGGCTATTCTAGCCTAATTGTGCTTTTAACGCAGCCACAACTTTTGGATTAACAAATTGAGAAACATCGCCGCCAAGACGTGCAATTTCCCGCACTAAACTTGAGGATATAAAGGTATATTGTTCGGCTGGGGTTAAAAATACCGTTTCAATTTCGTCACTTAAATGCCGGTTCATGCTGGCAAGCTGGAATTCATATTCAAAATCAGACACCGCACGCAAACCCCGCAAAATAACAGTGGCCTCTTTTTGCTGCATAAATTTGACCAGTAAAATATCAAAGCCACAAACCTCAATATTTGCCAGCGGGCTTAGCACCTCTGATGCTAATGCAACCCGTTCGTCCAGACTAAAAACAGGTGATTTACTGGCTGCCTTTGCCACCGCCACAATCACCTTGTCGAATAAGTGCGTGGCGCGTTCAATAAGGTCGGTATGACCATTGGTGATGGGGTCAAAGGTACCGGGGTAGATTGCAATTTTTTTCATAACTGAATTATAGAGTAATTTCTATGCCTTTATAAATAAATAATAGGCCACATCACCGGCTTTTTTACTGCGATGATCGCTCCAGTTATCAGGAACAGGTGGCAGTACCTCTTTTGAGTGCGTTTCGACATAAATCATTGCACCAGAGTTTAAATAATCACTTTTCGACAGGATTTCAAAGCACTGTTTTAGTAGATCAGAAGCGAATGGGGGATCTAAAAAAATCACATCGAATTTTTGCGTATTACGTTTTAAAAAACTCAGCGCATCGGTTTGTAAAAAAACACCACCTGTCGTTTTTAATAGTACCGCATGCTGTTTTAATGTCGATATGATTGTTGGATTGCTATCACACATAGTAACCGAAGCGGCACCACGTGACAGAGCTTCGAAACCCAGCGCACCACTGCCGGTAAAAAGATCCAGACAATTCGCCCCCGGAATAATAGGTGCTAACCAGTTAAATAACGTTTCCCTAACTCTATCGGGTGTTGGCCGAATTGCGTCCACTTTTGGAAATAATAATTTGCGTCCACTCCATTGCCCACCAATAATACGTAAGGTATTTTCAGTTACCCGTACCATACTCTGCCTGCTTTTTATTTTTTATTGGCTTTGCCTACGGTCACAGTAATTAATTTATCAGGGAAAATACGGCGTTTAAAGGCATCTTTAATCATATCGGCGGTGACTGCATTCACTTTATCATTAAAGCTACTTAAGTAATCCAATGGTAAATTATAAAAACCAATGACCGCTAAATATTCGGTAATGTCTTTATTGCTATCAATCCGTAATGGAAAACCACCGGTTATATTTTTCTTTGAATGGCTTAACTCTTCGGCTGTTGGCCCTTGCTCGATAAACTCACGCAATAATTTATCCAGAATTTCCAGTGCCTGCTGCGTATTTTCATTGCCTGTTTGCAGACCCATAATAAAAGGACCCACACCGAGCATTGGTGCAAAATAACTGTAACTGCTATAAGCCAGCCCTCGCTTCTCACGTATTTCCTGCATAATTCGAGAACCGAAGCCGCTACCACCCAATATATGATTACCTACATACAAGCTATAATAATCTTTATCACCCCGTTTCATACCCGGCTGGCCAACCTGAATATGGGTTTGTGTAGCCGCATATTCTATATGGATCTGCTTTGATTTTTCCGGCATCACCACTTCCGGTAATTTTTCAGCAGCAGCACCACTGAGCAAACCGGCTGTAATGTCTTCAACCAGAGCATGTGCCTGCTGCTGGTCGACATCACCCACGATAGCAATGGTGAGATTATTCGTAACGTAATAGCGCTTATAAAATTCTTTAAGAGCATCAACAGTTATAGCGGAAACAATTTCTTTTGTGCCCATCGTTGGCTGCGCATAGGGGTGGCCTTTAAAGATGGCAGCATAAAAAGCCTTACTGGCAATGCTGCCAGGGGACTGCAATTGATTCTGAATGGCTATCAGTTGTTGTGCCTTTTGGCGTTTTACTTCATCTACTTTAAACGCTGGCTGCGACACGGCTACTTTAAAAGTGGCTATCGCCTGTGCCAGTAGCTTTTCGTCCGTTAAGCTGCGTAAACTTATAATGGCCATATCACGAAGTGCCGAGGTCGAGAAATTAGCACCCACTTCTTCAAACCGCTCGGCCATTTCATCGGTTGACCACTGCCCGGCACTTTGTGACAGCATCGTATTGGTTAGTTGTGCAACACCTGGCTTAGCCTTATCACGCGCACTACCAGCATTAAAAACCAGTCGGATATCTATCATTGGTAATTGTGGTGCCTGTACAAACATTACTTTTGCACCTTTCGATGATTGCCAGGTCTGGATTTTAATACCGTCACCCTGGCTACTAATTACAACAGCTTTATCATCATCACTTTCTTTAGAACATGATGCTAAAGCAAAACTAACCAGTATAAATAAAACTAGATTCCGTAACGCCATTATATTATTCCTAAACATATTATTTATTCTTTTGCGGTTCTAATATCGCAACCGTCTTCTGTGTGTCGTTAAAATATTTTTTAGCAACCGCCTGCACCTGTTCGGCAGTGACCGCACGGATCTTATCCACATATTCAGCAGCCATTGTCCACGGCAAACCTACTGTTTCCAGTTGCCCAAGAATCATCGCCTGATAAAAAATAGAATCTTTTTCATAAACATTGCCAGCGACCACTTGCGCCTTAACCCGTTGTAATTCTTTTGCCG
>JAJRZT010000062.1 GCA_024275115.1 Gammaproteobacteria bacterium
CAACCCAATAGCCGTTCTATATCACTCAACCGCATTATAGGTAATAACGCCTCCACCATTCGTGGTCAAATCGATGCCAATGGCCAGGTTATTTTAGTTAACCCCAATGGTATTTTTTTTAGCGCAACATCATCCATTAATGTTGGTGGCTTAATGGCCAGTGGTTTAGATATAAACCCCGGCGACTTTATGAACGGTAATTATATATTCAATGAAGTAGCAGGCACCGATGGCTTTGTGATTAACAGCGGTATTATTAATGCGGCTACTGGTGGCAATGTTACGTTGCTTGGCAAGCAAGTTAAGAATGACGGTATGATAGTGGCACGTTTAGGTGCCGTGAATATGGCGGCAGGTAAAGCCGTCGTGGCCACCTTTGATAATGCCGGTTTACTAGGTGTAAGGATTACCAAAGAAGTATTACAAAATGAACTGGGTATCGACCCTGCTGTTTTAAACAGTGGCAGCATTAACGCTGAAGGTGGGCGTATTTTACTCACAGCCAGTGTGGGCCAGGATATTTTTCAAGTGCAATAAACACTATCAATATGGAAAAAGCCACCCGTATCATTCATACTTCGACAAAGACAGTTTAACAAGGAAGACTATTACTATGACAAAAAGCCAACTCGACACTATCGCTTATCATGTTCGTCCTGGCGATAATCTAACGCGCATTATCAACCGTTATTACGGCCTTGTATCGCCACAAAAACGCCAAACGATTATTACGCAAATACAACAAGACAATCCCAAGGTTAAAAACCCGGACTATATTACCCCCAATCAGCTTTTAATGCTCGATATTCCCACACAATGTTATGCCAGTCCCCTTGAACAAAAACAAACCCCGGTACTCAATATCAGCAAAGCCGAACTCCAACCCTTGCAGCAGCAATTTAACAACACCACACCGCAAGGCCGCAACACGCTGTCAAGTTTAGCCCCCATTATTTTAGGCTCCAGTGCGGCAACATTAACCGCTGCTAAAACCACGTTCCAAAGCAACACAAGTCATCTGGCAGAGATTGTGCAATACTATAACGACTACAAAGCCGAAAAAATAACCAAAGGCCAATACGATTACCGCCGCCGTAAAGCCATCAGTCAATTAAATGAAAAGCTCGGGCCGTTGAAAAGAATAGTGAACAAAAATAAAACCAGCCGCGAAATATTGCGAATATCAACAAAGCGAGGGCGTCGCCCCACCGGTAATATTACCCGCCAGATAGCGCACATGAACAAGCTGTCTAGCATGGCACGCACCGGTGGCATTGTGCTTGCTACTGCCGGACTTGGCGTGGCCTGTTATGATATTGCTCAGAGCGAATCTAAAATTAGAAAAAATCAGATACTAGTGGAAAGCTTGGGTGGGTTGGCCGGTGGCGCGATATTTGGTGCAGGTATAACCATTTTGCTAATAGGGACGCCTGTTGGTTGGGTAGCCGCCTTGGTGATTGGTGTTGGCAGTGTGGCGGCCAGCTATGCGGCTGGGGCAGGTGCTAAACTCTTTTACGATACAAGTTATAGACAAGTGGACTTAGCCACAATAACAGGGGTATCGCATTTATGTCGGTGATGGATACACTTTTTCAGGATGCTGATATATTGGCTATTATCGGTGCGTCATTGATTGCTTCGACTCTGTTTTTTATACTTATCTTAACAATTTTTATTCATATTATGCATTTATTTTTATACCGCCGATTTGACCCAATTTTGTTTAACAATCGCTGGTTTACACATGCCGAACTCAATATCTATTCGCTATGGCCGCTTAGTTTAATACGTTCAGTTATCTATATGTTTCTAATTGCTTTTCCAAATCTGGCGATTAAAACAAAACGCTTTAAGGGGTTCGATCTTACTTTGCCCGTTAGTCCGTCACTTAAAGTGGTATCTAAAATTTATATCGTGCTACATTATCTAACCGTAATGATAGGCATTGCCATGTTTCTCTCTATGTTCGCTTTTTATATTGTTGAGGAATTTTTTTAACGGCTATTTTATTGCCTGGTGGTAGCCAACTATGCAACTTCGATATAATACTGTTCCAGATGAAAGCTAAAAAGCAAGCACCTTGCTATGTAGGCCACGTCCTACATCATCACCTCCTGTTGCTCAAAAAATAATCAATCCGCCTATTGTATTTAAAAATATGAGAACCGTGCATAGCGCACATTTTTTAAATCTGTTAAATTCGGCTCACAAAAAATATAAGGGGTCAGTTTTTCTACTCCTTATAATATATAGACAACAAAATAAAATAACGCAACGTGCTCGAAAAAAACGGGCACCTATATAATCAAAAGGACGTGTGCCAATGCCTTCAACTCGTAAAAATAAAATCCCTTCGTTACCTATTATCCTTTTAGGTTTGTTTATTGCTGCCATTGGTGTGGGTTGTGGCGGCGGTGGGGGTGGCGGTACACCAGCACCACCTGCACCCACCAGTTTCACTGTGGGCGGTACGATCACTGGCCTAAGCAATACCGGTTTAGTTTTACAAAATAACAATGGCGACGACCTCAACATCAGCGCAGCGAATAGCACCTTTACCTTTGCCACTTCGTTAAGCACAAACAGTGCTTATACCGTTAGTATTCAAACCCAAGCATTTGGGCAAAACTGTAACATTAGTAACAACAGTGGCACCGTGACCAATGCCAATATTACCGATGTTGCGATTACTTGTGACACGGTTACCGCTAATGATGCCAGTGGTTTATATACTGGCACCGGTACGGCTACATTTGCTGAGGTTGATAGTGGAAATGAAGTGACCTTAAATAATATGAAAGGGATAGTCGGGCCAGACACAAGACCCGCAACCAGCGGTGACATACGTTTTATATTTTTTAATATTGACCCTGCAGCCAACACCGCCAGCAACCAAAATGAAAATGTTTTAATTGATGGGCAAATCACAGACATTACCGGCACAACCATTACTGGGACCGCCAGTATTTATCAGGCGGGGCGTATTGTTGCCAACAACGTTTCACTCACTGGTAGCACCGTCACCAGTCGCACCAATATCAGTTTAACTATGGGTTCTGCAACTGCCGTGCCCGGTGCGCTAGCGGGTAACTTTAACGGGGGCACATTAAATGCCACGTTTAGCACGGAATTTGATCGGGTGGCTTCGGATGCGCGGATTGATAGCCCATCAAATCGTAATTGGGGTTTTGGCTTGATGCGCGATGTGTATTCATTTCTTCCAGTTTCGCTTTCGAATGCCTTGGATTTTAGTGAGACGGGCGATAATACATATACGCTGGGACTTTGGGATACTCTTACTGGGGTTGCTAACGTGATTTGTGGTAATACCACTCTTGTTTCTGGAACAAAAAATATTCCGAGCAATGTCATCAACCTTTACGAACTTAGCATAGAAATGCAAGGCATAACGCGTTGCGACGAATTGAATGGCTCGGCCAGATTTACCGGCTTTGCCGCGGTGGTGGATGTTGCGAACCCAGCAGATACCATTTGGTATGCCACTACGAATGGCACCTATTCAATCTATGCCGTACTCAACCGGTAAAATTAAAGGGACTTAACCGAAGCTTTAAGTTTATCAATATATAAATTAACGATAACGCAAGGATTTTTCGCAAGGATGCGGCAGGAGAGGAATAACAATAATGGATACAAGAATAATACCCAGCAAAAAAGCAAAGGTGCTCTTTAAGTTAAAGCCACTATCTGTTTTAAGTAGTGCCTTTTTATTTTTACATTTAGGTTTATTGTCCAATGCCTATGCCGCCCCGCAAGGCGGTAATGTTGTGGGTGGCAATGGCTCCATTAATCAGTCTGGCTTGCAAACCACCATTCAACAAAACACCCAAAACATGGCCATCGACTGGCAAAGTTATAACGTCCAGCAAAATGAACGGGTGCAATATATCCAACCCAATAGCCGTTCTATATCACTCAACCGCATTATAGGTAATAACGCCTCCACCATTCGTGGTCAAATCGATGCCAATGGCCAGGTGATTTTAGTGAACCCCAATGGTATTTTCTTTAGCTCCACAGCAACAATCAATGTGGGTGGCATTATGGCCAGTGGCCTGGATATAAACCCCGGCGACTTTATGAACGGTAACTATATCTTCAATGAAGTAGTGGGTACCGATGGTTTTGTAATCAACAGCGGCATTATTAATGCGGCTACTGGTGGTAATGTCACCTTGCTGGGTAAACAAGTTAAAAACGACGGCATGATAGTCGCGCGTTTAGGCACAGTGAATATGGCGGCCGGTAAAGCGGCCGTTGTTACCTTTGATAGCGCCGGTTTGCTTGGTGTAAGAATCACCAAAGAAGTACTACAAAATGAACTTGGGCTAGACCCTGCTGTTTTAAACAGTGGCAGCATTAATGCCGACGGCGGGCGCATTTTACTCACCGCCAGTGTAAGCCAGGATATTTTTTCAAGTGCGGTTAATACGGGTGATATGGAGCAAGCCACCAGTGCTGTTGTTAATGCCGATGGTACTTTTACTTTAGGTGGCAGCGCTGATGTGCTAAATACAGGCACGCTGGATGTGAGTGTGAACCAACCCAATGCCACCGCGGGTGATATTGTAATGGTGGGTGAGAACGTTACAAGCAGTGGTGTTATTAAAGCCGATAGCCAAAATGGCAACGGCGGTAATATAGAGTTGCATGCTACCAACACCACGCTGCTAACAGAAAACAGTAATACCTCGGCGCGGGCCATTAATTCAGGCAATGGAGGTACTATAAAAGTATTGGGTAACAAGGTCGCCTTAATTGAACGGGCGCAAGTCGATGTGTCGGGTGTTAATGGTGGAGGTACAGCCTTAATTGGTGGTGATAGAACGGGGGCTAATAAACAAGTTCGTAATGCAGAATTTATCTACCTAGGTAAAGACACCAGTGTTAATGCCGATGCAATAGAAAAGGGTAATGGCGGCAAGATCATAACCTTTGCAACGGACACCGCAAGAATCTACGGCAACTTAACCGCGAGAGGCGGTGCACAAGAGGGTAATGGCGGGTTTATTGAAACGTCTGGGTTAATCGGTTTTGATATTCAAGGCGCCCCCAATATTGGAGCAGTGAACGGGCAAGGTGGTGAGTGGTTAATCGACCCCTATGATATAAGCATAGTTGGTAGCACTGGTAGTACAGCAGGTTTTGAAGATAATAATGGCCCTGTCTTTGAATCAAATGCAACCGCAACAATTGCTGTCGATGATATTTACAGTGTTTTAAATCAAAGTGGTGGAGACAATACTGTGACCATCACAACCGGTGCTGGTAGCGCAGGAGCAGGCAATATCACCTTTAATGCTGACTTTGATTATAACGGTAATGGCGGTAGTACGTTAATTTTAAATGCCGCTAATAATATTAATACAAACGGACAAAGTATTATTGGTAATAATGGTAATAATGATTTTAATCTTGAGTTGAATGCCGATTACAGCAGCACAGGTACAGGCGATGGCGTAGGTAATGTCATCATCGATAACTCGCAAATTCGCACTCGAGGCGGCAGCTTCACCGCCAGCGGGGTTGACTTTACGTTAACTGAATCATTACCAGGCAATAACCTACAAACAAACGGCGGCGATGTCCGCCTGTCAATGACCGGCGCAGTCAATATCAATGGCGCCATTACTACCAACGGTGGTGAAATAAATGTTGTGGACTCGGCGTCCTTTACCAGTAACGCAGCCGGTGTGATGGACACCAGTGCCAATACCGGCGGGGATGTTAGAATTACAGCAGACGGTGCTGTGCAAATTGGGGCAGATATTATTACTACCGGCACTAGCAACGATAGTTCATTTACCGCCAATGGCAGCAGCTTTAGTGCCACCGCAGGTACAAGCATTAATGTTGGCAGCGCCACTGTAAATCTGGATGGTATTACCGGCGCAGTTAACCTGGCCAACATTACAGCGGGCTCGTTAGATATGAGTGATGTGGGTGTGGTGACACAAACCGAAAACGATACGATTGTTGTTACTGGAGCAACAAGCATTAACTCAAGCAGCAGTGTGACGCTTGCTAATGCGAGCAATAACTTTGGTCGATTAGATTTAACCGCCACCACCGCCACCATTACGGACACCAATGCCCTCCAGTTAGGCAATACCACGGTTTCAGGTGCAACTTTTGACATAGCAACAGGAGGGGCGTTGAGTCAGGTGGGAGGCACCCGTGTTGAGGCAATCAATGCCGTGACCACAATCAATGCTGCGAGCCAGACTGTCATACTAAATAATAACAATAATAACTTTTCTCAGGTTGATATTACCGCAGGCACTGCCACAATAACCGACACTAACAGTATTGTACTTGGTGCAACCAACATATCGGGTAATACCTTGGCTGTAACCGCTCGAAACAATGGCGACATCACACAGGCAGCAAACACGACTATTTCTGCAACGGCTGCAACGACAGCATTAACCGCCACAGGAAATACAGTTTCTGTTTTAAATGCAGGTAATGATTTTAACGTTATTACTTTGAATGCAGACCGCGCTCTTATCCAAGATGTAAATGCGGTTATACTAGGTGATGTTACGACAACCAGCACTGACACCAGTTTATATATAACAAATAGAGGTGCGATTACACAACAAGCAGGAACCCGCATCAATGCGAGCGGTGTTACTTTATTTGATGGTGGCGAGATAACCCTATCCAATGCTACTAATGATTTTGAACAGGTTGTTGCAATAGGTTCCAGTCTTGATATACAAGATAGCAATGCACTGGTACTGGGTACGGTATATCTAACCGGCACAACGGGCACAACACTGAATATCAGCACGAACGGTTCTATTAGCCAGACTGCTGCAAATACGTTATTACGAAGCAATGCCAATACAAATATCAATGCAGGCGCTGGTGAGATTAATCTGGGCAGCACTGGCAATACTTTTGGTGGCAGTGTGTCACTCAACAACACGGGTAATAATAATATTATTATTCAAGACTCAAACAGCCTTGCTATAAGCACATCGAACATAGGCAGTGGTACCCTCACGGTTAATGCAACCGGCATTACCCAAAGCGGTGCGATTACCCAGCAAGCGAATGCCGGGCAAGCCACCTTTAATGCCGGTGCCGGTGTGATTACACTGAATAATACGGGCAATGATTTTACCGGCGCAGTATCGTTGAATAACAGCGGTGCAAATAATGTGAGTTTAACCGACAGTAATGCAGTTCAACTGGGAAGTTCTAACATTGGAACAGGCACATTGACTGTGAATGCCAATGGCATCGCTCAAAGTGGTGCGGTTATTCAATCAGTAGGAGCAGGAGCAGTTACACTAAACAGTGGAATAGGCGTGATTGATTTAAACAATTCAGCGAATGAATTTACTGGCAGTGTCGCTTTAGCAACAACAAGCAATGCAACCTTGTCGGATGTCAGTAATATCGATTTTTCAACCTCAGCTATTGGTGGTGATTTAACCGCGACTGCCGGAACCGGCAGTGACATTACTCAAAATGGGGGGGCACTAACTGTCACCGGCACATCGACTTTTAATGTTGATTCAGGGCGTTCGATTACGCTATTAAATACAAGTAATGATTTTAATGGCTTAGCATTTAATGCAAAACCAGGTACTGGCTCAACTTTACAGAATGTAAGCATTGCCGATATAAATAATCTGGATTTGCAAACCTTAAATTTAACGGGCAACTTAACAGTAACGGCTGGAGGTAATATTATAAATTCAGCCGGCAGCATGGTTGTTGCTGGTGACACTGTACTGAATGCAGGTGGCAATAATATTGACCTTACACAGGGCTCGAATGATTTTAATAATATTGTTGTGGGCAGTGCTGCTAATGTCGATATCAACGACGTGAATGGTATTAATATTGGTGACGCGGCTGGCACGCAATCGAACATTACCGGTACACTGACGATAAACGCAGCCGGCGACATTACCCAAACTGCCGCGTTAACCAACAACAGCACAGCAACCTTTAATACTAGCAATGGCGATATCAACTTAAACAACAGTGCGAATAATTTTAATAATATTGCATTAATTGCTTCCGGTAATGCCGATGTAACTGACAGCACGGGTATTGTGATTGGTGCATCGAATGTGCAAGGCGACTTAACCATCAATGCCAATGGCAACATTACCCAAATCGCTGCCTTAACCAATACCGGCGCGGCTACTTTTAATGCAGGCAATGGTAATATTAGTCTAAATGCCGCCAATGATTTTAATGTTATTAATATAAGCACCTCGCGCAGTGCCAGTGTTATTGACAGCAACGGCATACAATTAGGTGATGTTGCTGCTTCCACTGGACTGGCGATTAACGCGGGCGGTGATATCAGCGAAGCGAGCACCAGCCGGGTTACCTCCAATGGGCTTACAACCTTAACCAGCACAGGCGCCATACAACTGGGTAGCAGCCCGCATGACTTTAACAACCTGGTGTTTAACGGCACCAATGTGGCCATCAATGATGTTTCTGGCATTAACATTGGCAGTGGCAATACTACTTCGGCCGCCAGCGCCAGCCTGACGATTACCGCCAATGGCAATATCACCGACAATAACAGTGGCAGCGTGACCGTGGCCGATACCGCCAGTCTTAGTGCCGGTAGTGGTAACATTACCTTGCTCAACACCGACTTTGAAAATACCTTAACCGTTACCGCTGCCAATAATATCACGGTGAATGATGCCACCGGCTTAAGCCTGGGTAACATAACGGCCGCCAGTAGTATTAATTTAACCGCAGGCACTGACATTACCGGTGGCAACCTCAGTGCAGCGAACACAATTGGCCTCACTGCGGGCACTAATATAACAGGGGGCGACCTCACCGCGGCACAAGTTAATTTAACCGCCGCAACAGGCATTGATGCTGTCACCCAAACCGTCACACTTAATGCAAACAATACCGCAGGGGCTATCACTATTGATAATACCGGCGACCTGACCATTGAAAGTTTAAAAACGGTGGGGAATATTACATTAACCAACGATACCAATATCAGAATGGCTGCCGGTAGTGTGGACGCCGATTATGATACCGGTGTCATTGATATGACCACCACAACGGGGAGTTTCCTGGGCGTGGGCGCACCCGACGACAATAACCCGGACATAACCGGTTTTTCAGGCACCTTTGTTGGTCGCCTCGGCACCTTTGGTTCGGTGGTACGGCCGCTGGTAATTCGGCTAAAAGATGAAATACTCATTAACACTCGCCAGAGTATTTCGCCACGCTATGTACCTCAACCGCCGCGTATTGTGAATGACTTATCCGACATCAAGTTTGATTTTATTGATGCCTCTAATGCAGTGATAGGTGAACAATTAATAACACTCGAAGAGTTAGAAGATATCGACCCCGCTATTTTCACGGACGTGCGCAATTACACCTATGGCCAAATCGCTATTCGTTTACCGCGTGACCAGTTGTTTGAGGATGAGTTACAGGAGCTGGAGTTAAAAGAGGGCGCAGGGAAGTAAATCTTAAACAGGATGTTAATGGTTGTTTGGTATCGCTCGCAATAACGATGTAAATATTAAAACAAAAATAATATACAAATAGAATAAAATTATAAATTGGATGTAATATGTTGTACCAGGTAGGCAAATTAAATTTTTATCGCGTTGTATTTTTAACAGGGCTGTATTTTTTACAGCAAAACAGTTTCGCGGGCTTTCTTGAACTACCAAATATAACCGAAACGCCTACATTGGAACGTAAAACGTACCTGGAAGATATGGACATTCCCAGTGTGCGCGAACGTAACCCAGACCCTCAAGCCGGCCCGCGTTTAGCGGTAAAAGAGTTTCGTTTGCAGGGCATTGTTGAGTTCCCCGAGTTGGGTATTACCCGTGCGGCCATTGGCAAGCTGGTAGAAAAAATTCGCTTCGACATGATGGCCGAAGAAAAGCTGCTTGAATCTGGTTACACTCTTGAAGAGCTGGGCGAGTTGTCTGATCTTTTAGTGCAGATAGAAGAAGAAACAACCGAGAGGCATGCTGGGCCACTAGAAGTACAGCGATTGGTCTGGTTGATACGTGATCAACGTGCCAAGCGCGGCATTACATTAGGCATGATAGAAACTATTGCCGATAAAATTACAAATTTTTATCGAGAGCGTGGTTTTATTTTGGCAAAGGCCTATATTCCCAAACAGGAAGTACGTAAAGGTGTGGTTACGCTTACCTTGCTGCTGGGTATTTTGGGTGAAACAGAGGTTAAAAATAATTCTCTTTATAATGCAGCTACGATACGCTCGGTTTTTGATGACACATTAACGCTACCAGTTACAAATAGTATTATTGATGAAAAGCTCTACCTGATAAATGACTTTCCCGGTTTGTATGTCACCGGTTTTTTTGAGCCGGGTGCCCAGGTTGGTGACACTAAACTGAATATTAATGTTATCAACGAACGACGTTATGACTTTAACGTGCGCCTTGACAATCATGGTACAGACGAAACGGGCACGAACAGGTTGTATGCCGAAGCCCTGATAAATAATACATTAGGTTTTGCCGACGTGCTGCACCTTGGCATTATGCGCACAGCGTCACCGAGCAATTCAACCTACTGGCAGGTTAAATACGGCGCAAATATCTTTAGCCCACGTTTTAGAGCCACATTGGGGCGTTCAAGAAATGAGTTTGTACTGGGTGCGGGTAATTCTGAAGCCATTACATCGTTAAATTTAAAGGGTGAAACCAATCAGTCCGACATTACATTAGCGTACAAATTAGAACGCAGTCGTGCGTCAACACAGTCTATCGAGCTAACGTCTGAAAGAATTGAGTCAACACTGCGTGTTGGTGCTTTGGATGCGTCGGGCGATATTGGTCTGGATGACGAACTTGAAAATACATTGTTAATTTATCGTTACGATATTTTGCAGGAAAAAAGCCGACGTTTGCATCAGGGGTTTTTTAAATACACATCCGGTCAATTTATTAAAGGTGTCGCTGACAACCAAAAAGAAAAATACAATATTTTACTGGCAGACTATGTGTTTTTAACCTTCTGGAAAATCCCTTTCTTTGGTTCGGAAACGCGGGTTATTGCCCGTTCATCGTTACAATTTGCAGGGCAGGCTTTGTCTTCGATTAGCCAGTTCGGGCTTGCCGGGCCTACTCGCGCGCGCGGTTTTCCTGTTAACAAGTTCTTTGCAGACGATGGGCTTCATCTGGGGGTTGACTGGATATTTAAAGCCCCCGATTTTCTTGATATGCAGGTTGGGAAAAGAAATTTAAAAAATATGATTCAGCCTTTTTTATTTGCAGACGTGGCCTACGGAAAAACTTACTCGCTAGATCTTACCCGAAGTGACACAACAGTCATGTTAGCCAACGTTGGTTTTGGCTTTAAATTTTCTTATGGGGGTAATTTAAATTCAAATTTACAGTTTGCTTTCCCTGTGCAAAGTGATTTTTCCCCGGCTGATTTAAAAACGCCTGACGACAGCATAAAAATTGTTTTTGAGATTGATTATCGGTTTTAGATTTGTTCTAAAGTTGTGCGGTTAACTTTCGCTAACGATAAAATTTATTTCATGGGTATTTGAGGTCTTTCTGTGCGTAAAAATAAAAACAGAGTGCCCCGTTGTGCTACTGCTAATACAAGCGGTGCATGCCTTGATGTGAACCTTAAAATAAATAATGCTCGTGGCTATTGTAAATTAATCGGCGAGGCGGCGTACTTTAATCGCTTTATATTTAATTCCCTGCAGCTTGCTGCGTAGATATAAAAAACGAAATGTGTAGCCTGGATGCAGCGTAGCGTAATCCGGGGGGACGGTGCTACATATTCCCCAGTTCTTCCAGGCTACAATATTTAAGGCGTTAATACCCCTCTGCTTGCGGCGGGGTCGTTTATTTTCAGTGTATGTTTACTTTATCAGAAGTTAACATTATTAACTTTGATGGTGGCTAAATTTTAACCACGCGAGTGTAAAAACATCATGGAGTACGTAGATTGGTAACAGCATATTTCATTTTTTGTGGGTAATGCTTAATTTTTAATCAATTAAAAAATAGATTTTAGTATTATAAATAATGAAAAATTTAAAGTGTGAACCAGTCGCACTTTTATAAAGATAGTGTTGTTTGTTTTTAAGTCTTAAGTTAAGCTTTAATCTCTAATTTTTGTTATTTAAGTCACATAAAAGGGAAGAAAGAAATGGCTATTTATATTGATTATGACGGTATTAAAGGCAACGTAACGGCAGATGGTTACAAAGATCACATTGCTGCAAATTCTTTGGAGTTTGGTGTAAACCGTGCAGTTAGTATGGAACCGGGCGCGATGAGTAACCGTGAGTCTTCACGTCCATTGATGCAGGAAATTGAGATCACAAAACGTGTTGACAGTTCGGCTGCTGCACTTTTTAAAGAGTCGGTGACAGGTGCGGCCGGTAAAAAAGTCGTAATAAAATTTGTACGTACAGGTACAGAAAAAGTCGAAGAGTTTATGGACTACACATTGGAAGATTGCATTGTTAGTGGTTATCATATTTCTGCTAATGGTGATGAGGAGCCAACAGAAAATATTACTCTTAGCTACTCATCCATTATGGTTAACTACAAAGACCATGATAAAACAAATAAAGCAGGTAGCCCTCAGCGCGTTGGCTACGACCTGGATAAAGCAAAACTTTTATAAGCCTTTGCTGCTTAATAATTAAGGTGGAATTTTTTCCACCTTAATTATTAGCGTGTCTGAATTTTGCAAGGTTACTTAGCTGTTTAGGTAAGTAAAACCAATCAACAAATTCGCAATGTAAAGTTCAGGCTTACTTCAGTTCTTACTATTTTACTTAAAGCTAAGGTGAGTTACCCATAATTGGGGGTTAAGTATTTACCTCTTTGAAGATTAGGATGTCGTATGTATGGGCCAGATAACACAAGATAACCGGACTATCTCCATCTCTGACTTTTCGTTAGGGAAAGATACATTACTGCTTGCTGCATTTAGCGGTACAGAATCAATTTCAGACACGTTTGAATTTAAAGTTGAAGTGTTGTCTGAAAACCTCGAACTTACAGCCGAACAATTCGTCGCAAAGGTTTGCACATTAACGGTTAATTCAAAAATAAAACGCTATTTTAATGGTTACGTTAGCCATGTTTCTATTGGTGAGGTTACTACTAATAAATTACGCGAATACACTTTCACAATGGTGCCCTGGTTATGGTTTTTAGGTAAAACCAATAATCATCGCATTTTTCAGGAAAAAAACACCAAAGAAATTGTTACCCAAATATTCAAAGATCTGGGTTTTAATGACTTCGACTTTAAAGCCGAAGGTGGTCAAAAACGTGAGTATTGTATACAACACAACGAGAGCGACCTGAATTTTGTTTCTCGGTTACTTGAAGAAGACGGCATTGCTTACTATTTTAAGCATGACGATAAAAAACACACGCTGGTTCTTGTTGACCAGCAAAATGCCTATGAAGAATGCGCCCACACCAATGTGCAATACGCCAAAGGGAGCATTGGTAGCGATACCGAATCACAAATCAATGTCTGGAAACATCAGCATGATTTTCAAAAAGGGCAGTGGACTTTAAACGATTATAATTTTAAAGAGCCAGATAAAAGCTTAATTGCCAACACCAAAACAAACAGCCAGTTTGCCAATAATACAAAGTTTGAACATTTCGTATATCCAGGTTTTTATGACACCCGTTCTGGTAATGAAATTACCAAAATGCGTATGGACGCAGAAGAAGCTGGTATCAATAAAGTCAATGCAGAAAGTAATTGCAGCAGCTTTTATGCCGGCGGTAAGTTTAAGCTTGCCAAGCATGCCATTAAGAGTGAAAAAGGCAGTTATATTATTACGCACATTACCCACACAGCGAGTGATTCTAGCTATAAAGCCGGTGGCGAGGGTGGTTCCAGTTATCATAATAAGCTTGAGTGCATCCCGGCTGATGTTCATTTTCGTCCATCATTGGCTCACCCCCGCCCGGTAATGAAAGGGCCGCAGTCTGCGATTGTGGTTGGCCCTGCCGGGGAAGAAATTTACATTGATGAGTTTGGGCGTATTAAAGTCCAGTTTATCTGGGATCGAGAAGGTAAAAAAGATGAAAACAGTAGCTGCTTTATTCGGGTGATGCAAAGCTGGGCTGGGAACCAGTGGGGAACATCGTTTATTCCACGCATCGGCCACGAAGTGATTGTGAATTTTCTCGATGGCGACCCGGATCGTCCTCTTGTTACCGGCTCGGTTTATAACGGAAAAAATAAACCGGTATACAGTTCTAAAACACAAAGTGGTATAAAAACCCGCTCAACCAAAAAAGCAACCGCCGAAAACTTCAACGAGCTGCGCTTTGAAGATAAAAAAGGCAGTGAACAAATCTATGTCCATGCCGAAAAGAACCTGGATACCCGTGTTGAAAATGACGAAACACTAACAGTTGATAATGATCGCACCAAAATAATTAAGCGAGACGAAAATTCAACCATAGAAAATGACCGAAATAAAACAGTCAACAACAATCAAACCGAAGAGATAAAGAAAAACAAAACTATTGTTGTTGGGGTTGACCATAAAGAAACCATTAAATCGAACATGACCATCCATGTGGATAAAGATTTAAAAGAATCAGTAAGCGGTGACTACACCGAGAGTGTTGTAAAAGATTACAGCCTGCGTGCCAAAACAATTACCATGGATGCAGACGATAAAATTACAATTAGAACAGGTGCCGCCCAAATAGTAATGAAAAGTAATGGTGATATTACCATAAGTGGTAAAACCATTAATATTAAGGGTTCAAGTAATGTGGTTCTTAAAGGAAGCAAGGTGTTAACGAATTAAACTCGACATACGGCACCCTGGATGGCATAAAAGCATAGCGCGGAAATTTTAGTCGTTATGTGGACTTTAGAGCCATTAATAATACGGAACCAAACTGATTCATGAGTGATGTGAAATGTGAAACAAGAAAAAGAAAACACAGTACAAACATTAGAACGGTCTACAGAATCGCTTGTTAATATCGCACCCGGTGAAATTATTATTGGCACCCTTGTGTCTGTCGATAAGCAAGGCGCACCACAAGTTGATTTCCCCGGTAACACCACCGAGAAGCCCTTAGTTGCCATGACAACACTCGGGATCACACAAACACATATCGGTCGGCAAGCAGCCTTATTGTTTGCCAATGGTGATATCCAGTCGCCCGTTATTATGGGTATTATTCATAGCCCTTTACAAGATATGTTAGAAAATTTTGGGCAAGATAAAACAGTTGAACCTGAAAATAAAAAACTAGAACTTGAAAGCAATTTAAAAGTTGATGATGTTTTAATTGATGGAAAAAAAATAACCTTTGCAGCACACGAGCAGATTGTTCTTCGCTGTGGCGAGTCTAGTATTACATTAACCAAAGCAGGCAAGATATTAATACGCGGCAAGTACCTTTTAAACCGTTCAACCGGCGTCAACCGTATTATGGGTGGCTCGGTGCAAGTTAATTAATGATCTGTTATGTTTCAACTCCAGAACAATACACCTTTTGCCGTTGAAAACACCTGGTTCCCCAATGAGCAGGCGATTGATTCACTTTATATCGTTGTGCGTGCTACCTTTAATATTGGTAAACAATGGACGTTAGCAAACGAGCAATTACCACCGTTAGAAGCCGATGAATACTGGACTGAGCCGGGTAAGTCAAGCATTAAACATGCTTCGGACTACCATATTGGCAAACCTTGCAGTGACATTATAATGGTCGGCCATGCCTTTGTTCCAAATGGGCTCGAAGCACGACAGCTCGATGTTAATTTAAAAGTAGGCCAGGTGAATAAAACTGTGCGAGTCTTTGGCGACAGGCAGTGGCTTGATGGCCGTATTACGCAAGCCAAACCGTTTAAAACGATGGCTGTGGTTTATGAAAAAGCATACGGTGGTGTGCATATTCAGGACGGTCGAGTTACATCGGTGGAACGACGCAACCCCGTTGGTCGTGGTTTTGCGGGGCAACGCAATGTTGAAGAAATGAACGGTGTGCAATTACCTAACCTTGAAGATCCCCATAATTTAATTAGCGATATCCAGCATCAACCTGCGCCATCTTGCTTTGGTGTAAGTGCGCCACACTGGCTACCGCGCGCTGAGTATGCCGGCACGTATAACGAAACATGGCAAACCACGCGTGCGCCTTATTTACCTACCGACTTTGATAAACGTTTTTTCTCGATGGCTCACCCTGATTTAGTTTACCCAGGTTACATTAAAGGGGGCGAGTCAGTTGAAATAACCAGTATGCACCCTAATGGCAACATTAAATTCAGTGTGCCTAAGGTTAGGTTACATTCCGATGTCAGCATGGCGGGTGAAGTATTCCACCCTGCCTTTAATTTAGAAAGCCTGGTGATTGAACCAAATCAATTACGCGCCAGTTTGATTTGGCGAGCTGCATTAGAGTGCGATAAAAAAATGCTGAAAATAAGTGATATAAAAATCACAATGACAAAATAATAAAGGTTAATAAAAATGGCACAAACAACATTTTCAAACGGCCGAGGCATCGCCCACAAAGGCAGTGGTGGTTCAAGCACCGTTTTCCCCGACGTTTGCCTAACACCGGTTGGCAAAGCCATTGTTCCCATTCCTTATGCCAATACCGGCAAGTCTGCGGATACATCCAAAGGCCCCAAGTCAGTTAAAACCGATGGTGTTATGGCCATGACCAAGGGGGCTCTGTATTCAAAGAGTGCCGGCGATGCAGCCGGTTCGCGTAAAGGCATTGCAAGCGGAACCATTGAAAATGTTTGTGAATTTATGATGTATTCCTTCGATGTGAAATTTGAAGGCCGTAATGTTTGCCGTTTAGGCGACCCACTTTGGCATAACAAAAAGAATATTGTAGGTTAAGTTTCGTGCACGTTGTTTATTCAAAAAAGAAAGATGTGCTGCATAATAGCGCATTCAACATGGTTTATGAGCAATATGTAAACGAAGCGGCTTTTTTATGGATTTTACGATCTATTGCAATTAATGAACCGCATAATGATCAACAGGATATTTTAGCGTTGGAACAAAGAATAAATGCGCAACTGGACGGATTAATGACCTCGATAGAACAAGGCTGGCAGGTTTGTGAACAGGCGCTTGAATTGCAGGAAGCGGGCGAAGTCTTTACCGCACTGAACATAGCCATGCGCAGCCACGATTCGGCAAAGATTAAAACCGCAGTGGATGTGGGTTTAAGTTCCAAATTTGCAGTATATGGTTTGGTTTCAGCCATGGGCTGGTTGGCGGACGATATTGCCAATATCTGGATAGAACGGTTTTTAAACGGTAAAGATCTACAACATAAATATTTAGGGATTGCCGCCTGCAGCGTACGGCGAACCGACCCAGGTTATGCATTACTGTCAATATTAAAACGTGAAGACTGCATGCAGGATATTCGTCTTTATTCACGTGCATTAAGGCTGGTTGGCGAGCTACGCCGTCAGGACTGCATGCCGTTTGTGAACAGTGCTGTAAACAGCGACAATGAGATTATTCGGTTCTGGGCAAACTGGTCTGCAATATTGCTTGGGCAGCATGACCGAGCCGTTCATTTAAAAGCCACTGTGTTCAAGTCCGGTAAATTACAGGACAAAGCCATTCAGTTAGCCTTTAGAGTACTTCCTGTTGAACAGGGCAGAGAATGGATTTCGGAGCTGTCTAAAGACGAAAAACAAATACGTGCCATTATAAAAGCCATCGGAGTATTGGGCGACCCGCATGCAGTAAACTGGTTAATCAATAAAATGGATAACCCACTCTACGCAAAATTAGCCGCCGAATCCTTTACCTATATAACCGGCGTCGACTTTGATAAAAATGATTTAAGCATTACAGCAGCCGATAACTATCCCGACATTCCCAATAACGATGTAGACGATGATATTGTCGGTTTAGACGAAGACGAAAACCTGCCCTACCCAGATGCAGGAAAAGTCGCCTCTATCTGGCAAAAGTATGGTCAGAAGTTTATTGTGGGTAAGCGTTATTTTATGGGGCAGGCTTTAAACACAGACCATTTAAAAGACCGTTTACAAAATGGCATGCAACGCCAACGCCATGCCGCAGCACTTGAGTTAGCACTGCACGAAAATGGCATGCCGCTCGTCAATACCAAGGCCAGGGTACTTAATTGATGGCGCAACCACAAAGATTATATATAGCGGGCATCGGTATGATCACCTCGGTGGGGGCCGATACCGCCATGACCGCAGCATCGGTTAAGGCAGGGGTTAGTGGGTATCAGGTCTCAAGATTCTTTAATCAGAAGCAACAACCTGTCACCATGTCCTGCATTCCTAATGAAATATTTAGCGCAATGGATATTGATATTGACGAAGGTCATTCCTATAGTGCGCAGTATGATCGTATTATAAAAATGGCGATACTGGCATTGCGCGAAGCTATTTCGGAGAAAGAGATAGAGCAGCCTGTTCCGCTAGTACTTGCAATGCCTGATGAACATGACAGTGGCTATTACATTCCACCAGAATTATTGATGGCTAACCTAATTAAGCAGAAAGACTTAAACCTAAAGTCAGACAGTATACGCTTTTCATCAACGGGAAGGGCTGCGGGAATACAAGCTTTGGACTTGGCGATACATTATCTTTTTGAACAAGGTGAAAGTTATGTGCTACTCGGTGGTAGCGACAGTTATTGGAACGCCGCGCGTATTTGCCACCTTGATAATTCTGGGCGATTATTAGCGTTGAATCAAATGGATGCTTTTGTAGCAGGAGAAGGAGCAGGATTCATTTTACTAACAAGCCAGCCTGAACGTGCAATGTCCCATAATAACCAGATTTTATCACTGTTTCAGTTTGGAGATGGTCAGGAAGCTGGCCACCTTTATAGCGATAAGCCGTATACAGGTGATGGGCTGGATCAGGCTTTCAAATGTGCATTGTCTGGATATACTGGTGAGGGTGTAGACACTATTTATTCAAGCATGAATGGCGAAAACCATTGGGCAAAAGAGTGTGGTGTCGCTATTATGCGAAATAAAAAATGGATAAAAGATGACATGCAAATTGAGCATCCATCAGATTGTTTAGGTGATTTAGGCGTCGCAACAGGTACTGTTTTAATTGGCCTCGCCGCACAAAACATGCTGCAAGCATCAGAACCTAATACACATCTCGTTTATAGTTCATCGGACGGTGCATGGCGTGCTGCGGTGAGAATGGAAAAATTACCTAAAATAGTAGGCGTGTAAGGAGATAGATCTATGTCACAAACAGGTGAAGGCACAGCGATTGCGGTTGAAGAAGAACAGCCAAAAGAAGATGAAAAGAAAATTAAAATTCGCTATAGCGTCTTCTTTGATGGGACTTTAAATAACCGTACTAATATTGATCAACGCTTAGTATCAACAGAAACGGCTGAGCTAGATGATGATGAACGCAAAGCGGCAGAAGACCTAAAAAATAAAATGACCGTCGAAGAGATTAAAAAAGCCAAGGGTATTTATAAAAAATATAAAGGTGGGAGTAATAGCTATGAAAACGGTTATACTAATATAGTAAAACTGGAGCGCCATGTTGATACGAGCAGCCCACCTAAGGGTTATAAGCTTATGTTAAAAACATATATTGATGGGCCGGGGACGCGTGACAATAAAAAAGATGATTTCATCGGTTATGGTTTGGGGATGGGTTTTTTTTCGGGGGTAAAAAAGAAGGTTAAGAAGGGGGCTGGAGATGTTGTTTCGCAAATTCGGGATATGCACTCAAGGAAACAAGATACTATAGAGTTATTGACACTCGACGTTTTTGGTTTTAGCCGAGGTGCAGCTGCCGCCAGGTATTTTATTTATAAGGCAATGTTAGTTGAAAACTCCGTAAAAAAAATGTTGTTAGACAAAGGCTATAAAGTTGGAAAAGTTGAAGTGCATTTTGCAGGGTTGTTTGATACGGTATCATCACATGGGTTTAAATTTAGCAATGATACCGCTGAGCTAAGCCTTGACTCCGTTGTGCACGCAAAACAAGTGGTTCATTTAGCCGCAGCAGATGAACATAGAGAGAACTTCTCACTAACGACAACGGAAAGCGCAAAATCTAAAGGGGGAATCGAAATATTTTTACCCGGGGTGCATTCGGATGTGGGTGGCAGTTACCGAG
Source organism: Gammaproteobacteria bacterium (assembly GCA_024275115.1). GTDB lineage: Bacteria > Pseudomonadota > Gammaproteobacteria > UBA6429 > Thiohalophilaceae > SZUA-37. Next base: position 20,176 of record JAJRZT010000062.1, read on the forward strand.
ACGGTGCCAGTGAAGATCAGGATATTTTCTGGACAATGGGCGTAAATGGCGAAGAAGAGGCAAAAGAGCAAATCAGGGATCTTGTTGATGCGGGTTGGTACAAGGAAGAAGAGCTACGCATTAAACAATCGACTCGTCGGCCGAGTGGTAAACACAAGCTGAATGAAGTCAACTTACATGCTACACGCAGTGATATTAGCAATCAGTACAGTCGGATACCGTTACATATTATGGCGAGATTTATAAGGGATGGAGAGATTGTAGTAAATAGTGAACTTGAAATGGATGAAGATATTCCTTCCAAACTTGCTACAGCGAAGAATGAAGTTGAAAACTACGTCAATCAACACAAAAATAAAGGTGCCTATACTTCCAAAGCAAAAGACTGGCATGATAATAAGCGTGAGTGGTTATGTGATTTACGTTACGGCTATTTTCATTTTTCAGCGCGTTTAGACCCAGGCAATGGTCCACGGTATATTAAAGGTAAGCGTGGACGGATGTATTACGATGGTTAATTTTTATTTTTGGAAAAAGCGGGTAGCCTTTTTTTTTATTCTGAACATCAGTATAACAACACATGTAATGGGAGCAGAAATGACAAAATTTGAATGGCAGGCCACCGAAAGTGCCCCCAAAAATTACCCGATGAAAATTGTGTCCGGATATTTAGTTTATCAGGATGGTAGTGGTTCGTTGTATGTTCCCGATAAAACACGTATTAGTCATGGCTGGGGACGTGGTGTTTCATCGCATGTGGTTGGCGATGATTTAAAGCCATTGCCTGATACGTTGTCCATTACTTTTTTTTCGTACACCGAAAATCAATTTTACCGTGGTGAGTTTGATTTGCCGTATAAAAAAATTCTAACTTTATTTCAAACGGGTTTTTATAGCCCGAATGAAGAAGGCCAGGCTACCTATGGTAAAATTATTGTTGGGGTTGCACCGGGGGGGGCGGTCTCTGTGTGGCTCTGGCGCTATGAAAAGATAACGGAAGTCTTTTATGGGCAAGCAGAAAAAATAGACGGTGATTGGAGCTGGATTAATACTAACCCTAAATATTCTCGTGAAGAATATGTTCAAATTGGTATAAATGAAGCCCTCAAAACCCCCGAAGCATTGGCCGCACTGAAAAAAAACGGCGTGCCTCTTGGGCTTTGGGCAAGCTATCGTCAACGCTATGACTGGCAACCGTTATTTACAAATATGGCCTTGCGCGATGGGCGGATTAGCTTAATCAAGTACTTTAATGGCGAACAGGATTATCTTAACTATCCGTTAGAAAAATCCGTCGCGGGCAGCACGCGCGCGATACCACGTTACCTCAGTTTTGTATGGCAACCTGAAAAAGGAAAACCTCGGCTATTTGAATTGACATTTAACGAGACTGAAATTTTTGAAGCGTTTAAAAAACTGGGTGGTAATGGTGAGCTACTACAACTTGAAATGTTAATGGAGCGAATTGATAGCCAATATATCTTTTCAGTATCATTGCGTAACGATAAAGAATCGCTCAAGCTTAAAAAAACAGAGCTGGAGACGTATGCGGCAAGAGATTATGAAGCAGAGGCTGCAGAACAACTCTTAAGTAAATGAGGGGTTAAGTGATAAAGAAATCGGGGCAGAGCAAAAATTTTTCTTATATACCATTACAAATTCATCTGTAATTTTAAAGCACATACAAATCTAAATCCACAAGGAGGTGGGCAATGGCTCGACAACCGCGATTTACTATTCTGCCCCCGATTCGTTATTTGACCTCGGTTCGGTATTATTATTTTAGTAAATAAAAATTAAGGAGTGTTTGTGGATTTACTAGGCTTGATAGGTTTTTTGTTTGGATACTTTGGTGTGCCGATTATGTTGTTGGCTGCCATGGTGTCGGTAACGGTAAGTTATGGCTTTATAATAGGCAGTGTTTTTGCGGCTGGATTTTCCATATATACAGTGGCATTGCTAAAAATAATGGGGCAGCCTGTTAAGTGTGGAATATGTGTCTTTATAAAAGCATTTATTATTTTGGCTCTTCCCCTGATCGGGTGGGTAGATTTCATCTTACACCCTCAGGATAGAGATCAAGTCCACCAAGGTGAAAGTAGATAGCATTGGCAAATCGTTTCTTGTTACGGAAACCTCTGCTGCGCACTTTGATCGTTTTTA
>JAJRZT010000063.1 GCA_024275115.1 Gammaproteobacteria bacterium
CGTCTGACAGGGCGTGTTATTTTCTTTATACTATACGTCACTTGGGAGCCTCTCTTGCTTTGATGTTAGTTGCAAAAGATCTGATCTTGATTGGCCTCCCAAGTTCCCTAACTGCTCAGGGATTTGGAACTTTTATTTAGCCTCATTAATGATTTTTACTGCGGAGTAAATAACAATACCGGTAATCATTAATCCAATAATAATATAAGACCAGCCGGTTTGTGTGTAAGCGATCAGTACGGCAGCAATAAGCACACCGACATTCGCGAGCATATCGTTTCTAGAGAAAATCCAGGTTGCGCGCAGATTAATGTCGCCATCCGCCATTAAAACCAACACCTGCTGAATGTAAATATCAAACATAATAAATTCCTAATATCTAACAGATTCAATGTTTCTTGCTGTGATATTTTTAGTTAAACACAGTATTGATTTATTTAATAATTTTTAATAATTGCATGCTGCTGTTTAAGTATTTTTAATCTAAATAAAAAGGACATTATTATGAAAGAAAAACAGAGTAAAAAGGGACACTCTCCAAAAAATTCCTATCCTAAAGAACGTGCTGCCTTTAAAACAATACTGCTTGGCAACCCCAATTATTTTGGGAATTTATGTGATAGCACACTAAAACCAACCTTGCAGATTAGTGGCAATACTTACTACGAAGAACTGGGCTGTGTCGGCTACCATCCGCAGCAGAAAAAGCTTGAAGCTGTTGTTTATGTTTACCAACCCTCTGGTTATGGGTCAGATATTTGTGGAATGGGTTCAGCTGAATTCGTTCGCTTTTATTTGTCGTTCGATAATGGCGCAACGTGGGATGATGAAGGTATGACAAGTTTCCAGGTACATAATATACCTGAAGGCACCGATAAAAATAAACGTCTGGAATATGCCGTTTCACTCCCTGCCAGTATTAGTCAAAAAGTATGTACCATTGAAAATTTAATTCAGGTACGTGCTATTTTGTCGTGGAATAACCCGCCGCCAGCGAACCAGCCAAACTGGACACCGATATGGGGCAGTGTAGAAGAAGCTACAATACAGATTGAACCCCGCCATTTTCTGTTACCGATTGATATTTTTGGTGATCTTGAAATAAAGAACCCACTGTTTAAAATTATTGACCCCAACATAAGTATCCCAACCAAACAAATAGAACTTGATGCCGTGGCACTATCCAAAGTATATAAAGATACTAAAGTTCCTGTGCATCGGTTTGCATACAAGGAATTAAGCAAGTTTGTTTCTAACCAGACAAACTTTAGTGCTGAGTCTTTTTTAAATATATTACCAGGGATTAAAATAGACCCAAAAATAACCGATTTATTATTACCCAGTAAAGATGGTAATACGAGTTATGAAGAACTCAAATGCATTGGCTTAGATCCTAACTCACCGAATACACTGGTTGGCATTATTCATGTGAAGAAAAGTTCGGGCTACTCTGGCGGTGTATGCACCAATGGCAGTCGTGAGTATGTTACTTTCTGGGCCGACTTTGATGATAACGGCAGTTTTGAAACCTGCCTGGGCACGGCAAGTGTGCGTACCTACGACCTTAATAATATCACTGCAGAGGGTGTGCATTATTCAGTACGTTTGCCGGTTGACTTAAGTGATTATCGTCAACGATGCTTGGATGGCGCAAAGGTTGTACGTATTCGCGCCATCTTGTCATGGAATGTTGCAGCACCTTGCAGTAACTCAAACTATATACCTGTTTGGGGTAACCGTGAGGAAACATTAATAAATATTTCTCCACTTGCCAGTGTACCGGCAGGTAAAATTGCTATCCTTGGTGGCATCCCTGTTTCAATGATAGATAATACCAGTGGCAAGACAACACCCGATGCTGTTTTTGCGACGAACAATTTAGCACCGGATTCATTGGGTCGAGCATGCTCCTTTGGTGGTCGTGTTTCAGTGCAAGGAGCACCCATTGCTGGCTATAGTTATAAAGTCGAAGTGACACCGGCAAGTGGCGGTGCACCCGTTCCTGTTGTGACAGATCTTGTTCTAACGCGTAATGATGGCACACCGCTTGACCATACTGCTGATGTTGTTACGGGGCGCTTTGACTATATGCCAGTTGAAAGTAATGTAAACGGTTTACTTGCTCAATGGGATAGCACCGGTGATAGCAAGTGGGAAGTTAAACTATCGACTTATGATGCAGGTGGCAATTTAGCGGGTGTTGATACTCATTTAATCCAGCTCGACAACACATGGCCCGATGTGTCGATTGAAATCACAAGCGGCACAGGTGACTGCGGCAAATTCCATATAGGTGAGACAATTAGTGGTAACTTTGTTGCACGGGATGACAATCTTGCAAGTTATAGTTTACGTGTTGAACCCGCCGTTAATCCTGCTGGCACCAGTATCCCAGTGCCTAACTCGGGGCTTGTTAATACGGCCGTTGCACCGGGTGATAGCTGGGAACTCAATACCCATGGCATGCGAGCCTGTGGATATATTATCCGGGTTACTGGAAAAGATCTTGCCATCATCAATAGCCAGTCATTAGGGCACTATAAAAGTGACAGTTCTGGCTTTTGTTTAGAGGAGTAAGTGTAAATAGAGCTGTATAATAGCTTTATATATTAAATCGTCCTCGGGAAATGAAACTTTCGAGGGCGATTTATTTTATATCTCGTTACCGCGCTATCCTTGCAACAATGGAAGCAAACAAACCCACGGGGGTGTCGACAATTTTCTGAGTTACAGTTTCAAACCCTGCATTTTCCAATTCAGCACAATATTGCGCCAGCGATACAGGCATGCCACCACAACCACTGTGACGAACAACTTTGCCGTTATCAAGGATCTGCCTGTGTTCAAATGAAACACTGTTTGCTACATATTCTTCTTCGTTATCTATACCGACATCTTTTTCTGTAGCAGACTGGAAAAGATAAAATACACTGCCTTTTGCCATTAATTTCGAACAGTTTTGAAATAATTTTTTCTAGAACAAGTGGGGCAAACCTTACATTTCACATTCAAATGCCTTTTCTGCCTGACTGCCCCCTACTCCTTTCAATAGATATATTCCTGTGCTTTTCCTCTTGAGGTAACGTGATAAAGTACGCACACGTATTCAATTCTTAATGGCCTTGCCACCGTTCTCTCCTTTAACTTCAAGGAAAGATAGCTTAAATAAATATTAAATAATATCAAATGTAAGGCCTGCCCCTGACGACACGCGGGGTTGGCTTTTTATTTGCGTGTTATAAAAAATCATTATGAATCGTAGGATGGGGGTAACCCATCGGTTGTTGTGGCATGGTGATGGGTTGCGCGTTGCTTCACCCATCCTACAAGGCTGGTTCTTTATTTTCGTGTGATAAAAAAAATATTATGAATCGTAGGATGGGTGCAACCCATCGGTTGTTGTGGCATGGTGATGGGTTGCGCGTTGCTTTACCCATCCTACGGGGTTGGCTTTTTATTTGCGTGTTATAAAAATCATTATGGATCGTAGAATGGGGTAACCCATCGGTTGTTGTGGCATGGTGATGGGTTGCACGTTGCTTCACCCATCCTACAAGGCTGGTTCTTTATTTTCGTGTAATAAAAAAATTATTATGAATCGTAGGATGGGTGCAACCCATCGGTTGTTGTGGCATGGTGATGGGTTGCGCGTTGCTTCACCCATCCTACGGGGCTGGTAGCACCCGAAAATAAGTTATGGCCGTAACTGTACTCTAGCCTCATTAATGATTTTTACTGCGGAGTAAATAACAATACCAGCAATGAGTAAACCAACAATAATATCAGGCCAACCGGTTTGTGTGTAAGCGACCAGCACGGCAGCAATAAGCACACCAACATTCGCGAACATATCATTTCGAGAGCATATCCAGGTTGCGCGCAGGTTAATGTCGCCATCACGAAAGCGTGTTAACAGAACAAAGCTAATGGTATTAACAACCAGTGCAATGATAGCAAAAATACCCATTACTTCGGATTGTGGTATAACATTGCTGAATAGCTTAAAAATAACTTCAACTATTATTCCTATACCCAGTATTAATTGCAGCAGTCCATTGGTTAATGCGGCGCGATTTCGCCAGTGTTGTGGGCGACCTAATGCATACAGGCCAATGCCATAAACGAGTGCATCTGCCAGCATGTCTAATGAATCGGCAAGCAAGGCGGTTGAATGGCTCAACAGACCTGCGCCAAACTCAGCGAAGAACATGCCACCGTTTAAAATAAGTACGGTAATTAATATTCGGCGTTCGTGCGGGTTGATGTTTTCGGAAACACCACAGCCACAGGATTGATTTTTTTCAGTCATTTTTTAATTCATACCATTAAGACTATCTGTAAGATTGGGTATAAAATATAAACTAGTGTTTACAATTCGTTGTTTCAAATTCCAGCGTTGAGTGCTCAATAGAAAACTTGTCTATTAATAGATTTTTTAGTGTGACTCTTGCTGTTTCAATTTGATTGTAATCGGTTATAACAACGTGTGCTTCCAGTGCATTATGGTGTTCGTCAAGCTGCCAAATATGTACATGGTGCACGTTAATAATCTCTGCTGAGTTTTCCATTGAGCTGATCACATCTTTAATCTCGATACCTTTTGGTGTGCCCTGCATCAGGATATGAATTGTTTCCGGCAACAGGGTTGCGGCCTGGTAGAGGACGTAACCAGCTATCAGTAAAGTAAAAAATGTGTCTGTCCAGTACCACTGATATAATAAAATAAGTGTACCCGCAATAATAACGCCAACCGATGCCAATGCATCGGATACATTATGTAAAAATGCAGCGCGTATATTCATACTATTTTTTGACATGGTATAGGTTAACACCGCAGTCGCAATATCAATGATCAGTGCAACAAAGGCAACAATAACAATTATCCAGCCTTCTATTGCCTGTGGTTCATAGATACGCCACAAAGCTTCATAAATAAGATACAAGCCAATTAATACAAGGGTTACCAAATTAATTAAAGTAGCGATCACTTCGGCACGTTTGTAACCAAACGTTTTGAAGTGATCGGCTGGCTTTCTGCCAATTTTTCGTGCGACCCAGGCAATCAGCAATGATGCAGCATCACTGAAGTTATGTAATGCATCTGCAATTAATGCCAAACTGCCTGAAATAATCCCACCCACAACCTGCGCCAGTGTTAACAGCAGGTTAACGGCAATAGCAATACCCAGCCTGCGATCGCCTATTTCATCTACATTGTGATTATGTTGATGCTTTGTCACGGTTCAGGCCTGCCCAGGCAATTAAATAAAATAGTTAACTTTTTTATTTAAGTTCTACCTTTAGTTTGGTATGTCATTGCTGCTATTCATCTGAATATCTTTTACGTGAAAATATTTCATATAACACCGGGATTACAAACAAGGTTAGTAGTGTTGACGATAATAACCCACCCACAACAACCGTTGCTAATGGTTTTTGGATCTCTGAACCAATACCGCTGGATAGTAACAAGGGTATAAGACCCAGTGCCGAAGTAATCGCAGTCATTAGTACCGGACGTAAACGAGACAAGGCACCTTCAAACACACTGTCGGCTATGGATAAGCCACCTTCAACCCGTTGATTAATTGAACTCACCATGACCACACCATTTAACACTGCCACACCGAGCAAGGTAATAAATCCAATTGACCCGGGAACGGATAAATATAAACCTGAAATAAACAGGCCACCTATACCGCCAATTAATGCCAGTGGTACATTCAGCAAAATAAGCAATGCCTGGCCGACTGAATTAAATGCAAAATAGAGTAATAAAAATATTAACCCCAGTGAGATAGGCACAACAATCATTAAACGTGCCTGTGCCCGCTGCTGGTTTTTGAATTGGCCACCAAAGACAACACTGTAACCCGGTGGCATGTCAATTTCGCTATTAATCCGTTCTTCAAGTTCTGCTACCAGGCCGCCCATATCACGACCGTCAACATTGCTTTGAATAACGACGCGGCGTTGCACATCATCACGGCGGATTTGCGGTGGCCCCGTTTCTATTTCAACCTGCGCAACGTCACCCAACCTTACCCAGGCACCATTGGGTGCTTGCAGTATCAAGTCACGAATAGCTTCAATATTATCACGATACTGTTCTGCCAGGCGAACGTAAATATCATAACGCTCATTACCTTTTATAACCTGACCTGCCGTTTGCCCACCCACGGAATCGGCAACCATGTCCATTACCTGTGAGACGGGTATACCATAGCGCGCAAGTATATCGCGGTCGGGACGAACGGCTAATTGCGCTTCACCACCAATCTGTTCCATTGCAACCCCGCGCGTACCTTCAACTTTTTTAACCAGTGCTTCTATCTCACTGCCCTTTGTTGCAAGCACGTCAAGATCTGGGCCAAATAATTTTATCGCCAGTTGTGCGCGAACACCTGAAAGTAACTCATCCACACGTGTTGCTATCGGCTGCGAAAAGGAAAATAATAATCCAGGATGAACGGACATTTTTTCTTCCATCAATTTTTGCAATGCCTGCCGGTTGTCTGCACTGCTCCATTCACTTACTGGTTTTAAACCCACAAATATTTCTATATTTGAAACAGGTTCCGGGTCACCACCAATCTCTGCGCGGCCAACCCGACTAGTTGCATAAATAACTTCGGGGAAGGTTATTAAAACGGCTTCCATTTTCCCGGCAACTTTAAGCGAGGTATCAAGGCTAGATGAAGGTGCCAGTGTAATTCGAATATTCAAAGTACCTTCTTCCAGCTCAGGAACAAATTCAGTTCCTAAAAACGGCACCAGAACTAGTGAGGCAACAAACAAGCTAACCGCACTAATAACAACGATACGCTTATTTTCCAACGCCTGTTTTAAACGCAGGCGATAGTGTTTTTCTATTGGTCGCAAAACCGGGCTTTGTTTTTCAACAATCCCTTTTTTAAATAAATAGGTTGCCAATGCCGGTATAACCATCAAAGCAACAATTAGCGCCCCCAGCATAGCGAGCAAAATAGAAATCGCCATAGGCTGGAACATTTTCCCTTCAACACCTTCCAATGCAAACAGCGGTGCAAACACAATGGTTACAATCAGCACGGCAAAGAATACTGGCCGTGCAACTTCTTTGGCTGCCTGCTGAATACGTATGGTCATGCCATGTGAATCATGCCCGGCATCAAAAGGATCGGGATCACCCTGTGCAACGTTCTTTTTTATATGATCTTCATGTTCAGCATCGGGATGGCTTAAGTGGCTGAAAATGTGTTCCATCATAACCACGGAACCATCCACCAACATACCAATGGCTATTGCCAAACCACCTAGCGACATCAGGTTGGCAGAAACACCCCAGTATGCCATCGCCATTAATGCCAAACCTATCGATATTGGAATAGACAATAAAACCAGCAAGGTTGCGCGAATATTCATTAAAAACAACAGTAGAATAATGATAATAAGCACAAAGGCCTGCAATAACGCGGTAACAACGGTATCAACAGCTTGAGCAACCAGACTTGACTGATCATAAAAAGGCTCAAGCGTCACCCCATCAGGCAAAGCTGCCTGGATGGCTGTCATCCGGGATTCGATACCATCAATGGTTGCTTTGGTATTTGCACCTAAACGTTTAAGTACCACACCCGCCACAACTTCACCCAATGCTTCAGGTTTACCATTGGCATCACGGCGTGTAATCGAGACGGCACCTTGTCTTATTTCTGCACCAAAACTAACATCGGCAACATCTTTAACACTAACAACAATACCATCATTATCTTTTAATGGAATGTTACCAATATCCCGCAAACCCTCTTCACCACTGCGCACCCAGCCAACACCGCGCACAATCAACTGTTCCTGGCCTCGATCCATATACCAGCCACCTGCATTGCGATTATTTTTTTCAATCGCTTTGGCAACATCATCACCCGATAAGCCATAGGCCAGTAAACGTTGCGGGCTAAGATTAACCTGATATTGACGTACTTCACCACCAAACGATAAAACTTCGGTGACACCACCAACGGGCATAAGTAACAGTTTAACAATCCAGTCATTATAACTGCGTAAGACTGTTGCGTTATACTTGACGGGATCTTCCGCGCGCAATATATATTGATAGACTTGCCCCAAACCAGAAGAGTTTGGGCCAATACCGGGTGTACCTATACCGTCCGGTATTTGTTCACGTGCCGATTGCAAGCGTTCAAAAACTAATTGCCGGGCAAAGTAAATATCCGTTCCTTCTTTAAAAACAACCGTAATAACGGATAAACCTGTTTTTGATATAGAACGAACTTCTTCAACGTCCGGCAAGGCATACATAACAGCTTCGATAGGAAACGTTATTAACTGCTCAACCTCTTTTGCCGCCAGGCCACGTGCCTCGGTATTAATTTGAACCTGAACATTGGTAACATCGGGGAATGCGTCAAGATTAAGTTTTGGTAAAACAAGGAATGCTCCAACAGTCATTGCTAACAAGGCAATAACGACTAATAATCGATTTCTAACCGACCAACTTATAATTGAATCTAACATAATAATAGCCTCTAATGATTATGGATTTCAAAGCCGCCTTTCGCCAGTTCAGACTGAACGAAGAACGCGCCATGGGTAACAACCCGTGTACCCGGGCCAATAATATTGGCACCCTTGCTTCCAATTATTGCCATACCATTACTAACTTTTTTAAGCTCAACTTCTACCGCTTTAAATTCTCCAGCTTCATCTTGCTCAATCATAATTTGCCAGTCGCCATCGCTGCTACGTAACACCGCCTCTTCCGGCACCTGCAATGCCTTACTTGTATTTTGTGTTTCAATAAAGGTTGCTACAAACATACCGGCATGCAAGCGATCATCATCATTCTTAACTTCAAGACGTATTGCAGATGTACGTGTTGTTTCATCTAGAGAATGATGAAGCTGCATCACTTTAGCCGGAAATTTTTCATTACCCAGAAATACTTCTGCATTGTTACCAATATTAACTGAGTTAGTGACCTGGGGTGTTACCCGTGCTTCAACCCACATAGTAGACTCATCTGTGATCACCATTAACTCATAACCTGCTTCAACAAGTTCACCAACAATAAATTTATCATGAATAATGCGACCCGCTTGCTGCGCAACAAGTTTAAATGAACCGTCTGCACTGTGCTTTTGTGATAGCAGGTTTTTTATTTCATCCTCATTCATTCCAAATGCTTTAGCATTGGCATAGGTTTTTTCATATTCAACTTTTGCTGTAATATAACGCCGTGCCGACACCACTTTACGACCCAGTTTTTTCACTCTGACCCATTCTTTGTCTGCCAGTAATAATTGCCCTTGTGCCTCGGCCATTTCAACACTTGATAGTGTGACTAAAGCCTGACCTTTAACAACCTCTTCACCTAAAACAGCATGCCGGGCAAGTACCTGGGCATTAATGCGGGGTGAAACCTTAATCGTATTATAGGCATTTAACTTTATTTCACCTGGCGCACGAATACTTGTTTTCACATCAGATAATTTAAGTGCTTCTACAACAATACCGGCTGCTTGCATTTGCGCTACTGTAATATCAACAGATTCCGGTGCTTCTTCATGGCCACCATGACCGTGTCCATCGTCAGCTTCTTGTTTTTCATCATGGTGTTCATTGTCTTTATGCTCAGCATGGTCGCTATGCGAAGTTTGTTTTTTACTACCATGATGTTCATCATCTTTATGCTCGGCGTGGTCATCATGCGAACCTTGTTTCTCACTGTCATGATGCTCGTCATCTTTATGCTCGGCATGGTCGTCATGCGAAGCTTGTTTTTCCTTACCATGATGTTCAGCGTCTTTATGGTTAGCGTGCTCAACATGCCCGCCCTTTTCAGTATGCTTACCTGTTGTTGACTCGTCATTGCTACAAGCCGACAAGCTTAAAAACAGCGTTAAAATTAATAGTTTGTATAACATTTTATTGATTCCTTATGTCTTGCCTGTAAATTATGAACCGGATTGCGGCGCTGGTTTTAGTTGCAACCATGCTTCAATTTGTGCGGTTGTGTCCAACCATGCCAGCCAACTTCCCCAAAGCGTTGAATTTAATTCAATGCCTGCGGACTGGGTGTTCAGATTTTGTTTGATCTGCACAAGATAATCCGTTGCGCTTAAATCGCCTGCCTGCCATAAACGCTTTAACATTTTAAGCTGCCGACTCATGCTCACCTGACCGGCTGACTTCCAGAGTTCCCAGGCTTGCTGTGTTAACTGGTAGTGCCTGGTTTGCGAGCGAATGCTACCTTGCAAATTCCGGTAAGTCTGTTGCGCTAACTGTTCCGCGCGCAAGTATTCACTTTTTGCAACTTCAATTTCGGCACGAAAATTATTACGTACATTTAATGGAATGCTGATGCTTAAGCCGACAAGTGATTCTTTATCTTCTTTCCCCCCTCTTATCGCAATGGTGGGATCTGCACTGCTTTGTCCTTCACGTAAGGAAATTGTATTTTTACTTGCTTCAACATTCGCCCGTAACGCTCGCATTTGAGGGAGTGTTAACAGGAAAGTATCGAGATTGGGTGGCAGACTTGCCGGCTGAAAAATATAATCTAGATCAGGTAGTGAACTTTTAGTTGCTGCCGACTGCCAACTATAAAATGCATAATACGTCTGCTCTGCGTTCACCTGTTCAGCCATTATCCTGGCATTATTTAAAACGGACTCACTATAAGCAAGCTGAGCCAGATCCAGTTCAACCTGATTTAGATCACCTGCCACGTGTTTCTTTTTTGCTACTGCATAAAAATCTTTCATTAAATTTAGGCGTTGCTGTGAAAGTTCGGCCAGACGCGACTTGTTGCGGTAATCTATCAACACGTTTAATAACTGTCGTATTAATTGCTGGCGCTGCTGTTGAAAAGTGGCTTGCGCAGCAATAAGTTTTTGCCGTGCAATTTGTGTATTTGCACCCTGCTGGTCACCCCAGTCGATAGTTTGGCTGAGGCCAATCGTTGACGTACGAACAGTAATATTTTCTGTGTCCAGCTCCAGTTGCGGATTATAAATGGCCTGTGTAGCGGCAGCGTATTGTGACTTCACTGCATCCAGCTCGGCTTTTGCAGCCATTAATTTCGGGTGCGTCAGAAATATCGGCTGAATAAACTGACGTAATTCATCGGAAGCCGGTTTAAATTTTTTCGTCTCTGTTGTTTGCGCATAACTGTTTGGTAAGTATGCAATAATCGCTACGACGGTAAACAAAATACTGCGAATAAATCGCTTATAAGTGAGATACATAAGTTCTAAAACCTTTAATAAAATAATACTGATCCGTCAACATCGTTCCCTGGCAGGATCGGACTGACGAGTTTAAATAGTATTTAAAGTTTTAGACTGTGGGGGGTGGCGTGGGGGGTTGATATTTAATTGAAGATGTAAAATCGATTAATTTGCTTGTGTGACGATCACTGGCAACGGCAATATCAAGATTGATATTTGAAAAAATACCCACTAAATGCCCGCTGGCATGGCAAAAATGACAGCATGATTCTGCGGCACCGCCACCGCCATGCTGATCTTCTGTTTGTGTATAGGTTTGTTGAACCTCAGTACCAGAGCCCACGCCATTAGAAAGAGCGTTGCCATTAATCGCCCAGGCAGACTGAGTTGTTAATATGGTCAATACTAAAATAAATTTCACTATACGTAGCATGCACGCTAGCATAGCGTGTAGCTAACCTTTATGCAACCATTCTTATATTCGCACTAACTTAATGTATTTTATAGAAATTTACTAGCGCATCCGTTTTTATAGCAGCTCAAATTTGCAGATTTTATTTAATACACGTTACGCAGCTTGCAATAATTTTTCGACCCGCATGTTCATTACGCTGCGGTCGCTTGATGGCATCACTTTTACTCATACTGGCATACAGCTCACGTTCTGATTTTATAATGGCGTACTCATGTTGATAAGGATAACGCAATGTGTTCATCCCACCTTGGCGTATAAATTCATCGGTTTTTACCAACATGCTATGCGTATGTAAAAGCTCATGTAGCAATGCATCGGCAGGTGATGCAATGCAAACCGGGTTTTCTTTGCAACTGTTGTGCAATTTAAGTTTTGCAGCCGAGCGGGTATTAAAATGAATGGTAGCCTTATCCACTTGCAATATACTACCGCTGGCAATGGTTGACCAGATATTTTCATCATAGCTTAATAGCCAGTTTTTTTTCTTTAGACTAATAATTAAATTAACCACTTCCGTAAACTGGCTATAGTAAACGGCCATTTCTTTTAAATCCTGCTGGATATAAACAGGGTCACTTTTTTTCCTTATATAATGCTCATTAAGAATTGTATACAAGCGGCTTGCAGTGTGTGATTTTAGTGACTGTATTTTTGGTTGGGTGTTTTTATCCAGAATCAATTGTTGATGGTCATGGGTAATTTTGGAGTCTGGGATAAGCCTGAGTTCTACCTGATGAGCTGTACTGTTTCGCTGTGCATGACTGTCAGCATTGAGCGCCGTATTCGCCACGGCACTATTTTCAAACAACATACTGGCAGTAAACAGCAACATTGGCATCCAGCGCCGTCTGTCAGGCCGGTTAAATTTTTTAACTTTTTCGGTACGTTGCTCTTCTTTTAACGCAAAGCCTTTTGCAGTAAAATAATGTTTCAGTTGCTGGTAAAAGTCAGGCGATTGTTTTTCAAGGCCCGACGGGTAAACAATACAGGCCTGTTTATTAATAACGCAAGGATGGACATAAATATGCTGATACGTTAACGGCAGGCCACGTATATGCTGATGGAATGACTGTTTAAACTCGCTTTGCATTATTTAAAACGCCTATTCCAGTACTTCAAAAATACTATTTAATGATGCCAGTGCCTCTTGTGATGCTTCAGTTAGATCAAGTCCGGCATTAATGTGCATTTCATTGCGCTGTCTAAAACTTTCCATAATGGCTTCCAACTGTTCTTCCTGATAAGAAAGTAAATCCATTGATTCAATTGTTTGCTGCACATCTTTAATCATCGACTCCATAATTTCCGAGCCTTCACGAGAACGTAATATATGTTGATAGTTAATACTTTTAAAAGTTTCCTGTATCAGTACAATAACTTGTTCACGATTACTCACCATAGCTCGTTCCAGAATAATAGTCCGCACCCGCTCTTCAGCGCCATTTCCTAATGCACCGAGTATGTCTTTCATTACACCGTATCGTTTATCATCATCAATCGGCATGTTTTTTATTAAAATAGAACTGTGCTCATAATTCATAATAGTGCGTGTATTAAAATCGAAGAAGCGCCCCTTGTCTTTGGATACATCGAGCACACTGATTTCCATTGGCGAAATATCTCCACTTGATGATTTATTAAACACTTCGCTACCGTCACGAATTTGCATACTGCAATTTAAAGCCAGGCTATTCGTTGTAACAAAAACGGTTTTCATCAATTCATCGAACGTTTTACAAAGTGCACTTTCTTCATAAAACTTGACCACCGTACCCAAATCGCTGGTGTAGCGCATGGCTTCCATTGCGACAGAACGTGAGCTTTGCAGTTCCTTAAGTAATTCTTCGTTCTCTTTATTATCATTCGCTTTATCTTCTGCTGACACAACCAGCGAAGCCGATGAATTATCGCTCAGAAGCTGAGCGATTTTATTCAGTAAATCGTTGTGGTCAAAAGGTTTGGGGATATAATCATCTGCACCGGCTTCATAGCCTTTCAGTTTTTCTTCGGTGGACGAAAGTGCAGACAGGAATATAACAGGGATACTACGGGTTTCGCTGTCTTCTTTTAACTTAACGCAAGTTTCGTAACCGTCAATACCGGGCATATTGACATCGAGTAAAATCAGGTCGGGGGAAAATTCTTTAACCGTTTCCAGGCATTCTTCGCCGGTATAAACCAGCTTTACTTCATATTCATCCTCTAATATTTCATCAATGACTAACTGATTTGTTGGTTCATCATCAACTGATAAAATTTTAAATTTTGACATCGAAATATCCCTGTATATGAAAGGAGAATAAACTGGCTTGTTTTAGTTATCGACCTCAAAATCAAAAACCTTAATATGATTTATAAAAAACACATATTATATCTAAGGTTATGTTTTTATTATCTTTTTAAATTAAAGAAAAGCCGTATTTTGTCGATATAGCGTATAGGCAAATTTGCAGTCATTTTCCCAGCAAGGAGCACCAAAACAGCGTGCACAAACAATCAAAAATATCGCTTAGCCTGGGATTAAAGTTTGTATTACTGGTTGTTCTGGTCTTTACGATAACACTCAGCATTAATACTTATGTAAAGATCCAGATAGAAACCAAAGAATATTCAGCAAGTTTAATAAGCAAAGGCAAGTTGCTGAGCAAAATGGTTGCGCTGATAGCACCCGAGGCTATTTTTTCCTTTGACTTTAACCATTTAAACGATTATGTCAGAAATATTAGCGCTCAGGATGAAGTGGTTTATTGTGCTATCAAAAATCAGGAAGGTGAATTTTTAACCTCCTATTTTGATTCATCCAAACCGGGAATAAATAGCATCGTGGCATCCAACCCCGGTATAAAGTTGGCAGAAGTAATTAAACAACTTGAAAATAACCCTAACGTTATTATGCTTGATGCCTCAATTGAGTATGAAGACAATCAGCTGGGTTCTGTACTCATTGGAATATCCAAATACAAATTTAAACATACTATACAGGCAACTCTTTACCGGGAAATTATATCCGAAATTATAATGCTGATCTTTCTTAGCGCCGTGATCTTTTATATTTTCAAATACAGCACCTTAAAACGGATAAAGGAACTTAAAAATTGTGCTGAAGAAGTTACAAAAGGAGACTTTTCACATAAGGCTCATATAGGTAGCCATGATGAAATTGGTGTTCTGGCAAAAGCATTTAACACGATGACAGACAATCTTGAGCATAATATTAAACAAAAAGAACAAGCTTTAATGCAAATTACCGAGTTAAATGCCTCACTTGAACAAAAAGTATATGAGCGCACTGTAAGTATTGAAAATGTTAATATTGAACTTGAAAAACAAAAAGATGAACTCAAAAGCCATAAAAATAATCTCGAAGAGTTAGTACATGAGAAAACAAAAGATCTGGTGCTTGCAAAAGAGGCGGCTGAAAAAGCAAATAGGTCAAAGTCTGACTTTCTTGCCAACATGTCACATGAATTGCGTACCCCAATGCATGCCATTTTGAGTTTTTCAAAGTTTGGGTTACTCAAATACAATAAAGTTGAGCGCGAAAAACTAAAATGTTATTTTGAAAATATTAACCAGAGCGGTACACGTTTGCTTTCTTTGCTTAACGCCTTGCTTGATTTAGCAAAATTAGAAACAGGCAGGGAAGACCTGAAATTCACTAAAACCAATATTAATTTAATTACAAAATCGATAACAAAAGAATTTGAATCATTAACATTCGATAATGGCCTGAAGATTAAACATGTCTTTGAGTCAACAGAACAACTGGTTGAATGTGATGCTGAAAAAATAGGTCAGGTAATACGTAATCTTGTCGGCAACGCATTAAAGTTCACGCCGACAGGTAAAACAATTACTATTCAGATTGAATCATCAGAAATGATTATCGGCAAAAGAACAACCGATAAAAAATACTACAAGTCGGTGAAAGTTAAAATCATTGATGAAGGCATAGGTATTCCTGAAAATGAGCTGGGGCTCGTCTTCGATAAATTTGTGCAAAGCAGCAAGACCATTACAGGTGCAGGTGGCACGGGCTTAGGTCTGGCAATATGCAGTGAAATAATAAAAAAACACCACGGTGAAATCTATGCTGAAAATAATTCAGTGGAGGGAGCTACCTTTATTTTTGAATTTCCGATAGAAATAAATAATTTTATTTAATGCATGCCTGCTGTTAATCGGCAACAAGCAAACTACGTGCTTCTTCCTCTAACATAACAGGAATATCATCGCGTATGGGGTAAGCAAGCTTATCAAAATTGCACACCAGCTCTGAGTCATTTTCGTTGTATTCAAGTTTACCTTTGCATAACGGGCAAACCAGTATATCCAATAATTTTTTATCCATCCTTATCTCCTATTTTATCTAGCAATCTTAATCCAAATTCCTTTTTCATTTCTACGTTAACCGGTAAATACCAGTAATTTTTGACCGAATAACGTTGGCATTTTACTGCATCTTTCTCTGTCATAATAACAGCCAGGTCATCATTAAATACAATATCATTCTGAGAGTACATGTAATGGTCAGGAAAAGCATGTTCGATAACCTTTAACCCCTGACTACGAAGATAATCAAAAAACCGTTGCGGATTTCCAATAGCAGAGACAGCATGCACTTGAGTATTTTTGAATTCAGACAGCATTAATTTAGAGTTTGCATCTAATAAATTAACTAAAACTTTTCCAGAATAACGCATTGCAAACTCACCTTGTGAGGCAATGCCATTGGTTACAACAAAATCAGCTTTGTCCAGACGACTGGTAGACTCACGCAACGGGCCAGCCGGTAAACAATACCCATTTCCAAAACGCCGCACACCATCAACAACAATCACTTCAAGTGTTCGCCGCAATGCATAATGCTGCAAACCATCATCGGAAACAATAATATCGCATTTCGAATATTTTAACAGTGCTTGCCCTGCAGCAACACGATCCGGTCCAACCGCCATTGGACAGTCTGTTTGTCTGGAAATTAAAATAGCTTCATCACCGACAATAACAGGATCACTGTCAGGTCGAACCTGCTGTGGCCACGACTTGGCTTTACCTAAATAACCCCGACTTACAATACCCGGGGTAAAACCACTTTCTTTCAGAAACTTCACTACCCAAATAACCAGCGGTGTCTTTCCTGTTCCACCCACTGAAATATTGCCAATAACAATAACAGGGACCCCTAAACGGGTTGATTTTAAAATTTTTAAAGAATAAAGTGTGCGACGCACAGCAACAATCCCACAAAATAACCATGACAACGGTTTTAATGCATGCATTAAAAAATTCTTCGTATACCAGGTTTCATTAATTAGCGTATGAAGTTTTGAATTTTTCACTGGATTTATTTAGTCTTTTTTTGAGAAAATTGCAGCTTGTGTAGTTCGGTATAAATTCCATTTTTCTTTATTAATTCGTCATGACTGCCTACCTCAATTATTTCACCTTTATCCATCACAACAATTAGATCTACATTTTCAATGGTTGATAAGCGATGGGCGATAATAAAGGTTGTTCTGTTCTTTAATAATTCGGCCATTGCGTCCTGAATATAGCGTTCTGATTCTGTATCAAGCGCCGACGTTGCTTCGTCCAGTATCAAAATAGGCGCATCTTTCAGAAAAGCACGCGCAATAGCAAGCCGCTGGCGTTGGCCACCGGACAACAACAACCCATTATCACCAACAATAGTATTTAATTTGTTGGGTAATTTTTCTATAAACTCATAGGCATGGGCTGCTTTTGCAGCCGCAATAATACGCTCTTCGGTTGCTTTTTCCAGCCCGCCGTAAGCAATATTATGTGCAATCGTGTCATTGAACAAGGTCACATTCTGGCTGACTAACGCAATATTTTTCCTTAGCTCAAGCAGGCTTAACTCCCTTGTTTCAATACCATCAATAAAAATATCCCCCTCGGTCACATTATAAAAACGTGGTAACAAACTAACCAGCGATGTCTTACCTGCACCCGAGCGCCCTACAAAGGCAACACTTTGCCCTGCTTTAATGTCCAGGTTTATATTTTTGAGAATGGTTTCACTTTGCGGGGTATATCGAAAAGATACATTTGAAAAGCACACATCACCTTTAATATTTTCTATCGTTTTAGTGCCCTTATCCTGTTCAACATCAAGATCTAAAAACTGGAAGACACTCTGTGCCGCTGCAATGCCGCGCTGCAATGCCGCATTTACCGTTGTGAGCCTTTTTGCATGCTGCATTAATAAAATCATTGATAATAAAAATGAAGCGAACTGCCCCACTTTTAATGAGTTTTCCACATCATCTGTTGCAGCAACATAAACAATAAGTGCAAAAGCCGAAGCTACAATTTGCTGTATAATGGGTGCACTTAAGGCATTGGTGGCGGCAAATTTTAAATATTGTTTTCTATTATGTGCATTAATATCAGAGAATTTTTTTGATTCGTAATCCTGACCACCAAATATTTTAATTTCACGATTTGCTTCAACCGATTCTTCTGACACATCGGAAACACTGCCCATGGATAACTGGATACGTCGGCTATAATGCCTGAACTTTTTCGAAACATAACCCACAATAAGAGCAACAGCAGGAACAGTGGCTAACAAAATTAATGTTAAATTGACACTGAGAGCCAACATAACACCCAATAACCAGATAATAGTAATGGTGTCCTGAACTAAAACCCGAATAACACCGGATGATGCGTCTGCAAGCTGCTCAACATCATATATCATTTTAGACTGTAATTTTCCCGATGTTGTATTATCGTAATAGCCAATCGGCAATACCATAAACTTGGCAAACATTTCACTTCTAAGCTTAAAAACAACCGCACGTGAAACCCAGGCCATTCCAAATTCAGCAACAAACGAACCAACCGTGCGCAGTGTGAATATAAGCAATAAAGTAATCGATACCATTTTGATCACGGCTTTGTCTTTTTCTACAAAGCCGCCTTCAAGCATCGGATCAATAAGCTCCGCAAAGCGAACTTCGGTATAGGCAACAGCCACCATACCTAACAGCGCAATAACAAAAACCTTCCATTGCGGGCGCACATATGAAAGCAAACGTTTATAAGTACGAACGCCGTTATTTTTATCTGTTGTTGTTTTCATTTAATCTTTAGAGTGTTTAGTGGCGAGGTTAACTTGTCCCAAACCAAGCTGCTTTGCGGCATCCATTGCGGTGATAAATGCCTGATAAGGTGTGTTTTTATCAGAGCTAATAATAACCTGAATTTTTTTGTTATCAGCTTTTGTAATTTCAATAGCACGCTTTAAGGTTTTTAGACTGTCATCTTTCAGACGCCGCTGATTTACAAAGTAGTGCCCCTGACTATCGATTGCAATTTCAACTTTGAATATTTTGCTGGCTTTAACCGCTGTACCATCTGCCGCTGGCAAATCGATGCTTAACTCGGACTGTTTATCGAAGGTTGTTGATACCATAAAAAATATCAATAATAAAAACACCACGTCAATCAGTGGTGTTAAATTTAACTGCGGTTCTTCTTCTCTGGTAATTCTGAAATTCATTTTAGCTGTCAGCCGACTTTCGCTCGGATTCTCTGTCGCCATGCATCACATCAATAATTTTTAATGACTCATCTTCCATTTTAAGCACAAGAAGATTGACCTGGCCGCGAAAGTGCCGGTAAAAATACAAGCTGGGAATAGCAATAACCAAACCCGTTGCGGTTGTAATCAATGCCTCAGAAATACCACCCGCTAAAACACCCGGATTGCCGACACCCTGTATTGTAATGGCGGCGAAGACCTTAATCATACCCAATACTGTACCGAGCAAGCCCAATAATGGTGTAATTTGTGCAATGGTACCCAGCGTAGTTAAATATTTTTCTAAACTAGCCATCACCTGCCGTCCGGTCTCTTCAACACTTTCTTTCATAATTGCGCGAGGGTGGTGGCGATTGATAAGCCCCGCTGCCAGCACCTGCCCTAAAGGTGAGCTTTTGCTTAATGCATCAATATGATTATCGTCAAGCGAATCACTTTTATACCATTGCCAAACCTGACCAACGAGGTGTTTAGGGGTAATCCGTTTTTCCTGTAACGACCAGAACCGTTCACCGATAATGGCAACGGCAAAAATAGAACATAACAACAGTGGCACCATTAACCAGCCACCCGATTGGATCATTTCGAACACATTAGTTACCTTTAAATTTCATGCTATTTGCAACATTTAAACTTTACACAAAATACAGATTAAAATCAATAGCTTACGTTACATGTTAATTATCTGACGAATCATTCCTCTGCTGCGACCTACTCTACCAAAGCGCCTCGAAAACAGGAAGTCATAGCGCACCAATGGCCTCTTATTTTTGCAATAAGGGCACGGTTTGCCAATAACGTGAATTGAGCAAGCGGTAGGCCTGTGGTTGTAAGCTGGCACCCTGTTTCATCTGAAATGTGAGTGCGCCTGTTTCATAGGTTTTAAACAAGCTAGCCCGGCTGTTTTGCTGATAGCGTTGCAGCACCTTTTTACCGGGTAAACGATAACGATTTTTATATCCCACCGTAAAAACGGCATATTGTGGTGATACTGCCTTAATAAAGCCACTCAACGAAGACGTATTGCTGCCGTGGTGCGGCACCACCAGCACATCCGCCGCCAGTTGTGTCGCAAAATTGTGGTACAGATACGACTCCGTCTCACGTTCAATATCACCGGTTAACAGCACCGTGCCAAAATCAGTGCTGATTTTTAATACACAAGACTGGTTGTTCTTATCGTGGCCGTTTTCTGCCTTGATTATTTCCAGTGGACTTAAAATAGCAAATTCGACCCCATCATATTGCCATTGCAAGCCTTGTTGGCAGGCCAAAGCCGATACCGTGACACCTGCCCGTTCCAGTTGCCTGCTAATATTATCAGGAACACTGCTTAGAATACGTTTAACTGGCAACAGGGATAAAATAGACTGAAGCCCACCAATATGGTCATTATCACCATGGCTGATAATCAGTGTGTCGATAGTATCGCGTCGCATTTGGCGCAAATAAGGCACCACCACTGCACGGCCAGTATCAAAATTTGAGCTATAGCGTGGCCCGGTATCAAAAACAACCGTGTGGGATTTTGTCTGGATCACAGCAGACAGTCCCTGCCCCACATCCAGCACGGTAAGCCTGGCTTCACCCTGCTTTAATGCCGGTGCGGAGTAAAACAATAGCGGCAAAAATAAAACAAAAGCCAGCCAACGCATGGGTGTACCTTTTACCGTTAACCACAAAAGAATGGCTAAAAAACACAAGACCAGTAGCCACGGTGATGCAATGGCCAGTTCCAGCGTTGAAAAGGCGCTATTTGCCAATGCTTCCAGTAACTGCCATAACCGGATATAGATAAAATCGACCAACCGGAAAAGTACATTCGCCAGCATTGTATTTAAAAATAAAAAGCCCGTTGCGATAAACATCAAGGGGACAACCGCAAGGCTCATCACAGGAATAGCAACAAAGTTGGCCAGCGGAGAAACCAGCGAGGAAGACTGATAAAAGAATAAAACCAGTGGAAACATTGCAATGGTTAGTGCCCATTGTAGTCGCCCAAACTGCACCACGCTGGTGTATGTTTTTTGAACAACACCCGATATAAAGCCAGGCTGGTTCTGGCTCACTTGCTCGTTCAGCTGCCGTGCTACAGTGTGCGCCGGCCGTTGCATTAAAAAAATAATCAAAGCCACCGCCAGAAAGGACAGCCAGAACCCCTGCGCCAGCACCGCTAGCGGATCCAGCAATAAAACTAAAATAAGCGCCAGTGCGATGATTTTGCTCGCCGGTAAAGGTGTTCGCTTAAAAACAATATGCAGCATGGCAACCGATAACATCACCAACGCACGCTGAGTTGGAATGGTAAACCCCGCCAACATGGCATACAGTGCTGCTGCCAACAGTGCAGCAACGGCTGCAACCTGAGGCGCTGGCAATATTAAACACCCCCGCCCACTTAACCGCCATAAAAATTGGCTTAAAAAATACACCAGCCCCGCAACCAGACCAATATGCAGGCCGGAAATGGCCATTAAATGGATGGTCCCCGTGCGCTGAAATATTTGCCATTGAGACGCGTTCAAGCCACTGCGGTAACCCAGTATCAATGCCTGTGTTAAATGCCGGATAAATTCCGTATTTTCACCAACCGCCAAACCGTCCGCTATTTTATTGCGTATTCGCCAGCGGAGTTTAAGCAGTGATTTTGATAAGAATAGCTCTGAAGAATGCCCGGTAAGCAACTGATTATATTCACCATTTCTGATGTAGCCTCGTGCCTGAATACGCTTTTGGTAAAGCCAGCTTTCGTAATTGAAGCCACCCGGGTTACTGAACCCATAGGGCCTTTTTAAGCGCACCGTGAAACGCCAGAATGCCCCCGCTTCTATTTTGGAGGGTGGTCGATACCAGCTTAAACGAATACGCTTTGGAAAATGCGCCAGTGACAGGTTATCGGGCTGGATAATGCGGGTTAAAGTAAAGTCAAACCGAACACGTTGAGAGCCAAAAGTGGCACTATTTGATTCTAACGTTGGTGAAACCGGCAACGATGAAACCATCCCCTCCACAACCAAATCCACGCCTTCATATTGTGCCGCTAAACGCTGCCCCATCATCCAGTGGGCATGGCCAAAAGCCCAGGCAAAACCAGAAGCAAAACCACTCAGCGCAATAAGCCAGCCACGATTTTTACATTGCGTTGAGTTTGCACCCCACCCGTGCAAAGGCTTAAAGAGCACAACAAGTAAAAACACAGCAACAAGAGCAACCACACACAGCCAGAGTTTATCTGGCAAAGATGACAGTTGCTGTACACTCAATATTCCCAATAAAAATGCGATAGCCCAAAGTCGCACAACCAAATCCTTTTAGTTTGTTTTCTTAAGCGTAACAAATAACACTCAACAGAAGAAGCCAATTCGCGTATAGTGGCAAGTGTATATTGCTTCTCTGTCTTTGCTTGTTTGTCTTTTTAAGGGGTTCTGAATAAAGCTGGTATGCCGAGAAAATTTCTAAAACGTTACTTGCCCGATCATGAAAAGATTCGCAACCACAAAACCTTAAACCGTTTTTTTGGTACTTTGCTGCACGACCCCAACTTGCTTCATATTAATCGACGCTCCATTTCCGGTGCTTTTTTTGTTGGCTTATCGATGGCCTTTGTGCCCATCCCATTCCAGATGGTGTTAGCCGCTGGGCTTGCAATTTATTTTCGCGTGAACCTGCCTGTTTCAGTCAGTTTGGTCTGGATAACCAACCCGCTGACTATCCCCCCCATTTACTACTTTTTCTATGAACTTGGGCAATATATATTAGGCGGCACCACTGAGGATATTGTTTTTGAAACCTCGCTCGCATGGCTACTATCGGTGTTCTCGGAAATTTGGCAACCGCTGTTATTAGGTAGCTTTATTGTCAGTATAGTGAGTGCAACGGTGGGTATGCTGACCGTTCGGTTACTGTGGCGATTACAGGTTGTGCGCCGCTGGCAAAAAAGGAAAGATAAGCGTTTAAACCTTAAGGATTCAGAAAGCTCGGATTAATTCGTGAATAAACATCTTGACGACAGCAGAAACTGTTAACCATTAACTCACCAATACCCCACTATCCAGTTGATAAGTTTTATCCATTCTTTTCGCTAAACGTTCGTCGTGCGTAACGATAATAAAACTGGTTGCCAGTTCTTTATTCAACTCTAACATCTGCGCATAAACGACTTCGGCTGTTTTAGAGTCCAGATTGCCGGTAGGCTCATCGGCTAAAACACATTTAGGCGATGTAACCAGCGCCCGCGCAATGGCAACACGCTGCCTTTCACCGCCAGATAATTCACCCGGCTTATGCAGTTGCCTGGGTTTTAAGCCCATACGATCTAGCATGTCGGCGGCCATAGCGGATGCTTGCGACACACTCACACCACCAATTAATAAAGGCATAGCGACATTTTCAAGCGCGGTAAACTCAGGCAATAAATGGTGGAACTGGTAAATAAAGCCAATCGACCTGTTTCTTAACTGGCCACGCTCTGTTTCAGATAATTTAACTAATTGCTCACCGTCCAGAATAACGTCACCGGAGGTGGGTAAATCCAGGCCGCCTAATAATTGCAACAAGGTACTTTTACCTGAGCCGGAAGCACCTAGGATAGCAACCTGCTCACCTTGCAATACAGAAAAATTCACATCATTTAAAACATCAACGTGCATAGGGCCTTCGGTAAAGGTTTTTTTCAACGCAATGCATTCAACAAGCAGCTTACTCATAACGTAATGCCTCGGCAGGCTGGGTTTTACTGGCTCGATAAGCTGGGTATAAGGTTGCAAGCAGCGAAATAACTAGCGATACCAGTGAAATCGTACCCACATCGCTCCAGTGCAAATCAGACGGAAATTCACTAATAACGTAAACAGAAGGGTCAAGTACACGCATACCCAGCAGGTTTTCAACAAAGCCAACTATGCTACCCAGATTAAGCGACAAGAGGATGCCACCGCCCACGCCCAGTAAAGTGCCAAATATACCAATCACGCATCCCTGCACAAGAAATATTTTCATAATACTCGATGGTGACGCACCAAAGGTACGTAAAATAGCAATGTCACTTTGCTTGTCGGTTACCAGCATAATCAATGTCGATATAATATTAAACGCAGCAACGGCGATAATTAAAACCAGTAAGATAAAGATCATGCGTTTTTCAATCTCAACCGCACGAAACCAGTTGCGGTGGGAATAAGTCCAGTCCCGTACCCAATAACCGGCCAACACACCTTTTTGCAGTTCGTCACCCACCGCCTGTGAATCCAGAACATTGTCTATTTTTAAACGTACCCCGGTCACATTGTCATATTTCTTAAATAAACGTGCGGCATCTTTAATATTAATAATGGCCATGGTTGAGTCATATGGGAACATATCAACCTTAAATGTACCGACGACTTTAAAACGTTTTAAGCGGGGCAAAACACCTGCGGGGGTCACGTTAACACTGGGTGTTACCATGGTGACTTTGTCACCCACCGTTGCCCCTAACGTTCGGGCTAAATCTCGCCCTAAGACAATACCAAATTCCCCTGCGATCAGGTTGTCGAGCTCACCAATTTCCATTTTTTGTGCGACTTTAGAAACATCTTTTTCCTGCTTTGGGTCAATGCCCCGGATAATAATCCCGGTCACATTGCTGCCATAAATTAACATTCCCTGCCCGTCGATATAGGGTGCTGCTGCCCGTATATGTGGATTCTTTTTTGCTTGTTTTATAACAACATCCGGCGTGTAGAGCTTGCCGTCAAAATTTGTCACCGTAATGTGTGCCACCATATCAAGAATTCGGGTACTCACTTCTTTATGAAAACCGTTCATCACCGACATAACGGTAATAAGCGCGGTGACACCCAACGCAATGCCGGCGATAGAAAAAAAGGTAATAAAAGATATAAAGTGGTTACGGCGTTTTGCTCGCGTATAACGCAGACCAATAAATAATTCAAAAGGTTTATACATGCGCGCATTAAACCATAAACAGGCCTGTCTTTACTATGACATTTTAAGGAACACCTGATTAATTCATAAAAATGCTTAATTCATGGAAACGCTTAATTCATGAAAACCTGGGGCAAGCTTAAAAAAGCCACTTAAGCCTGAACTTATTCCCCCATAAGTTGCCGTATTTCATCCCAGTCTTTATTTTTTGCCACCACAAAAGGGTTTATCTTCATCTTTTTAAAAAATGCTTCACCTTCAGGGATATCCTTAAAATCCAGAATAGCCTCGACCATTCTTTTTCTAACAGTAGTATTCACACGCGGGTGAATAACAAATGCATAAGGGGTTACCCCTTCAGTCATCCATAATATTTTTAGCTTACTTTTAATTTCTGTTGGCAGTTTGTTAAATGTTTGTTCTTCGCCGCCTACCGCATCAGCCGATCCGGCCACTACCTGCGAATACCCCTGCACCGCCGTTTCAACATAACTATGTATAACATTAACACCTTGCGCATATAAATTAAGACGCGATAGCACGCTGGCGGCAAAAGCATTCTCTGGCGAGATAAAACGCAAACCATTTAAGTCTTTGATTGATTGATAAGAACTGTCCTTTGCTACCACAATGATGGCTCTTAATTCTTTCTGCCCTTCTTTCACTACCGGCTGATAACCCACATAACGGTTTGCTTCAATAAATAATTTTGGGTTGATATAGGCTAAATCAAACTTACCGGCAAATAACCGGTTCTCAAATACAGAAATTGTTGGCGAAGCCTGCAAGTGCAGGGGGTAATTTGTTTGCTTTTCAATATATTTAATTAAAGGAAGCCACCGAGCCTGTTGCTCTTTTGTTAAATGCGGCGAAAGACCAAATAACAAAGCATTATGGCCGCTGATTTCTGTCGCCGTAACGTGTCCGGACAAACCAAAAATAAATAAAGCGCTGAGTGTTTGTATTATTTTTAAAATCATTATTCCCAATTACTATTCCTGATTATCAGTCCAGCTGAATGAACTTACTATTATTCCATATACCGACAAAAATTACCGCGCTATCTTTTTTTTATGCCAACCTGATATTCATCAGGTGGTAACACGTCTGACATCCATTACATTCTGCAACTGTAACAACCGGTTTAATACTCGACTTAGTTGATTAACATCTTTAATTTCTAAAGTGAAATGCATTTTCGCGGTATTTTTGTCTTTATCTGAACGGGTATTTGAAGATATCACATTTATTTTTTCATTAGTGAAAACCGCGAAAATATCCCGCAATAAATTTACCCTGTCAATCGCATAGATGCTTACTTCAACTATATAATGGGTTTCACTTTGAGTCGCCCATTCAACCGCGATTAAACGCATTCGACGAACATCGTCCATCTTTAATATATTACGACAATCTTTTTTATGAATGGTGACGCCACGCCCCTGGGTTATAAAACCAATAATGGGATCGCCCAGAACAGGTTTGCAGCACTGGCCAATGTGAGTCAGCAAATTACCCACCCCTTGAATGGTAATATCACCGCCTGTTTCTCTTTGGCGAACACGTGTAACCGGGGTAATGTGTTTTTCTTGCTGTTCTTTATGCGTTAAACGGTTAACGGCATTGGCCAGTTGAATCGAATTAATGTCTCCTCGCCCTATTGCCGCCAAAAAGTCATCCGTTTTTTCATAGTGAAAGTGTTTAGCAATAGCATTATGGTTTAGATTACGCACACCAAGGCGATTTAATTCTTTCTCAAGTACAACGTGCCCGTTAGTGCTGTTCTCGTCAACGTCCTGCAACTTAAACCAGTGACGTGCCTTGGACAACGCACGCGAAGAATTTAAATAACCTAATTGTGGATTTAGCCAGTCGCGACTTGGCTTACCATTTTTGGTTGTTAAAATTTCAACCTGTTCACCACTTTTTAATTCATAGGTTAACGGCACCATCCGACCATTTACTTTGGCACCCCGACAATGGTTACCCACTTCGGTGTGCACATGATAGGCAAAATCCAGTGGTGTAGAAGATTGAGGTAAGTCCATCACATCACCGGTTGGTGTTAAGACATACACCCTGTCCTGAAAAACTTCGGATTTAAACCTGTCAATAAAATCGCCTGCATTGCTGGCTTCTTCTTTCCATTCTAACAACTGACGTAGCCATGCGATTTTCTGATCGTAGCCGGCATTATTTTTACTTTGCTCTTTATAGCGCCAGTGTGCTGCCACGCCCCATTCGGCATGGTCATGCATGGCTTCAGAACGAATTTGTATTTCTATACTTTTGCCACGTGGCCCAATGACCGCTGTGTGAATAGACTGGTACATATTTTCTTTGGGCGTTGCAATGTAATCGTCAAACTCATTGGGAATATGCCGCCATAGTGTGTGCACAACACCTAACGCTGCATAACACTGTTGAATATTGTCAACAATAATTCGAATGGCGCGCACATCATAAAGGTTATGAAAGCTAATGCCTTTCTTTTTCATCTTTCGCCAGATACTGTAAATATGTTTCGGCCGACCGGTTACCAGCGTATGAATACCTACATTTTTTAATTCATTACTCACAACTTTCACAATGTTTTCAATATAGCGTTCCCGGTCAACACGCCGCTCATCCAGACTCGAGGCAATTTGTTTGTAGTCAAATGGCTCAAGGTAGCGAAGCGATAGATCTTCCAGTTCCCATTTGATTTGCCAGATCCCTAAACGGTTTGCCAGCGGCGCATAAATATCGATGGTTTCCTGTGCGATACGGCGTTGTTTTTTGGCCGATAAAAATTTTAGCGTACGCATATTGTGCAGGCGATCGGCTAGTTTTATCAGCACCACACGCACATCTTTTGCCATTGCCAGCAGTAACTTTCGTAAACTTTCCGCCTGAGCCTGATCATGCTGGTGTCGGTATTGATCAACCTGTAAATCAATCGCATGCATCTTGGTAACGCCATCCACTAACTCGGCAATGGCGTTGCCAAATTGCTGCCGAATATCGTCCAGAGTAACATCTGAATCTTCCACCACATCATGTAAAAAAGCCGCCGCTATCGATTCATAGTCCAGATGCAAATTAACCAGAATATCGGCAACTGCCACCACATGGTTCACATAAGGCTCGCCTGATGCACGCACTTGTCCATGATGTGCCTTTTCGGCCAGCACAAAGGCATTTCGAACCAGTTCAATATCGGCCGGATTCGAGTCTGCGCCAATTTGCTCTAACCACTGATGTACCCCTTCACTGGTTGCGAGCTTTTCGGTTATCAATTGTGACTCAACGTAAACCATTGTGACCCTTTTGTTTTAACATCATATATAAGGCTGGATTTTCATCTCAGAACAGGCAATAATTAATTTAACTAGCCGGTGTAACATATTGAAAGAACAACTCTTTCAATTAAAGCATCTTTAGCTGAAAACTGCGAATTCTTGCATAATATGCTTGCCGTATTTTAAAGATAGCAGACAGATTAGATTTATTCTTTGATGTGCCAGTTTTGCGTACCTTTACTGGCTATTAATCTTTACTCTTTAATTTTTACTGGCACTTATGTAAACGGGGAACACAAAATGCTAAGAAAATACAAGCCGCAAGATCAAAAAAGATTAATATCACTGCCGGTGATATTCCGTTTAAGTGCATTAAGTCTGGTTTTGAATATGGCGCCAACTCTCAGCCATGCCGATACACTGCAAATGCCCACGGCGACCCCCACACCCAAATCTTATTCGGTGACGTTACCCGGCCGAGGTATGACCATGACCGAAGTACTTGAAAAATTTGGCGAACCACAAACCCGACAGCCAGAAGTTGGCGAACCGCCGATTACACGCTGGGTTTATCCTGACTATGTTGTTATTTTTGAATACCAATATGTGATCCATGCTCTAACCACTAATAAACCCATGGGCTTTATGCCACCTAAATCCACAAAAACGGATATGCCGGAAGAAATGCAGCCTGAAAAGGCAGCTGAACCCGTCACTGAAAAAATGCCGGAAATGGAACCGGGGGAAATGCACAAACCTTCTCAGCAGGAAACTGCTGCACCACATGGGCATTGAAGTTTTACATTAGAGGTATAACCGAATCTGGGAGTTGTGGGTGTAAAATGGCAACTAGGCTTACTTTAGAATATCTTGGCAATCGTGGCACCCATACAAATACACCTCGTTGCCACAAGAAATTTCTCCTGTACCTCCAGCTCTAATTTCCCAATTGCACGCTAAGTTATTCAGCTCTCCTTTTCCTTTTACAAAGCACGGCAGATATGAATGGTCATCGTGAAGTTGCTTGATAGTGATTTTTTTTGCCCGGCCAAAAAAATCCCGAGAGTCACTTATATCAAGACTAAATTTAGAACAGAACTCCAATTTTCCGCTATCGGTAGCAACAGTTTCTATACTTATTATTCTAAATATATCGTCATGTAACAGACTTGAACAACCTGTCATAAGGAAAAGGAAAATAAAAGCATAGCATCTCATATAATCACCACGATGCTGTACTAGCTTCAGAATCCATTTTGTATGATATTTCCGGATGACGATATATGTATACGCAAAAAATGCCTTGTCAGGACAAAAATTATCTCAAAATCAGCCTAACACCTGAAAGATCAACAGCCCCTAATAATTATCTCTTTTTAAAGTGCCTGGTGCTATTAGGCCACTACACACCTTGTTTAAAAGTGCATAGGATAAACCAAGATATACCGCCTGTTAGCGTCAAAAGTCCTTCTAACATTTCTTCTTGTTCTACAAGCTCGAATTCCATGTCTTTGTTCCTTTTCCTTAATCGACTTAAATCCTTTCGACAACCTGACCAAAAACAGCCAATAATATTTTAACCGCATAGCGTAAATCTCGGGTGGCTTGCCCCCGAGCTGGATAGCTTACAATGGGGCATTATCCCATTGTCAGGTATCCAGCTTATGAAGTTACAAAAGAATACGGATCATGTGTATCGGTTAATGTACCATTTTGTATGGATCCCGAAATATAGGCATAAGGTATTCTGTGAACCCTATCGAGACGTACTAAAAGGAATTATAGAGAAAATTGGTTATGACTATGA
>JAJRZT010000064.1 GCA_024275115.1 Gammaproteobacteria bacterium
CCTTTGCCAGAATTAAACATTTTCGAGCAATAGCAACAAGATACGATAAACTGGAACGAAACTATTCCGCTATGCTTGTTCTCGCTTTTATAATGATGTGGATAGCAATGTGAAAGATCAACAGCCCCTAGTCAGCCCTTCACCTTGTCCCAGCCATTACGCTGGGCATTGGGCTACTATGCCGCCTGCTGATATTGCCATGGATGGCAGGTATGCAAAAAATGCAGGAGCAAGTTTTTGTCTTCTGTTTAAACACAAAACAAATTACTTTGCTTTGCGCTACCGGTTTCATCTAATTCGCTCTCTTTAGTCGATGAATTCTAAAGAGCCAGGACACTTATATACCAGAGCCTCACTGGTTATTTTCCGATCGCTCGTTAAACAGATCTCCCCAGATAAGAACGTGAACTGTCACTGCACTGCCTCATCATTTACCGTATCTCGCGATTCATGGGTTTCGTTATGTTTGGCTAACTCACCCCTGAGACTCGGCCTTATATGATGTTTCTGTTAGTAAGCTCGCAGTTTCGCCTAAAGCGCCTACTGTTGGTGCGCTCGGGCTTCCTTCCCACAATTCCTCGCGGATTTGCAGTTGCCGTCGGCTAGTAGTTATACTGTTTATAAATATAAACAGGGGGATCTCCGACAAAGGACTTTCACCTCATGAGTTCACGCCCATGCTGGGCGTACCAAGCCGTTCAATTTGACCCTTAAAGCGGCGCTCCGCTCTGCTTTAAGGCCAAATTAACTTTAACGTTATAAGCTTAAAAACCCCTGAAATTTGCAAAAAGTTCCACTTGCGCCTACAATGTAATACACAGTATTCATACATATAGGTGCCATCATGGGTGTAACTAGCATAAGGCTTCAGCCTGAAATTGAAAATCCATTAGAAAAATTGGCAAACAAGCTTGATAGAAGCAAAAATTATCTTATTAATCAAGCAATTAAGGAGTTTCTTGCCCGAAAATCACTTGACGAAAAAAAATGGAATGAAACACTAGAAGCATTAGAGTCAGTAAAATCGAACAGAGTCATTGAAGAACAAGATGTCAATGAGTGGCTGGATAGTTGGGGCAAAGATAACGAACAAAAACCACCTAAAATATGAAGCTATCGTATTCCCGTGAAGCAATCATAGATTTGATACGGCTAAGAGAATTCATTGCTTCAAAAAATCCTGATGCTGCACAGAAAATTGCCAAATCAATACGAAAGGGAATTGCACAATTAAAAACCTTTCCATATTTGGGTGTGGAGGTCGAGTTGGTACCTGATCCAGAAATGATACGCGATTTAATAATCGGTAATTATATTGCTCGCTATTTGGTTCTTCAGAAACATGCATATATTCTTAGAGTATGGCATCACAAAGAAGAGCGCTTATAAGTCAGCCCTCCCCACACCACCCTGCATGCGGCTCCGCACAGGGCGGCTCCTAGAAGTGTTTAAAATAATCAGGCCGATTAGCTCCTCATTACTCCAGTGCGGGTTACTTTATTACACCGCCAATACATCTAAGCCCGGTCGGGCATGATGTACTGTGTTAGCCAAATGTGCTTTCATGCTCTCGAAATGTAAACAGCATGCTATAATCAAAGCCAAATTAAAGGGCTTTATATGGTACTAAAGAAAATCGACAAGACGCTATATCGTAACCATCTTAGGGTGGTATTCACGGGTATAGCATTGGCTCTTATGGTTATTTCAGTTTCTACTTCAACACTGTTTATCTACCTGTTTAGTACTCCAGAGGTTTCGCATTTTTTGCATAATCTGGCGGGTGTGGTTGTTGCAGCTATTATTGTTTTTGTTGCGTTGAATAAATTTCGTCAGCATCCATATATGTTTGAGGTGGTATATGTCTGGGATTTGAAGCAACAGTTAAATCGTATAAATCGAAAATTACGCAAGATTGAAGTCGCTGTTGAAAGCAACGATAACGATGCCATGGTAATTATGAATTTTATGTATCGTGGTTCTAAGCAGCTTTATGAGCTGGATGATAATACCATTACGATGGGAAGTTTGATTAGCAAGATCAATGTTCTCGAGCAGCGTATGCGAGATTCGGGGTTGAGTTTGTCAACGAGTGCTTATGATTCAGCAATGTTGGATCAGTTTTAATTAAAGAGGGCGGAGGCATGTTCGAGCACCGGTTTCTTTTTACACAAAATAAAACCTCTATCAAGTGCATAAACGTGGATGTTCCACTACACCGTGCTTCGTTCCGCGCCATTTATGCGTAAAATTAAAGTAAAATCTGCTCAATTCCACCTTGCCTTACTGTGTTTAAAAACTCAGCCTGCCATTGTTCACCCAAATGATATTTAGCTAATTCGACCACAATATAATCTGTGCTTAACCCCGTTTCATCTTCGTACCGCGATAAACCTTGCTGACAGGCCGGGCAGGAAGTGAGTATTTTTACTTCACCTTTTTTTACTTTTTCTTTACCCACTAACAACTTTAACCCTTGCTGCAATTCCTGTTCTTTTCTGGAACGAATTTGTGTCGAAATGTCTGGCCGCGCAACCGCAAGTGTTCCTGCTTCACCACAACATCGGTCTGTTAATGTCACTGCTTTACCCATTAAACTCGACGCCACCTTAATCGGGTTATAGGTTTTCATTGGGGTGTGACACGGGTCATGATAAAGGTATTCTGTTGCCTGGTTACCATCTAGTGTCAAACCTTTTTCTAATAAAAATTCATGAATGTCCAGTAAACGGCAACCCGGAAATATTTTTTCGAACTGGTACTGCATCAGCTGATCCATACAAGTACCACAGGAAACAATCACTGTTTTAATGTCCAGATAGTTTAGTGTGTTGGCAACCCGGTGAAACAATACTTGATTGTCGACCGAGATCTGTTTTCCTTTTTTCTCATCACCACTTGATGTCTGCGGATAACCACAACACAAATAGCCTGGCGGTAAAACCGTTTGCACATTCAGGTCATATAATACAGCTAATGTTGCGCTACCCACCTGACTAAATAACCGCTCCGAACCACAACCGGGGAAATAAAATACCGCTTCCGATTCAGTTGATGTTGTTTCAGGGTTACGTAAAACAGCCACTTGTTTTGAATCTTCTAACGCCAGACTGGCGCGGAATGTTTTATTTGGCAAATCGACCGGCATGGGTTTTTTAATAAAGTTAACGACCTGAGAGGATGCTTTCATCTTACCGATGGTAGCTTGAGGTTGCCTTTTACGGTTAATAAGGCCAGTCATTCGCACCAATTTATAAACAAGGCGTTGCGCACGGTACCCCCACTGAATCATCAACTTTCTCATTAGCTTGATAACAAAGGGCTTATTGACATTCAGAAACATTAACGACACAGAAGTGCCTATGTTGAAGCGTTTTTTACCCTGTTTTTTAAGTAAGGCGCGCATATTAATGGAGACTTCACCAAAATCAATATTTACCGGGCATGGGCTTAAGCATTTATGACAAACGGTGCAATGGTCGGCAACATCGTTCATCTCTTCAAAATGTCGGATTGAAATACCACGGCGTGTTTGTTCTTCGTATAAAAAAGCTTCCAGAATTAAACCTGTTGCTAAAATTTTATTCCGTGGTGAATAAAGCAAGTTGGCGCGTGGAATATGTGTATTGCAAACCGGTTTGCATTTTCCACACCGTAAACAATCTTTTATTGATGCATTGAGTGCATCGAGTTCATTGGCTTCTAATATTAAGGCTTCCTGTTCGAGTAAACGCAATGACGGCGTATAGGCGCCATCAAGATTTGCACCTGCCATTAACTTACCCGGGTTAAAGACATCACTCGGGTCAACCTGTTGTTTGTATTCTTTAAAAGCATGCAATGCTTGCTCGTCTAAATATTGTAATTTAGTAATACCAATACCATGTTCGCCAGAAATAACGCCACCTAAACTTGTCGCTAGATGCATAATACGGTCAACCATTTCGTCTGCCGTTTGCATCATGGCATAGTCATTTGAATTTACCGGAATATTGGTATGCACATTGCCATCACCGGCATGCATATGGGTTGCAACGAACAAACGACTGGTGCGCAACTTTGCATGCAACTTATCAAATTTTTTCCGTACCTGTTCAAAGTCATGGCCAGAAAATATTTCTTTCAATGGTTTTTCGATGCGTTGCCGATATGAAATACGAATTTGTCGCCGTTGCAATAATATAAAGAGTGTTTCTGCACCGTTAATATCACCCTCACTGTTCAGCCCAACGGCATCGAGATACAGCGAGGATTTTTCATCCAGGTTATTTAATATTGTCACCCAGCTACGTTTAATACTTTTCAGGTGTATTATTGCAGCCTCTTTTTTTGCATCAATAATTTTAGTGGCTTCTACACTGCCATCATCATCCGGTGCCTGACCTAAAATACTGGGATGCAGTTCCGGCATGTCACTGTTTAAATAATCCAGAACCGAGTCAATCATGGTCAATTTATTTTTAATCGACAGCTCAATATTAATGCGTTCAATGCCTTCGTTATAGTCACCTAAACGTGGCAGTGGGATCACCACGTCTTCATTTATTTTAAAGGCATTGGTATGTGCGGCAATGGCGGCGGTGCGGCTTCGGTCCGCCCAAAATTGTTTGCGCGCCTCGGCACTCACTGCAATAAAACCTTCGGCACCACGCTGGTTTGCCAGCCGCACTACTTCAGACGCGGCTTCTGCAACAATCTGTTCATCGTCACTGACCACGTCAATCAGTAAAATCATTTGTGGTAGTTCACGTCGTGGCGCTTTAGGTGAATAATTAACAGCCTTAACATAACGTGCGTCTAAATGTTCCATACCCGCTAATTGAACATGCTCAAGTGCGTCTAAATAATCTTTGGTTTCGACTATCGCCGGTACGGCAGTGCGCATATCGGTATTATAAAATTCCAGGCATAGGGTTCGCTTAAACTCCGGCATGGTGTGCAAGATAAAATCGGCCGAGGTGATAATGCCATCGCAACCTTCTTTTTGAATACCGGGCAAACCACCCAAAAATTTATCGGTAACATCTTTGCCTAAGCCTTGTTTGCGTAAGCTTTTGCCTTCAAGGGTTAAAATTTCTGGTTCAGCAATAATGGTTTTTCGGTCGGCCTTAAAACGCGTCAGTCGAAATTCAACCTTTTTCTGAAAATGAATTTTTCCCAGGTTGTGATTTAATCGTTCCACCTGAAGCCAGTTACCATCCGGCGTGACCATTCGCCAGGAAATTAAATTGTCGAGTGTGGTCCCCCACAATACGGCCTTCTTGCCACCGGCATTCATGGCAACATTGCCGCCAATGCAAGACGCATCCTGCGAGGTTGGGTCAACCGCAAACACGGTACCATTTTGTTCGGCACGTTCAGAAACACGTCGCGTTACCACACCGGCCTCGGCACGAATAGTGGCTATTTTTTTATCCACACCGCTGATATATTTATGTTCAACTTCTGACAGCATTTCGAGTTTTTCGGTGTTAATCACCACACTATTGGTTTTTAACAACACCGCTCCACCGGTATAGCCCGTGCCACCGCCGCGCGGTACGATACTCAAGCCCAGTTCAATACAAGCAGCCACCACTTTTTGCACTTCATCTTCATTGTTAGGCGTTATCACCACTAGCGGGAACTCTACCCGCCAGTCAGACGCATCCGTCACATGCGACACACGCGACAAACCATCAAAACAAATATTGTCTTTACGTGTAACACGTTTTAAATGCGCTTTTACTTTTTTCCGCAGGGCATTTTGTTTGGGGAACCCGTTTTTAAACGTTTCCACCGCCTGCTTAGCTTTATTCACCAGCGCAAGAGCACGCTCATTGTTGTCGGCACGATCTTCAATCTGGCTCAAGCGATGGTACAGGGCATTAATTAACTGTTGACGGCGCTTGCGGTTATTAAGTAAATCATCCTGAATAAAGGGGTTACGTGTTACTACCCACATATCCCCCAAAACCTCAAACAACATCCGTGCCGAACGCCCGGTCACCCGCTCAGCACGTAGAATATTTAACGACAGCCAACTGTCTTCCCCCATAAAACGGATAACAATTTCACGGTCGGAATACGAAGTGTAGTTATAAGGTATTTCGCGAATGCGGCGGTTAGGCATTGAGGCTATCTTTGTTCAAAATTGATTTAAGTAGCTGGAATTATAGCAGTTAAAGGGATTTTAGGGGGAGGTTAAAGGAGGCAGAGTCCTTTAATACTTTATGGATAAAAATACGTAGCCCGAACGAAGCGAAACCCGGAAAGCCTGAGAGCGGCTTCCCGGATTGCATTTTATTTCATCCGGGCTACTTGTAGGGACACCTCCGGGCCAGAACCCTTTAGCCCCCCTTTAGAACCAGGCACGAATACCAATAACAAACTGTGTATCGCTGACGCTTTCACCTTCAGCGCGGGCATAGTTTGCAGTTTGCCCGTAGCTTTTGTTCCAGTTTATGCCAATATAAGGGGCAAATTCGCGTACAAACTCATAGCGCAGTCTTAAACCAAGTTGCACATCTGACAAGCCTGAACCTGTTCCCGTTTGTGGGTCGTCTTTACTGTGGATATTAATACTCATATCCGGGGTTAATATTAATTTTTGCGTAAATAAGATTTCATATTCCGCATCCAGCCGAAAACCCAGCCGCCCCTGTTCACCTATAAATACAGCGGTATCAATTTCAAAGAAGTAAGGTGCGAGGCCATTAATCCCAAGCACCAACCAGTCACGGGAGGGTTTTGGGTTAAAGTCCTTGCGTACACCGGCCTGTAAATCCCAAAAAGGTGCAATGGCACGGCTGTACAGTGCCTGTAATTCAAACTCGGTGGTTTTGTTGTTGACACGTTCAATATCACTTTTAAACCACAACTTGTTTAAATCCTTGCCCACCCACATATCGGCTTCCAATATCAATGGATCATTACCCGTGGTGCTGCGTGTCTCAAACTGGTTAATCATAACTTTGGTTAAGGTCGGGTTTTCTTCCACACCACCGGCATAAACGGAGGTTGCAACAAGACTACCCATTAACATCATCGTTAATTTATTTTTCATCTTCAATCCTCCTTTATACAACTTCGACTTTACGGAACATGCCAAGCATGTGATAAAGAAGATGGCAATGGTATGCCCAACCTCCCATCGCGTCCGCCGTTACCAGAAAACTGATTTTCGCGCCCGGTTGTACCACAACCGTGTGCTTACGCGGAATATACTCTGCATCCCCCGTTTCTAAATCACTCCACATACCATGCAGGTGGATGGGATGGTTCATCATCGTGTCATTGAGTAAATTCATCCGCATGCGTTCACCAAATTTAAGCCGGATAGGCTCCGCATCGGCAAATTTAATTCCATTAATTGACCACATATATCGGCTCATATTGCCGGTTAAGTGCAGGTTAATTTCCCGAGTTGGCTCGCGTGGATCCGGTGTTTTATATAAATTGCGCAGATCCGCATAGGTGAATATCCGGCGTGTACTGTTGCGCAATCCAATACCGGGGTCATCAAGAAGATACTGCGGTGCTTCTGCACGCATATCAACATGGGGGCCAAACTCTGACTCAACATGAACAACTTTCTGGCTGGTGCCAAAACCGGCTTTACCTGAACCTATTTTAGGCTTCGCCATTTTAGAATGGTCCATTCCTTTCATCCCGGCGTGACCCATGCCCTGCATACCTGAACTGCCCGCAGCATTCATTTTCATTTTAGAATGGTCACCGCCCATCGCGCTCATATCCATTCCCATATCACGGTGTGCTAACAGAGGGTCTGCATCCATGGCAGGCACCTCACTCGTCATTGCAAGGTCAGGCGTTAAAGTACCACGCGCATACCCAGTGCGATCAATAGCCTGAGAAAAAATACTGTAAGCTTGCTCGGTACTTGGCTCAACAATAACATCAAAAGTTTCGGCCACACCAATACGAAATTCATCCACCGTTACCGGTTGAATGTACTGGCCGTCTGCAGCTACCACGGTCATTTTTAAACCCGGTATACGTACATCAAAAAAGGTCATTGCCGCTGCATTAATAAAACGCAGTAACACTTTTTCACCTTTTTTAAATAAACCCGTCCAACCCGCCGCTGGTGTTTGACCGTTCATTAAAAAAGTATAGGTGTAACCGGTAACATCCGAAATATCCCTATCCGACATACGCGCTCGATTCCACATGCCGCGCTTCTGCCAGAACTTATCCCAGCCGTCTGTTCTCACTTCATCAAAGGCTTCACCCACGGTGCGCTCTTTAAAGTTATAATAGCTACTGAGTTTTTTTAGTTTGTGATAAATGTCATTGGGGTGTTCATCACTCCAGTCCGACAACTGCACCACATATTCACGATCAAAAGCATAGGGATAGGGTTCTTTAGGTTCAATAACAATGGCTCCATACGCACCGGTTTGCTCCTGAAAACCTGAATGGCTGTGATACCAGTAAGTACCATTTTGTTCTACTTTAAACTGGTACTTAAATGTTTCGCCCGGCTTAATGCCTTTAAAACCATCAGAAATATTCGGTACACCGTCCTGACTGCTCGGCAATATAAGACCGTGCCAGTGAATCGAGGTGTCATCCGCCATGTTGTTAGTGACATTAAGGGTAACCGTGTCCCCTTCTTTCCAGCGTAAAGTGGGGGCGGGAACGCTGCCGTTAATCGCCGTTGCGGTGCGTTGCTTGCCGGTAAAATTCACCTTTGAATAACCGTAAGTCAGGTTAAAAAGTGTGCCGCTTAAAACAGCAGGCTCCGCTAACGTCGAAGCAGATGGTTTACTGGAGGAAGCAAAAGCATTCACCCCCAGCCCCATTAACGCACCACCGGCAGCAACGCCCTTAACAAATCGGCGACGTGCCTGTGACTCGGGTTCGAAAGGCCGTTGCATACCGGGTAATATAATATTGGACATTTTTAATTCCTCGTTTGAATCAACATACGCATTCAAATTTATTATTGGCGCATGCAAATATAAAGAAGTATATAGATTGAAAGAAGCTTAGCTTACCCGCTAAAAAGGGCAAGTTTTACAAAAGACTAAGCCCTGGGCGGGCGGAATAAAGAAGATAAATTACCTTTAGCAAAAGCTAAGTCATACTTTAATAAAAAAGACGAGGTGGTGTTATAGGCAACAAGTTTGCCCGCTGCCGGAAAGATAACAGGCAAGGTGCCGGCACATTGTACGCTGTCGCATTCAACTTGATTGGCACTATGCTCACTACAGTGCACATCCACTTTATCTGTAGGGTTATAAAGAGAGGCTGCCTGTTGAACGGCCTTGCCTTGAATTAAGCCATGGTTTCCTGAAGCCAGTAAGTTCTGGGCAGGGGAAATAGCCATAATAAAGGCCACCATCATGCTTAATACTACTTTCATTTTATTACCCTATATAAATTGAAGCTTATTTAACCCACAGTGCCACTACAGGAATTAATCAGCAAGTTTATAATTTGAACAAATGAGCTCCGAAAGGTTCACTTTTAAATGATAAAGATTATCCAGCAAGTAGCCTTCAACCCTCCCGGATTTCGCTACGCTGCATCCAGGCTTGCTTAAATAATAACTAAAACATAAAAAAAGCCCCAACCAGAAGGCCGGGGCTTAAGCGAACTTTCGTTCACCAGGAGGATTTTAGAATACGATAGTTGCCTGTAAAGCAAGGCGGTTATCAATGCCTTCTAAATTAGCTTTAAACCCAGCCGGGGCAAGCGCACCAACAGCTTTTGCATCACGCACCTGGTAATTTAAAGTAAAACGTGTTTTACGATTAAAGTGGTACTGAACACCATAAGTCACTGTAGTAAATTCAGCGGCTAACCTGGCATGAACTTTTGAACGGTTATAAACATCATAACGTAAGTCCAGTTCCCATTTAGTACCTGGAATATACCAACCTAAATCAACATAATAACCATCGGCTTCACCTTTAAGATCGACTAGCGCAGCAACACCAGTACCAATACCAAAGTTTGGTTTTTCAGGTCCCTGAAAAATAAGACCATCACCTTTAAGGTATTCGGCAACGACACGCCATTGTTTATGGCGGTATTTAACACCTAAGCCAGAACGTTTACGATCATAAAGAACTGCATTTGCTGTACCATCATCACTCATGTCCAGTTTACGTTGACCCGAATGTGACCAGGCGAAAAATTTCAGGCCATGCGCCCAGGGGCCTACACCGCCCGGCAATGCTTTTTCTGACGACCAGTAAAGGTATAAATCTTCACCTTCCGCCGTACCGCCAGTGCTCAAACCATTACCATTACCCAACATAACCGAGTAACTGTGGTCCCAGCCGCTTTTAGTCTTAAAGCTGTCAAAGACCTGCACACCAATATCACGCGCCGCACCGAATGCACCCCAACCTGACTCAGCCGCCGTTAAAGCATTATTGCTGTTGCCATTAACCACACCTTTAGAAAAACGTTCCAGCATCAACTGGTTCATTGCATTGGTAAAGTTAATATAATCAAAGGTAAAAATACCCTGGTACACTTCTTCCGGCCCCGGTGTTTTAAATA
Organism: Gammaproteobacteria bacterium; assembly: GCA_024275115.1. Lineage (GTDB taxonomy): Bacteria > Pseudomonadota > Gammaproteobacteria > UBA6429 > Thiohalophilaceae > SZUA-37. Next base: position 10,519 of record JAJRZT010000064.1, read on the forward strand.
AACCAATCCGTACACGCGCACCCTTAATATGGTTAAAGGTAGTACTGGCGTCAGTTAATACCACGGCCTGCTGTTCACCAAACGAACCGCCATCGGTAATAGCGTTTTGGCCAAATTCCGCGAGAAAGAAATAATTGATGTTGTTATCGAGTGGAAATGGCTGGCCACGCACACCAATACGAGCTCGCTGTAATTGAAACTGGCTTTGTTTTTCCAGATTTGGACCAATCCGTGTTGCTTCCGGGCCGGTTATATCACTGTAATCTTTTTGATAAGACGGTTGCATAAAACCCCAGACTTTAGCACGTGGTGCTGTACCCTGTTTTTCTGTGCCCTGTAATAATAACCAGTTTACTGCGTTTGCAGTTGTTGCAACCCCCGCAAGCATGGCCGTGCATACGACAGCGGCCGCTGTCTTTTTAAAATTTTTCATTTTGTAAAACTCCCATTAGTTTTTATTTTTTTAAGGTTTAATCAGTATATAACCCTTTTTAACCAAATCAACAATGCGAACCACACCGGCACTAACCGTTACTGCTTTTGAATTTAAAACAGGTGGTGTACCTAACATTTTACCCATGTTGCGTGTTGTATTTGCACAAGCACTAAACGTAACACCTCGGTCAGCAAGGCTATTTACGCGGCCTTTATTGGCATTGTCGGCAAATAACAGGCGTAAACCCGGGCCAAACGCAACGATTTCAATTTCAACTAAATCCTGACCGTAGTGCTTAATCAGGTTATTAGCGACATTTAAAACCAGTTTTTGTTTAAATGGGTTTGGATCACTAATTTGCAAAACGATTTTGGCGTCAGCCATGGAATTTTCTGCGGCAATGGCCTGGCTACCGATAAACGGTGAAACCAGCAACGCCAAAAGCGCAAACGCTTTTACGAGTTTTTTCATTTATATTCTCCCCTTGAAGGATGGTTAATTTAGTGAGTTTACCCACTTTATAATGAAGGTTATTTCTACGTATTTTATAGTTATAAATAGCCTTTAAAGTAAGACGACTCAAAACGGTCATTTATTCCATAAAAAAACAAAATAACTAACATAATCAATATGTTAGAATATGCTAAAATACTAAGTAATAAGCCAATTTGGAATATTTTGTTGTTTCATTACGTCTGTTATAGTAGAGCCTCATTTTCTGAATATGAGTTGTAAAAGATGAGCCTGCTACAGTTTGTTTGCCAAAGCCCAACCTTTAAAAAACGGTTGGAAGAAATACGGCCTCGGCTTTATAAAATGGCCTACTCGTGGTGTCACTCGGGCGCATTGGCGGATGATTTAGTACAGGACACCATAATTAAGGCAATGCGTAACGCGGCTTCGCTGCGCGACATAAAGGCCATGAACAGTTGGATGTTTACTATTTTATCTAACTGCTGGCGTGATTATTTACGGCAACAAAAGCCAACGGACGATATTGATGAATGTATTTTTACCGATGACGACACGCCTGAACTAGCACAACAAAGGCAAAATATTACCGACATTGTGCAACAAGCCATTGCCACGTTACCACAGGGGCAACGGCAGGTTTTATTGCTGGTGGATCTGGAAGGTTTTTCGTACACCGAGGTGGCCGGGATTGTAAATATTCCCATCGGCACAGTGATGAGCCGCCTGAACCGGGCAAGAACCGCACTTTCAGCACAGTTGCTGGAACTGAAAAAAGACAATGTACTGACACAAGACACATACATTAGGATTGTAAAATAACATGAGTAACAAAAGACACTACTCTGACGAACATTTAAACGCTTTTATCGATAACCAGCTCGATAACGCTGAAAAAGCAGAACTCATGGACGCCTTACGCCATGATACCGAACTCAGCCAGCGCGTATGCAAACTGCAAAAGCTGCATAACCTGGTGCAACTATCTTATCAAAGCATTGAAGTGCCTGAACGGCACCGCAGTAAAGACAAAACCCTGCAACCCAGCAAATTCAAATGGTTTGCAGCCGCATCATTGCTACTGGCAGTAGGCACGCTCACCGGCTGGTTCACTAACGAGGCTATCGGCACAAAAAGCCTCTATGAACTTGCCGAAATTAAACAGAGCAACAGTGCAACCAATATCAACAAGTGGCGCTTGATGATGCATGTGAGCACTTCCAACCCAAAGCGTTTAAACCTTGTATTAGATGAAGCCGAAGCCCTGCTCGAAGAATATGCCGCGGCATCAAAAAACCTGCAACTGGAAATTTTAACCAACAGTGATGGCGTGGCATTGGTTACCAATAACCATAAACAATACAACCACCGCCTGCAAAAATTGCAACAGAAGTACCAGAACCTGGTGGTAATGGCCTGCGGTAAAACGCTTAAGCGACTGCAACGCACCCAGGGCAAACCCGTTGACCTGTTACCGCAAACGGGTGTTGTTATTTCGGCCATTAACCAAATTGTTAAGCGCCAGAAAGAAGGCTGGTCTTATATTCGGATTTAAACGGTAGGATGGGTGCAACCCATCATTTAATTAAGCGGCTGGTGGTGATGGGTTGCGCTATCGCTACACCCATCCTACGAACTGCGGGGGCAGATCCTGACGGATCCCCACAAAAATGGAACTGCGGGGAGGTTGAGCGGTTTCCCGAATTGCATTTTATTCCATTCAGGCTACTCACTCGGCCATTAATCAAATTGTTAAGCGCCAGAAAGAAAGCTGGTCTTATATCCGGATTTAAACGGTAGGATGGGTGCAGCGATAGCGCAACCCATCAAAGCTAAATTCAAAATGATGGGTTACGCCTATCGCTGCACCCATCCTACGAACTGCATAGTTTACTGTTTTACCCGCAATGGCACTGTGGAGAAGGTTGGGCGGCTACATCATATTATTTTTTTATCCATAACAAAAACGATTTGCGTTGTTCTGTATTTGCCAACTTCCACCAGAACTTTAATTGCTCAGCGGCTTTTTGTTGCATCGAATCACTGGTTTTACTCCCGCTTACTTCCTTCAAGGTAACCAGCCAATCCTCAAACACCTTGCGTTGCTCTGTATTTGCAATCTTCCACCAGAATTCGAGTTGTTCACTGGCTTTTTGTTTAATGTTATTAAGTTCTTTTTGTTGCACTTGCTCTGCTAACGGCACTTGCCTGGCCAGGCCTTTTACTGCTGTTCGTTTGGTTACAACACCACCTTTACCTAAAAAGCTCGACTGTAGATTGCTATAAGTATACACACCGACCGCTTCGATTTTACTGGCGGTTTTTTGTTGGCCTTGTTTGTATTCTTCTAGCCATATTTTAATATCCTCGACCACATTATCGAACTCTGCATCGAGTAAATCTTCCGGGCCATTGTGTTTAAAGTTGTAAACGCTGCCCGCTGATGTCTCTAGCGTAAAATAAAATATATCGGAGCTCACCATCATACCCAGTGCGTCACTGCCCCAGATTTGTGAATAGCGTACCTTAAAGCTGTGTACGCCCGGTAAAAGATTGAGATGATACTGGCCTTCAGCAATATGGGGGGAATCTTTAAATGCTTTATTGTCTATTTCCAGTATGTCCAGTGCGGCCGGAACACTCAATTTAACAATATCACTGTCTTGTTTTGCTACTCCCTCGTATAAACGAACCGGCCCACTGGTGCTACTGCACGCGCTAAGAAATAACGCACCGATTACAAAAACATAAAGCCGATAAGCCTTTAACAATGACAGCATGACTGTTTCTCCAAAAATATAAACCAAAATAGAAATAAGGTTACGTAAAATAAATACGAGTTTACTCACCTTATGAATATATATCGACCATAAAAAAGAGCAGCGGTTCCCCGGCAAAACGTCCGCCAGTAAAACCCAGGCATAAAAAAACGGGTGCCGAAGCACCCGTTCTTTATAACAACTAATATTTTACTATTAGAAGCTTACACGTAAGCCAAGGCTAATCGCTGACAAATCGTTATTGCCATCGCCATCGGTGTCACGGTAACCAACGTATGCGCGTGTTTTCTTGCTGAAGTTATGGATCATACCCACTGCAAGGTAGTCAACATCGTTAGCAGAACCATCGGCATCCGTTTGACCCATTTGAGCGACAAATACATTTTTGCCCATTTTCATCTGGTAACCAAGGAACAAGATATCAGTGTTGTTTGCATCATCCATTGTTTCATACTGCGCTGAAATTTTGTGTGCGCCCATTTTGTACTGGCCACCCACTTTCGTTACGTCATTTGGAGTTGAACCGTTTGCGCTGTCGTCCGTGTTTGCAGAAGCAAAGACTTCGAAGCTTTTCTGCTTGTATTTAACAGCCCATGATAAATCACCCATGTTACCAGGTGTACCAACAGTACCATCAGCTTCGTCCATACCGTAAGCTACCCATACAGATACCGCGCCAAATTTGTTTTTATAAGATGCAGCTGTATTCCAGAAACTATTTTGACCCCAAGAACCGCCTTTCATGCCGCCAGATTTACGAGCTTCCATGTAAGTGGTCACGAATGGATCGTATTTTACACCACCGGTGTATTTATAAGGTGTTTTAATACGGCCCATTTTAACTTCACCGAAACCGCCTTTTAAACCAACCCAGCCTTCACGAGCGCCATCAGCAATGTTGCCGTTTGGAGTGTCTACCTGCCATTCGAATTTAGCGATACCTTTCATGCCACCGCCAAGATCGTCAGAAATCTTGAGGCCGATACGACCACGTTTGTTATCACCCATTTTTATGCCTTTTTCGCCTGCGGCAATACCAGTACGGTCATTTTTAGTGTTGTTTTCGCCGTAGCCAGCATTATCAACGCTTGCGATTTCAACTTGTAAAGCACCGTATACAGTAACACCGGCTTGAGCAGCCATTGGCGTTGTAAATGCAGCAGCAACAGCAAGTGCAATTAATTTATTGTTCATTATGAACTCCTAAAAAGTTTAGTTATTAATTTATATTTATTGAGTCAGGTTAGGTAAACTCAGGTGACTTTATAAACAACTTGTGCCCTGTACGCAACAGTTATTTCAGCTTATTCGCAAATAATCCCCTTTTGTTGCGAATTAGATACAAATACACCTTAAGCCATTGAATTTGAAAGTATGTGTTAATAGTTTAGTAAATTATAAATCAATGATTTAGCTTAGGGTTTGTCGACTAATACGGGTGTTTGTAGACATTTTGCAACACTGTTCACATTTATATTAAGGTGGGAACCCTTAATAATATGTTAATGCTCGTTCCCACGCTCCTGCGTGGGAATGCATACGCGTACCCACGGGGTCACGTACCCACGGGGTCAGGTCTTGCCTTTTGCCTTTACTCATTCCCTCGCTCCTGCGTGGGAATGCATACGGAGGCTGCGTGAAGTGAGGTATGGGTTTCCCACGCAGGAGCGTGGGAACCAGAATAATTGGGGGCAGTACACAGATAATGCTAATATTAGAAGAATCTGTATACTGACCCCACTTTATTTTAGTATTTCATCCAGAACCTAACTTGACAAGTATAATTCCATAAGTACACTGTACATATGGATGAACTTAAATTTGAATGGGATATCAATAAAGACAAGATAAACACCCATAAACACGGTGTTTCTTTTGATGAGGCACGCACTGTTTTTTACGATGAGTATGCTATTCAATTTTATGACTCAGAACATTCTGAAAACGAGGATCGCTTTATTCTGCTAGGTACCAGCTTTAAATTAAAAGCACTGGTTGTTTGCCATTGCTTCAAGGCAGAAGACACCATTGTAAGAATCATCTCTGCCAGAAGAGCCGATAAAGATGAACAACAAGCTTATTGGAGTAAACGAGAATGAAACAACATTACGATTTTTCAAAAATGAAGGGCAAAAAAAACCCCTATTTAAAATATCTGAAGCAACCTGTCACTATGCGCCTTGATCGTGACTCGGTTAGCTATTTTAAGTCTTTAGCTGAAGAAACGGGCATACCCTACCAAACACTGATTAACCTTTACTTACGTGATTGCGCCATCCATCACCGTAAATTACAAATGGAGTGGGCATCTTAATTTTCAGAGTCGTGAAGGTCAGGTCTTGCCTTTTGCCTTTATAACCCGACTCACTCGTGAATAATGCAGCCCAAAATAATCGCCAATGGTTTTCATGCTATACCCACCACTCGCATAGGCTTTAACAATGGCCTCATCTCTGTTTGCGTATTTTTTCTCATAAAAACCGATGGGTTTTGCAACTTGCCTTTTTTGTACTGAGGGAATTTCACTTAAATTCGTGTCTGGTGATATTTTGCATTGCATATCATCAACGAACTTGTCGTCACCGAGGTATACCTGATTTTTTAATGCTTCCCACGGCGCGGGTTGATTGCGGCCTTCCGACACAAAATCTCTATAACGCTTGAAAGCGTTATTTTTTTTGGATGAGAATGATGACAATAACCAATTAACCATTAGCCACTTTTCATTTTTTTTAAAACCTGCCGTTGCACGATAACTACTCCATGGCCAATCTTTTGCTGTTCGAACCATTTGGACTCGTACGGGGTTAAGGACAATGTAGCGCGCTAGTTCAAGCAGGTAAGCTTCTTTTTGCACTAATATCGCTTTATAGCGACCCTGGAAAACATGCCCTACTCGTTCATGACGACGATTGAATCGCTGGGTGAATACGCCATTTAGTTGCCGCATTCCTTGTGCGAGGTTAGCGTCGGGAGTTTCAATAAGCAGGTGATAGTGGTTAGACATAAGACAATAGGCGTGTACGACCCAATTAAAGCGCTCGCAAACTTTACCTAAAATATCCAGAAATGCCGCTCTATCAATATCATCAAGATAGATATCTTCCTGCCTATCTCCCCGTGATGTAACGTGGTACAAAGCGCCTGCGAACTCAATTCTTAGTGGTCTAGCCATAATTCAAATAAGACTAGCAGCTAAAAGGCAAAAGGCAAGACCTGACCCCCAATAAAATTCGCTTTTTGGGTGAATAAACCTTGTCACAGGCGCTGTATTTCCTTAAAATGCGCGCTCTTTTTGACGCTATTAATCCCAAATTGGTTGATTAACGCGGAATTCTTACGTTTTGGAGCAATATTATGGCAAAAGTATGCCAAGTAACGGGTAAACGCCCTATGTCTGGAAACAATGTTTCCCACGCAAAAAATAGAACCCGTCGCCGTTTTTTACCTAACCTGCAAATGCACCGTTTCTGGGTTGAATCTGAAAGTCGTTTTGTACGCTTACGCTTAAGCTCAAAAGGCATGCGCATTATCGATAAAAAAGGTATCGATTCTGTTCTGTCTGATATGCGTAGCCGTGGCGAAAAATTCTAAAAGGAACCGAAAATTATGCGTGATAAAATTAAATTAGTATCCAGTGCCAATACCGGTCACTTTTATACAACCACTAAAAACAAGCGTACTATGCCAGATAAAATGGTTATCAAAAAGTATGACCCAGTTGTGCGTAAATACGTTGAATACAAAGAAGCTAAAATTAAATAGTCTCAGCTATTAATTTTGTTTTAAAGAAAGCAGGCATATGCCTGCTTTTTTAGTGGCCGTTGCTTTATCTTACGGCCACTTATGCAGAACATGCCAAGCATGTTCTGCTTCCAGCCACACCCTGTAACTCCCTAACGCCCCCCAGCAATACCCAAAAAAACAAAAAAACATGATAAAATATTACGCATGTCTGATTTTGCACTGAATCAAAACCCTGCAATGAACTCACAGAAAAGTTCCGAACGCCTGAGCATGATGATTTTTATCGCGCTGGCGGTTCACGCCATTATTATTCTCGGTATCAGTTTTGACCTGGAATTACTCAAAGATTCGTCTGATTTAAGTACTATGGAAGTCACTCTGGTGCATAATAAAAATGACGAAGTACCCGAAGAAGCGGACTACCTTGCGCAGGCAAACCAGATCGGTGGTGGCAACATTGACGACAAGGTACGCCCCAGCAGCCCATTTTCTAACCCGACCCCCACGCAGGAACAGGGATTTGCACCAAACAGCCGCGATGAAGTGACACCACCGAAGATAAAAGAACAAACGCAACAGCAGGAATTGCTCACCACGCAAGACTCAAAAACAAAAGTGCAAAGCGATACGTTGCAGGAAGTGGTGCCGATTGAAACAAAAAAAATCACCGCCGCGCAATTATTTGAACGCAGTCGTGAAATTGCTCACATTAGCGCAGAGATAAACCGCTTAAAACAAACCTACCAGAAGAATCCAGAACATACTTATATTAATGCGGCTAATGCCAAACAACACCGCTTTGCCAGTTATCTGGATGCCTGGCGTTCGAAAGTGGAGCGTATCGGTAATATTAACTACCCGAGCGCCGCCATTCAAAAACAGATTACAGGTCATTTACTCATGGATGTTGCCATTAACCCCGATGGCAGTTTGCAGTCGATTAAAATATTGCGTTCCTCCGGCCACCCGGTTCTGGATAATGCCGCAAAACGTATTGTACGTTTAGGCGCACCTTACCCACCACTCACGCCTGAAATTTTGCGTGACACCAAAGTGTTACACATACCACGCGTCTGGCGATTTAAAAATAATAATCGTTTTGGCATGTCGGCACGCTAACCGGTACAAGCCTGCTTACCACTTAAAAAGCTTGCGTGATCTGGCACTCTAGTTAATACTTAAGTTATGAGCAACTTCGACACCACCTGTTTAACCAACCAGTTTCTCATCGCCATGCCGAATCTGGCCGATCCTGAATTTTTCCATACGGTTAGTTATATTTGCAACCATGATAGTGAAGGCGCCATGGGCGTGACCATTAACCGCCCACTGGATGTCGGCCTTGGTGATTTGCTTGAACACCTGAACATGCCAACGGATGATATTGAAATTGCCAGCATTCCCGTTTATGCCGGTGGCCCAGTGCAAACCGACCGGGGGTTTGTGCTACACCAAACACCCAAAACAACCGACAATGAATGGGATGCCAGCATGGTGGTTAGCGATACCATCAGTCTCACCATGTCGCAAGATATTATTGAAGCCATTGCGCTCAACGAAGGCCCCGAAGATTATTTAATTATGCTTGGCTATGCGGGTTGGAGTGATGGCCAGCTTGAACAGGAATTGCTGGCCAATGCCTGGCTAAATGGCATTGCCGATGAACAGATTATATTTAAAACACCAGCAGAACAAAAATGGACACTCGCCGCCCGACATTTAGGGGTTGAATTAAGCTTAATATCGACTGATGTTGGACATGCCTAAAAATAGAATTCAGGATAATATAAAAACGGTTCTCGGCTTCGACTTTGGCACAAAAAAAATTGGTATCGCCGTTGGCCAGTCCATTACCCAAACCGTCACCCCCTTAATCACCCTGCCCAGCAAAAATCAGAAACCCGACTGGGAAGCCATCGAGAAACAAATTAAAGAATGGCAACCCAATATGCTCGTAGTCGGTTTACCGGTACACCTCGATGGCGAAGAACAACCCATGACACTGGCAGCCAACAAATTTGGTAACCAGCTCAATGGACGTTTCCAGCTACCCGTCGAGTTTATGGATGAACGCTTAAGCTCCTATGAGGCCGAAGAACGGCTGCGTGAAATAAATGCCCAAGCAAAAAATAACGGTAAAAAACAAACAAATAAAAGACAAAAGGTCATGGATATTGATAAAATAGCCGCGCAATTGATTGTTGAAAGCTGGTTTAGACAATCAATCCAATAAATTTTCGATTACTGTGAAGAGTGAGTACATATGCCTGAACAGCAAAATGTAACAAAACTGCTGACCACCATGGCCTCCGATCTCAATTCTTATCTGGAAACCCACGCTATTTCTGACCCACACATGATAGGTATTCATACCGGTGGTGTTTGGGTTGCCACGGCGTTACATAAAGCACTTAAATTAAAGCAACCGCTCGGCAGTTTAAATATCAGTTTTTACCGCGATGATTTTACCCGTATCGGTATGCACCCACAGGTTCAACCGTCTAGTCTGCCCTTTAGTGTCGATGACCAGCATATTATTCTGGTAGACGATGTTTTACACACCGGCCGCACCATTCGCGCGGCCTTAAATGAAATTTTTGATTATGGCCGGCCGGCTTCGGTAACGCTAGCGGTACTCATTGAACGTAGCAGTGGCAAAGAGCTCCCGATTGCAGCCGATATTGCCGGCGCCAAACTCAACCTGACAAAAGAGCAACACATTAAATTAACCGGCCCCGAACCACTTGCACTGGCGACCCAATAAACATAATGAAACAAACCGACATTCAATTTGATCAAAATGGCCTACTCCGGCATTTTTTAACAATTGATGGCTTAAAACGTAATATATTAGTCGATATTCTCGACACCGCCGAAAATTTTGCAACGGTCGGCACCCAGCAAGTTAAAAAAGTACCCTTACTGCGTGGCAAAACCATCGTTAATTTGTTTTTTGAATCCAGTACCCGCACCCGTACCACTTTTGAACTTGCCGCAAAACGTTTATCGGCCGATGTGCTTAATATTAATATCGACACCTCGTCCACATCAAAGGGCGAAAGCCTGCTCGATATGTTGCGTAACCTCGAAGCCATGCATTGTGATATGTTTGTGGTACGACACCATCAAAGCGGCGCGGCACATTTTATTGCCCAGCATGTGTCACCGCATATCAGCGTCATCAATGCCGGCGATGGCCAGCATGCCCACCCCACCCAGGCGATGCTCGATATGTTCACCATCCGCCGCCATAAAAAAGATTTTACAAAACTACGCGTTGCTATTATTGGCGACATTATGCATTCGCGTGTTGCTCGTTCGGAAATACACGCACTGAATACACTCGGCGTGCCCGAAATTCGAGTGATTGCACCGAATACTCTCATTCCACCGGCCACCGACTCAATGGGTGTGCATGTCTACCATGATATGGAACAAGGCCTTAAAGATGTTGACGTGGTGATGATGCTGCGCTTGCAACATGAACGCATGCAAGGTGCATTATTACCAAGCGAACATGAATATTTTGAAACCTACGGCTTAACCAGTAAAAAACTAAAACTTGCCAAAGCCGATGCCATTGTCATGCACCCCGGTCCAATTAATCGCGGCGTTGAAATTGAATCAGCCGTTGCCGATGGCCCTCAGTCAGTTATCCTTGAACAGGTCACTAACGGCATTGCTATACGCATGGCAGTGATGTCGATGACATTAGGGCGACAAAAATCGCCTGAAGGCAATGCAACGTGAAATTGTTAATTAAACAAGGCCATCTTGTCGACCCTGCCAATAATATTGATGGCGTTCACGATGTTTATATTGCCAGCGGAAAAATAGCCGGTATTGGCAACAAGCCGGATGGTTTTAAAGCCACTAAAACCATCGACGCTAAAAACCAGATTGTTATTCCAGGCATTGTGGATCTTTGTGTGCGACTGCGTGAACCCGGCCAGGAATACAAAGGCACCATTGCATCTGAAACGGCGGCCGCTGCTGCCGGTGGCATCACCACGGTTTGCGTGCCACCGGACACTGATCCCTGTATCGACACCACCGCTGTTGCTGAACTTATTCATCAACGCGCCACTGCCGCCGCAAATTGCCATGTGTTCACACAAGCTGCGCTCACTCAGGGTTTAGAAGGTGAACTATTAAGTGAAATGGCCACACTTAAAACACAGGCAAACTGTGTGGGTGTAAGCAACGGCTTAAAACCGGTTGAAAATATTTTAGTGATGCGCCGTGCAATGGAGTACGCCGCCAGTTGTGATATGACCGTGTTCCTGCATGCCGAAGATCCCGGCTTGTCCAATAACGGCTGTGCGCATGAAGGTGTGATGTCAACCCGTTTAGGCTTGCCCGCTATACCCGAGTCTGCTGAAACCGCCGCCGTTTCCCGTGACCTGATGTTAATCGAGCAAACCGGTGTACGTGCCCACTTTTCACATATCTCATCAGCCAATGCACTGCACATGATAGCACAGGCAAAACAGCAGGGCTTGCCGGTAAGCGTGGATGTCAGCATTCACCATTTACATCTTACCGATTTAGACATTGGATTTTTTGACAGTAATTGCCATGTCATCCCACCGCTGCGTTCTCAACGCGACAAGCAGGGACTACAACAAGGTTTAAAACAAAACAGTATTGATGTTTTATGCAGTGACCATCAACCTCATTGCGCCGATGCAAAACTCGCCCCGTTCAGCGCAACTGAACCCGGCATTAGTGGGCTCGAAACATTACTACCCTTAAGTTTGCGACTTGTCGATGACAATATCCTTGACTTAAAAACACTGATACACAAACTCACGGTTGCACCAGCAAAAATTTTAGGTATTGATGCTGGTCACTTATCCATAAATGCCGCAGCCGATATTTGTATTTATAACCCGGCGACAAACTGGACAGTCAACCCTGAACAATTTACCAGTACCGGGCACAACACACCGTTCACTGACTGGGAATTACAGGCCAAGGTTAGCCATACTTTACTGGATGGAAAAATTGTTTATCAAAGCGAATCATAATGAATAAACCACACCGCGATACCATTAACGTCGAACTTGCCGAAATTATTTCGAACACAAATTATCCGGGCGAACAATATATTTTACGTGTGCATTCGCCGCTTATTGCAAACGAGGCAAAAGCGGGGAGTTTTGTACATATCCAGTGCACACCTTCCTTACCCATGCGACGACCTATTTCTATTATGCGCACCAGCCCCAAAACCGGCATGGTCGATTTTTTATATAAAGCCGTGGGGGAAGGCACTCGCCAGCTCGCCATGCGCAAGCAAGGTGAAGTACTCGATTTACTCGGCCCCATTGGCCAGCCGTTCCAGTTACATAAAGAAAAAAATCGCCCGTTACTTATCGGCGGCGGTGTCGGCATGCCGCCGATGATTTTTATTGCTGACGAAATAAAAAAACAACGCAGCCATTATCAACCCTTTGTTATTTTAGGTTCGGAGGTGCCCTTTCCTTTTAGAGCACAGCCCTCGCAATTTATTTTACCCGGTGTACCAGCTGAAGTAACCGCAACCATGCCGTTGCTGGAAGAATGGAATATTCCATGCCGACTTGCAAGCTTGCAAGACTACGCTGGTGTTTATGAAGGTTATGTTACCGATCTTGCACGCTTATGGTTGAATGCGCTGAGCGAAGATGAGCGAGATCAAGTTGAAATATTTTCCTGTGGCCCGCACCCGATGTTAAAAGCCGTTGCCGAGCTTGCGGCCGAATTTAACTTACCCTGTCAGGTATCGTTAGAAGAATTTATGGCCTGTGCGGTGGGTGGTTGTGCTGGTTGCGTGGTCGAAGTTAAAACCGAACAGGGCACGGCAATGAAGCGGGTTTGTGTTGATGGGCCGGTGTTTGATGCTACGCAGGTTTTCTAAGAATTAAACGCTATTTTTAACGCACCATAAAGCCCAATATTTTCCTGAAGTATTAATTTAATTCTAATTTTTTCCATATTGGACGACATTAAACCTTTATTTATAAAAGCGTCGGTAAAACGCTGCCCCTGTAATTGCTCTTTTATCTTTACACCAATACCGCCGGCAATATAAACCTCACCGACCGGATAAAAATACAAGGCAGCATTACCTGCAGCAGCGCCGTATATATCTATAAAACATGCCAGTGTTTTCTGGCATAGTTTATCACTACCTGATAGCGCATATTCAGTTATCACCTGTGCAGGTTCCGTTTTTTTCATTGCGTCAATAACAACTTTTGATTCCGATGCGGCTCCCTGCTCACACAGAAAATTGTAAATAGTAAACAGTCCTCGACCCGATAAAACTAATTCCAAACTTACATGCGACTGCTTCTTTTGTAGCCAGTGGAGCAGTTGGCATTGCTGTTCATTTGCCGGTGCAAAACCGCTATGCCCCACCTCTGCTGAAAAAGCCTCATAGCGATCCTTTACCCAAACCCGGTGTGCAACACCCAACCCCGTACCCGCGCCAATCACAACTGCGTCAGGTTGATTTGTTTTACTATTAAGCTCTCCTTGCTGAAGGGTTAATGTATCAATATCGTTGAGTTCTTCAATACCATAGGCAACTGCAATAAAGTCGTTGACAAGCTTTACCTTTGGTATTTGAAAGTATTCACATAACTCATCTTCACTAACGACCCAGGGAAGATTAGTAACCGCCGACACGCCAGCCTTAACGGGGCCAGCAACGGCAAAACAGCCAGCATGAATATCTGCTGTGATTTTATGCTCACCAATAAATAGCTCTAACACTTGAATAAAGTCAGTAAAACCCACACTGTTATACTTTTTTTCGGCAATGATATGCCTGTCATTTCCATTTACTTCAGCAAAAATGACACGGGTATTTGTACCGCCAATATCACCGGCTAGAATGTTCATGTTAGTCCTTATAGAAAATCACTTTTTATCACTTGCACGTCGTCGCTTATAATAATTAATTAATCCATTGGTTGAGCTGTCATGTGAACACACTGGTTCTGTATCATTCAGCTCATTCAAAATATTGGTTGCCAGTTGCTTGCCTAACTCAACACCCCATTGATCAAATGAGTTTATATTCCAGATTATCCCCTGAACAAAAATTTTATGTTCATACAATGCAATGATAGAGCCCAGTGTTTTTGGATCGAGCGTATCAAATAATAAGGAACTGGTGGGTCGATTACCGGGGAATACTTTATATGGCAGGCGTTGTTTAATTTGCTCGTCATCAAGCCCTTCAGATTTTAACTCGGCATAGGCTTCCTGCTCTGTTTTACCTCGCATTAAGGCTTCTGTTTGCGCAAAGACATTCGACATTAATGCACGATGGTGTCTCGCAATGCAACGGAAATTATAAACCGGTGCCAGAATATCGGACGGTACCAGTTTGGTACCCTGATGTAATAACTGGAAAAAGGCATGTTGCCCGGCAATGCCTATCTCACCAAAAATAACCGGGCCAGTGGTATAGTCGACTTCCTGCCCTTGTCGATCAACATATTTGCCGTTACTTTCCATATCCGCCTGTTGCAAATAGGCAGGAAAACGGTGCAAATGTTGGTCATAAGGCAAAATAGCCATCGATTGTGCATTAAAGAAATTGTTATACCAGACACCCAATAAAGCCATCATCACTGGAATATTTTTTTCCAACGGCGTGCTCCTGAAATGTTGGTCTGCCTCATACGCGCCATCAAGTAGCTCATCAAATTGTTCGGAGCCAATGGCAATGACAATCGAAAGCCCGATAGCCGACCAAAGTGAGTAACGCCCACCCACCCAGTCCCACATTTTAAAAATATTGTCCCCTGCAACACCAAACTGCCTTGCCAGTTTCACATTCGAAGTAACCGCAGTAAAGTGACGCTCAATTCCGTTATCATTACCTAATTTATTGATGTACCACTGCCGAGCGGTTTCAGCGTTCACCATCGTGTCCTGGGTGGTAAATGTTTTTGATGCAATAATAAAAAGGGTTGTTTCAGGATTTAGATTTTCAAGGGTGTCATTAATATGGTTCTCATCGACATTGGAAACAAAGTGTACATTAAGATCATGCAAGCTATGTGGCCATAATGCTTCGGTTACCATCATCGGCCCAAGGTGCGAGCCACCAATGCCGATATTAACCACGTCCGTAATTGCCTGATTCGTTACACCGCGCCATTGCCGGGTTCTTATTTTTTCTGCCAGTTTCTTTACTCGTTGCCGTTCCGCTTTTATCTCGGGGAGAATATCTTCGCCGTTAATAATAATTGGCTTATTTCCCTGCTCGCGTAACGCAGTATGCAACACTGCACGATGTTCAGTATGGTTAATGGCTTCACCGTTAAATAGTTTTTCTATCCAGGCAGATAAATCAACATCATTCGCCAGTTGCAACAGCAATTTAACCGTCTGCTCATTTATACGATTTTTAGAATAGTCATAAAGAATGTCGTTGAGTTCAAGCGAATAGTTATCAAATCTGTCCGCATCGCTTTCGAACAGTTCACGCATATGGATATCTTTAATCTCATGGTAATGTTCTGCAAGTGCTAACCATGCGTCTGACTCAGTAAGGCTGGACATTATGCAATCATCCCTTTGTTGTCTATTTTGAATTATCTGTTTTTCTATAAATTGTATCGATTGATATTACCTTAATTTAGCTGATTAGTGAGGATTTACAATACCCTGTTATTACAATCAATATAGTCTTGTTTAGACTTACCCTTTGCCAAAATAAAGATTAAAATAGCGGGCACATCTTATATAGCGTTATATTAAGGAACTGGCAGGATATCTAATAAAATGAAAATAAATACAATAAAAACAAAAGCTTTCCCAGATCAGAAACCGGGAACTTCTGGGTTACGTAAAAAAGTAACGCACTTTCAACAGCAACATTACCTGGAAAATTTTGTTCAAGCTATTTTCAATGTTGCGAGCAACTTAAAAGATGGGCTTTTAATTCTTGGTGGTGATGGCCGTTATTACAATAGTCATGCCATTCAGGTTATTTTAAAAATGGCTGCAGCAAATGGTGTTAAGCACATTATGGTTGGAGAAAATGGCTTGCTCTCGACACCCGCGGTTTCACACCTGATCCGAAAATATCAGGCCATAGGTGGGATTATTCTGTCTGCCAGCCATAACCCCGGTGGGCCTGATGGTGATTTTGGTATCAAGTTTAATATCGCCAATGGTGGCCCTGCGCCGACTTCTTTTACCGATGCTGTTTATGACATAAGTCAAAATATTACTGAATATAAAATTGCCGAAACGAAAGATATTAATCTTGAACAGCAGGACACCTGCTATATGGGGGCAATGAAAATTACCGTTATTAATTCGGTTACTGACTATGCCGGCTTAATGGAAGAGCTATTTGATTTTCCAAAAATAAAATCACTGTTTACCTCTGGCCGACTCAGCATGTGTTTTGATGCCATGCATGCAGTCACGGGCCCGTATGCAAAAGAAATATTCAGCAAGCGCCTTTGTGCCAATGTGGGAGCCGTCATCAATGGCATACCGTTAGAAGACTTTGCAGGTGGACATCCCGATCCAAACCTGGCGCATGCCACAGAGCTGGTTTCCCGATTAAATGCAAGTGCATCTGCACCTGATTTTGGTGCTGCCTCTGACGGCGACGGTGATCGCAATATGATTATCGGCCAGAATTTTTTCGTTAATCCTAGCGACAGTCTTGCCGTAATGGCAGCCAATGCCCATCTTTTGCCCGGCTACAAACAAGGGGTACGCGGTGTCGCGCGCTCATTACCTACCAGTAGGGCAGTGGACAAAGTCGCCGAGTCAATGGGGATTGATTGTTATGAAACGCCCACCGGTTGGAAATATTTTGGCAATCTGCTGGATGACAACCGCATTACACTCTGTGGTGAAGAAAGTTTTGGCTCTGGTTCAGATCATATACGGGAAAAAGACGGTATCTGGGCGGTTTTATTCTGGCTCAATCTGATTGCCATAAAACAACAATCGGTTGAAAACATTATGCGTTCACATTGGCTACGTTATGGCCGACATTATTATACACGGCATGACTATGAAGCACTCGATAGTGCGCAGGCAGATAAATTAATAAAAGAATTGAGAGCACAAATAACCTCACTCATTGGCAATAATTACACTGGGTATAAAATCGTTCTTTGCGATGATTTTAGCTATATTGATCCTGTTGATGGCAGCGTAGCTGAAAATCAGGGGCTCCGAATTCTATTTGATAACGACTCTCGCATCGTCTTCAGATTATCAGGAACAGGAACCGAAGGTGCAACATTACGTGTTTATATTGAACGCTATATAAGCGACCCGGCACAACATGATTTAGAAACACAAACAGCATTATCAGGCTTAATTAAAATTGCAAATAGTATTTCAAATATAAAACAGCGCTTTAACCGTGATGCACCCGATGTTATTACCTGACATTCTATAATGAGCTTTTCAGTTTCCAGATATCATCGTTATATTCCTGCATGGTTCTATCCGTAGAAAAATAACCACTGCAAGCGGTATTGGCTATGCTCATTTTTACCCAACTTTCCCTGTCAAGGTAAGCACGAGAAACCAGCGCCTGCGCATCAACATAAGATCGAAAATCGACAAGAGTTAACCACGGATCATGTGGGTTGAGTAATGAGCCAATAATATCGTCGAAGATGCCGTACTCAAATGAATTAAAATGCCCACACGATAGCAAGTGCATCACTCGTTTTAAGTCATCATCATTATTTACAATCTGTTGTGGGTTATAATTTTCACGCGCCTTGTCCACTTCATTGGCTTTCAAACCAAACAGGAAAAAATTTTCTTCACCCACGGCATCGAGTATTTCAATATTCGCACCATCGTAAGTACCAATGGTGATGGCGCCATTCATCATAAATTTCATATTACCCGTACCCGATGCTTCCTTGCCCGCCGTTGATACTTGCTCTGACAAGTCGGTTCCTGGGCAAATAACTTCCATTTTAGAAACGCTGTAATTGGGAATAAAAGCCAGCTTTAATTTATTGCCAACCTGCGGATCATTATTAATGACATCCGCAATATTATTTGCCAGTTTTATTGTTTGTTTAGCCAGTTGATAGCCCGGCGCAGCCTTACCACCAAGAAGCACGCAACGATTCGTCCAGTTTTCGATATCACCTCTTTTAATACAATCATATAAATGGATAACATGTAATAAATTGAGCAACTGCCGTTTGTACTCATGTATACGCTTAACCTGTACATCAAATAAAGCATTAACATCAAAATCAACAGCGCATTTTTCTTTTACTAAATTAGCCAGGCGTTGTTTATTTTCTTTTTTAACTGCAAACCAGCGTTCTGAAAATGCACTGTCATCAACATATTTTTTTAATTGGCTGATTTCCTCCAGATCCTGCACCCACTCATCACCTATTTTTTCTGTTATTAACGCGCTCATCGCAGGGTTAGCATACGCCATCCATCGGCGTGGTGTAACACCATTGGTTTTATTATTAAATTTGTCAGGCCATAATTCGTAAAAATCCTTAAACAAACCTTCAACCAGCAATTTAGAATGCAGTGCAGCAACACCGTTAACTGAAAAACTACCAACAATAGCAAGATAGGCCATGCGTACATATTTAACATCGCCTTCTTCAATAATTGACATTTTTATCTGTTTTTCAGTATCACCCGGCCATTTTCTGGAAACCAGTTTAAGGAAGCGGGCATTGATTTCATATATAATTTGTAATAACCGGGGTAGTAATTTTTCAAATAATGCCACCGGCCATTTTTCCAGTGCTTCGGGTAATAAAGTATGATTTGTGTAGGCCATGGTTTGAGTTGTAATTTTCCAGGCCGCATCCCATGACATATGCTTTTCATCAATAAGCAGCCGCATTATCTCAGCCACTGCAATCGTCGGATGGGTGTCATTCATTTGGAAAACATTTTGCTCTGCAAACTGACTAAAATCATTATCTTCATTCATACTCCACATTCTAAAAACGTCCTGCAAACTGGCTGAGGCCAGAAAGTATTGCTGTTTTAAACGTAGTTCTTTTCCGTTTTCACTGCTGTCATTCGGATAAAGTACCATCGTAATATGCTCAGCATCATTTTTTGCTTCGACCGCTTCCGAATAACTACCGGCATTAAAATCATCCAGATTAAAAACATTGGTTGCACTCGCGCTCCATAAGCGCAAAGTGTTAACGGTCTTATTTTTATATCCCGACACAGGAACATCATAAGGTATTGCCAGAACATCCGATGTATCTATCCAGACACTCCGTGTACAACCATCATGCTCGGTATGTTTTTCCACATGCCCGCCAAACTTGATTAACTGTGTATACTCCGGGCGCTCAAGCTCCCAGGGATTACCGTCACGCAACCAGTGATCAGGCTCTTCGACCTGATAACCATTTTCAATTTCCTGTCGGAACATGCCGTATTCATAGCGCATACCATAACCGATAACGGGAAGCTTTAATGTTGCACAACTGTCCATAAAACAGGCCGCCAGACGACCTAAACCACCATTACCCAAACCCGCGTCCTGTTCTTCTGTAATAACTTCTTCAAGTTGCAAAGCGAACTGGTTCATTGCCGCTTTTGTATTAACGTCCAGGCCGATATTAAGAATATGATTACCTAATGAGCGACCAATTAAAAATTCCAATGACATGTAATAGGCTTTTCGCACACCTTTTTGTTCGTGTTTCTTCCAGGTCTTACGCCAGTTCATCATAATGCGGTCACGTATTGTAAACGACAAGGCTTCATACAGGTAAAAAGGTGCGCAACCAACAAACCGTCCTAAATGACGTGTTAAGTAGCGTTCAAAATCATTAGCCAATGATTGAGTATCTCTTGGCAACCTTTCCATTGCAGGCAGTTTCACATTACATAATGTTTTATCCTTTGACATAATTTTACCTCTGGTACAACGTTATTAAACGCGATAACTTTTCTTTTATTTCCGGTTTGAGCTGTTGCCATTCAAACCGCCATTGCCAGTTGCCCGTAACCGTCCCGGGGATATTCATGCGTGACGAAGAACCCAACATGAGCACGTCCTGCATTGGCAACACACACAAAAAAGAAACCGACTACATTGCCAGACGAACCATTAACCAGCTCGCCTGCTCGGCCGATTCAATTTTTAAATCAATGTATTCTTCAAAGTAAGCCTTATTATAATTTCGCTCATCCATTACCCAACCTAATGTTGTATCGTTATCATGTGTTCCGGTATACACAACATCGGCACTGTCATGATTATGGGGTAAATGTGGATTACTATTATTGGCATCAAAGGCAAATTGTAAAACTTTCATACCCGGTAAATTAAAATCTTTTCTAAGTTTAGTCACCTGCTCCGTAATGACACCCAGGTCTTCTGCTACCAGTGGTAGAGTATGAAACGTTTCAAATAATTCACTCAGCAATGCCCGCCCCGGCACCTCTACCCAGTTTCCATTGATAGCCGTTTCATCGTCTTGCGGAATATTCCAGCAGGCTTGCAATCCCCGGAAATGATCAATACGAACTAAATCAAAAAGTTTTAACTGTGTATGAAAACGTGCTTTCCACCAGCTAAAACCGGTTGATTCCAGTTGTTGCCAGTCATACAACGGGTTGCCCCAGCGTTGCCCTTTGTCGGTAAATGCATCCGGCGGCACACCGGCAACAAAGGCCATTTCACCATCACTATCAATTAAAAAATTTTCTCGTTGCGCCCAAACATCGGCGCTGTCCCGCGCAACAAAAATAGGCATGTCACCAAAGAGTTCCACACCATGTTGTTTTGCATAATCACGGATCTCATACCACTGAGTAAAAAAAATAAATTGCTCAAAGACAATCTGTTTAATCGATGGCTCTAAATCCTGCCGTGCAGCATTCAATGCATCATTATCTCGGTGTCGAACCGGTTCTGGCCAGTCATACCATGGATTATTTTTATAACGCTTTTTAAAAGCCATAAATAATGAATAATCTACCAACCAATGGGCATGTTCCTCGGAAAACTCATCAATATTTTTTTCCCAGAATGCATCCTTTAGCTGATAAAAACTGTCTGCTGCAAAGTGCAAACAGGCAGAGCGATAATTTTCGTCCGTTTCTTTTAATTTAATTTCATCTCTTTCAAGCCAGCCTTTATCTGCCAGCCAGTCAATACTAATAAGAGAAGGATTACCCGCATGCGACGATAAACACTGATAAGGTGAGTTATCCTCATGCGTTGGCCCTAGCGGTAACATTTGCCACACTTTAAAGCCGCAAGCATGAAGAAACTCGATAAACCGGTAGGCTTCATGCCCAATGTCGCCATTACTTAAAGCGCCCGGCAGTGAAGTAGGATGCAATAACACACCCGCGGCACGGGGCCGCTTTATTTGAGTGTGATTGTTATAGCAAAGCATTGTTTACAGTTGCTGGCCAGGCAACATTGCACCCCCCATAATAGGGTCGCCAGAACCAAATGAAAATGCGTTGGCCAGATATTCTGGTGGCTCAACGTTTAATAGTTGATATAGATTACTTAAATGCAAACGATACTGCTCATCGAATGCCGCAACGGATTCGGCTGAGTTGTATTCACCAAACCACCAGAACCAGTCGGAGCTCTCACAGGTTGCCAGTTGTATTTTAGCAAGTTCATATTCCTCGCCGGATAATCGTCCTTCATTGATAACCCGGTCATACACTTTCTTCGCGTCAACCAGCATATCCCATGCACGATTTTTATCTTTGTCACCTATCCAGGTTGACAAGGTGCCAAACACCCAACTGCCTGCTACAATTTCACTCAGCGGTTTTGTTGTTTTATGTGTGGCAAGGTAGTCACTGTATGTCGTCAACTTGATCCCGTCATGTTGAGACAGCTTTTCATATAAAGCGCTTAAAAAATAATAACCATTCTGTGGATAATACTCCCAGGCATTTTCTCCATCGAGTATAATGGATACAATCGCATCGGGCTTATCACTGCATTTTTCAGAAATGGCTTCTAAATGATGAATAAGATTTGCCACCGCATCATCGGCATGCCAGTCTGAATACTTAAAACCAATTAAGTCGGACAAACCATCGTCTCGAAAAAAACAAGAGGCAGAGGTGTCGCGGTATTGGTAGACTTGATGAATACAATTATCGACAATAATGTCTGACTTTTGTAATGAATTTCGTAACACGGTTTCACCACTGGCCAACCATTTAAAACCCATTTCAGAAATAAGATGAATGGTTTCGGCGCTGATACTGCCTTCTGACGGCCAGCAACCTTGTGGCTCCATACCAAAAAAATGTTTAAACGTCTCAATGCCTTTTTGCATATGCCAGCGGCTTCTTTGCCAACCATCCGGATACTCATCAGCAAGCGGTAATTCAGCATCAGGTATCGCTTGTTGAGCCGATTTAATATCAATGAGTAGTGGGATAATCGGGTGTGCGTACGGTGTCATGGATAGTTCTATCTGGCCAGTCTCGGCAAGTTTTTTATAATGCCCAATAACACCGCTTATTAGTTCATGAATAATCTCAATCATCAAATGACGATCACGTACACTGAAGCACTGCCCCTTATTCATTAACGCAATAATACGTTGATCGGTTATGCGTACAGTTTCGGCCATCCATGCCAGGTGATACCACACCAGCATATCGGCAAAAAACTGTTGTGAATAATACCTTAGCCGCTCAGAATTCTGTAACGCAACTTCAGCCATTTCAGTCAATATTTTAAAAATAGCAAAACGATCGATCAGGCGTTCTTTGTTTGCACGTAAACACGCTTTAATAATATGCACCCGTTTTTCCTGATCCAGAGACAAAACCGGATCAGCCAACGCAGACAAAAGAGAATCTCTTAGCGCTTTGCCATGGTACAAGTAACCATCAAGCTGCTGCGCGTAGTCATCAATTTGTTCAAGCAACACCGGTGCAAAATTAATAACCGCTTTTGCTTGAGCATTATTTTCAAGATGCGCAGCCATGTCCACGTAATCTTTAATTGTATGCAGATAGGTCCAGGGTAAATGGTATTCACCATTGCGCAAGTCTCGATATTCAGGTTGGTGCATGTGCCAGTAGATAACCAGGTTCAGTGGCGAGGTGTTATTATCTGACATGATGGATAGCCTGACCAAGCATATCGGGGGTCACTAACACCACACCATTTGGTGAAACATGGAAGCGTTTTTTATCCTCTTCTTCATTTTTCCCTATTATTGTACCATCCGGAATCTCACAGCCCTTATCAATCACCGCATGGTAGATTTTGCAGTGTTTGCCAATGGTTACATCCGGTAAAATCACCGATGCTTCGACCTTGGAATAATCATCGACTGTCACATTCGAAAAAAGCAGTGAATGGCGCACCTTGGCGCCAGAAATAATACAGCCACCGGATACCATTGAGTCAATGGCCATACCGCGCCTTTTATCATCATCAAAAATAAATTTAGCCGGTGGCAATTGTTCCTGGCTGGTCCAGATGGGCCATTCATCATCATACAAATTAAGCTCCGGTGTGACGCCAATCAATTCCAGATTGGCTTCCCAAAAGGCATCTACCGTGCCCACATCTCGCCAGTAAGACTGTATGCCACTACTGGCATTAATAAACGGGTAAGCAAAAACACGGTATTTTTTTATGACATAAGGAATAATATCCTTACCAAAATCATGACTGGAGTTAGGCGTATCCGCATCGCGAATGAGTAACTCAAACAACAGTTCGGTATTAAAGATATAGATACCCATTGAACACAACGATTCATCCGGCCTGCCTGGTACGGTTTCAGGCTGGTCTGGTTTTTCGGCAAAACTATGAATGCGGAAATCTTTACCAACTCCCATTACCCCAAGTGCAGAGGCCTCCTCACGGTGCACCTCAATACAGCCAATCGTAACATCAGCCTTGCTTTCGACGTGCTTTGCAAGCATGGCACCGTAGTCCATTTTATAGATATGGTCCCCAGCAAGAATCAGGACATAGTCGGGTGAATGTGAACGGATAATATCCAGATTCTGGTAAATGGAATCGGCCGTACCGGCATACCATGAAGCTTCAATGCGCTGTTGTGCTGGTAGCAACTCAACAAATTCACCAAAGTCACCACGCAAATGCCCCCACCCCCGCTGTATATGCAAAATAAGGGAATGCGCCTTGTACTGAGTTATAACGCCAATTCGGCGTATGCCCGAATTAATGCAGTTTGAAAGCGGGAAATCAATGATTCGAAATTTCCCACCAAATGGCACGGCGGGTTTCGCACGCCATTTTGTTAAATGTTTTAACCGCTCTCCCCGACCACCTGCCATAATTAATGCCAGAGTATTACGGGTCAGGTTACTGACAAAACGTGGTGACTTTTGTTTTTTCATCCGTGTATTTTTGCCTTTATTGATTTATAACCCGGTAAAAGAAATTCCTTATCAATAATATTAAATAACCATGACACTATGGTGACAGCAACCTGACTACCCACACATATGGGAGCAATGTATATTAGTAGCCTGGCATAAAATTAAGTTCAACCTTAACTGCCTGAATAAAACCTGCTTTTGTGTATAAAATGACAACAATGAAAGTGTGTACAGAACTTGCCTGACGCTGTACAAATACAATACATAACAACTATTATTAATGTAAAATATAAATGTCTTTTAAGGATAGCCTGTTTATGCCCCGATTCAATAGTTCAGCAGCAGATAAAGCGAACTTAATTTATACGACACTCAAGGATGATCTCAAAAAGATCGCGCTGGCGAATCATCACGACCCGTTTAAGGTTTTAGGCAACCAGACAGCCCATCATGATAGCTATATTCTTTTCTATTCACCTGATACAGATCAATTAAATATTGGTGAAAAAAATATTCCAACATTGCGTCTTACTAACAGTGACTTCTTTGCCTGCATGGAACAGCTTGATCAAATTGAAGAACATTACCTGATCACCTGCACCAGCAGCAAAAATAACGTGAACACCTATCATGACCCTTACAGCTTTAAACCACAAATAGAAGATTATGATTTAAACCTGTTCTCCGCTGGCAAACATCTGCACATTTACCAAATCCTTGGGGCGCATGTTAAAACGATTGAGGGCATTCGCGGCGTGCTGTTTGCCACCTGGGCACCTAATGCTTCACGCGTGAGTGTCATTGGTGATTTTAATAACTGGGATGGCCGCCGCCACCCGATGCGTTCACGGGGAGCCAGTGGTGTATGGGAGCTTTTTATTCCTGAAGTAGAAAACGGCGCACTGTATAAATTTGAAATCCGACACAGCTCTTCCGGAGAAATTCATTCCAAATCAGATCCTTATGCACAGCAACTGGAATTGCGCCCACGCACCGGTTCTGTTGTTCTTGATACTGTTACATTCAACTGGCAAGATCAGAAGTGGCTAACCACCAGAGAACAAAATAACTGGTTGCACGCACCGCTTTCTATTTACGAATGCCATCTTGGTTCATGGCAACGTGATGACAGTGGCCAATTTCTGAATTATCGAGAGCTGGCTCATCGGCTGGTCGATTATATAAAAGAAACCGGTTTTACCCATATTGAACTGCTGCCCATTACCGAACACCCGTTAGATGCTTCCTGGGGTTATCAAACCACCGGCTACTTTGCAGCAACAAGCCGTTTTGGTAGCGCGAAGGATTTTCGCTATTTTGTGGATTACTGCCATCAACATAATATTGGTGTTTTACTCGACTGGGTGCCGGCGCATTTTCCAAAAGATGCACACGGCCTGGCAAAATTTGATGGCAGTGCGTTATATGAACATGAAGATCCACGCCGCGGCGAGCACCGTGACTGGGGCACGTTAATTTATAACTATGACCGCAACGAAGTTAAAAATTTTCTTGTCTCAAGTGCTATATTCTGGCTAGAGGAATATCACATTGACGGCTTACGTGTTGATGCTGTAGCTTCAATGCTTTATCTGGATTATTCCCGAGAGCAAGGTGACTGGCTGCCTAACCGCCATGGCGGTAACGAGAATATTGAAGCTATTGAATTTCTTCGCGAGTTAAATACCGCCACACATGCCCTCTTTCCCGGCACTTTGATCATGGCAGAAGAATCCACCGCATGGCCGCAGGTAACACGACCAACCAATATCGGCGGACTTGGTTTTAGTATGAAGTGGAATATGGGCTGGATGCATGACAGTTTAATCTATTTGTCAAAGGATCCAGTACATCGTCATTACCACCACGATCAGTTAACCTTTGGTCTGTTATATTTATTTACTGAAAACTTTATTCTACCTTTTTCACATGATGAAGTGGTGCACGGTAAAAGTTCCCTGTTATACAAAATGCCCGGCGACGAATGGCAACAATTTGCAAACTTACGCCTGCTCTATACCTATATGTTCACCTACCCTGGGAAAAAACTTTTGTTTATGGGGTGTGAGTTTGGCCAGGGTGAAGAATGGGATCATGATAAAGAACTGGACTGGTATGTGTTGCAATACCCGCTCCATGCGGGTGTTAAAAAGCTAGTGTCCGATCTAAACAGCTTATACAAGCAACAAACTGCCCTGTACCAATATGATTTTGACGATTGTGGATTTGAATGGATCGACTGCCATGATACAGATCAATCTGTTTTGTCCTACTTAAGAAAATCAGAGCAGGAGTCTATTATTGTTATCTTAAATTTTACACCCATTGTCCGCGAAGCCTACCGCATCGGTGTGCCGGAACTGGCAGAGTATGACATTATTTTTAATTCTGACTCAGACTATTATTCAGGCAGTAACGCAGGCAGCCATTCCAGCATTCAAGCTGAAAACATTAAATGGATGAACCAGTCGGCCTCTCTCGAATTAACCTTGCCACCACTGGCAGGCCTGGTACTCAAAAAAAGACCATGAGTAAAATTCTTTATATTAGCAGCGAAGCCTTTCCACTGATTAAAACCGGTGGACTGGCTGATGTTGCCGGTAGTTTACCAGCCGCCTTATTAAAGCAGTCACAGGATGTTAAATTATTATTACCGGCTTATCCTGAAGTCCTTAAGAAAATTAAAAAGAAAAAAATCCTGGCAAAAACCCGCTACTACAATCAAGACGTTAACATTATTGAAAGCTGCTTACCCGGCAGCCATGTTATTGTCTTGCTGGTGGATTGTCCTGTCGCCTTTAATCGTCCGGGTGGCCCTTACACCGATCATCATGGTCGTGAATGGGATGATAATGCGCTGCGTTTTGCGGTTCTGTGTTATGCCGCTGTTGATATCGCCTTAAACAAACTGGCACTAAGCTGGTACCCCGATGTGGTGCATTGTAATGACTGGCAGTCAGGCCTTGTGCCCGCCTTGTTAAGCCTTAGCTCCAAAAGACCCGCCACCATTTTCACGATTCACAATCTTGCTTATCAGGGTGTTTTTAATAAACAGACTTTTACAGATTTAAAGTTACCTAAAAAACTCTGGCATCCCGATGGTCTGGAATTTTATGAGCAGTTATCCTTTATAAAAGGCGGGTTGGCTTATGCTGATAAAATAACAGCCGTAAGCCCTAATTATGCTAAAGAAATTTTACAACCAGAATACGGTTATGGCCTAAGCGGCCTGTTAAAGCATCGAAGAAAAGATCTTAGCGGGATACTTAATGGCATCAATAAAAAACACTGGAATCCGGGAACCGATCATTACCTGAAGCAAAAATATAATCGGCATTCATTAAATAAAAAATCACTGAATAAAACAGCTTTACAACAGGAACTATCATTACAGGTTAATGCCAGCATTCCATTAATCGGCATGGTCAGCCGTTTAGTTGAGCAAAAAGGTCTGGAATTTATTCTGGATTCTTTGGGGAAAATATTATCGCTACCGGTTCAATTCGTTATTCTCGGCACAGGTGAATCGCATTATGAACTACAGCTGTCCAACTGGGCCAGCCAACATCCCGATAAACTGCACGTTACCATTGGTTATGACGAAGCACTGGCACACCGAATTGAAGCCGCCAGCGATATGTATTTAATGCCATCAATCTTTGAACCTTGCGGACTTAACCAGTTATATAGCTTGCGTTATGGCACCTTGCCCATCGTCACAGCAGTCGGTGGACTGGCCGACACCGTTAATGATGCCAATCAGAAAAACATTGCTTATGGAACAGCCAATGGTTTTGTCTTGAAGAATAAAAATTCCAGCGCACTGTTAGCGGCCATTAAGCGGGCACTCGTGATGTATAAAAAACCAGAACAATGGCGTCAACTGCAGCACAACGCCATGCGTGGCGATTTTTCATGGCAAACCAGTGCGGAGCATTATATTCGCTTGTATCAACAAGCAATAAAGACAGTGTAATATGCTAGCTGTGTAACTTTTTCGCAGCGGCAAAACAATCGTCACGCCATGAACAATTCATCTGATCACATTCGCCTTCCGTTGCCGATGCAAAACAATTAAAATTTCCTTCAGAAAGCTGGATCTCCTGAATTAATTTAAGCTTGCTCAGGTGTGATGTTTTAATGCCAAAGTCTTTTGCCCTACCGCGTATTTCCTGCATATTCATAATAAACCTCCTTTTGCACACAAAAATAATTTTTTAATAGAAAAACACTGACACTACGATAATGTAAATATAGTGCACAAATTCAGTTAATCCAGAAATTCATTTCAAATACTCGAAGCAACCACTCCTTCATCAACGAACCAGTAAATATCACCCAGACAATTTATCGGTAGCGGCTCACCGGCCTTAATGCGGGCAATTATCGACGCCTTTTCCTTTCCGCCTGCCAATACCACACGGTTTAATGTTCGTTTTAAGGTTTCCATGCTCAGTGATACCCGTTCACCTGGTGGCTTAGGTGCATGGTAAATAGGAATAACCGAACGTGTATCGCCCAAAGCATCATTACCGGGAAATAAACTTGCCGTATGCCCATCTTCACCAATCCCCAGAAAGGCAAGGTCAAAACAATCAAACCCGGCAATCACATCACGATACGCCGCAGCGGCCTCTTCGACTCCCTTTTCAGTTGGCATTCGGTAAATATGCGTGTCTGTTATTTTTGACCATAAATATTTATCCAGCATCACATCGTTACGTTCAGCGTGTCCTGCCGGAAAACACCGTTCATCACCCAGATACCAATGTACTTTTTCCCAGGGCAATTTTTTTTCCGCAAGATAAGTTAAACAGTATATTGGTGTGTTACCACCGGGTAATACGACGCGGCAAATATTTTTTTGCTGGATACTCGCTTCAATTTTATCCGCAATAAACTCAGCTGCTGCTTTTGCAGCCTGCTCTAACTCTTTATATACAAACCATTTATGCACTTTAGTTAACCTGGCTTATGCCAACCACCGACACAGTCAGCAAACAACGCATCCATTCCAGGAATATCCCATGTCCCTGAACGATAACGCTCAACAGATAAACGATCTTTCCAGCCATTTAATATAGGCTCAATAATGGACCAGGACTCTTCAACTTCATCGGCACGTGAAAATAAAGTTGCATCGCCCATTAACACATCATGTATTAATACTTCATAGGCATCAGAAACATCCATACCATCTTCAGAATAAGGCGCACGCATCACCATTCGCTGTGTATCGGTGGTTAACCCCGGCATTTTTGCATTCATCCGTAAAAAAATACCTTCATCCGGGTGTAAACGAAAAACCAGTGAATTAGCAATGGGGGGTGTGGCATGCGTGTCAAACAGGTTAAACGGCAGCTTACGAAACCGGATAACAATTTCAGAAACACGTTTAGGTAAGCGTTTGCCAGTCCAGAGAATAAAAGGAACACCTTGCCAGCGCCAGTTGTCTATGTAAAACCGTACCCCGGAAAATGTTTCAGTTACAGAGTCGGGGGACACACCTTCTTCTGCCACATACGCAGTGACCTTTTCGTTATCACTGTCCCCTGAGCTGTATTGTGCTGCAACTGTTTGCAGCTTAACCTGTTCAGGCTCTAAATGGCGAACGGCACGGAGCACTTTTATTTTTTCGTCACGCACGGCATCGGCAGTAAATTCAACCGGCGGTTCCATCGCCACCAGCGTCATCACCTGCATTAAATGGCTTTGGATCATGTCGCGTAATGCGCCCGACTTTTCATAGTAATTGGCACGGTATTCTATGCCAATCTCTTCAGCCGCCGAGATTTGAATATGATCAATAAAATTTCGATTCCATAAGGGTTCCAGAATACTATTAGCAAAGCGGTAAACTAACAGGTTCTGCACACTTTCTTTACCCAGATAGTGGTCAATACGGTATATCTGGGATTCATTTAATAATGCTTGCAAGTCATGGTTTAACTGACGGGCGCTATCTAAATCCATACCAAAGGGTTTTTCAATAACCACCCGCCGGAAACCATTGCTTTCATTGTCCAACCCATGTTTATGCAAACCTGCTGCAACGGTGGTATACCAATCAGGTGGCACAGCACAGTAAAACATGGCGTTGATATGCCCATCCAATAATTCAAGTGAGGTCGCTAAGTCAGTGTAGGTTTGTTCATCCTGTAAATCACCGTCAATCATTTTTAAACGGAAAGAAAATTCTGCCCATTGCTGATCATTCATTTCAGTATCAGCAGAATAATCGGCCAAACCCTGACGCAAACTGTTTAGCCAGACTTCGTTAGTCCGACCTTTTAACACACCAATAATTTTACTCTCAGGGTGTAACAAACCACAGCGCAACATTTTAACCAGGGCTGGTATCAGTTTACGTTTGGTTAAGTCGCCACCGGCACCAAAAATAACAATATTGGTTGGCTCAGTTGGCTCGCCTAAACATTGAGTTGTTAACGCTTCTTCCATCGTTGCCTCTTTAGAGATTACTCAACCGGGCGAATGCTATGCCCACCAAAACCGGCTCGCATTGCATTTAGTACCTTGCCAGCAAAAGAATTATCCTGACGGCTGCGAAAGCGCATTTGTAAGGCTAGCGTTAATACGGGGGTGGGTACGGCCAGGTTAATTGAGTCTTGTACCACCCAACGTCCTTCACCGGAATCGTCAACGTAATCACTGAGTGACGATAAATTTTTATCACTGGAAAAAGCATCGGCCATTAAATCGAGCAACCAGGATCGCACCACACTGCCATGCTGCCAAATTTCAGAAATCTGCTGTAAATCCAGATTCATCTCATCCTTGGCTTCAAGAAGCTCAAAACCTTCAGCGAACGCCTGCATCATTCCATATTCAATCCCATTATGAACCATTTTCACATAGTGCCCTGCACCGGCCGGCCCCACATGCCCCCAACCTTTGTCTTTCGCAGGTGCCAATGATTCCAGTATTGGACGAATGATGGCGACGGCCTCATCGCTGCCACCCACCATAATGCTATAACCATTTTCCAAACCCCAAACACCACCGGATGTACCGGAGTCCACAAAATGAATACCTGATTGTTGAAGCTCGGCTGCACGCCGCTGGCTTAAATTAAAATTTGAGTTGCCCCCATCAATCAGAACATCGCCTTTAGACATCCCCGCGCTTAATAAATCTGCAATACTTTGATCCACAACCTGATGGGGCACCATTAACCAGATAATACGCGGTGGCGCGAGTGCTTTAATCAGTTCCTCAAGATGACTAACGGGAATAACATTATCAAGCTCTTTTGATAATTTTATTGCCGTATCTGGCGACCGATTGAACACAATAAGCTCATGTCCATCGCCCACTAATCGGCGCACCATATTTGCACCCATCTTTCCCAAACCGATCATTGCGAGTTTCATATTTCACCTGTTCCTTGATATTATTTTAGCGCCGGTGGTTAAATTAGCATTAGAACTAATTTGACAATATCTATAGCTACCCGGTTCACCACTAACTGAATATAGTACTTACAGACTTAACTCGCCATTTTTCACCGAATATAAGTCCAAACTTAAGCAACTTTATGTACCTGCACACAAAATACCACTAAGTCGTTACGACTGGGGTTAACACTAGAGTCAATATTCCGGCACAATTATTACCCGGTATTTATAAATAAGCACTGCAATCTCATTACCGGCTCTATAGTAATAAAATTATATTGAAACCCGTCACAAACTATTCGCTCAAAATTTATAATGCCAACCACTTCATAGTTTTATTAGTCCTAACGCTATAATCTCGCAGCTCAAAATATATGGACGAACATCTAACCTAAAGGAATAAAATTAATGACACACACATTACAACTTCTTCGTATTAAACTTGTTACTGCTGTACTTATTGCTCTGTTTAGCTTTTCTTACTCACAAGCAAGCGAACTCCCCCCTGAATTGCAGGTAAAGCTCGATATTTACAAAACTAAACTTGCTGAATGGGCAAAAGATCCGGTTATTATTAAAGCCGTTATGCAGGCAAATAGCCGTAAATTAAAAATGAATAATAAAACATGGAATAAACTTTCTGCAACCGATGCGAAAGTTAAACCTTTTTTAACCAGCTCTGCCGGTAAAAAACTATTTGCATGGGAGCAGGATAAAACGCTCGGTAAACTATTTTTACGTGATAAAACAGGTAACCTCGTTGCTGGCAGTAAAAAACCGGCTATCTTTAATATCGCAAAACGCCCGGCCTTTGCTAAAGCCATTCGCGGAAAAGTATGGAACTCAAAAAAACCTAAAGCCGACCCAACAACACAATTAAGCAGTATTCAACTTTCAATACCGGTTGTTAGTAATGGTAAAGAAATTGGTGTTTTGCATACCAGCATTATTGCAAACTAATCGCTGCTGACTTTCTAAAAATAAAATGAGTATCGTTTACATATTTTGAGCTTAATTTAATGAGAACAATAAAAAAGGGGCAAATTGCCCCTTTTTTATTTTCACATATTACTCTCATAACATTAATTGGTTTCCTCTATTGTTACCCCATCCAGTGCGGCAGAAATAGCGTTCACATCACCCTGCGAGTCACCCAGTTTAATCATTAACCTCAACTCATTCGCTGAGTCGGCATGGTTAATGGCATCTTCATAGGTAATTTCACCTTCTTTATATAAATCATATAAAGCCTGATCGAACGTGAGCATGCCATTTTGTCTGGAGCGTGACATCAGGCTTTTCATTTCATGAATTTCACCTTTGCGAATAATATCGGCCATTAACGGTGTATTAATTAAAATCTCGGCACACAAAACCCGACCTGAACCGTCCGGTTTTGGAATAAGTTGCTGCGCCACAACGGCTTTCATATTTAACGACAAGTCTAACAATAACTGGTTACGTCGGTCTTCAGGGAAAAAGTTAATGATTCTGTCCATGGCCTGATTTGCGTTATTCGCGTGCAAGGTGGCTAAACAAAGGTGACCTGTTTCTGCAAAGGCTATCGCATGGTCCATTGTTTCTCTTGTTCTTATTTCACCAATAAGAATAACATCGGGCGCTTGCCGCAAGGTATTTTTTAATGCGGTTTGAAAACTTTCAGTATCCAGCCCCACTTCACGTTGGGTAATAATACAACCTTCATGGTGGTGGATGTATTCGATGGGATCTTCGATACTAATAATATGACCCGTACTGTTTTTGTTTCTAAAACCAATCATCGACGCTAAGGATGTTGATTTACCTGAGCCAGTGGCCCCCACAAATAACACCAGCCCCCGCTTGGTCATGGCCAAATCACGAAGTATTTCAGGCAAGCCTAATTCTTCAATCGTCGGGATGGTTGTTTCAATCTTACGCAACACCATACCGGCATGGTTACGTTGCACAAAAGCACTGACACGAAACCGTCCAATGCCCGATGCTGATATCGCAAAATTACATTCACTGGTACGCTCAAATTCTTCGCGCTGTGCGGGCGTCATAACACTTAAAACAATTTCACGCGATTGCGACGGCGTTAACGTTCCTTGTGTAACCGGCGCTAACTTACCATTGACTTTCAGGCTCGGCGCAACCCCGGCTGTAATAAACAAATCCGACGCGTTCTTGTGTACCATTAATTTTAGTAACGATTCAAAATCCATCACATAACCTTAAAATTTCTGTAAGTTAACCCACTACTATCACGGATAACGAGAAGCTTGAGTGCAAGGCATAAACTTTGGAGAACGCGGAGCTTACAATCGTAAGTGAGCATTTCGAGAAAGTTTATAACGCCGCAATCGAGCTTCTCGTTATTCGTCCCTATTCGAAGTCGGCTTTGTTCATGGCCCGCATTCGTGCCTCTTGCTTACTGACAATACCCCGCGCAACCAGGTCCTGCAAGGTCTGATCCAATGTAACCATACCCACCTGGTTACCGGTTTGAATAGCCGAATACATTTGCGCGACTTTATCTTCACGGATCAGATTTCGTATTGCCGGTGTACCAATCATAATTTCATGTGCCGCCACCCGGCCACCACCAATCTTCTTCATCAGTGTTTGCGATATTACCGCGCGCAAAGATTCCGATAACATCGAACGCACCATATCTTTTTCTGCGGCGGGAAATACATCAATGATACGGTCAATGGTTTTGGCGGCTGAACTGGTGTGCAAGGTACCGAATACTAAATGGCCCGTTTCAGCTGCCGTCAGCGCCAGACGAATGGTTTCTAAATCCCGCAATTCACCTACCAGAATAATATCCGGATCTTCCCGTAAAGCAGAACGTAATGCTTCGTTAAAACCATGCGTATGCAAATGTACTTCACGCTGGTTCACTAAACATTTTTTACTTTCGTGAACAAATTCGATGGGGTCTTCAATCGTTAATATATGCCCATGTTCCTTTTCATTTTTATAATCCACCATCGCGGCTAAAGTGGTCGACTTACCTGAACCGGTTGGCCCGGTCACCAGCACTACACCACGCGGGGCATCGGATATATCTCTAAAAATGCCAGGGCAACCCAATTCTTCCATCGAAAGTACTTTAGATGGAATGGTTCTAAAAACGGCTGCAGCCCCTTTGTTAATGTTAAAGGCATTGACCCGAAACCGCGCAAGATCCGGGATTTCAAATGAAAAATCGGTTTCTAAAAATTCTTCATAATCTTTGCGCTGTTTATCATTCATAATGTCATAAACCAGCGAATGCACTACTTTATGCTCAAGCGGTGGCACATTAATACGTTTAATGTCACCATCGACACGAATCATCGGCGGCAAACCTGCGGATAAGTGTAAATCGGATGCACCGTTTTTAACGCCAAAAGCGAGTAATTCTGTAATATCCATAATGTTTTTGTTTTTTCCCGTTACCTTTAAGGGGACTGTTTATATATACCCGTTACCTTTAAGGGAACAGTTTATATATAATAGTCTAGCTGACAATTCATTATCGGCCAGCAGCACATTTTCTAAACTACATTGTCACCCAATAAAGGGCAAGTTAAGTTCTTATTTATTAAGGACTGTTTCAAATAATGACTACATTAGCGCAACGCCTTAAAACCGTACAGACTCAGATCACAGATGCAGCAAAATCCTGCCAACGTAATCCTGCTGATGTTCTATTACTTGCGGTAAGTAAAACTCAAACGGTGGAAGCGGTGAAAGCCGTTGCCGAAGCAGGCCAGACCCGCTTCGGGGAAAATTATTTACAGGATGCATTGCCAAAAATTAAAAGCCTGAGCAAAGCCGGTTTTAATCTGGAATGGCATTATATAGGACCAATTCAGTCCAACAAAACCCGCGCCATTGCTGAACATTTCCAGTGGGTACACAGCGTTGATCGCTTAAAAATAGCCGAGCGACTCAGTGAGCAGCGGCCGACGCATTTACCGCCCTTAAAAATCTGTATTCAGGTTAATATTGGCAACGAAGCTCAAAAAGCCGGGGTCAGTGCAGAAGAATTAACCCCTCTGGCAACCGCCATTAACCTGTTACCCCAACTTGAATTGCATGGATTAATGGCAATCCCACCCGCGGCATCAAATACACAACAGCAACACGCAGCCTTTGCAGCATTACGCCAATTATTCGAGAAATTACCAGCAACACGCACCCTCGATACTTTGTCGATGGGTATGAGTAATGACTTAGATGCAGCCATTGCCGAAGGCGCCACCATGGTAAGAGTGGGCACGGCTATTTTTGGGCCTCGAAATAAATAAAAAGCTTGGCAAATGAAGGACTTATCCATTAGGGTATACAGTATGCCAAAAACACATTCAACAGCAATAAAGGCTTCTTTTTCAATCGGCTTTATTGGCGGCGGCAATATGGCGCGCAGTATTATTGGTGGGCTTGCAGCCGACACCAGCGCCAGCATTCATATTCAGGTTTATGATCAATCAGCCGACACATTAACGCAATTAGCCAGTGACTTTGGCATTATCGCTGCCACATCCAACCAGCAACTTATCGAACAATGTGATGTGGTGGTACTGGCGGTTAAACCACAAGTAATGCAATCGGTTCTCGGCGAGCTCGATGCCAGCAAGACTCAGGCGGCGTTTTTGTCCATTGCCGCCGGGTTAAAAATTAACTCACTGGCAAAATGGCTCGACAGCGATGTGGCGATTATCCGTGCCATGCCTAACACGCCCGCGTTAGTGCAATGCGGTGCAAGCGGACTTTACGCCAATAGGCACGTTTCAACGCAACAAAAAGAGTATGCCGATATTATTATGCAAGCCACTGGTATTGCACTGTGGGTTGATAGTGAGGACTCACTAGATTCAGTAACGGCCCTGTCTGGCAGCGGCCCGGCCTATTTTTTTCTGGTGATGGAAGCCATGCAATCTGCAGCTGAAAAACTGGGCTTAAACGCCGAAACCGCAAAGCAGCTAACATTGCAAACTGCCCTGGGCGCGGCCACGCTGGCCTCACAAAGCAGTGACTCACCCGCCACATTACGGCAACGCGTGACCTCACCCGGCGGCACCACAGAACAAGCTATAAATACGCTGGTCGATAACCAGTTAATAGAAATATTTGGTAAAGCCATGCAAGCTGCGTATGATCGCTCTAAACAACTTGCGGTTGAACTTGATCAAAAATAAACAAATTGTAGGAAAAACAAATGGGCTCACATTTAGGAAACGCCAGTAGCTTTTTAATCAGCGCCTTATTTGGTGCCTATATTCTGGCCGTTATGCTACGCTTTTTATTTCAATGGGTGCATGCGGACTTTAGTAACCCCATTTCACAGTTTATTTACAAAATCACCAATCCACCATTAATGCCGTTACGCCGCTTTATCCCCAGCTATCGTGGTATTGATTTTGCGGCCATTGTGTTACTCATTTTATTACAAAATATTGAATTTCTGATTATTGGGCTACTCCCCAGCCAACCCATGCCGAGCTTTCCCGGCCTTATCCCCTGGGCATTGGCCTCGTTACTCAGCCTGTGGATTAATATTTATATTTTTGGCATTTTAATTCTGGTCATTGTGAGCTGGATTAATCCAACCAGTTACAACCCCGTTATCGGGCTTCTGAGCCAACTCACCAACCCGATTATGCAACCCATTCGTCGCCTGCTCCCACCCATGTCCGGTATGGATTTGTCACCACTGTTTGCCTTACTGGCGCTCACTTTCATCAAGCTGGCCTTTGCCGATTACCTGGTTTACCTCTTTAAAAACCTTGCGTTTCCTAATGCGAAATACCTTTTTTAGCTTTAGAAACAATGGTTTATTAAACTCCATACTTATTTAAAGGCAAAACGGCCAGCTTTAAACACACCACAGCCACTCACCCGGCAAATACGCTTCTATTTCCACCGAACAGGCAACAAACCGGCTAAAGTTTAGCTAAAATTTTAAGCAACCTTGCCGTTAACATAACTATGCCGGTAAACAAGTACAAAACCTTTGTCACATTTTAATGTGCTAGTTCAATAAAACCGTGTACTTTACTGATATTTAAGGCTATATTTATTTAATCAAAATTTATTATTGAGCAATACAGATGGCAACTGAACGTTTTACAGACCAAATGCAGGCCTATGGCCGTTGGAAAACAGAGCTCGTGGCTTCCATTGAGAGCTTCCAGAAGTGGTTAGAAATCAACAAAATGAGCAGCAGTGACGTTGAACTGCGCATTTATGAGCTTATCCAGACTTTAAAAAGTGACCACCTGACCATTGCCTTTGTTGCGGAATTTGCACGCGGAAAAACTGAACTAATCAATGCCATCTTCTTCTCTGAATATGACCGGCGCTTACTGCCTTCGGAAGCCGGCCGCACCACCATGTGTCCAACTGAATTATTTTATGACAACACGACACATAAAAATTACATTCGCTTATTGCCCATTGAAACTCGGCTCGACGAAGCCAGTATCAACGACTTAAAGAAAGATCCCGTTAACTGGACGCATATGGATTTAGACACTAATTCATCCGAAGCCATGTCAGAAACGTTTCAGGAAATTGTTCGCACAAAAAAAGTCAGCCCCGAAGAAGCCATTAGACTCGCACTGCACTCCCCTGAAGACAGCGCACATGTGGGATCCGATGGTAAAGTTGAAATTCCCATGTGGCGACACGCAATCATCAGTTTCCCGCACCCGCTTTTAAAAGAAGGCTTAACCATTTTAGATACACCAGGTTTAAATGCCATGGGCACCGAACCGGAGCTCACCCTGAATATGCTGCCCAGTGCGCAAGCGGTTGTTTTTGTACTGGCTGCCGATACCGGTGTTACCCGATCCGATATGGAAATGTGGAAGCACTATGTTGAACCACTCGGTGGTGAAGCAAGAAGCGGGCGTATTGTGGTACTCAATAAAATTGATACCTTATGGGATGAACTCAAAGACGAAGCTGGGATAAACAAAAGCATTACCACCCAGTGCACTACCACCGCAAGAATGTTAAACATTGAAAGCACCAGTGTTTACCCGGTTTCCGCACAAAAAGGGTTACTCGCCAAAATTCGCCATGATGTTGATTTAATTAAACGCAGTAATATCCTTGCACTAGAATCTATTTTATCGAAAGACATCCTGCCGTCGAAACAAAACATTGTGCGCGAAAACATTGTCGGTGAAATTGGCAGTATGGCAAAAGAAGCGCAAAGTATGATTGCTTCCCGGCTGGCCGAAGCGAATAACCAGCTCAAGGAATTAAACAGCCTAAGTGGTAAAAATGAAGATGTGATTATTCACTTAATGAAAAAAACCCGTCAGGAACAAACCGTTTACCATAAGTCAGTTGAAAGTTTCCAGGCCAACAAAAAAATGTTTAACGACCATCATTCCCAGTTATTAAGCACACTCAGCATTAATGCCCTCGATAAACTGATGGCCGAAACACGCAAGAACATGACCGGTGCCTGGTCAACAATGAAGTTGAAGAAAAGTATGAAAGAGTTTTTTGACATCATTAACGGCACTATGGACACTGCCAATAAACACGTTGAAAATGTAAATCGACTGGTACAAACAATTTACCGACAATTTAATAAAGAACATGGTTTAACAGAAACCAAACCCCGGTTATTCAGTATTGTAAAATACAAACGTGATCTGGAACGTTTATACTTTGAAGCCGAGGCTTATCGCAATAGCCCGGTCATGACCATGACCGAACAGGCGTTTGTAGTGAAAAAATTCTTTATCTCGATGGTATCACATGCACGTAATACACTTTATCAGGCGCACCAGGAAGCCAATTCCTGGAGCAAGGCTGCGATGTTGCCTTTGGTTACCCGCATTAAAGAGCATAAAGATCAGATGGAAAAACGCCTTGAAAGCTTGCGTAAAATTAATGAATCACGTGATACCTTACAATCGCGTATGACTGAATTAGGTAAAACAGCAGAAATACTGCAAAGCCAGTTGCAGGACTTGAATAAACTAATGGAAACACTCAATAAACCGTTAGAATGGTTTATTGAAAACCACAAATCAGATGCACAAGTGGCTTAAAGCTAGCCTTTAAAAAAACTAACCCCGCACCTTCCTAACCCAGTACCTTTGCAAGCGCTTTAAGCAAGCGGGCTTCAGAAATGGGTTTTTCAAGCCAGCCCGTTGCACCATTTACCTTTGCCTTCTTCTTGCGATAATCTGCATTTTCCGTTGTTACCATTAAAATGGGAATATGCTCATAGCCCGGTAATTCTCTTAATTTAGCAACCAGAGCAATACCGCTCATTTTCGGCATATTAATATCAGAAAAAACAACATCGAAACAGCGCTGTTCGGCAATTTCCAGTGCATGCAAGCCATCTTCGGCTGTCTCGACCTCATGACCATTTTTTTCCAGCACCACCCGCATCATGTCACGCATTACTTTTGAGTCATCTACTGCCAATATTGTCGCCATGTTAGCGCCCTTTTTCTTTAATATAAGCTTATAGCGGCTTGCCAATAAAAACCTTAAGAAAAACACCGTTAAAATGGACTATTTTGCAACGTACTCAACTGGAAACTTGCATCGGGATCTCAAGCTTATTAGACTGATGACTCAATTAAACAATAACAACACAAGATTATTTCATGCCCAATTCAGTGCCCACCTCAGAACAAACAACAATAGCGAATGATTCTGTTGGCATCGTGAGTCCACAAACACATCATTTCGCACAGGCAATAAAATTAGAGTGCGGAATAAGCCTGCCTGAATTTGATCTTATTTATGAAACTTATGGTGAGTTAAATACAAAAAAGTCCAATGCCATTCTTGTTTGCCATGCACTCAGTGGTGACCAGCATGTCGCCGGCTATAATTCGGTGGATGACAAAAAACCCGGCTGGTGGGATGCCTATATTGGCCCCGGCAAACCCTTTGACACCAATAAATTTTTTATCATCTGTCCAAACAATTTAGGTGGCTGCAAGGGTTCAACCGGCCCGATGAGCCCCAACCCTAAAACAAATAAACCGTATGGTCGCGACTTTCCTATTGTAACGGTGAAAGACTGGGTTTACAGCCAGGCTTTACTGGCAGACGAGCTCGGCATTAAAAAGTTTGCTGCTGTTATTGGTGGCAGTTTAGGTGGAATGCAGGCATTGCAATGGGCGATTGATTACCCTGAACGCATTGCACATGCGATAGTAATCGCTGCCGCACCAAAGTTATCGGCACAAAACATTGGCTTTAATGAAGTCGCTCGTCAGGCCATTAGCTCCGACCCCGACTTTCATGACGGCCACTACTACGAACACAATGTTATTCCTCGCCGTGGAATTAAACTGGCACG
The DNA here is from genome assembly GCA_024275115.1 of Gammaproteobacteria bacterium. Classification (GTDB taxonomy): domain Bacteria; phylum Pseudomonadota; class Gammaproteobacteria; order UBA6429; family Thiohalophilaceae; genus SZUA-37. The sequence continues at coordinate 52,045 of JAJRZT010000064.1, forward strand.
CATGCTTGGGCATATTACTTACTTATCCGATGAGTCGATGCGCGCAAAATTTGGCCGCGAGCTGCGCGAAGGCAAAATTAATTTTAACTTTGATACCGAGTTTCAGGTCGAAAGTTATTTACGTTACCAGGGTGAGTCGTTTGTTGACAAGTTTGATGCCAACACTTACTTGCTAATGACTAAGGCTCTGGACTATTTTGACCCGGCAAAAGATCACAATGATGACTTAGCCGCTGCACTGAGTAAGACCAGCGCACGTTTTCTGGTTATCGCCTTTACATCCGACTGGCGTTTTGCTCCAGAACGCTCGCGCGAAATAGTAAAAGCCTTACTGGATACCAATAAATCTGTTACCTATTCTGAAATTACAGCCAACCAGGGACACGATGCTTTCCTTATCCCTAATAAAGATTATCAGGATATTTTATACAGTTATATGCAGCATGTAGAGGATTCAGCCAAATGAAGTCTATACGCGCTGAGTTACGTACTATCGCAAGCTGGATTAAACCCGGCAGCCGGGTACTGGATTTAGGTTGCGGTAATGGTGAACTGCTATCTTATCTACAGGAAAACTATCAGGTAACCGGTTACGGCATTGAAATCGAACAAAGTAATATTGTCGCTTCGATTCAGAATAATATTAATGTTATTCAGGCCGATATCGAACAAGGTCTAACCGGGTTTGAAGACAATTCCTTTGACTACGTCATTATGACCCAAACAATCCAGGCACTGCGTAATACCGATGAAATTTTAAAAGAAATGCTGCGAGTGGGGCGTGAAGGTATTGTCACTTTTCCAAACTTTGGCCACTGGCGCAGCCGACTTAACATTATGCTGGGGCATATGCCGGTGACCAAAGCATTACCCAATACCTGGTATAACACCCCTAATATTCACCTCTGCACACTCAATGACTTTGAAGCACTGTGCGCAGAAAAAGATTTCAGAATATTGCAGCGCAGTATTGTAGACCGGCAACACAGAAGCCGTACTTTTAATGCTTTCTTGCCCAATTTATTAGGCGAGATTGCGCTGTATCGAATCCAGAAATCACTACAATAAAGACGGGCCTTTAAAATCAGTACTTAACGGTGGCAGTGTAAAATAAAAATTTGCCCCTTTATTCACTTCAGCTTGAGCCCAAATTTTACCATTGTGCCTCACTATAATTCTTTTTGCCGTGGCTAAACCAATACCATCCCCTTCAAAATCCCGTTGATGATGTAAACGCTGAAAAGAACCAAACAAGCGTTCAGAATAAGCCATTTCAAAGCCCACCCCGTTATCTTTTACAAAAAAGACCTTGTCACCTGCCTTTATTTCCATACCTATTTCAATGTGGGCTTTATCTTCATTCCGCGTGTATTTCCATGCATTCCTGATTAAATTATTAAGCACAATATACATTAAACTTTTATCTGCTGTGATCTCCAATGTATCATCAATGACGACATCAACGTCCCGTTGTGGAAATTCTCCTTGCAGGTTAGACACTATCATTCTGGCCATATCTGAAATTGAGAAATGCTCAAGAAGCAAGCCTTTTCGCGTAATCCTTGAAAGTGACAGCAACGCATCAATCAACGTCTCCATACGCTGGCTAGCCTTACAAATGCGCTCCAGATAATCTTTAGCTGTAGCATCAAAATATTGGCTATAATCATCTTCAAGTGCTCTTGAAAAACCATCGAGCGCGCGCAAGGGGGCGCGCAGATCATGTGAGACAGAATAACTGAATGCTTCCAGCTCCTCAGTTAGTGCAAGCTGCTGCTTATATGCCGATGATAATTCTTTTGTTTTTTCATTCACTTCATCTTCAATTATTCTTTTTTGCTCGGCCAGCAATGCATTATGCTCAATATGCGCACTGATAACATGCCATATAAACAAGGTTAACAAGAAACCGCTAATCAATACCATAACGGGGATGGTTAAATCAAAAGAAAAAATATTTTTATTCCTGGAAATTTGAAGTTCCAGTGTTTTATTATTGCCCAGGGATATTTGCCTCGACACAACAGCGTTATTAGCCCATATTGTAGTTTTACCCTGATAGCCACCTTGTAACACCACATCACCAAGACTCATTCGTATCGTATCCACAAACTCAGAGTCAGCTATTATTTTTCGAAAATTTATTTTATACAGAAGGATACCAAAAGCATCCTGTAAGCCAGCGCCGGCCTGATCATCATAACCATTATATAAAGTCTGGATTGCAAAGAGACTGCCATCCTCGTTTATAGCTGGGGTAAACACCAGTGATTTAAAATCTTCTCTCTTCGTACCAATCACATTTTGGGCAACCGAAAATGTTAACAAGTCATGGCCAAACCAGTGAGCATTTTTCACATTGAAGGGTTCAATGTATTTTATCGGGAATAAAAATTCAGGTTCATTTGATTTTCTAAATAGCTCACCATGCATATTAGAAATAGAATACCCCGTATATCCTTTTTCCTGCATTACCTGTTCATATTTTAGTTTATTTCTGGTTTGAATTTTTTCTGCGAAAGAAATAAGTTCGAAAAATTCATTCTGCCGAAGTAATGAACCGGCTAAGAGACGGAAATCTTCCTCATGCACCTCATCTAATAAATGAAAAAGCGAGTTGAATTCCCGATTAATCCGGTTAATATTTTCAACAACCAATTCTATTTTATTAAAAACATATTCTGCCGATGACTTAAAATAAATAGTATCTTTTTCAACTTCTGACTTGAATGTTATAACAGAAATGAAAATACTAAACAGTATTCCCCATACAATAATCAAACGTTCAGTGCTTATATTTATTTTCATAGTGATTACCTGGAATCAATATTCCCATTCCATTTAATCGACGTTCTTCTTCTAGTGTTTGAATCCAGATGAATGTTTGCCTTTTGCAATAATTTAACATTGGCAAACATAGCCCATTCTCTATTAACTATTACAGGAATATCACTGACGGGGGTGCCGGACAAAACTTCAATAGCAACTTCTGCTGCCCAACGGCCCTGTTCCTTTGCACTTTTAGTGATGGAAAACATAACATACGGCATCATAAATTTATAATAACTCACCGTAAATTTGTTACTTTTTTCATTAACAATTCTTATCGCACGCTCTGTATCCCAATCGTTAATCCCCGCATAATTATTGACGATAATAAAGTCTGCCTTTTGCGCATCAATATATGCAGCCTCCCAGTCGCGCATATTTTTTACAAACTTTGCCGTTAGCTTGACCCCCTTATCCAGGTATACTTTTTGATAGCGCGCATAATCTTTTCGCTCAGTAATCACATCCGCTGATATATATACCCCTGTCTCTACCGTTTTTACTGTTTTCCGTATTATTTTCAATAAGGGAATAATAGGGCCAACCTCAACCATTCCTGTTACATTTTTATAAGGGAAACCATAAGCCGCTGCCGTCCAGTTAATACCAGAAAAAATAAATGGGAGTTCGGCATTTTTATATTGCGTAACAACATACTTTGCAGCATTATCATCCGTTGCAATCACAATATCCGGCTTAAACTGATCGATTAACTGCCTAACTTGTTGCGCTTTATTCTTTGCATAGGCAACAGATGAATTTCTTTTAGTGTCCATAAAGAATTTTTTTAGTTCACAATGCCCCGTTAATACTCGCTCAACCTCCAACTCAATCCCGTCATTCCAGGCATAACCATTATGATAGGACATCACCAGTAAACATTTTTTTGCAGGTACAGCATTAACCGGCAGCAAGAAAAAACCGACTACCAGGAAAAAGAAGATTCTCAACATTTGTTTCATCATAAAATTTATAGCATTATGGTTAATATAGCTTGTTCGCTAAATAAAATACACGCTTTTACTTTTAATCTTATAGCATTGCTACTGTTATCTGGTAGACACCAAAGCTAATAACCAACAATGCTGCAAAAACTCTAACGAGCTGTAACTGCATAAAACGTTTAAGCATTGTTGCAAAAAGCCCCATTGCCAGCAAGCTGGGCAATGTACCAACACCAAAGCTAAGCATAAGCAACCCGCCGTTTACTGCACTGCCACTACTCAAGCTCCAGATTAAAACGCTGTAAACTAACCCGCAAGGTAACCACCCCCAGAGTAAACCGGCAACAAAAGCCTGTTTCTTGTTTTTTATCGGCACAAACTTTCTTGCATAAGGCTCGATAAGCCGCCAAAGGTTGCCCCCCATACGTTCCAGATAACTCAGACCCCGCCACCAATTTGCAAGGTATAAGCCAAGTGCAATAAGAAACACACCGGCGACAACCTTTAAAACCAGTTGCGCCTGATTAAATAAAACCAGATCAGTCAGCCATGCACCCAGCCCACCAAAAATAATACCTGCGATTGAATAACTGCTAATGCGTGCAAGGTTGTAACTTAATAAATATGGGAATAAAGCAGAGGTATTAGCAGAAAAAGAGGCCTTCCCCTTTCGTTCTACACCTAAAGTCAGTGCGCTCATGATACCGCCGCACATGCCAACACAATGTACACCACCAAGAAGGCCAACCAGAAAAGCAGCTATATATACACTTTCAACATTCATTATTATGTGAACACATCTGTTTTTTTAAGCATTAAATAATAAATCAATAAAATAACCGGCAGCCCCAGAAGCGCCGTCATTAAGAAGAAAGACGAATAGCCCATTTCATTCACCATACTGCCTGAATAACCGCCTAACAATTTAGGCAACAATGTCATAAGTGAACTTAAAATAGCATATTGTACGGCGGTAAAAGAAATATTGGTTAACCCGGAAAGATAGGCAATAAACGCTGCACTGGCTAAACCGGCACTCAGATTATCCACTGCAATGACACCGCTAAGCAAAACAATATCATGCCCGCTGTGTGCCAACAGCATAAATAATAAATTTGTCAGCGCCGATAAAATTGCACCTAATAGTAAAATTCGCATAACACCATAACGCATGGTCATTAGGCCACCAAGAAAACCTCCAATTAAGGTCATAACAATGCCAAAAACCTTGGTGGTTGTGGCGATTTCATTTTTACTAAAACCAAGATCATGGTAGAACACGTTAGCAATAACGCCGAGCACAATATCTGAAATTCGATATAAGCCAACTAACAACAACAATAAAATTGCAACTTTGCCATAGCGTTTAAAGAAATCAGCAACCGGCTCAACATAGGTCGAATAGGCCATTTCCCGATTAATAATATTAAAAATAATTAATACATATATTCCTGTCAATGAAAATAGTAATGATATAACTAAACGCAAACTTTCATTTACAAAGCCATTCGATAATTCAAAATTAAAAATCTGAAACCCTAAAATAAAAGCGCCAACCATAACAATAAACATAATAAAAAATCTCACGTAGTCAGATAGACTATGTAAATATGATTCAGCATTTTTATTTATTTCCGGCTCTTTAATTAGCAGTGTGGTAACAACACCAACCAGCATGATAGCTGCCATGCTTAAATATGTGGTTTGCCAGGCAATATAGTTATACTCATTATCTGTGCCAAAATATGACGCAAGATAAAGCCCACCCGCACCTGATAGCAACATACCAATTCTATAACCCGCTATATACATCGCCGACATGGCAGCCTGGTATTCTTTTTTCATCGCTTCAATGCGATATGCATCAATAACAATATCCTGACTAGCCGATGAGAAGCCCAGTAAAATAGCGGCTACCGCCATGCCGCCCAAACCTTGTGCTGGATCAATCATTGCCATCCAGATAATTGCAAGAATGACCGTAAACTGTGCCACTAACAACCAACTGCGCCGCCGCCCTAATAAGTTATGCAACAAAGGCAGTGGAAGTTTGTCGATGACGGGTGCCCAGATAAATTTAAAAGAATAGGCTAATGCCGCCCAACTAAAATAAGTGACCGCAGAACGGTCCACTCCTGCTTCTCGCAGCCAGATTGATAAAGTTGAAAAAATAAGGAATAAAGGTAAACCAGCAGAAAACCCCAGAAAAAACATCACAACAACGCGCGATTTTAAATAAACAGAAAAAGCCTCATGCCAACTATGACGCGGCTTGCTGAGCACTAAGGAGGTGTTTGTTTTATTCATTATTTTCACCTTAAAAGAGGGGGCAACTCTAACATAAATCAACTTTTTCTGGTTTTTTCACGTAAATTTATTTATATTTTAACATTGCCTTGCTGAGAATCATCTAATGAAATACGCTGTTAATCCCCATGTTTAGGATACACGATGATTGATATTGAATATTTACTGAAATTTGATGATTTCAAAGATCTTGATGATACCGCACTGGTATATATTTCAGAAAAAGCCAAGGTAGCAAGCTACCAGATTAATGACCGTATTATTGCCGAAAAAGAGTCAAAAAATACCTTATATCTGGTTCATGGCGCATTTGATATACAAACAAGTGGCGGGGTAAATCAATCCATGAGTGCCGAGTCTGAAAGAGCGCAGCACCCCGTATTTACCAATAACGCCCCGGGCTTATATGCACGCTGTATTCTTCCCACTGAAATCCTTCGAATAGAAAAATACATTATTGATAAGTACGGCATACGACATAACCGAGACAAAGATAATCTGGATTACGATAATCTCGAAACCGTTATTGCTGGTGGTACTAACGTAAAACTAATCCATGAAATTACCCAGTTGTTTAAAAGTAATGCTGTCACCCTGCCAAGCCTGCCTGAAATTGCACTGTACATTAATTCAGAATTAAACAATAAGGATCTTGGCACTAAAAAATTGGCTCAGGTTATCCAGATGGATCCGATTATTGCCGCAAGAATTGTTCAAGTTGCCAATAGCGCATTATATGGGGGAAGTAATAATAGCGACTCCATACAGAATGCAATTTCCAAAATCGGACTTGAGGGTATTCGTAATATTGTTATGGGGGTGGTATTAAGAGATTTATTTATGCCCAATACGGAGCTCGTAGTGCATAAAATGACGCAATTTTATGAAGACAGTATTCGTACCGGCGTTATTTGCTACGAGCTTGCAAAACAAATCCCCGAATTTAACCCGGAGCGCGCCTTTTTATTTGGCTTGCTACACAATATAGGTGTTATCCCGATACTCGTTGCTGTCGATGCCCATCCCGAATTAGCCCATAAAACAAGCAATCTAGAAATGGTTCTCTCACAACTTAAAAGCCATATCGGCGGAATGATACTGCAACAGTGGCAATTTGATAATGAGCTAATTGATAATGCTCGACAAGCTTATCTCTGGGATCGTAATGTCGACAAAGCCGATTATTGTGACTTAGTTCAGGTTGCCCTCAAACATTCACACCTGCTCGGCGGTAAAAAAATAGAGGGGCCCGCGCTCTTTGATCTGCCTGCATTCAAGAGGCTGGGGCTGGAAGAATTAAACCTTATCGATAATATCACCGCACTAAAAGAGATAAGCGTGCGTATCACTGAACTGATTAAAATGATATGTAAGGCTTAACGCCAGTTAATATTTTTTTATCCTTTAAAGATCATAATCAATCGTTAATGGCGCATGATCCGAAAACCAGCTGTCTTTATAAATACTGGCACTTTTTACTTTATCTTTTAAGCTATTGGATACAACATGGTAATCAATACGCCAGCCGACATTATTGGCGCGCGCATTGCCGCGATTAGACCACCAGGTATATTGATCGGCTTGCTGGTTAACCACGCGGAAGGCATCAACATAACCAACTTCATCAAATAACTTATCACACCACGCATGTTCCTCTGGCGTACAACCGGAATTTTTCTGATTACTTTTCCAGTTTTTAATGTCAATTTCTTTATGCACGGTATTGAAGTCACCACAAATAATATAGTCACAGTGTTTGCGTTTTTTAGCAATCAGATCTTCCAGAAATAAGTCCATAAATTTTAACTTATTTGCATGCCGTTCTTCACTCGACGAACCCGAAGGTAAATATAAAGATGCAACACTTAACTTACCAAAATCTGCCTGAATATAGCGTCCTTCAGTATCGGCATGTGGCCAACCTAAACCCTTAATCACTTTATCAGGTTCCTGTTTACAATACAGCGCTGTACCACTGTAGCCTTTTTTTTCTGCATCGAAAAAATAACGGTGATAGCCTTTAGGTTTAAAAATCTCATCGCTCAGCTGATCGATTTGTGCTTTGGTTTCCTGAATACAAACCACATCAGCGTTTTGCTTTTTCATCCAGTCGAAAAAACCTTTTTTTGCTGCCGCACGAATACCATTTAGATTTGCACTGATCACTCTCATTCGATTTTGTTACCTTTTTGAAAATTGCTGCCCAATAAATACAATAGTTCGCTATAATACACCCGTTTTTGCTTTTCTACGAATCACAACTTAATTTAACCAGGCTGACCACTATGCAAGACTACCAAAAAGAATTTATCAAATTTGCACTTTCAAGCGAGGTACTGCGTTTTGGCGAATTCACGCTGAAATCCGGTCGCGTTAGCCCCTATTTTTTTAATGCTGGCTTGTTTAACACCGGTGAAGCACTGGCAAAATTAGGCCAGTTTTATGCGCAAGCTCTTAAAGACAGCGGCATTCAATTTGATGTCTTATTTGGCCCTGCATACAAAGGCATTCCTCTGGCAAGCAGTTGCGCCATATCACTCGCTACTGAGCATAATATAAATATGCCTTACAGCTTTAACCGTAAAGAAGCCAAAAACCACGGTGAAGGTGGCAACATTGTGGGGGCTGCACTCGAAGGTAAGATCCTTATTATTGATGACGTTATTACAGCCGGTACCGCCATACGCGAAGCAATGGATATTATTTCCAATGCGGGCGCGCAAGCGGCCGGGGTTTTAATTGCACTGGACCGACAGGAAAAAGGCAAAGCTGAACTTTCAGCCATTCAGGAAGTTGAACAACAATATAACATTCCTGTACTCAGCATTATCAAACTGAGCGACTTAATTGAATATATAAAAGATAAACCGGAATTCAAACAGCACTTAGCCAGTGTTGAAGCTTATCGGCAACAATATGGCATCGGAAAAACTTAATTAATACTTAACTATTGGGAGCATCATAAAATGAGTTTAACCGTTTATCTCTCAGGTGAAATACACAGCGACTGGCGCGATGAAATTATTCAAGGTGCAAGTAAAAAAAACCTCAATATTAATTTTACTTCAGCCATAACAAATCATGAAGCAAGTGATGCGGCAGGCGATGTTTTAGGTAAAGAGGATAACCCCTTCTGGCGTGACCATAAGTCTGCAAAGGTCAACGCCATTCGAACTAAAACACTCATTGAAAATTGTGATTTAATGATTGTACGTTTTGGCGAAAAATACAAACAATGGAATGCCGCCTTTGATGCAGGTTATTGTGCTGCACTCGCCACACCTTACATAACACTGCATGCGGAAGATATTATTCACCCACTAAAAGAAGTAGACGCCGCCGCGCTGGCCTGGGCAACAACCACCGAACAGGTTATCGAAATACTTCAGTATATTTGCAAACAGTAGTAATAGCGAAGACCCAAACAGGCTAGCGGCACTGTTTCTGTGCAACCGGGGCATCTACAACCCCTTTTTCGATACTGAACTTATCAACAACCAGCCCTGAATTATTTATAAAATTCGCGGTTAATTTATTGCCTACAATATCAAACACCATTGAGCCGCCGACCTGCAATGAACGCGGCAGTGCCGGGTGGTTTAAATCACCGTTATCTAATTTTGCAGACGAGCCTAATGTGACATAAATTGTTCCTGAATAAGCGCTTAAGCCCGTAGCCGCTTTCCGATAAACAAGATTATTTTGTTGTTGTTTTATTTCGGCTAAGTCGATGTTACTTTCAGGTATACGATCCTGAATATATTGTTTGCTGAATGTTTTTGAAAAACCATAATGGCAATTCATAAACCAGGAGCGCTCGTACATATGGCTATGCCCAGCCAGAACCACATCGACACCTGCGTTTTCAAGAATCGGGAGTATATATTTACGCACATTACGCATTCGGCCAAAACTATCGGTAAGGCTATCTGAATTATGTGAACCCTTCGTATAAGGCGGGTGATGGAAAGCAACCACTAGCCATTGTTGCGTTGTTTGCGCTAAATCTTTTTTTAACCAACGCAACATCTTGCTGTTTTTTTGTATTCGACTGGAGTGAGAATCAAGCATTACTACATGCAGGTTGGCGTAATCAAAACTGTAATATTTTTCAGTTGAAGAAGCTGTTCCACCGGCTTCAGCCTGTGTAGGGAAATCAAAAATATTAAAAAAGGCCCAACGCCGTGCATCGTGATTACCGTAAGCCGGCCACACCGGTGTATTCCTTAAAATAGCAGCATAGGGCGTAAAAAAGTTGTCCTGAAATTGTTTGTTACTCCCCGAACGATACGCATTATCGCCGAGAGTCAGCCAGAAGTCCGGAGCTGTTTTGCTGGCTAACGGTTGTTGTGTTGTCCAGTTCAACATCGCATCCCTTACCCCGCTTTGCAACTCGCCCGCTGCGCCCTGATCACCGGTCACCCAAAAACGTGTTGCCTGCACAACAGCCGTATTATCGGGGCTGGTCTTAAACCAGTATTCGCTCCCTTGATACAAAGTATAGTCGGGGGTGCCAACGCTATAATAATATTTGGTATTCGCCTTTAAACCGGTTAACTGAATACGATGCTCATCATCCGCAGTTGATTCAAAGGTTTGCCTGTCAAACTTACCGGCTGCCTCGCCAAACCGTACCACACCAATATTGTTATCTTTTGTTTGCCAGCGAATAATGATTGAATTGCTAGTAGGTAATTGTAAATACGGTGCGCGCAACCCGTCATAAATGCCACCGAGGCTTTTGTCCATGATTCGCGCAAGGCCAAATAACACCAGCAAAGCCAGTAAGATAAAGCCACTAGTTTTAAGTATTTTCTTGACCATAAGGAATACCACTTTAAATGAAATTGTACTCCGTTACTATCCTTCACCTCAGGGCCAGATCATTAAAAAGCTATTGACATCATAGATTTATATGATCAAATAGTGTTTTTAAGCTGATGGAAGCCCAAAATGAGTCCCAATATAGTAGAACACTTTTCAATACTGAAAGATCATCGAATAGATCGGCACA
>JAJRZT010000065.1 GCA_024275115.1 Gammaproteobacteria bacterium
AAAATTAAAAAACCCTGAACGCTGGAGTGGTGAAATACGAAACTGGGATGAGATAAGCGAAGTTTATCTTAACCCGGAAAACGAGAAGAACGTGGCGGCATAATTTTAAACTTTAGGCGACAACTGTCTTGAAAAACGCCGCTAACGACTTTACTTTTCCCAAACCCTTTTAAGCAATTTATATATCGTCAACGGGGCAGGCACTCCGCTGACGACCAACGTCGGAGAGCTCCGTTCTCCTCCTTACAAACCCAAACGGTTTTGTGCCCGCCGCAAACGAACAGGGAATCTAGATTCATGCTGCTATCTTAGGCAGGCACTCATGAGTTACTCCGGGGTGTCTTACCTTGTTTGCGTTGACCACGCACTAGCAATAGACCCATCAAAAACACACCCAGGGTAACGCCGGCCGGAATTCCATACACCTTTGCGCTATCCAGTTCCGGTGGTAACACCAGCCAGTACCAGGTAGTGAGAGTGTGTCTGGCACCTACTTCGCCATTGCTGCCGTCCCAGTTAGCAAAAGAGATGGGCATAAAACGGCCTTCATCAAAATTGATGTCACCAGATTCACCGCCCTTACGTGGGCGTTTCATGATTACCCGCCAGCGGCCATGCGTCCATTGCCCTTGCGCCTGCAGACTCTGATCCTGCATGCGCGGCGCAGGTTTCTTATCGGGGCCACTACCTTCCAGTAGAGTAGCGCGAGCAGCGCGTTGCGGTTCCATGCTGCCGGCGTTCCAGTACCAGATAGTAGTATGTCTTGCGGCATCACCATGACGATACAGAGGCTTCTTAACCACAGGTTTGTTGGCGAATGCATCCTCTTTGGGAAATTGAATGGCAAAAGCATCAGCAAAGAGTTTTAACTTTTCATCCTGAATACCTTGAGATACGGGCTCACCGGGACGACTGTCGGTACGGTCATTGATCTCCAGCAGAAAGGCGACTTCATCCTGGTTATACAGAACCCGCACCGTCACTTCGTCATTGAGGGGGGTGAACAAACGTTCTTCTTTAATGATATTGGGCACTAAAGGCAGGCTGACGGGCGTTGCATTCTCCCAGACAGCCGCATTTACATCCGATGGCAAACCACCTTCTACTTTTTGTGCAGAAATAGCCACACCGCCCCGAGGTGCTACCGATTTATGCCGCAGGCTGTACACATAGTTAGCCATATGCCAGCGATCTTCTGTACTCACGGGATCCTTATTGCCCTCTACTCCACGATGGGCAGGCATGGGTGTACCCGGGATACCGATGGACAGGCGTTGATAGATCTTGCCGATAGTGGCATCTCGTGATTTATCGGCATCACCCGCCACTTCCGTCGCCCGCCAACGCCAGGGTTTGGTGAGATCGCGCGGCCAGATGCGATTACCCCAGTCATCTTCCAGTTTCTTGCCCGAGATGATATTACCGCGTCCTTGCTTGCCATGGCATTCGCCACAGATCTTTTCAAAACCAGCCTTGCCCCGGGTTACGGATTCTTCGCTGTAGGCAATGCGTTCAATGAGTTCCTCATCCTCGGTCACTTGAATAAAGTCCAACCTGGTATAGCGACCCTCTTCATCAAAGGTATCATCGTCGGCATCTTCCGGCGCCCAGTTAGCGGTGATATCGAAACTCTTGATCACCGGCACCAGACTTTGCATCTGTTCGTCACTGAGCAAGCTGTTCCAACCGGGCATACCGGTACCTGGCAGGCCGTGTTTGACAGTATCGAACAGATCCTTATCTTTGGGCATCATCTCCGGTGGCGAGGTCTTGTATTTGAACAAGCCTAAGGTGAAATCACGGGGCTTGGGATACATGAACTCCGCCGCCGCTCCGTCACCTGCACCGTTGTCACCGTGACACACGGCACAACGAAAATCATACAAATCCTTACCTTGCATATTGGCGCGTTGTTTCTGCAACTGATCCTTGATACTGGTAACTTCCCTGGAGATTTGCGGATCCCACATGCGCGGCACTTGTCCCACGTAGTCATACAGGAAGGTAATAATGCTCCACACCTCCTGTTCATTTAACATTTCATGCCACACGGGCATAGCAGAATTCCAGGGCGTACCCTCCGCTGGCAGACCGGGGCCGCCGGTGGTGATACGCCAGAACAAATAGGCCTCCTGCAACTGCGCGATGGTGCCCGCACCCTGGAAGTTCGCCGGTAGCGGATTGAATCCCGAGGCATAGGGCCCTTTGCCGTCCAGCAAATCACCATGACAATAAAAACAATTCTGATAATAGCTGTCCCGCCCGGATCGTACCGCAGTCCGGTATTGCTCCCATCCCTGTTCCGGGTCGGCGCGCATGGTTTTAATGATGTCCATGCGCACGGGATTTTCCAAGCTCGACAGATCGTGACGCTTGCCAAAAACCTTTAGTGAAGATGGCGGTGCCGGATGTACCTGGCGCAATTCCATCGGTGCATCCAGTGAGGGCTTGACCATGCCATAGGTGGTGTAGCCGATCAGGGCTGGAATAAGCAGCAGGAAGCCCCAACGTATCAGAACCTTGTTATCGTCCCGCAGCACCGATGTTATGGGTGTCTTGAATTCCGCCCAGCGCTGTTCCTCAAAGGAAAAGTACAACAAGACCCCCACTACCGTGACAATCATATATTGAATCATCAAGGAACGGGGTAATAGCGGTGGGAAGGCGTACTTAAACAACAAGTAGGCGATAACAATCACCAATACTGCCTGCCAGAAAGCAGGGATCAAGGATTTTTTGGCTTCAGTCATTTTTTCAGGTCCTGTCCTGGTTGATCGTCATAGGTTTATTCTTTCCCTTCCGCCAAAAACCTCACGATCATCTCCAGTTCCCTGGCGGACATCTTGTCCAGATAATCCCCAGGCATCATTCCACCCACAAAACCTTTGGCGACTTTCGCATCGGGGTCGATGATGCTCTGACGAATCTCTTCCACACCCATACGCTGAGCAATGGTGTTGAGTTCCGGGCCCACGGCCGATTCCGTACCTAACATACTATGGCACGCTTGACAGCCATACTTCGCAGACGCTTCTGCTACCGTAGTGACAGCCGACGGCGCAACTGCGGTAGACACCGGAGCCTCACTGGGTAGCTCCACCGTAATTTTATTTCCATCTTTGGCTTGCAGATAGGCTATCACCGCATCCATTTCCACGGCTCTAAGTTGTATAGGGGGCTTATCCACCGCTGGCATGGGTGACTCGGTATCATTTGAGCCTTTCTTGCCGAAACCACTTACCACATAGATACCCGGATCTACCATGGACTCCATCAGATAAGCGGCAGCATCAGTGGCCTTACCCTGGTAACGGCTATTCTTCAAATGCCGGTTCGCAGCTGCCACCGTATTCATAGCCGACAGATCCGGCGCCCGCCCCGAGTCATTGTGGCACAGGGTGCAGGTACCCTTGTTATTGTAAATATCCTCACCCAGGGCGACAAAGGAATCCATGGTCAAGGCTCCCAGATCTATTTCTTTCTCCACGGGCACTTCACCTTCCACTTGCGGTAACAGGTTAGCCGTCAGTGTAAACACCAGAATCAGCGCCAGACTGAAGCCGAGTACGCGCAGAAGAACCATTATGCTGATGCCTCCACTGCCGCACCAGGAGGCGCTTGTTTAGTGTTGCTGAGGGAAGCAATCCAGAAAATAAACAATAAAAACATCAGGAACAACAGGGTACAGATAGTCATCATGTTAGCGGCATAGCCGATGGTGGGGATAAAATTATCCTGTGAGGTGTCCTTCACCACCGTGTACACATGCCAGTTGGTACGCACGGAAGAACGTACATAGCCCATCAAGGCCATTAACCAGGTAAAGGCCACGGGTAGTGCAAACAGGGCGTATTGTGCCCGGTTACTCACCTGCCCCCAACGAGACGGCAGTGTCTTCGCACCGCGGAACATCAAACTGTCGATAACGATACCAGAGACAATCACCACCAGTGTTGACATCACCTGTATGACACTGGAGCCCACTTTGTACACCGTGTTGGTGAAGTAACCGTAATACACCCCTGCATAGATGATATTAGCAATGGCCACCAGATAAATAGCCGTGAGCAGCGCATTGCCCACAGGCGCCCAGGACACGGTAATCTCTTTGTTGGAACGCCGATACAACTGGAAGGACAGAAAGGTCGCCAACAGCATCAGGTTCACGGCAATGTTCTTAGCCGGCATGATACCCAGAGGACCCAGCAAGTGGTG
Source organism: Gammaproteobacteria bacterium (assembly GCA_024275115.1). Classification (GTDB taxonomy): domain Bacteria; phylum Pseudomonadota; class Gammaproteobacteria; order UBA6429; family Thiohalophilaceae; genus SZUA-37. Next base: position 4,216 of record JAJRZT010000065.1, read on the forward strand.
ATGACTACCACCTAGAGCCGCCACTTCCGATGAGGTGAGCAGTAAGGTATGTGGCGTGACCCATATCAGGAAACTGACCACCAGCACCACCGCGATATATTTAATAAAATGAGTGTAGCGTTTTGCGCCTTTGGTGCGCGACATCCCGGACCAGAGATAATAATTACCTGCCAGCAAAATGGTGCCGATAAGCACCGCCTGCAATACGAACAACCAGGCCAGCACACCACCCATGGCGGTAATACCCATTTGTTGTGAATAGGCATAGATCTCCGCCATCAACCAGTAACCGGCAAAGGGCAGCGGCAGAAAGGCCAGGATAGCAATAAAGTTAGAGGTATAACCCATCCAGTCATAATGGGCGCGCAATTCTTCGTTTTTGGCAGACAGGAATTTATAGGCCGCGTAGGCTCCCACTACCGCGCCACCGAAGGCAATATTGGCGAGAAAACGGTGCAAGTTGAGTGGATTCCACAACGGACCGCGCATGACATCCCAGATACCGCCGATGACCGCACCCACTTCATTGACACCGGAGGGCGCCATCATGAAGGTAGCCCAGGAATTGGCCACCACCAGCAAAGTGGTACCGACACCGTTTAACAGTAAGCCGATACTCAGATGCACCCATTTGGCGTTGCCATAACGCATGGCGTTCCAGCCATAGTAGTAGATATACAGGAGCATGCTCTCCAAAAAGAACAGCACCGCGTACACCAGCATCTGCGCACCGAATACACCCATCATGTAATTCATAATACCGGGATAGAGCAGAAACAGAGCCAGGGCCAGGCTGCCGCCGAACAAGGCGGTAATGGCATAGGCCGTAAGACTGATTTTCATAAACTCGTGAGCCATGTCATCGTAACGCGCATCGCCACTCTTGAAACCGATGAATTCGATGACAAACACGAAAAGGGGTACCGCTAATACCAGCGCACCGAAGAACAAATGCATCTGCGCCAACACCCACACTACCGAACGACTCGAAACACCAAAACGACGATAGGATTTGTCTGTCATCTTCGGTGCCGGTTCCGGCTCGGCCAGCGCATTATCTGGCTGCGCTGCCACAGCTTCACTATAGAGTGGTGACTGAGCGGCAACCTGCACATAACCCGTGGGCGCTATGTTATCCTCGATGGAGGAACCTGCCCATGCTACGCCAGCTATAACCACCACCAAATACAACAACAGACCAAACAACACCCTCCACAGCCAGTGGAAATGAGAATAGCTGCGCTGTGTATAATCCGCGTTCATGTAGATCTCCTCGACTGTGGCCTATTGATGTTACTTGTCATTGTTCTGGTGTCCATTGTGCTGGGGTCAGATCCCAATTCAGGGGCAAACCCTGCATACCCATAATGGAATGATTCAGGCCATAGAAAAACAGCAACACCAACACGAATGTGACCAGCCAGATCGTGATTGTTTTTAACGACATTCGCTATTCCTCAATTTAGGGTGTGCATCAACCATGGTGGGGCACCACACCATGGGAATAGATCAACAGCCACCAGAAAAACACCAGAGTAACCACTAGCACCCCGATAAATAATCCGAAACCCCAGGTGCTACCTGCCCCTGCCCCACCTGTACTTCTCTCTGGTTCTGGTTCTGTTGCTTTTGAATCGTTTTCCAGTTTTGTCATCAATACCACCTCGTTTGCCTAGTCGAACCTCTGAATAACAATAAGGGGACGCTAAATCACTAAATGCCTTTCCACGAAATAGCAACAACCGCGCCAGCTATGCAAAATAACCATAACTCCCTGTTAATATTTGTTTTTAATTTTTTTCCTGAAATCAGAAAGGTCTGAAATTGAACAATCCATTCACACACAACATCACCCAAACGTCATATGTTTCACTTTTTCTCCAGCTTGAGCGGAGGCCAAGTGCCCTATAAACAGAGATATACGGGTTAACAAACTGAACAAACCGTTCCATGACCGGTCATGGCTTATGGAACGAAACGTTCAAACCAGCGCCTGAAAACAACCAGGAATAATCACTTATATCTTTGTTTAAATAAGATTTTTTTTGTTTCTTTATAGTGCGGCATAGTATGTGCATCAGCCCAGTTCATAATGAACCACATCGGAGAACTGGAAGATGACGGCCAAAAACAAAACCATCACCGCCATTCGTGGCCTGCTCGCCAAGGGTGATGCCACAGACCGTTGCACCAGCTGTCGCGTTCTGGGGGTTCTGGGTGACAACACAGCGGTTGCCGACCTGGTGGAACGTCTACGGGATGAGGACATCGATGTATGTGTGGATGCCGCCGAGGCTCTGGGTCGTATCGGTGATCCCGACAGCCTGACGCCTCTGCTGGAATCGTTGGATCATGACCCCAGCGGTGAAGTACGCACCGCCGTCATTAGCGCCCTGGGCACCTTTGATGATCCACGCGTCAATACTGCACTCATGCAAATCATTGCTGATCGTCCGAATGACCTGGAATGGGATGGTGACTGGGATCCCTGGTGGGATATCCAGCTGCGCGCTGTTGAAATACTGGGACTTAAGCAGGCCTCGGAGGCAGTACCTGTATTATCGACTCTGCTGAACGATGAAGACATGCAGGACATTGAAAGTGAAACCCTTAAAGCCCTGGCGCAAATGGGTAAGCCCGGCGTAAAAATACTGGCTCACCGCTTACATCATGGCACTACCCGACAACGCCGGCGTGCCGCCCATGCCATGGCCTACGCGGACAATTCCGAGGTAACACGTATTCTGGGGCAGTCGCTGCAAGATGCCAGTGCCGATGTGCGCATCGCCGCTATAGAAAGTCTGGCACAACTGCAAGTCAAGCACTATCTGGGTGTGATTCTATTATTGATGCGAGACACCAGTGCCGATGTGCGAAATGCCGCACTTAAAGCGGCCATGGTATTAAGCCAACTGGAAGGCAGCAGCGGCATTACTACAGACCAACTCAAAAACTTACTGGCGGATCAAAGCAAGCAGGTTCGCTTGACCGCGCTGCAAGCCGTGGGTACTTCCACAGCAAGACCCTTACCGGTGGAACTCACCAGTGTCATAGGTATATGTTTACAGGATCCTGATAGTGAAGTCGTGGCAATGGCGTGCGAATTATTATCCGAGGTAGCGGAACCAAGTCTATTGAATGAGTTGATAACAATCATCAAGGACTCCAATCGTAATGAGCGCGTTAGGCGTGCAGCCGCGTTGGCCCTGGGTAAAATCACAGGTCAACATGAAAAAACCAACAGCGAAGTCATACAGGTATTCATGATGGTAGCAATGGACGAAGCGGCCGTCGTGCGGGTCGTCGCCATGCAAACTCTGGTGGAACTGGAGTCTGCTGATCATGGCGACGAACAATCCCCTCTGGCATTCGTGATCGATTTATTACGCGGGGATTTCCTGCAAGACACACCCACACCACAACCCCATAAGTCCGACAACATCGTTGTACCATTCACTGACACACCTGAAACGAAACCAGCTCATGGCAACACACAGCCAGAAGAGACTGCACACATGGAATATATTGACGTCGATACCGACGAGGAATTTGCCGAGCCGCCACTGGCGACCTCCACCCTGGCCGCCATCACCATAGACAACGTAGAGACTGCGATATTGCTCGATCAGCATGCGGAACCTGAGGTGCAACAGACCGCAGAGAACGATGAGTCCTTGCAGGAATACGAGGAAATCGTGCGCAAGAATGCGGCTGCCGGCGAGTGGCTCCTGGCCAGTCGCAAGAAGCCTGCCCTGCATCAGCAGATTCGATGCACCGCCGCACGTATGCTGGCCTCCAGTAACAACAAGACAGTGATCAACGCGCTGATTGAAACACTGAGCGACCCGGATGATGAGTTACGCCGCGAATGCGCCGATGCCATTAGCATTATCGCCCATCGTCATCCGCAAACTGTCGGTCTGATGAATGCCTTTGGTGCCTTGCTAACGCAATTACACAGTGAGCACCTGGATCTACGCCTCGCCTGTCTACGTGCTCTGGAAGCCCTGGGTAATCGTGCAGCGCTGCCCATGATTTTAGAACTGGGGGATGATAAGGAAGCCAGTGTGCGCATTCAGTCCATCCGCAGCCTGGTCACATTAGCAACACAAGCTGCGGATCCACAGCAAACAGACCACATGGTACTGGAAGAAATCGAACCACAGGTTATTACCAGGCTATTGTTCAACAGCCTTGATGATTCCGCATCCGGGGTACGCAGCGCCACCATCCGCGGCCTGCTCAGCTGGCTCAAACACAACCCTGAACTGTGCACAGATGAGAAAATGCAAATACTGACCAACCGGATGCTGGATGCCGCGCTGAGCAGCGATGGCAGTCAGGCACGGGAAATGGGCCGCGCCCTGCGTTTGCTGGATCCAGAACTCAGTGTAGAACCAATATTGCAGCGTTTACAGGCACTGGATGACAGCGCACTGCGGCGTTTTGTTCTGGAAGTGCTGGAGGAACTGTATCGCCCTGAAACTCCAGACCCACTGTTATTAACAGGACGAGCCGCGTAATAATGAAGCGCTATTTGATTTCAGTCTGTATCGGCTTATTTAACAAACACATTTGCATAGCATCAGGCGCAAGCGCCTCTTACCCTTATAGGAGAAACAACCCATGAAGACAGCAACTCACTTTTTACCCTTATTCCTGTCCCTGGCATTACCGCTCACTGCTCATGCGGCAGCCTACCAGGTAACTACGGTCAAGGACGGCAGCAGCATCAGCGGCAAGGTCACCTTCAGTGGTAAAGATCCGGCACCCCGCATATACAACATCACAAAAGACAACGAGGTATGTGGCACCGGCAACCGTGAAGTGGATTTTGTCAAAGTCAGCAAAGGCGGGCTTAGTGATGTCGTGGTCTACCTGGACAAAGTGAAAACTGGCAAAGCTTCACCGATGGTGCCGGCAAACTTAATCAGAAAGGCTGCGAGTTTACTCCGTTTCTGCAGGTCATGATCAACAAGAGAAATCTCGATGTCCTCAATTCGGATCCTGTTATGCATAACGTACACACCTATGAGCTCATGGGCAGCGCTAAACGCACCGTAATCAACATCAGCCAGCCGAATCAAGGCAGCAACATTTCCAAAAAAATTAAACTGCGCCGCGGTGATGCCATGAAGATCGAATGCGACGCACATGACTTCATGCACGGCTTTGTATTTGTCGCCCGTAACCCCTACTACGCGGTAGTGAAAAAAGATGGAAGCTTCACCATCGACAACGTCCCAGCGGGAAAATATACCATCAATGCCTGGCACGGCACACTTGGCAAACAGAAAGCTAAAGTTTCTGTGGGCGCCAATGGCAAGGTCAGTGTGAACTTTGCCTTCAAGGACAAGTAATGGGCGTCACAACAACAGACAACAGCGGCAACCCGGGTGGTTTAAACACCCGTGGTTTTTTCCGCCGCCTGACCCCCTTCGACTACCTGGTGCTGCTGGGAGGCGTCATTAACCTGCTGGTAGTGGGTTTTATCGTTGGATCCTGGCTGCTGCACTAGCCGCAACATAACAAACAGCAAACAAAGGGAATCCCACAACATGCCCACTGAAAGCGCAGAAATATTGGAAACCACGGAACCCTTACCTGTCTATCGATCTATCCTGCTGGCCACTGACTCCTCGGATCATGCCAACCGCAGCATCCTGGAAGCGGTGGTGGTGGCCGGACAATATAATGCCAGGGTGACAGGCACCCATGTATATGCCGCGAAGATGCATGATATGCGCTTTCGGCAAATGGAGGGCGGGCTGCCGGAACAGTTTCGTGAAGAACAGGAACTGGAACGTCAACGGGATGTGCATGATGATCTGATCACCCGCGGCCTTTCCATCATCACGGACTCTTATCTGGATCAGGTCAGTCGCACATGTGCAACGAGCGCCATTCCTTTCGCCCGGCGCTCACTGGAAGGTAAAAATTACCGGCAATTGGTTAATGAAACCAACTCCGGTGAGTATGATCTACTCATTCTCGGTGCGCTGGGACTCGGTGCCGTACAGGGCAGCCGCCTTGGTACGGTTTGCCATCGGGTGGCTCGACGTACGGATATCGATACCCTGATTATCAAACAACCCAAACAATCCATAGCCGCAGGGCCAATCGTAGTCGCCATTGATGGTTCCGCACGCGCTTATGGTGGACTCTTAACCGCACTTTCCTTTGCTGCACATTGGCAGGTTCCGGTCAAAGTTGTCTCCGCCTTTGACCCCTATTACCACTATGTAGCCTTCAACCGTATCGCCGGTGTATTGTCCGAAGAGGCCGGCAAGGTATTCAAGTTCAAGGAACAGGAAAAGCTGCACGAAGAAATTATCGATTCGGGGCTGGCCAGGATCTACCAGGGCCACCTGGACGTAGCCACCTCCATCGCCGCAGAACATGGCATTGATATAGACACTGAACTACTGGTCGGCAAACCCCATCATATAATTCATGAATATGTACGCCAGCACAAACCCTCCCTGCTGGTACTGGGTAAAGTGGGCATCCATGCCGATCCGGATCTGGATATCGGTGGCAACACGGAATATTTATTAGAGGACGTGGGCTGTGCCGTATTACTGAGTCAACGCACCCACAAACCACGTCTGGATGTATTGGCCGATGTCACCACCACCTGGACTCACGAAGCCGAACAGCGTATGCAGAAGGTACCCGACTTTGTACAAAGCATGGCTCGCATGGCCATCCTGCGTTATGCCCAGGAGCTCGGCCATACCGTCATCACGGCAAATATTGTCGAAGAAGCCACGGCGCAACTTATGCCTAGACATGCAGAAAGCGCCATGGAAGAAATCGTCAGCGCCTATGATGCCGGCGAATTAAAACGCAATGAAAACACCGTTCCTGAAATCGGTGTCGCCATGCAATGGAGCGATGCAGCAAGCACGCTACTGGACACCATTGAAGCTCCCACGGTACGCCAGAACCTGCGCATTCGTGCCGAGAAAAAGGCCCGTACCGAAGGTGCAACACAGGTAAAGAAACAACACATCGAACACTTCATCAGCGCTACAGAAGGTAAGAGCACAGGAGAATCCAGTGAAATCCATCTGCACTGGCAAGCCGATGCCCTTGCACGCCTGACACGGGTACCGGAAGGCTTTATGCGCGACAAGTCCCGAGAGCGCATCGAAGACTTCGCCCGCAGCCAGGGGATTACCCAAATTAATCTTGATGTCGCGGAACAGGGTCTGGCCGAAGCACGCAAAGCCATGGAGTCCCAAATGCAAAGTGACGGGGATGCCGCCGCGGCGGTAAAAACCAGAACCGGTGACAGCAAATGCCCCTTCGCACATATGGCACAAACCATCCCTACGGGCGAAAAAACCAGTGAGTCTTTCGCCAGCATGGCATGGAGCCCTGAAGCGAAGCTGGAACTTGAGCGGGTACCCACGGGATTCTGCCGCGACATGACCCGCAAGGCGGCCGAAACCATTGCGGCCAAAAAAGGTACCGCTACCATTGAAGCAAGTTTTGTGGAAACCGTCATGAATGTCTTTGAGTCGGGATCCAGTAAAGCACAGGAAACCCTGCCCTGGGATGATGCCGCACGTGCGCGCATTCAGAAAGCGCCGGATATGATCTGCGGTATGTTGCTAAAAGAAATCGAAGCCTGGGCACAACGCCATGATCTGTCACACGTAAACGAGGCGGCGGTCAGTGCCGTAAAGGCACAATGGCAGGACGAAGGCCAGTTTCACCTGGAGCCCACCGATCCACGGCGTGGTTAAGCAGACGAATACCATGACCCTCGCAACCCAAACGGAAAACGATCTTTATCTGCTTGCGGTAAATATGACCCGCCGTTGCAATCTGAATTGCGCCCATTGTTATCTGGATGCAAAAACATTGCGCGAAAGCGGTGAAGATGAACTAACCACCACGGAGGTCTGCAATCTGCTGGACCAGGTGGCCGAACATAACCCGGAAACTATGGTGGTACTCACCGGCGGCGAACCTCTGATACGCAAGGATCTCGAAACCATGCTGACCCATGGTTCAGAATGTGGTCTATTCATGGTGATCGGCACCAACGGCATGATGCTTACGGAACGCCGGGTGCAATCCCTGCAGGCCGCTGGCGCCATGGGTTGTGGCATCAGCCTGGATTCCCTCGACCCTGCGCAACACGATGCCTTCCGCGGTTATCCCGGTGCCTGGCAAAAAACCATGGCAGGCATGGAAAACTGTCGTCGTCATGACCTGTCGTTTCAGGTTCATTTCTCCGTTACTGAAGCCAATGCTGCGGAAGTACCCGCCATGGTGGATTTCGCCCGTGCCTGTGGTGCGCGCGTATTGAATTTCTTTTTCCTGGTATGCACAGGCCGTGGCGAATCCATGTCAGACATCAGCCCCATGGCCTATGAACGCGTGCTCAATCAGATACTGGATACCCAGGAACACAGTGAAGACTTGATCATCCGTGCCCGCTGTGCACCCCACTTTCAACGCATCGCCCATCAACGCAATCCAGATTCACTGCTTACCCGAGCACAGGGTTATGACGGCAGCAGTTGTATTGCGGCCACCCACTACTGTCGCATCACACCGGAAGGTGGTGTCACTGCCTGTCCTTATATCCCCGACGAGGTGGGCAATATCCGCCAACAGACCTTCAAGGATATCTGGGAACAGGCACCGGGTCTGCAACAACTGCGTCAACCTCAACTGCAAGGCAAATGTGGACGTTGTGAATATATCCAACTGTGCGGCGGTTGCCGCGCCCGTGCCCTGGCAATGGAAGGCGACCTCATGCAGACCGACCCCTGGTGCCATTATATACCCCAGGAAGGCTCGGTCATCGTGCCTTTCACCGAACACGCTGATACGCTTCCGTGGAGTCAGGAGGCGCAACAACGACTGCAACGTATTCCCGCCTTTCTGCGCAAGATGGTGAAGAAACGTGCAGAAAGCTACGTACGGGAACAGGGTGAGCAAGAGGTCAACATCACGCACCTGGCCACCTTGGTGGAAAAGCGCTTTGGTAAAAACGGTCCACCAGCAGCCCTCAAGGCGAAAATCAAAACACAGAGTACGCACCATGGATGATACCGACATACTCATCGCTGGTGGCGGCATCTCCGGTTTGACGCTGGCCTGGTGGCTGGCACAAAGTGGTTACCGGGTAGAAGTATGGGAAGCCGACACTCGTGTCGGCGGCAAAATCCAGAGTACGCAGCAAGACGGTTACCTGATGGAACAGGCCGCCTCGTTATTAATGAATTTCCGTCCGGAAGTCTCGGGGCTCATTCATCACACCGGACTGGAATCCAAAAAAACCTGTCGCAATAAACAAGCCGGTGCTCACCGTTACCTGTTACATCAGGGACAGCTCACCGCCCTGCCCATGCGTATGGGCGGCCTGCTGCGTTCACCACTGTGGAGTCTGCGGGGCAAGCTGCGCCTGCTGGCAGAACCCTTTATGCCAGTGGGCACAGACCCCGATGAGTCTGTCAGTCAATTTATTCAACGGCGTCTAGGGCGTGAAATGCTGGAAAAGGCGATGGATCCCTTTGTCGCAGGCACCCTGGCAGCAGATCCGGATCTCGCCAGCGCCGCCGCCACCCTGCCACGACTCACGGTTCTGGAAAAACGTTATGGCAGTATCACCGCCGGCATCATCGCCCACCGGCTATTACGCAAGCGCAGTGCCTGTCTCACCGATACCTTTTCATTCGAGGGCGGCATGTCTACCCTGATCGAAACCCTCGCAAACACCCCCGGTGTGCAGGTGCGCACTGGCTATAAGCTGCGAGAACTGGTACGCAGCCCAAAGGGCTGGCAAGCCCGGGCGGAAACCCCTCACGGCGAATATCAACTGAATACAAAGAAAACCGTGCTGGCAACACCGGCACCGGTGGCTGCACAATTATTAGATAACCTCGACACAGAGTTGGCGGAGCTACTGCGCGGTATCCGCTATGCGCCGCTGGCGGTAGTACATATCGGCATGCAGCGCAAACACATAACACATCCACTGGATGGCACCGGCTTTCTCACACCACGCAGTGCCGGGCTGCCTATTAATGGCAATCTATGGATGAGCAGCCTGTTCAATGGGCGCGCACCACAGGGCAAGGTGTTGATGACGACTTATCTGGGGGGGGCGCGCCGCCCCGAATTGCTTGAATATGATGATAACCACCTCTTGAATCAGACCTTACAATCCCTGCAACCCCTGCTGGGCTTGCAAAGTGACCCTGAAATGGTGCAGATTCAACGTCATACCCAAGGGCTTCCAGTGTATCATGGTGCTTATCAGGCTCGACTGCAGGCTATCGAGGAAAAAATGCATTGTTTACCGAATCTCTATTTAGAGGCCAATTATCAAGGTGGTGTATCAGTACGCGACCGCATTGCTCGCAGCTACCTGCTGGCACAACGCATCACCGCGGAGCTACCTATCACGAGAACCTATGACAAAAAGGACAATTATGCACCCACCCTCGCCACCGACAGCAGATGAGCGGGTGGATGAGAGATCTGTCCCGCATGCCAGCACTGCTGATCCCAAGCCTGACAAACCGAAAGGATTTCGTCCCTGGCCTTTGATCCTTGCAGTCACTACCGCCTTATTGCTGGTACCCCTATGGAGCAACTGGTATGCCGATCAAGTATCCCTGCCGCGTTACTGCAAGAATCCCGAACTTAGCCTGCAACAACTGGAGCAAGTGTTACGGGAAAAACAGCCGGCTGGTGACGGCGCACGTAAACCTTACATCATTGTTGCCAAATTGTTGTTTCTGATACCTCAGAACGGTAATGAGTCCATCCCCGCCTATCTATCAAGAGTACGCGGAATACTACGTACGCAGTGTCAATGAATCTGGTTATCCCAAAACATCAGGAGCTCCGCCGCAACTTTCTGAAACATCTGCTATCGATGCTATTGCTGGCAGCCCTGGTATTGGCTATCGGAATCTGGGCGCATTATAAGAGCAATGCAAGACTGGAGACCCACACTCGCGATCAGGCGGAAGTCCAAAACGTGGGACTGGCCTGGCAAACCCTGTCCACCAGCATGCAATTAGTGTTTGGTGACCTGTTATTCCTTTCACAATTAAACGAATTGAATAATATGCTGGATCGTGCGGATCGACCCTGGCGCAGGGCACTCAGCGATGAATTGATAAACTTCAGCCGCGCACGCGACCTTTATGCTCAAATCCGCTTCATCGATGCGACCGGCCAGGAAATTGTGCGTGTTAACCACAACAACGGCAAGCCGTTTTCCGAGTTAGACATAAACTTGCAGTCCAAGGTGGCGCGTTACTACTTCGGCCAGACCATGGCACTGAAACCCGGCAAAATCTTTGTATCCCCCTTTGACCTGAATCAGGAAAAGAGCCGTCTGGAACATCCCCTCAAACCCGTCATTCGCGTCGCCACCCCGCTGGTGGACGAACAAGGGCAAAAGGCCGGCATCCTGATTTTGAATATCCTTGGAGAAAAGTTGGTTCGCGGTTTCAGGGATGCTGCGGTCAACATCGCCGACCAGATTATGTTGGTCAACGCCGATGGCGACTGGTTAAGCAGTAAAAACCGTGAAGACGAGTGGGGTTTTATTCTGGGGCATGAACGCTCCTTCGCTACCCGTTTTCCGGAAGTCTGGCAAAACATTAAAGACCGAGATCAGGGGCAGCTACATCATCAACAGGGTCTGTTTACCTTTGCCACCCTGTTTCCCGACAAGCCAACCGCAAAGAACCGGCAAAGCACACCACATATTCCTGATAGCATCGGCCAGAAAGCATACGGGCAGCGCAACTGGAAAATTATCGCTCACATTACTCCCCAGGTATTGCACATCGGTCCACAGGGCTTTCTGCGCAATAATGCCCTGCTGTATACTGTTATAAGTTTACTGCTTGTTTTACTGGCGCTAGTAGTAGCCTGGGGTCAGGCTCGTCATCAGATCATCCTTGCGCAACGCGATTATGAACGGCTTTTCCGTGACACCATGGAAAATGTGGATCTGGCGGTCGTGACCCTGGTTCCTGATGGAAAAATCATCTATTGCAACGACTTCTTTTTAAACCAGACCGCCTACAAGAAACACGAGGTATTAGGTAAAGACTGGTTTGATACCTACATATCATCGGAAGACCGCAGCCAGGAACGAAAATACTTCGCTGGCATCCTGACTAAACCTGAAACCCCGGGGCGTCATAATAACCAGCTCATGACTCAACTCGGAAAGCGACGCCGGTTTCACTGGAATTACAGTGTCTCTTTAGAACACGATGGGCAGGTTCACAGTGTTACCGCCATCGGCGAAGACACAACGGAGCACCACCATACAAAGGTGGAATTGAACAAGCTGATTAATGCCGTGGAACAAAGCCCCAATACCGTGCTGATCACCGATACTCAAGGCCTGATTGAATATGTAAATCCCAACTTCACCAACCTCACCGGTTACACAAAAGAAGAAGTCATTGGCAAAAGCCCCAGCATTTTGAAAACCGGAGAAACACCGCCTGAGGTCTATAAGGAGTTGTGGAGTACTATCTCCAATGGCGGCGAATGGCGTGGCGAGTTTCATAATCGTAAGAAAAACGGTGAACTGTACTGGGAATTCACCATTATTTCGCCGATTGTTGACAGCAAAGGCAACATCACAAATTTTCTTGCCGTCAAGGAAGATGTCACGGAACGCAAACGCCTACAACAGGAAGTGGAGGATCGTAACAAGGAATTGATACGTACCCAATCACTTACGGTTATCGGCCGCATGGCCAGCATGATAGCCCATGATCTACGCAACCCTTTATCTTCGGTAAAAATGAGCCTGCAAATCCTGGGTAAGCAGAACCAGAAAAAAGAGGAGTCCGAGGAACTCAAAGACATTGCTCTGGCGCAGGTGCACTACATGGAAGAGATCCTGGAGGACATGTTGCAGTACTCACGCCCCGATGCCTTAAAGCCGGAATGGCTGGATATCAACAAGCTACTGGATATGGCGGTGGCCCTGACGGGCAAGGCCATCAATGAGCGCAATGCCAAAATAACCACAAACTACGCCGCCCAATTACCCACTCTGCACGGTGACCCCAACAAGTTGCGCCAGGTCTTCAGCAACCTGATCATGAATGCCTTACAGGCCATGGACAATACCGGCATCCTGCCGGAAGTCGATATTCAAACCAGCCTTGAGTTATACGACAACGAGCCCCGCGTGCGCGTTGAAATCTGCGATAACGGGCCTGGCATTAACGGTACGGAAGCGGACAAGCTGTTTGAACCATTCTTCACCACCCGCACGAAAGGCACTGGACTGGGCCTGGCCATTGTTAAACGACTGCTGGAGCAACATCACGGTGCCGTCCAGCTGCTACCTGGTGAAAAAGGCGGCATACGTGCCGTAGTTATTCTCCCCACGAGTCAGTTAAAGGTATGATACGCACTATGGAAAATAAATCTTTAAACACCACCGGCAACACTGCATCTGCCGGGAAACGTGACCGTATCCTGATCGTGGATGATGACGTAGCCATCTGCCGCACCCTGCAGCTGCACTTGCAGGGACAAGGTTATCTAATTGCCACGGCACACAGTATCGATGAAGGCATGCAGGCTGCCAATACACAGACACCAGATATGATCATCCTGGATATCCGCATGCCAGGCACCTCCGGTCTCGAAGGCCTGCCCGAATTCAAAAAGATTTTTCCCAATACCCATGTGATTATAATCACCGCCTTCCAAGACATGGAGAGCACCATTCAAGCTATGCAACGAGGTGCGGAAGACTATATCCACAAGCCCATCGACATCGACGAGCTGGACCGTGTTATGAAACGCATCCTGACCAATAATGCTGAATGCCAAATCATCGATACCGATATTCGCGCACCGGCAGCAGGCTCGGTAAGCATGGTGGGACGCAGTTGGGCCATGAAGGAGGTATTCAAGAACATCGGCCTGGTGGCGGCTAGCCCGGTCACGGTATTGATCACTGGCGACAGCGGCACGGGCAAAGAGCTGGTCGCGCAGGCCATCCACCGTTCCGGCAGTAATCCGGACGCCCCCTTCGTCGCAATCAATTGTGCGGCTCTGGTGGAGACCCTGTTGGAATCCGATATGTTTGGCCATGAAAAAGGCGCCTTTACCGGTGCCACCAGCCAACAACAAGGCAAATTTGCCCTAGCAGAAAACGGCACGATCTTTTTGGATGAAATAGGTGAATTGTCGCCCACCATGCAAGCAAAACTGTTACGTGTGCTACAGGAGAAGGAATACACTCCCCTGGGAGCCAAGCAGCCCCGACATACTAATGCCCGAGTTATCGCCGCCACTAATGTGGATCTCAACGAGAAGGTGCAGAGCGGCGGGTTCCGTGGAGACCTGCTCTACCGTTTACAAGTGGTCACCTTGCATCTACCACCCTTGCGTGAACGCAAGGAAGATATCACTGCGCTCATCCCTGCACTACTGGCACGTATCAATCGCGATTTGCATAAAAATATCTGTCAGGTTTCCCAGGAAGTACTGGATGGGCTTCAAAGCTATGACTGGCCAGGCAATGTACGTGAACTGGAAAACAGCCTGGCCAAGGCCGTAGCCTTGTGTTCAGGCACGATTCTCACACCGGATCTGTTTGGCAATATCTGCGGTGAATCCGCAGTAACTGAAAAACCCCTGGAAGAAACGAGCCTGCAGGAAATTGAAAAGATCCATGTACTACGTGTATTGGAAGCACAAGGATGGCACAAGGGCAAAACCTGCGAGATCCTTGGCATATCCCGGCCACGCCTGCGCCGGCTGCTCAATCAATATGGGTTGCCCTCATCAGACGGCGTGATGCCGGATGATGACATTGATTCGGACGATACATGATAAACCCCGCCAGAGTTCCATCTCGCCTCCTGGTAAGAAATGCGGGCTAAGTCTGACTACCCAGGTCGCAGATGCCAAGAAACAATAGCTTATTGAGAGTATTAACCTTTAGCGGGCCGCACGTTACACATAACCAATAATTTAGCAGAACGATGCATAACTGATCTCGGCAAAAGTCCTGCCATAATATATTGTTTAGATACTACATAACCTCAGAGCTGCATAAGTACTTTAAATAAAAAGCCGAAGCAGCTTTCACTGCTTCGGCTTTCGTAGGTATGAGCTAAAAACTAAACTTAAAGCGTCTGGTAATAATCAATCAAGATTTTAGCCACTTCTGGGCGTGAGAATTCTTTAGGTGGCGCTTCGCCGTTGCCTAACATTTCACGTACTTTAGTTCCTGACAAAAGAACAAAGTCATCTTTTTCATGATCAGGTGCTTCACGCATCATCACCACTTTATTCAGTTTCTTCGACCAGGCGGTGTGATCTGCCATGAACATTTCAATGTCCATTGCACCCTTAGGCACTTCGTCTTCGAAAATAGTTTGTGCATCAAAGGCACCGTAGTAATCGCCCACACCGGCGTGGTCACGACCAATGATAAAGTGCGTTGCACCCATATTTTGACGGAAGTAAGCATGTAACACCGCTTCACGTGGACCAGCATAAAGCATATCGAAACCGTAACCCGTTACCATTGCGCTGTTTGCAGGGAAATAAACTTCTACCATTTTACGAATAGCAGCGTCACGAACAGGAGCAGGGATGTCACCTTTTTTCAATTTACCCAACAACATGTGAATAACCAGGCCATCACAACCTAAACGATCCATTGCCATGTGGCAAAGTTCTTCATGTGCAAGGTGCATTGGATTACGCGTTTGGAAAGCAACAACTTTTTTCCAGCCATGCTCAGAAATTTCATTACGAATCTCAACAGCGGTACGGAAAGTATCTGGGAATTCAGTTTGGAAGTAGCTAAAATTTAAGACCTGAATCGGGCCGGAAACAGCCGTTTGACCCTGACCATTAAATGCAGCAACACCTGGGTGTTCCATATCATCCGTACGATAAACTTTATCGGTCATCGTTTTCATTTGCGCGTCCGTTACTTGCTCAATGGCTTCAACATCCATAACAGCAATAACAGGGTTACCGTCCACATTCGGGTCACGCAACGCAATACGTTTTGCATCACCAATGGCATCGGCATTTTCTAATAAGCACATTACTGGAACGGGGAAGAATGAACCGTCGGTAAGGGTCATTTTTTCTGCGGCACCCATTGCATCAGCAACGCTCATAAAACCTTTTAACGGGCTAAAATAACCACCAGCCATCATTACTGCATTACCGGCAGCTTGTGAACTGATCACGACAGAAGGTAGAGACTTCGCTTCTTTGCTCAGCTTGTCATGTTCGGCAACGTCATAGACGAAGCGCGGTTGTAATTCATCGGAACCTATTGGTTTAATCATCCTGTGTATCCTCATTGTTGGTTATGGCCTCGCCGTTGACTGCAAGAAGCGAGCGACACATTTCGTCATTTTAAAATCTGTAAATACTGGAATGGTTCTACGAACCTGCTCCAGTACCCATAAAAAAGTACGCCAACTATACAGCACTCTATACTCAGGTGAATATTAAGGTAATTTATAAGGCCATAGATGCGCTAAGCTATTGAAATTTAAAGGTGTATAAATTCGGCTAATTGGCGAAATTCGTCCGAACGGGCACTGCCCTTGCGCCAGACCAGCCCAATCTCGCGATAACTGTTTTCCTGTAATGGCGTGAGCCTGATTTTTGTGCCGCGCAACAAGGCCGAGCCGACCGCCATTTCAGGTAAAAAGGTAATCCCTAAATCACTTTCGACCATCTGCACTAACGTGAATAAGCTGGTTGCACTAAAGCGGCTTATTTTTTCCGGTTTGCGTAATTTACACGCGGCTAAGGCATGATCACGTAAACAATGCCCTTCTTCGAGCAATAAAATACTCTCACTATCGAGTTGACCAAATTTATAATTGTCGGGATCAACGAAATGGCTTTTAATACGACTTGCCAGCATAAACTTGTCTTTGAATAAACAAAGCTGCTCGGTGTTTTTAAGCTCATAAGGCAAAGCCAGCAATAAAATATCCAGTTCACCACTCATTAATTGATGATAAATTTTCTCCGACTGATCTTCTTTAAAATACAGCTCTAAATGGGGAAATTGTTCGCGGATCGCGGGTAAAACTTTAGGCAATAAAAAGGGCGCAATAGTTGGAATAACCCCCATTTTTAACATTCCTGTTAAAGGTGACTGATAGTCCTGAGCAATTTCAAGCAAACCTTCTGCATCGCGTAAGCACCGTTGCGCCTGCTGAATAATACGCTGGCCAATGGCAGTGATGGTGACACTTTTATTGGTTCTGTCCACCAGCTGCACATTGAGCAGGGTTTCCAGCTCTTTTATTGCGACACTGAATGCCGGTTGTGAAACAAAACAGGCTTTGGCCGCTTTACCAAAATGCGCCGTTTCATTCAGTGCAACTAAATAGCGTAGCTGCTTTAGCGTTGGCAAATGCATATTAACAGCCTCGAATTATCGCACTTATACTCATAACTTAAATATATCAATATAATAGATTTAATCAAATATATTTATCATTCATTCCCCTTTAAAATGCTTTCCATCAGTCAGCAACACGACTTAAAAAATTTAATCTAATACGAGGTATTTAATATGTTAAGCAATAAAGAAGGTCAGGCCATTCCCAATGTCACATTCCATACCCGCGATAACGACGAATGGAAAGATGTTACAACCGATGAACTATTCGCCAATAAAACCGTGGCAGTTTTCAGCTTACCCGGTGCATTTACACCCACTTGCTCGTCCAGCCATTTGCCACGCTACAATGAACTTGCAAAAAGCTTTGCCGACAATGGCGTTGACGATATTATTTGTGTCTCGGTCAACGATACATTCGTAATGAATGCCTGGAAACAGGATCAGGCCGCCGAAAACATTACCATTATCCCCGATGGCAATGGCGAGTTCACCGAAGGCATGGATATGCTGGTTGATAAAAACGACCTTGGTTTTGGCAAACGTTCATGGCGCTATTCAATGCTGGTTAAAAATGGCGTGATTGAGAAAATGTTTATCGAAGAAAATGTACCCGGTGACCCTTTTGAAGTGTCCGATGCCGACACCATGCTCGACTATATTAATCCTCAAGCTAAACGGCCTGATACAGTCAGCCTGTTCACTAAAAAGGACTGCCCGCATTGTGCGCGCGCGAAACAGTTACTGGATGAAAAAGGTTTAGGTTACGAAGTGATTGAACTCAATAAGAATGTCACTGAAAAAAGTCTAAATACCATTACTGGCGCAGATACCGTTCCACAAATCTACATTAATGGTCAGCATGTCGGCAATGCCGATGCACTTGAAAAATACTTTAATACATAAGTATTTTTCACCCGCGCGGTATAATGCAAAGTTGCCCGGACGCTATCCGGGCAACTCTGCAATTAACAACATCCACAAATAGCGACTTTCGCTACAAATGCCCATTTTTCTCCACAGCGGTAACCCAATAAATACATCGCCCCGCGAGACCCTGAGTTTTGCTGCGTATAGTGTCAAGCACCATATCGACATCACCATCTTCAAGCATAATGTCCACTCGTACCCGTGGCGTGTAACCCACCACTTTATCTCTTGCCGAAAGAAAAGGATCATTTTCGACCTGCACACCATGCCCTTCCACCTTACAAAAGGTAAACCCAGAAACCTGTTCCAGACTACGTAACTGATCAGCCAGCGCCTGCTGCACGTTAGAGTGAATAATAAGGATTAAATGCTTCATACGTTTTTCTCCTTCTCTGCCACAATACCTGATTTACGCAGGGTAAAAGTTTCCAGCCAGGCATACAGTGTTGGTAACAAAACCAGGGTTAATAAGGTTGATGTGAACAAGCCACCTATAACAACCACCGCTAATGGTCGTTGCAACTCTGAGCCTGGCCCGGTTGCTGCCAGTAACGGAACCAGCCCCAGGCTGGCGATCAATGCGGTCATCAATACTGGACGTAGACGTCGCTCCGCACCTTCCTGTACCGCCTGTAAAATACTGCTCCCTGCTTCACGTAACTGATTAAAGAAGCTCACCATCACCACGCCGTTAAGTACCGCGACACCAAACAAGGTGATAAACCCTACCGAGGCAGGCACGGATAGATACAACCCGGATAAATACAGGCTGACGACCCCGCCAATCATCGCGAATGGAATATTCAGAAGAATAAGCCCGGCCTGAGACAATGAACGGAATGTTACAAATAACATCAGGAAAATAAGTGCGATAGCAATGGGCACCACCACGCCCAGTCGCTTAGCCGCACGTTGCTGGTTTTCAAACTGGCCTCCAAAAGTTACATAATATCCGGAAGGTAATTTTATATTGGTTTCAATGCTGCGCTGCACTTCTTCAACAAAACTCACCACGTCACGCCCTTCCACATTGGACTGCACCACCACCTGACGTTTAGCCGACTCACGGGCAATTTCAACCGGACCGTCAACTTCATGTACGTGAGCCAGTAAACGTATCGGCACTTTAGCGCCACGCGGCGTTTCAACCAGCAAAGCCTTGATATCTTTCACCGAAGTACGTGCAGCTTGCGGATAGCGTAATAAAATACCGGTGCGGCGATTATCTTCAATAATTTCCGTCGCAACCTGACCGGCAACGGCCGTTTCGATCAGCGTATTAATATCTTCTACATTAATACCGTAGCGTGCAATAGCCGCCGGACTTATATCAACTTGCAAATAAGTCTGCCCGGACAACCGGCCACGAAACACGTCCACCGCGCCCACTGTTTTATTTACCAGTGTTTCAATTTGTGTTGAGAGGGTTTCCAGTACTTTCAGGTCGTCACCATAAAGTTTAATCGCCATCGCAGCGCGCACACCGGTTAACATTTCTGAAACACGCATATCAATCGGCTGGGTAAAGGCGATATCAATTCCTTCAAAACGGTCCAGCTTTTCACGCAACTTTTCTAATAATGTCGCTTGATCGATTGTCCATTCATCGCGCGGGCGGGTAATAATAAAATTATCGGTTTGATACAAGCCCATCGGATCCATACGTAATTCATCCGCACCGGTGCGTGATACCACCCCGGTCACTTCAGGAATTTCCATAAACGCTTTTTGAATCGGCGCATCCCGCTCCAGTGAGTGCCGCAACGATATATCAGATTCTTTTTCAACTATAATGACCGTCGAACCTTCATCCATCAGCGGCATAAACTCTTTACCAATATGCGGGAACAGCGCAATGGTGCCAGCCAATGCCAGTAACGCAACACTGATAGGGATAGCGCGAAAACGCAAAGCCCAACTTACTACCGGACGATAAAGATTTTTCAGGTGACGCAATAACCACTCTTCTTTCTCAGGGTCACCTTTATCTAAGCTCTTTTTATCGTCACCCGCTTTCATTAATAAACTCGCCAGCACCGGAATAACCGTTAATGATAAAATCAGCGAACCCATCAGTGCAAAAGAAATGGTGACTGCCAGCGGGGTAAACATTTTTCCTTCCAGCCCGGTTAAGCTGAATATTGGCAGGAACACCACGATAATAATCAGTACCCCACTGATCACTGGCGTTGCCACTTCCAGTACCGCGCGATAAATTAAGTGCAATCGATTAACACCTTTAGGGGCTTTGTTTAACTGAGTATGAATATTTTCCACCACCACCACCGCAGCATCAACCAGAATACCAATGGCTATGGCTACACCGCCCAGCGACATCAGGTTAGCCGAAACACCCACCAGACGCATCATAATAAAGGTAAATAAAACCGCCAGGGGTAAAACCAGTGCAACGGTTAAAGCCGCTCGCAGATTACCCAGCATAACAATCAATACCAGTAACACCAGCAACACCGCTTCACCCAACACCTTTTCCACCGTCCAGACGGCCGCTGTCACCAGCTCACTTCGATCATAAAAAGGTATAATTTTAATCCCCTCGGGCAAGGTGGGTTTGAGGGCTTCCAGTTCACGCTTAACGCCCTCCACGGTACTACGACTATTGGCTCCCTTACGCGATAAAACTAAACCGGTTACCACTTCACCTTCACCATCCGCTGTCACCGCACCGTAACGGGTTAACGAGCCAATGCGAACTGTTGCCAGTTTTCCAATCTGAATAGGAACACCATTACGCGTTGCCACGGTGATACCACGAATGTCTGCTTCATTACGTAACAAACCTCGGGTACGCACCAGTAACATTTTCTCACCACGCTCAATACGGTCACCGCCGGCATTGCGGTTATTTTCCTGCAACGCCTTAAACAAATCATCCATACCCAGACCATATTTTACCAGTGCATCTGGGTTAGGCATTACTTCAAAGGCGCGCACTTCACCACCCAGTGAATTCACGTCGGCCACACCTTTAACCGTGCGTAAACGTGGACGGATAACCCAGTCCTGAATAATACGCAGTTCGCTATTGCTATAACCCTCACCTTCGATGCGGTACATATACATTTCACCCAACGGCGTGGTCACCGGCGCAAGCCCGCCATCCACACCTTTCGGTAAATCACCCCATACCTGACTAAGACGTTCATTCACCTGGTTACGCGCCCAGTAAATATCGGTGCCATCCTCAAAGTCAATTTTAATAATACTCAAAGCATACTTGGTCACCGAACGTAGTACCTTTTGCCGTGGCAAACCCTGCATTTCCATTTCAATGGGAAAGGTAATTCGGCTTTCCACTTCAGTTGGTGACAGCCCTGGTGCTTTTACAATAATTTGTACCTGTGGTGCTGAAATATCAGGGAAAGCATCAATGGGTAAGGTCTTGAATGCCCACACACCACCCACCGATAAAGCCGTTGCAAGCAATAACATCATCAGCCGCTGGATTAATGAAAAACGTATTAAACTGGCAATCATGATTATTTCACCCCGCCCATATTCATACCAAAATCAGGCGCGTTGTTATCCAACAGCGAAATGCCTGCTGACATCCGTACTGCGGCAAGTTCAAGCCAGGCTTGTTGCAATAATTCAAGGTAACGTGCCCGCACATCAAAATAGGTATTATTGGCGTCAATTAAAGTAAGAATATACAACTCACCCGCCTTAAACCCTTTGCGCGTTAAGCTAAAAACATGTTGTGCCGGTTTTAAAAGATGTTTGCGGTAATGTTCAGCCTGTTTAATCAGGTGACCGAGATGCAAGTGGCTTTTATGCAGACGCGTT
The DNA here is from genome assembly GCA_024275115.1 of Gammaproteobacteria bacterium. Classification (GTDB taxonomy): domain Bacteria; phylum Pseudomonadota; class Gammaproteobacteria; order UBA6429; family Thiohalophilaceae; genus SZUA-37. Next base: position 26,372 of record JAJRZT010000065.1, read on the forward strand.
CGCAAATTACGTTGTTGCATCTTTAACTCCGCTTGCGCCTGATGCACGGCAAAGCGCGCCTGGGTAACACGGCCATTATTTTTATTCCATAACGGAACCTGAACACTCAACATAACACCGGTACTCTGTTGGCGACGATTGGCAATATATTCTTCAGTGCGAAACAGACTTAAGGTTGGATCAGAAAAACGCTGTGCGCGTGCAACCGCAACCCCCGCCTGTGAAGCTGCGACAGCCTGTTTATAGGCTTGCAGTGACGGATGCTGTTGCATACTCTTTTCCATCACGCTGAAGCTCTCAATAGCTGTCACTGGTGTGAGTGCCACCAATGCTATTTTGTTTTCAAGGGGTAACCGCAATAAAGATTTAAAACTTGCGGCCGCCTCATCAAATTGACCTTCGGCCATGTCCGCAGTTTGTTTCGCCGACTGCAATACAATATTCAAACGCATCGTTTCCAGCGGGGTAAGATAACGTATAAGCGGGTCATGATTACTTCCGGTATGTTGAAAACGATGCGCTTGCTGCAATCGTTTTTTTGCCAGTTGCAATTTGGCCTGAGCAAACTGCAAAATATGCAGGCGTTGCGCCACCTTATATTCCAGCGCCAAACGCTGCTGACGGAATAAAGCCTGCGCACTGGCAACCTCGGCTTCGGCCTGTGTACGTTGGTGCTTTAATCGCCCCATCGGTATGGGTTGTGAAATTTCTAACTGGGTAACATTGTAGCCACCACTGGATGATTCCAAGCCTAGCGTTTCATCCACTTGAACGCTCACACTGGGGTTCGGCCATGCGCCAGCTTGTTCCAGCTTGCCCTGCTGTTTGCCTATTGCAGCATTAGCTGCTTTTATTTCCGGTGCCACTTCCAATGCACGTTGAATACTGGCGCCCAGTGTCCAACGTGACTCAGGTGACGCCAATGTTAGTGGAGCCAATGTTAACAATGAAGCAGCCAGAGCAACACTTAGCAATGAAGGTATTAATATCTTAGTCATAAAATTATCCATCTCAATTTATAGCGAACAGGGTTTTTGATTACTGTTTTAAATGCCTTAAATAAACTTGTTCGTAAACAAACAATATTTTTTCGTGATACGAAAATACAACAACCAAAGGAGCAACTTTTTCGGTGTTTAAATTTTTATCAATAACCGTCACATGTAATATGACAGAAATTAAATTATGGCGGTGCGAGGAGGGGCGCGGAGAGGTGGATAAAGTAAGTAGTTGAGTGAGGGGCGTTCTATTCTAAAAATCCATTTTTTACGAAACAGGGATAAAAATAGAATGTATAAACTAATACATATAAATGTAAATAATAAAATAAATGAATTAAACGATTCGACTTTTTTTACCAGGCTACCGGAACTCACTTCAATTTCGGCAGGGCGGTCGCTGCCATTTTGATATTGAGCATCGTACATCGTGTCCTGCTGCGAATAGGCAGGGTGCAACGCAATGCTGTGCCCGCTATGGGTCGCTGAGGCACTTTCATCTTGAACATGCATATGCAACCTGGACGCTTGCCCAAATAATAGCGCAAAACCCAGGCATGCGATCAGCAAATAGCTGGAAATATTATTATGCTGCCTTCTCATAACGCAAAAGTTTATACAGCGCCACCGCATAATGCAAACTAATTAGCAACGGACAACAATCGCTATCTAAATTTGTGGCGCGCTAAAGACCTGTGTTTTTAATGTTATTAATTAACATGAACTCGGGGCACATTCTCGTGTCATACAGCTACCTATGTAGGTCTCTCTGCGCCACATTAGGTCTCTCTGCGCCACATTCGCCTTCTGCTCGGCACCCGCTATAATCATTAACAGCTAAAACGAATATAAAAACAATGACTTAGATCAGCCAACATTTTCGAATATCCAACTATATTTTATACTCACCCTTTAATTTAAGGTATAATACGCCACCGTAGAAATTTCCTTTTCAGCAAAAGCCCGAATAATGACGTCATTTGGGCCTATTTCATTTTGGCGCAATAAACTGCAAGAGACACAAATTATGAGTATTGAAGATACACAAGGCCCTTTTGACAATATCCCGCATAACAGCCCGGTTCAACCACAACGTTTAAGTGGCGAGGATAAATTTAATTTCAGCTGTTACAAAGGCATCTCTTGCTTTAATGCCTGTTGCCGTCAAGCTGACATTACTTTAACGCCCTATGACATATTACGGCTTAAAGATAACCTTGGGATGACCTCGACCGAGTTTTTGAAAAAGCACACCGTCCCTTTTGAAATTGATGGACAGGGCTTACCCGGCGTTAAACTTCGCACCGAAGATGATGACCCCATTTGCCTGTTACTGGATGGCGATAATGGCTGTAGTGTTTACGAAGATCGCCCATCAGCCTGTCGTTATTACCCGGTTGGTTTGCTTAACATGCGTGCCTTTAAAGCCGAAAAGGAAGAGCAACATTACTTTATGGTGAAAGAAAGCCACTGTACCGGCCACAATGAAGATCGTGAAATTAGCATTGATGCGTACCGTAAAGAGCAAGGTCTGGAGGAATATGACGAGTTTAACTGGCAGTACTACCGTTTAATTTTAAAGAAAAAATCCTCTGGCCCCACCATTGGTAAACCCTCCACGCAAAGCTTCCATTTTTTCTTCACCGCGGCCTACGATGTTGATCGTTTCCGTGAGTTTGTAAAATCACCTAACTTTCTAAAAGTGTATGCTATTGCAGAAGATGAATATAAAGAATTGCTGAAAGATGACTACAAACTGGTTAGCTTTGGTTTAATGTTAATGCATCAGGTTTTATTTGGCGAGAATACCATTCCACTGGTAGAAAATGCTTACGAAAATCGCATTGAAGAGCGTAAAGATATACTTGAAGCAAAAAGACAGTTAGCCGAAGAAATTGCAAAAAAAGAAGATCCTACTGATCAGTATATTCAGGATTAGATTTAGTGCCCGTTTTTTTGTACGGTCACTTATGCCTGAGCTTGCAACTCAAGCGCGGCGTCTACTAATAAAAGAAGAAGTACATTAAGTGATAAAATTGCTCATTGCGAGGAGGACTAACCGCCCCAGCAATGAGCATAATACGATACTTTTATTTACGATACTTTTATTTACGATACTTTTATTTACGATACAGGCCCCGTCGACTCGCGCGCTCTGCCTGTTCAACTTGCTTCATTACCAGGCCAATCGCATCCGCATAGGGCACCGTACCTGCTTTACGAATAATCGCCATACCTTCGCGGCTGAGTGCGAATTTTATAAATTTACGCACTTTAGGCGAGCTGCTTCGGCCTTTGGTAACAAGGTATAGCGGACGATACAAAAGGTACTGTCCATTCTTAATATTATCAAATGTAGGCGCTTTACCGTCCAGTTTCAAAATTTTCACATCACGTCGCTTTGCACTACTGATCCCAGTGGTACCAATACCAATAAGGTTTTTCTGTATCCCTTTTTCTAATGGACCCGACGATTTCACAACGTACTTAGCCACAGGGAAAGTCTGATCATAGTTAGCAAAAACAAGCTCACGTAATGTCCGCCCTACACCTGAAAATTTACCTTTACGAACATAGAGCTCTATTGGCCCATTGTTACCCCCCAGTTCTTTCCAGTTTCTGATCTTACCCAGATAAACACCCTGAAGCTGTTCAAATGTGATGCTATCGACCGGGTTGTTTTTATGCACTATCACTGCCAGTGCATCCCAGGCAACCGGGATTTGATAAGCACTGCGCTCTTCCGGATGCCTGTCCATTGCCACACGACAGGCTCCACCAATATCAATAAGCCCTTTTGTGGCATTGCGAATACCTTTAGTCGCGCCACCGCCACTGATATTCACTTTTATACCCGTTTTCTTTTCATAGGCTTTGGCAAGCTCTTTCATAAAGGCTTTTTTGGTAATACCACAGCCTGCCCAGTTAATTTCATTTGCTGCAGATGAATAAGCAGATATGGAGATGGTACTAAAAACCAGAAAAGTGATGAATGCTAAGATTTTGCTACTCATAATATGTCTCCTCCAACATAAATATAGACGCTTATACTTATCTGAATACCTATATAGCAAATACTTTAAAATATTCACGCCATAAATAAAGTGTAAATTCCTTTTCAAAACTTATTATCGGCTGATAAATCAAATAGTTAAGCAATTTTTATTGTAATATTAGCTCTTTAAGCCTTTTTGTCCGACTAATTATCGGAATAACAGGCCTAGTGATTGCTGAAACGGCGAACAACCTACACACCTGGAGCATCCTTATCTATACCTACGAATATCATTTTAAAAGTCCTTTACAATGAAAACACTATTAAATCAACAGGGTAGAGGGAAACTCTAAAATATTGGTTAAAGTATAACCTATTCCTAAAACAACTGACTATAAAATTACAAGCATAAAAAAAGCCCGCTTACATAAGCAGGCTTTTTTACATTAAAACAAATACCACACTTTATTTGGCAATTTCCTCTAATTGTTTTGGGGTAATAATTTGCCCGTCTAAACCGGATTGCTTACGATCTTTACCATACGCCACACTCATTAATGTTGAGTAATACACAACCGGCATATTAAACTTGGTTTTGTATTTGGCATTAATGTCATTTTGATAGGCTTCAACATTCAACTGACACACCGGACAAGGTGTGACAATCATATCCGCACCACCGTCATAAGCTGCTTCAATAATGTCTTTGATTAAGGCTTGTGATTTTTCGGGTTCAGAAAAAGCGAGTGCACCACCACAACAAGATACTTTCTTGTCGTAGTTTTCAATTGGCTCGGCACCCATTGTTTCAACCAGCTTGTCTAAGTATTTTGGGTTTTCAAAAGACTCGCCATCAATGCCGAAAGGTCGATTCGTTTGGCAGCCCACATAGCCAGCAATTTTAATACCGTCTAAAGGTTTTTTAACGTGCTTGCCAAGTTCGTCAAAACCGAAGTCTTCAATTAACACTTCCGCCATATGACGTACATTTTGATCGGCTTTAACCGATAAACCACCGGCCGCTAAGGCTTCGTTGGTTTCTTTCATTAATTCTTCATCGGCATTTAAGCGTTCTTTGGTTTCGCGTGTGGCTAACCAGCAAGCGGCACAAGTTGCAACAATGTCCTGACCCGGGCTTGCTTGCTCAGATAACGCCATGTTACGTGCACTTAATGCTAAACGGGGTAACTCACCACCTTCTGCATAACCGATAGACGCGGCACAGCAGTTCCAGTCTGGAATAGTGTTAAGTTTAATATCTAAAACATCACACATCGTTTCAACCGATGTTTGATAGTTAGAACCTGACGCTGCTTTTGTGATGAGCAACCAGGGTAAAATGAATATTCTTTTTTCGCCATGAGTGCTCTCCTAGTCAAACTTCGTCATTTTAGCGTCTTCAATTTCACGCGCTTTTTTCAAAATCGCATGAAAACCGCTGGTATCTTTAATACCATGGCCACCTAAGATTTCCATTGGTGACAAACGTTTTGTTTTCATCATGCTCATACCGAGTGGCATGGCTTTTATCGCCACTTTAATACCATTAACCAGGCCGTTCATAAAATAGAGTGCAATACCCAATTTCAATTCGTTAACGCGGCCTTTTTTGGTTAAGTTATTCCAAAATAAGATTGCGAACTTGCGTGTTGGCTGATTTTTAGGTGCAAGACCTAAACGGTGTGCGTAGTTAGCAAGACCGTGCATGATATGCGTAATGGGTAATTCACGTGGGCAACGGGCAATACAGTTGTAACATGATGTACACATCCACATTGCATCACTTGCTAACACTTCGTCACGTTTACCGGCGCGAATCATCATAAAGATTTTTTGCGGGGTGTGTTCCCAGGCATTGCCTAATGGGCATGAACCGGCACATACACCACACTGCATGCACATTTTAACCCAATGACCTTCTTCTACGTTCGCTTCGACTTCTTTAAGGAAGTTATTACGATAATAATTAATTGCATCTGTAGCCATGACTTCCTCCTAGAATTTAAACGGACTTAAACCGATTTTTTCAATCGTTTCAGCCATGTCATTAATGAGTTTAGGTGCGCGTTCGATATCGGTAATCGCAATCTCATAGGTTTCAACCCGTTCAGGCTCTAACGCTAAAGATTGCAGTGTATCGGCAACCTTGCTCATACGCTGATGGGCAATTTCTGAACCCTTAACAAAGTGACACTGATAGTTTTCGCCTTTCTGGCACCCCATCAGGATAACGCCATCGTAACCGGAGTTCATCGCATCGGTAATCCAGATAAGATTGACCGAACCTAAACAACGTACAGGAATAACCCGGGCATATGCGCTGTATTCTGTTTTATTCATTGCCCCCATATCGAGTGCTGGGTAGGCATCGTTTTCGCATGCAAGAACTAAAATACGCGGCTTTTCTTCAAACTCGTCCGGAATATCAACATTCTTAAGCTGTTGACCAACCGTGTCCACCGAATAGTTTTCGAACGAGATAACCCGAACCGGGCAAGCACCCATACAGGTACCACAACGTCGGCAACGTGCTTCGTTGAATTGCGGGAAGCGTTGTTCATCTTCATCAATCGCACCAAATGGGCATTCCACCGTGCAACGTTTGCACTGCGTACAACCTTCTCGACGGAACGATGGGTAACTTAAATCACCCGACCGAGGGTGTGCTGCACGACCTTTGCCGGCGTTTTCAATTTCCTGTAATGCTTTCATGGTGGCACCCACCGCATCTTCAATCGCTTGCGCACCGTCCATTGGACGACGCACAGGGCCACAGGTATAAATACCGGTACGGCGTGTTTCGTAAGGGAAACAGATAAAGTGCGAGTCGTTAAAACCTTTGGTTAACTGAGGAATATCTTTGCCCTGACGGTAGTCGAGATTAAGAATGGAATCGACGTTAACCGTAAATTGACCGGGTTCATCCTGACCGACTTCGTCGATATCGACACCGCCGTTTGGAATCATGCCGGTGGCTAGAACTACTAAATCGGCTTTTTCTGCCGTGTCTTCATCAAGAATAACATCTTTAAACTTAACGCTAAGTGAATCACCATCCTGAACCACTTGGCTAACGTCACCTTTAGTAAAGGTTACACCGTTCTTCTGACCCGCACGGTAAAAATCTTCACCGCTAACACCCGGCGTACGTAAATCAGAATAAATAATATTCGTATCCACATCCGGGTTTTGTTCTTTAAAGTATAACGCCTGTTTAATCGACGTTTGACAACAATGACCCGAGCAGTAATTTAAATGCCCTTCTTTGTCGCTACGCTGGCCGGCACACTGAACAAACACAACACTGTTAATGTCTTTGCCGTCTTTGGTTTTAATTGCACCGCCGTTTGCCGCCAATGCCATTTCATCGAGTTCGGCTTGCGTGACAACATTAGATGCTTTGCCGTAACCGAGTTCAGGTAGCTGGCTCGCATCGTATTCTCTGTAACCGGTTGCCTGAACAATCGCACCGAAGTTTTCAGTGGTTGTGTTGCCGCTTTCAGCAGAAATATCTGCCGAGAAACGACCCGGCGCACCGGATGTTTTAGTCAATGTTGAATTAAGGTGAACGGTAATATTATTGTCCGCCTCAATCGCCGCAATCATATCGGCAACGCCGGTATCCGCCGGTGCATCATAAGGCGCTTTCATTGGCAAGCCCTTATACATTCTGGCTGCTGCACCACCGAGTACCGCTGATTTTTCAACTAAATGCACCGGGTAGCCAGTTTTAGAAGCTTCGATTGCTGCGGTCATACCCGACACACCGCCACCCACAACCAATAATGTTTTATTATAAACCGCTTCTTCACTGCCTTGCGGGCGCTCCATGAATTTCACTTCATTCACGGCCATACGAACATAGTCATCGGCCATTTCTTGCGTGGTTTCTTTAGCTTCATCGGTATCGGGGCGAACCCAGATAACCCCTTCACGAATATTGCCGCGTGAGATAGCAACATTATCAAAATTAAAGGCTTCGACTTTAGCACGTCGTGAACAGGCGCAAATCGCAACGTGGTTAACACCTTCGTTGTCGATATCGTCCTGAATCATTTTAATGCCGTCAGCATTACATAAAAATTCATGCTCTTTGGCTACGTGTGCTTTTGCATCGCGAGTGGCAATTTGTACCATTTGTGCTGTATCAACACGGTCACCAATACCACAACCTTTACAAATATAAGCACCGATTTTCTTTTCGTCTGCCATGTTCTATCCCTCCGATCCAGCGACGCGATTCACAACCTGCACGGCCCGTAAGGCACTTGCGGTTGCACTTTGTACGGCGCGGTTTACATCTAATGCATCTGTCGAACAACCGGCTGCAAAAATACCGCCGTTTGATTCAGCTTGCTCGATATAACCATTTTCATTTACAACCACCTTCATAGGGAAGTCGCTCACGCTTGGTTCCATACCAATCGCTAACACAACTAAATCATGTTCGTTGTCGTAACGGTTATAACCTTCGGTATCCACACCACGCAGGATGGGGTTGCCATTGCCTTTGTTTTCGTCGATACGAGCTACTTTTGATTTGGTAAAAGTAACATTGGGGTTAGCTTTAACTTTTTGATGGAAGTCGTCGATACGGTCGATTGCACGGATATCTATATAATAAATAGTGGACTTGCCGTCATCGCCATAAGCGTCTTCAACGTAATGGGTTTGCTTGAGTGAGGCCATACAACAAATACGTGAACAGTGTTTTAAGTGGTTACGATCCCGTGAACCAGCGCATTGGATAAATGCCACGTTCTTCGCTTCGGCGTTATCACTTGGGCGTAATAATTTACCGCCAGTTGGGCCATGTGGGTCGGCCATGCGTTCAAACTCAACCGAGGTAATCACATTTTGAATACGGTCATAACCATAAGGTTGAATCTTCGCCGCATCGTAAGGCTGCCAGCCAGTTGCCCAGATGATGGCACCTACGGTTAAAGTGGTTTCCTGCTCCTGCATATCCAGATCGATTGCACCGAACTTGCAGGCTTCTTTGGCTTTAGTCGCATCGGGCGTACCGATGATGGCTGGATCTAAAACATAACGCTGTGGGTGCGCCATAGCACTTGGCAAGTAAGCCCCTTTACGTTTGTTTAAATTGTAATTATGCTCATTGTCGAATTCGGCTTCGACTGCCGTACCACATGCACCACAAGCCGTGCAGCTTTCGTTCACATAACGCGGCGCTGTTTTTAAAGTAACACTGTAGTTGCCTTCTTCGCCTTCAACGGCCGATACTTCGGTCATGGTTAATAAGCGCAGGTTAGGGTTCATTTTCAATCGACGCTGATTGATTTCCATACCGCAGGTGGGGTGACACATTTTAGGGAAATATTTATAGAGTTTACCTACTCGACCACCCACAGAAGGGGTTTTTTCCACCAAAATAACTTGTTTACCAAATTCAGCCGCTTCCAGCGCAGCGGTCATCCCGCTAATTCCGCCGCCCACGACTAAAATGGTCTCATTTGTAGCGATTATATCCGCCATCGACTCAGCTCCTAAACTATACGGCTTACACTAGTACCCACCAGCGAAGCGATAATTTGACGTTAAAATTCTGTAATTCTTATTTTTACTTTAAATAACAGCAAGTTAGTTACCCCAATAAATCATTTTACCCGCCTTTTGGCACGACCTATGGATGCTATTAAAAGTGGGAGCAACTTTGACCGATCAGCGGCTGAAAAACAAGTCATAAATATCTCTATGACCATAAAATGATTTTATTTAAGCGGTTGATTGCATAGGCTTAATTTATTTGATTAGACAGCAAATACCCCACCAAAGTACTAAGCTAATTTAGACAAATGTAGGCGGCGACTCGGGATAAAAATCTTAATCCTTTAAAGTTGATAGCATGGTTAGCCTCGGGCTCATAATACCGTCTCCGCTAATAATTTAATTATATAGAATTAGTGCATTTGCCCAATATAAGCAGCTAAGGCTTTAATTTCTCCATCTGAAAGCCTTTTTGACACCCCTTCCATAATGGGACTGCGACGTTTAGTACTTTTTCCCATTGCCGCCGTATTTGAATTTTGGCGGAAGCGGCGTAATGTGTTTTCAACATATAGCGTTTTCTGACCCGCAATACGAGCGAAGTCTGCTTTACCGATACCCTTTTCACCGTGACACATGCCACACTTACCTGCATATAACGGCTGCCCCTGGGTTGCTAGCTGAGTATCTGTTTTAACCGGTATAACCCGCATATTGGCATAGAATATTGTCAGGTTAACCTTGTCTTCAGGGGAAAAATTCTTTGCTAATGCGTTCATTACAAAATCTTTTCGCCTTCCATCTGCAAATTTCTGGATTTGCTCAAGCAGGTACACAGGATTTTGTGAAGCCAGATTAGGAATATCCATCTTCACACTATTGCCGTCTTTTCCATGGCATTGACTGCACAACAAAGCACGCTCTTTACCCATTACAATTGCCTGTTGTTTAAGTTCAGGGGATGATTGTTTTTTTTTCAAATCAATAAACATCTGCGTCGATTTTATATCTTTTGCATATGCCGGCAAACTGGAAAAACAAAACACCATAACGATAATAATACGACTTATTGAAATAAGCATTTTACACCTCATACCCTTCATATTTTTTGTACACCAATAAAATATTGTTCAATTCGAAATACCGCAGCTGAATAATCTTTATTATTTAGAAAAAGAGCAGCAACGATGGAGTACAGTATAAAGAAAATATAACACCTTGTCAGACGTCGATTTATTAAACAACCAACTGATTATGGCTGTCTACACTCATATTGAACAACCAATACCCGACTGAAAGACTAAGGGTTTCTTATCATAAATTAAATTAAGTTAATGAAATTTAGCAAAAAGAGCAGAGAAACAATATTGAGCCCCAAAACGCCACCTTTTGAATATTATTTTTAATGCATTAACATAGTTGTACACGATTAAATTAGGAACGGAACTTACGAGGCTACTTTTGTCTATAATGTATACCGAACCTGTCAGTCTGGGATAACACAGCAAAATGAAACCTAAAGTAAAAAAACGGAGTGTTATTTTCACAGTGATTCTGGCTCTTGGCAATGTCACTGGGTTGGTCATTGCAACACCTGCCAATACCGAAACAATCAGCACGAGCTGGCAGCTAACCCTGAACCAGGATCTGACCATTCCCGGACAAAGTGCAGGTATTTACCTGCAACATGGCAAGGCGGTTACCGAAGCAAATACCGATCAATATTACCCAAACTGCCGGCTGGAAGTACGTTACCCTCAAGATAAACCACAAACCATAACAGCCGATACTTTCAGTATTTACCGTGTTAAATGGACCGAAGAGGATGTTTTACTGCACTCGAATCAGTACGCATCCAATGGGATAATACAGGTTTCAAGCCCCACAGCGGATGACTATACCACCACGCTCTACCTACGTTCCGGGAAACAACCTGATGTAACTCGGCTTATTTGCAGGCACTGGGAAGATCCCACCGGCTTTGCTGAACACCTAAGCGTAAAGCAAATTCGCAGCGCGTTGGGAAAGATATTTACCCTGCAACCAAAAAATAAATAAATTATGCCGGCCATTGGGTCAAGCCAGGCTTACTTAACCTGCCTGTGAGTGTTTGATTTGACCCGGTTGTTGAAATAAACAATAGGCTATTGTCCGTAACGCCCTTTTAGAGTAACGGTAAGCTTAATCGTGTCGTTATATGTTTCCAGCTCAACCGTTTCTCTTTTCCCATTTTGCTGAATTAAATACGTTGTTTTAAATGTATTATCGAGATCGCCGGATGGTTTAGTCGTCGTGTTTAAAAATATTAGTTTTGCCAGGCCATTAAAACCATCGTCGAGCTGCCACGACAAGGTGGAGGTGAAATTTCTCTTGTCGATATAAGTGCCTATTATTCCTGACTGGCCTATTTTGGCTCTGACTGGAATGTCTGTTGTTGTTGCTTTTACCGTTGTAATATCACCACTAACGCCTACGAAACGCCTGACATTAACATTGGTACTATAATAACTCGTTACGATCGCTGTACCAAAGCCCATGCCCACCGCAAAAAACGCCGTTGTTGTTTGAATAGGAGATACTCTGATACCTAAAAAAGCGGTCCTCAATAAGAGCTTTTCAGCAATATTGCCGGTCAAATTTATCCCTCTGCTATCCGATCCGGTCAAGGATGCAGAAACATCGTAGTCGATAAAATAATTACCTGGGAATAATTGAAACTTAATGCTAGTGCTTGTCGGCTGTGCTTTATTGGCCGCAGAAGCGGCAGTGAGGGCAAAGAAATAAGCACCCAATATCAATACGCTAACTAGAAAATATTTTTTTGTATTATTTTTAGTGTTCATGTGACCTCCATTTCTATTTCTTAATTCATCGCCAATATTTTGTAAAAGATTATAACAATATAGTAAAGTAAGTTGAGCGATCGAGGGACAAAACACCAATATCATTGCTATTAGCGATTAGCACGCATTGATTGAACGTTCGCTTTCTTATTTTAATGGGCAAACGATCCTTCTACTCATTGAAGTACCCTATATATAGTATAAACTTCACCTAAAAATGGCATGTGCTCAACTTTTTCTAGCCTTACCCGATACAGCAGCTTAAACTTGAGTGCTTTAGTCAACGACTCTTGTATCTAGTAAGGTGATACATTAGAATATTAGAGTTCGCTAATTAACTATTCATAGAATTTATCCATCCATTAAATTACCACTAATTGAACGATTGAGTCCTTTATGTCCTATTCCAGTACTGCATCCACTGAACAAGCTTCCGCTAACGAACGCACCGTCAACGCTAGAATCGAAGTTAAAAATACCACTTGCTATATGTGTGCTTGCCGCTGCGGAATTCGTGTCACTATACGCGATGGTGAAGTTCGCTATATTCAGGGCAACCCAGAACACCCATTAAATAAAGGGGTTATTTGCGCAAAAGGTGCTTCGGGCATTATGAAGCAATACTCACCTGCGCGCTTAACTAAGCCGTTAAAACGTAAAGCAGGGGCTGACCGGGGTGATGCAGAATTTGAAGAAATTAGCTGGGAAGAGGCACTTTCAACCATTAGCGAACGCTTAGAGCATCTTCGCAAAACCGACCCGAAGAAATTCGCGCTGTTTACTGGCCGCGACCAAATGCAGGCCTTAACCGGCATGTTTGCCAAGCAATTCGGCACACCTAACTATGCGGCACACGGCGGTTTTTGCTCGGTCAATATGGCCGCAGGGATGATTTACACCATTGGTGGCTCGTTCTGGGAGTTTGGTGGGCCAGATTTAGACCGTGCAAAATTATTTGTGATGATCGGCACCGCCGAAGATCATCATTCCAACCCAATGAAAATGGCTCTGTCTAAATTCAAGCGTAATGGCGGTCGTTTTATTTCGATTAACCCGGTTCGTAGTGGTTATTCGGCCATTGCCGACGAATGGGTGCCGATTAAACCCGGCACCGACGGTGCTTTATTCCTGGCCTTAATTCATGAGCTGATTAAACAGGGTTTATATGACCGTGAATTTTTAACCCAGTACTCTAATTCTGCACAACTTATTATTGATGATGCTCAAGACGATGACGATGGCATGTTCATTCGAACCGATGTACCACAGGACACCGAATGTTTTGATGCCCAGGATGCTGTCTGGTGGGATCGCCTAACCGACAAACCGGTTCGTACCCACACAAAAGAAGCCGACCCTTTCTTACTGGGCGAATTCACTATGCCCGATGGCACCAAAGCTAAGCCTGCATTCCAGATGCTAAAAGAACGGGTTGAGCAATACACCCCAGAATGGGCGAGTAAAATTACCGGCATTTCAGCCGACACCATTCAACGCCTTGCCTACGAAATGGGCATTACCGCACGCGATGAAAAAATTGAATTACCGATTGCCTGGACGGATGTTTGGGGCAACGACCACGACACCGTAACCGGCAACCCAGTTGCCTTCCATTCAATGCGCGGAACAGCCGCCCATTCCAATGGCTTCCAGACCATTCGTGCAATGTCGATACTCATGTCGTTACTTGGCACCATTGACCGTCCCGGTGGCTTCCGCCATAAAGCGCCCTTCCCGCGTCCTATTCCACCGTGTGCTAAAACACCCAAAGGCCCGGAAGGCGTACAACCAGAAACACCACTAGGTGGCATGCCCCTCGGCTGGCCAGCCGACCCAGATGATTTGTTTGTTGAAGACGATGGTACACCAGTACGTATCGATAAAGCCTTTTCATGGGAATATCCGCTATCGGCGCACGGCTTAATGCACAATGCCATTACCAATGCATGGCGCGGCGACCCGTACGAAATTGATACCCTGATGATATTTATGGCCAACATGGCGTGGAACTCCAGCATGAACACCACTGAAGTGCGTAAAATGCTCAACGACAAAAAAGAAGACGGCGAATATAAAATTCCGTTCTTAATTGTTGCCGATGCCTTCCAGTCTGAAATGACCGCCTACGCCGATTTAATTTTACCCGACACCACTTACCTCGAACGCCATGACGTTATGAGTATGTTAGACCGGCCTATTTCTGAATTCGATGGCCCGGTTGACTCGGTACGTATTCCGGTGGTTGAACCTAAAGGCGACTGCCGACCATTCCAGGAAGTCATTATTGAACTGGGCTCACGTTTAAAACTACCCGCCTTTACCAATGATAAAGGCGAACGCAAATTCCGTGACTACCCGGACTTTGTAGTGAACTATGAAACCGAACCGGGTTCTGGCATTGGCTTCCTCGCCGGTTGGCGCGGCAAAGGCGGCGAAAAGTTTATGAAAGGTGAGCCTAACCCTAACCAATGGGAAATGTACGAAAAAAATAATTGCGTTTATCAGTATCATTTACCAAAATCATTCCAGTACATGCGTAACTGGAATGCCGGTTACTTACAATGGGCGCAGGAACACCGTTTAACAAAATACGCCGAACCCATTAACATTCATATTTATTCTGAAGTGTTACAAAAATTCCGTTTAGCGGCACAAGGCAAACGTGAAGGCAAACAACC
The DNA here is from genome assembly GCA_024275115.1 of Gammaproteobacteria bacterium. Lineage (GTDB taxonomy): Bacteria > Pseudomonadota > Gammaproteobacteria > UBA6429 > Thiohalophilaceae > SZUA-37. The sequence continues at coordinate 41,394 of JAJRZT010000065.1, forward strand.
GCCTGAACATTTACGTAAACGTGTAGAAACCCATTTTGATCCGCTGCCATTTTATAGCGAGCCATTAGAATCGCAATTAACGGACAAACATAAGTACCCTTTAAACGCGATTACCCAACGGCCGATGGCGATGTACCATTCATGGGATTCACAAAATGCCTGGTTACGTCAAATCCACGCGCACAACTATTTGCATCTGCACCCTTCGCTCGGTGAAAAGCATGGCTTTGCCGATGGTGACTGGATCTGGGTTGAGTCGATGCACGGTAAAGTACGTTGCATGTGCCGCTTTAGTGAAGCGGTTGAACCGGGTACAGTGTGGACATGGAACGCCATTGGTAAGGCATCCGGTGCATGGAATCTGGACAAAGATGCCAATGAATCTAAAAAAGGTTTTCTGTTGAACCATTTAATTTCGGAAGAGCTCCCCGCCAATGAAGCGGGTGAGCACCTATCAAACTCTGACCCGATTACAGGGCAGGCAGGTTGGTATGATGTGCGGGTTCGCGTATATAAAGCCGATGAAAACGAAGCAGCCGAAACGTATCCGCAGTTTGATGCCATCAAAAGCTACCCCGGTCAGGATAAGCCCCGCAAGTGGTTAAGTTTTTTTGCTGGCAAATTTAATAAAGCTAAAAAGTAAGATAAAACAGGATTCAAATAATGACTCAGTTAGCATTAGTTATCGACTTAAACGTTTGCGTCGGCTGCCATGCCTGCGTAACCAGCTGTAAAGAATGGAATACCTCTGGCCCCGCCGGTTCAATGTGTGACGATAACCCTTACGGGAAAGATCCAACTGGCACATTCTTTAACCGTGTACAAACCTATGAAGTCGGCGAATTCCCATTAACCGAAACCGTTCACTTCCCTAAAAGTTGTTTGCATTGTGAAGATCCACCGTGTGTACCCGTTTGCCCTACTGGCGCAAGTTATAAACGCGAGTCCGACGGCATTGTCTTAGTTGATTACGATAAGTGCATTGGTTGCCGTTACTGTTCATGGGCCTGCCCTTACGGTGCACGTGAAATTGATGAGCATCAGAAGGTAATGAAAAAATGTACCCTGTGTGTTGACCGAATTTATGATGAAGAATTACCCGAAGAAGAACGTAAACCAGCTTGCGTATTAGCTTGCCCAACCAGCGCGCGTTTATTTGGTGATGTACATGATTCGGAATCGGAAATATCCGTTGCCATTCGTGAAGAAGGTGGTTACCAACTTATGCCAGAGTGGGGAACAAAACCATCTAACCATTATTTACCACGGCGTAAAATACGTAAACATATTCATAAAGATGAACTGGAACGTGCAGATAACCCATTGAATAAAGAACAACGTAAACCGCATGGTCCGATTGATGCGCCTACGTTGGATGATTCAACCAGTTGGTAATCAATTATATATCGTCAACGGGGTATGCACCCCGCTGACGACCAAAGGGGAGAGCTCCGCTTCTCCCCTTTGGAAACCCCAACGGTTTTGTGCCCGCCGCAAGCGGACGGGGAATTTAGATTTAACTTTAATATATTTTGTTGGTCAGAGCGGCCAGCTGATTTAGAAACAGAGGAACAAACACAATGAATCCCGCATTCAGTGTCATATTTTTAACAACTTTAATTGGCGTTGGCCAGGGCTTATTTTTAGCCTTATTCACAGGACAAAGTTACTCCGCCGTTAAATTACTTCCGGCTGCGACCAGCGTCGAGTTTTACAGTATTGGTGGTCTGATTGCGCTGCTGTTTTTAGTCGGTGGGCTGATTGCTTCATTCTTCCACCTTGGCCATCCGGAACGTGCATGGCGTGCAGCGGCGATGTGGCGCACCTCCTGGTTATCGCGTGAAGTGCTCGCTCTACCCGCCGTCATGGGCTTACTGTTTATTTATGCTCTTATGCATTATATGGAATGGGATATCGTGCTATTTACCAGCGAAGCCGGTGCCGAGCTTTCTGTTTCACTTATCGTGGGCATCTTAGGTATGCTGGCAACTTTTGCATTGTTCTTATGCACCGGCATGATTTACGCCTGCATTAAATTTTTACAGGAATGGCATACCCCACTTACCGTTATTAACTACACCTTGCTCGGCACCGCTTCCGGTTTTGTATTAGCAACGGCATTCGCAACTTACACTGCGCCGGGCTTGCTTAAGTTCTTCGGCATATGGTCGATTATTATTACCCTCACAGCTTTAATTACTCGTGTTGCATCTTTATTACGTAACCGCAACATTAAATACAAATCATCAGCACAAACCGCCATTGGTGTGCGCCATACCAAAGTAAAACAAATTGCAATGGGCATGATGGGCGGTTCGGTTAACACTCGTGACTTTAATCATCATATGTCTGCATTGTTTTTTAAATCCATTAAATGGGTTTTTCTGGTGCTGGTTTTTGTTGTTCCAAGTATCTTAATCTGGGCGGGCATCGAAGAGGCTAATCGTACGCTGCTATTCAGTGCTTTTATCGTGCAGTACATTGGTTTAATTGCCGAGCGTTGGTTTTTCTTTGCACAGGCGAATCATCCACAAAATATTTACTATCAAACTGTTTAAACTGCATTAAAGCGTAGCCTGTTTGCTCTCTGGCAGGCTACGCATTTCCCCCACCTGCCCCAGGATGAACTTAATCGCATATTGCGATGTCTATGGTACAATCAAAATATGATCCAGGAACAGCCCATTACCAATATATCAAAAGAGCTACCTTATGAAAAAACACAGCGTTTTTATTTCTGTTTTCTTTTTGATTTTTAGTCTTAACGTACAAGCGGGTAGCATAGAAAAAAAATATCCGACCGTTGATGTTGATTTAAAAGCCGTTAAAGTATCCAAACACGTTTACTTTGTTCAGGGTAAGGCCGGCATTGCCACCGACAACGCAGGCTTTATTTCTAATGCTGGCTTTGTTGTAACCAATGAAGGTGTGGTTGTCTTTGATGCCTTAGGCACACCATCACTGGCTGTAAAACTTTACAAAGAAATTCGAAAAGTCACCCAGCAACCCATTCGCTATGTGATTATGAGCCATTACCATGCCGACCATCTTTATGGCTTGCAGGTTTTTAAAGAACTCGGTGCAAAAGTTATTGCACCACAAGGTGCGCGTGTTTATCTTGCATCGGATGTATCGGATAATTTATTAGCAACACGGCGTGTCGACCTTGCTCCATGGGTAAACGAGTCAACCCATCTTGTTCCGGCCGATCAATATATCAGCACGGAATACAAATTTAGTTTAGGTGGTATTCAGTTTAAAATAACCCCGCTGGGTAACGCCCATTCAGAAGGTGACTTAACCTTGTTGGTTGAACCGGATAATGTTTTATTTTCAGGCGATTTAATATTTGAAGGGCGTATTCCTTTTGTTGGCCAGGCGAATATTTTTAACTGGCTAAAAGCGCTGGAAACAATGCGCAATGTTAATGTTTCGGCTGTTTTGCCCGGCCATGGCCCGTTAGCAAAAGATCCCAATGCTTTAATCAATATGACCTATAACTACCTGTCACTTCTTAAAAATACCATGCAAACCGCCGTTGAAAACTGGACCCCATTTGCCGAAGCCTATGCACAAATAGACTGGGGGGATTATATGTTCCTGCCCGCCTTTGATGCAGCGAATAGAATGAATGCTTATAATGTCTTTTTATTTATGGAAAGAACGAACCAATAAATAATTTAGCGTTTCTAAATCACCCGTATAAATTAGACTTAAAACTTATAACGCAAACCCAGTGCCCAGGCATTTGATGCACCATGCACACCGTCAAATAATCCAAACACACCTGAACGATGATGAATCCGCAACACCACTTGCCAATTTTTATTTTCAGGGTGAGCAAAGGTTGTTTCAAAAGCAAGAAAATTTAATAACCTCGTTGCACGCTCATGATTATCGGCTTCAAACTGAGGGGTAACAGTTGTGTATGAAAGTCCTTCTCCAAGTGCAAAGCTCATATCAATAACATTGTCCCAGAACATATCCGCCAAACGTATAAAAATAGCAGCTGTATACTCTTTATATTTTTCTACTCCCTGATGTTTTGCAAATTGCCCTTCAAATTCAATATCAAACTGTTTAAACGAATTAATTTTTCTTGCCACCGCCAAAGAAATAAAATTCTGATTGCTGGGGAAATCGGCACTAAACAGTATCGTGTCAGTGGTTGTGTCCGCCGTCTTTGTTGCAACAAAAAATGAGACGGACCAGATATTTTCTGTGGCAACGCTATCTGTGGCAAAACTACTATGCATCCCCAAAAAAAATACCGCGGCAATAAGCAGGCTGTAAACACCCGCTGTATAGTTAGATTTTATCGAAAAAAGCATATATTTCACCTTAATATAATTACCTTTTAATATTCAACAACTTAGCACCTTCCCGTTAGTATATTTAACCCTGTTCCGCTTAAGTTTACTCTGGGACTGCCGATATACTGAAATAGAAGTATGACGTAAAAACAGGTGCAGCAGTATGGCTATCGATAAAACACTTTATGACCGCCTCGGTGGCAAACCAACCTACGTAACAGTACACAAAATATTTTATGACAAAGCCTATGCCCATCCCTGGCTAAGTCGCTACTTTACAGACAAACCCCAGGAACTGCTGGAAAACCAGCAAACGGATTTTATGATTCAGCTAATGGGCGGGCCAAAATGCTATTCGGGTAAATCGCCCAAGTCAGCTCACCAGCATATCCTGATCACCGATGAACTTTTTGAGCTGCGGGCACAAATGCTTTCGGAATCCATCACCGAAGCCGGCATCAGCGATGAATTAAGAGACGAATGGTTAGCTGCAGATGCCACTTTCCAACGTGCACTGGTAAAAACATCAGAAGATGAATGTGTGCGGGCTTACCCAACCCAGCCTGTCCTTAATTTTCAACGCTAAAAGTAAATGCTGCTGAATACAAGCTTCATCCCCTTGCAGATTTTCAAACAAAACCTTCACATTTCCGCTATCAATTTCCTAAAATCGTTCCGTATATTGTGAAATACACTAACTATTTTTAGCCATACCGCTTACAATCAACACATATTTCAAGATATCACAACAATGAACAACTTAGACTTATTGCAAAAATTTTTGTCCGATAAATTACAAACTATTCTGGTTGTTGATAGTGCATGGCAACTGGCCGTTTTGTTTATCGCGTTTATTATTGCCTGGAAACTGAATAGTCACTGGAACAAGCGCTTAACCGCGCACCTCGGTGAAGAAGAGCAACATGGCATTTCCCGTTTTTTATTGCGGGGCTCCGGTTACCTTGTCTTTCCTGTTATTACTCTGTTGTTTATTTATATCGGTGTTATCGGTTTGCAGTTCTATAATATTGCAACCCCGCTTCTTGATGTCATTATTCCATTGCTGCTGTCACTTGCCGCTATTCGTGTATCGGTATACAGCTTAAGGCGCGCCTTTACCAAAACCCGCAATTTACGCACATGGGAAGGTTTTATCAGTATCAGTATCTGGGGACTGGTTGCGCTGCATTTACTCGGCTGGTTACCAGACATACTCAGCGCACTAGACAGCGCGGCAATTACCTTTGGTGATAATCGCGTATCTATTCTGTCTGTTAGTAAATTTATCATTATTGCGGGTATTTATATTGTTGCCGCTCGCTGGCTTGCGATGTTAATTGAACAACGTACCCAGCGTTCAAAAGTGATTAGCTCCAGCATGCAAGTGGGCTTAAGCAAGTTTGCAACGGTCGCCTTATACAGCATTGCAATCATTATTGCTCTAAACAGCGTGGGCATCGATCTAACAACGTTAACCGTGTTTGGTGGCGCAATTGGTGTGGGCCTAGGCTTTGGCTTAAAAAGTATTGCGAGTAATTTTATTAGTGGTTTTATCTTGCTGTTTGATCGTTCGATTAAACCTGGTGATGTCATCAGCATTGGCGACCGGTTTGGCTGGGTAGTGGCCCTGCATGCCCGTTATATTGTTGTTAAAGATAGGGACGGGGTAGAAACGCTCATTCCAAATGAAAATATTATTACCTCGGAAGTGACAAACTGGAGTTATAGTGATAAGCATGTACGTGTAAAAATTCCCGTTCAAGTGAGTTACAACGATGATGTTGAACAGGCTATGCAACTCATGCTCGATGCCTGTCATATTTCTCCACGTGTATTAAAAACACCTGAGCCAACCGTTCGGCTAACAAACTTTGCTGATAATGGTATCGAACTTGAGCTAAGGCTTTGGCTTGATGACCCTGAACAGGGGGTTGGCAGTGTTAAGTCCGATATTAACCTTGCTATATGGAAAGCATTTAAAGAAAATTCCATCACCATTCCATTTCCACAACGCGATGTTCATCTTATAAAAGATGCACTTGCTGACTAAATCTGCTATTCAAAATCATTAACTAAAGCTTGCTGTGTATTACTGTCAATAGGTGATACCTTCTGCATAAAGCCCTCATAATCAATGCCCATGGATAAAGCCTTACCTGACTTGAGTGCCGCAATCATTTCATCGCTAAACTCAAAACGCATAAAATGCACCGCGGATGTTTTTTCATCCCGATTTCTATCCATGTCTTCATCGGCAATCGCATAGACCTTATCGAAGCCTTCCACCTGTATCCAGACTTTTTCCTCGATACCACCAAGTGTTTCGAGTACACGCTGGCGTTCTTCTGCATCTGAATATTCAATCATAAAGGTTGCTTTGAGATTTTTACCCTCAGGTATTAACGGGTTATAGGCTGACAGTTCTTCATTAATGCCATCGGCTTCAAAGATTTTCTCAATACGTAGCATTTCCTGTATTTGATACTGAATCGTCATACGATCTTCAAAATATAAAGTCGCATTCTCACCTAATGCAACCTGGCGGTTTTTTTTGTGCTCTAATACGGATGCTCGATAATCCTGCCTTTTGTTTGCATATTCTTCTAAAGAAAATAAATCATCACGGGTTAAATTTTTCATGCTGTTTCTCTGTCTCTAACTTAAATGGCGTAAGCTTTTCTTAATAAGCTAAGCGGGTGTGTCGGCGCTACGGAACCGTCATTCAGCCCGTTTTCTATTTGATGCCCGGCCATCGGGCAGTCACTGGAATAATAATCTGCTTCAAACTGTTTAACCTTATTCACTACCGGCCGGGCGATTTTCATGGATATTTTATGGAATTCAACTTTTACTGCATAGGTACCGTCATGGCCGGAACAGCGTTCAATCGGCAGTACTTCGGTGTCAGGAATAAGCTGAAGGAGATCGCGGGTTTTCATACCTATTTTTTGTACTCGTAAATGACAGGCCACCTGATAGGCGATTTTGCCAAGTGGTTTTTTAAAGTCGATCTTTAGCTTGTCTTCTTTGTGGCGTAGCATTAAGTATTCAAACGGATCAAAAAATGCCTGTTGTACTTTTTGAACATCTGCATTCTCAGGAAACATTAATGGTAACTCCTGTTTAAACATCAACACACACGACGGTACGGCGGCAACAAGGTCAAAACCATCATCCACTAATTTGGCAAGCACAGGAATGTTTACCTGCATGGCTTTTTCGACTGCTTGCAGGTCACCTAATTCCAGCTTTGGCATACCGCAACATTGTTCTTTTTCTGCAATCGTTGTTTGAATACCATTGTGTTCAAAAACAGCAACCAGATCATCATTAAGTTGTGGCTCATTGACATTACAATAGCAGGTTGCAAATAAAGCAACTTTGCCGGTTGTTTTGTTACCGGCATCAACCGTTATAACCTGGCTGCCTTTATAACGGGAGCGGAACGATGAACTATGGTATTCGGGTAAAACCGCATCGGCATGCACACCTAAAACAGACTGTAATACTTTACGTGCTGATTTTAGTTTATTAATAAAATTAACCGTTTGAGCAACAACCGGTGTACCGACCAGCTTGCCAACCGTATCGGTTGCCGATAATAATTTATCTCGGGAGGATGCGCCCTGCTGTTTAAACTTAACAGCTTTGGCGCGTAACATCACATGGGGAAAATCAAGGTTCCATTCATGCGGTGGCACATAGGGGCACTTGGTTAAATAACAAAGGTCACACAGATAACAGTGGTCGACCACTTTCCAGTAGTCCTGTTTTTCAACGCCGTCCACTTCCATGGTATTGGACTCATCGACCAAATCAAAGAGTGTCGGGAAAGCATTGCATAAACTCACGCAGCGACGGCAACCATGGCAAATATCATACACGCGCTCTAGCTCATTGAATAAAGCGCCCTCATTATAAAATTCCGGATTTTTCCAATCGAGAGGATGACGCATTGGAGCTTCTAAACTGCCTTCACGAGGAGCCATAGGAGATACCCTTTGATTTAATAATGAGACTTAAATTATCGCTCCAGCCATCAGGAAATGATGGCCAGAGAAACAACGAGTTTAATCGTCCAGATTATCTAATGCTTTCTGGAACCGATTAGCATGTGAACGTTCTGCTTTGGCCAGCGTTTCAAACCAGTCTGCAATTTCATCGAAATTTTCTTCACGTGCCGCTTTCGCCATACCCGGGTACATGTCGGTGTATTCATGTGTTTCACCGGCGATGGCAGCTTTAAGGTTGTCGCTGGTTGAACCAATCGGTAGACCGGTTGCTGGGTCGCCACTTTCTTCCAGATATTCCAGATGACCGTGCGCATGGCCCGTTTCGCCTTCGGCGGTTGAACGGAAAACAGTCGATACATCGTTATAACCTTCAACGTCTGCTTTTGCCGCAAAATATAAATAACGACGGTTCGCCTGTGATTCACCGGCGAAAGCGTCTTTCAAGTTTTGTTCTGTTTTACTTCCTTTTAAGGACATAATGTCACCTCTTTTTGTTATCAATTGAAAAAATAGTCAACGTCAAAACGACTTTGCATTCAGGTTGAAAAACTTACCCTAAATCCGGGCCAATAAGCTCAAAACCCAATTTAGAATCAGTCTAAATTGGTATGAAAAATAGCCCAGATAGGGTTGGGTGTCAAGTTAATTTAAATCGCAACCGGGAACCGGGCACTCCATTTAATAATAGTTCACCGATCACAATTAAAACACTGAGTTAGATCAATTTTAGGCAGAATAAAACCGTTCAGCCTGTTCTGGCTGGACGTGAAAAAAATTGGTTATGTTAGATTTCCGTTGTTTACGGTAATACCTTGTTAATAAGCACGGTCACCGAGTGGGTGTCTTTTACTGTTACTGGTTCTGACTGGCCCTGTGCGTCACCGCTTTCAGGTGTCGCCTGACCCGATTTGGAAACCCGGACAATAATATTAACTTCGGCAAAACTGGACAGCTTCATTGTCGGTTGCATTGCCATACTGTCGTCCAGCACGATTGTAAAAGGAAGGTCTTTTACCTGCTTGCGCACTATCGCCAATGGCATTTTAGGGCCTTTGGCAGCACGCGCATACACCAGAACGAAGTCATCGGGCGATACCTTGCTCCTGATGTTGTCGGCTAACTTTACACTCACACGAATACTCGTGGCCGTAACATCGCCACTACCCGACTCAACAGGTACGGTAGGTTGCACTGCTTTTATCGTCGGCTCCAACCCCATTTTACGTTCAGCCGCAGCAATAAGTGACTGAATTTGTTCAACAGAGCGTGGCTCATTTGCAACAATGGGCAATAATTTTTTCCATAATTTAATTGCCGTTTTGCCATCGCCACTTTCAGCATAGCCTAAACCCGCCAACCATAAAGCCATTGGGTTATCCGGCTTTTTCTCCAATGCCTTTTTAATCAACTCAAAAGGTTCACCGGCCATACGCCCGCCACGCTCCATCGTCATTGCATCGGCCAGGGTAATCAGAACCGTAACATCATCGCCCACCAGTTGGCGCAAATGTTTTAATGCGGCTACGGCACGATCATATTTTTTTAGTGACATATAAGTTCGAGCCAGGGTGTACCAGCCATCCTGATTGTCAGGATTTTTTTCCAGTTTTGACTCAAGCAGTAATGCCATCTCCTCAACCGAGCCAAGATGTTTTTTGCTGTCCACCTCTGTTGATGGCTGCACCTGCTGCATTGCCTGTGTATCCCGATTAATAGTGTCGGGTGTTCCCCATAACCAGTACAAAGCCAGCGCCAGTAGAGGAATAACCGTAATAATGACATACGCACTGTTTTCAACTTTTGGTGAAGCTGTCTGCGCTGCTGCACTATCACGAATATCTTCTAATAGCGACTTTTCAATTTCAGTTCGGGTTTGTTCAAATTCCTGCTGTGAAATTTCTTCCTGCTGTAGACGTAATTCCAGTTCGGTTAAACGTTCTTTTGCTATCGCTGCATTTTGTGAATCTGTATCGTCCAGACTAACTGCACGTTTACCGAGTAACGCCGGTGTAATGAGCCATAACACCAGGATAACAAGAAGTAAGGAAAAAAACATAAAGCCCATCATGATGCATCATCCTTTTTTAATGTGCTCTGCAATAATCGTTGAGCACGTTGATGCTCCGCATCGCTTAGCTCAACAGAGCCAGCCTGGCTACGTTGCCTGATAACTCTAAACAATACAGTCATTGCTATCAAAAAAAAGATAAGCGGCCCCAACCATAATAAAAGAGTAATGGTTTTAAAGGGTGGCTTATACAAGACAAAATCACCATAACGTGCGACCATAAAATCAGCAATCTGCTGATTGCTTTTACCTTCTGAAATCATTTGATAAACCTTGTCGCGCATATCTTTCGCCAGCTCAGAATTAGAATCTTTTAAATTCTGGTTCTGACAAACAAGACACCGTAGTTCATCAATTAATATATTATAACGAGCTTCAAGCTCAGCTCGTTCGAACTGCCGAAATTCAACACCTGCATGAACCAGGTTTAACTGCAAAATCATAAATAAAACTATAAAAATACGCATCGTGTTCTGTACCTGAAGTAAATTATTTTTCTGCTCGCAGCTCTTTAATTAAAGGGATAACAATTTCGTTTAAGTCTTTATAACTTATCGGACCAATATGCTTGTAACGAATAATGCCCTTCTTGTCGATAAAGAATGTTTCCGGCACACCGTAAACACCGTAGTCAAAACCCACCAAACCTTTTTGATCCGTAACCACCACACTGTATGGATTACCTAATTGTCTTAGCCAGGCTTTAGCCTCGGCGTTAGTATCTTTATAATTAAAGCCAACAATATCCACTATATTTTGTTTAGCTAATTGATTAAACATGGGATGTTCAGCCCGACAGGCAACACACCATGATGCCCAGATATTTAATAACCAGACCTTACCCTTTAACATTTGCGGGTTGAATTTTACACTGGGGTCATCCAGCCGTGGCAACTCGAAATACGGTGCAGGTTTACCAACTAAAGGGGACGGTACCTTTCGCGGGTCATTGCTAAGCCCAGCCGCCAGCAAGGCAACCAGCAAAACAAAAGCTATCAGCGGCAGAAGGAATTTTATTTTTAACATCGCTATTTCTTACTTCGCTTTGCGATAACGCTTATCGGTTGCCGCTAATAAACCACCAAAGCCCATAATTAATGTGCCTAACCAAATCCAGCGGATAAACGGTTTATGATACAAGCGCAATGCCCAGCCACCCTTGTCACCACGTGGTTCACCCATGGCGACAAACAGGTCACGGAAAAGGCCGGCATCAATTGCCGCTTCGGTCATGGGGCTACGCTGCACTGTGTAAATACGTTTTTCCGGTTCCATGTCGGCAATCACAACACCGTCTTTACTAACGATAACGTGTGCACGTTCACCTTCGTAATTAGGGCCAATAATACGTTTTGAATCAATAAACTTGAAATCATAGCCGGCTAAAGAATACGATTCCCCCGGTATTAACAGCACATCTTTTTCAGTTGAGTAAATAGAGGTTAGTGTTACTCCCACCGTAAAGACCGCAATACCAATGTGCGCAATATGCATACCATAAATGGCACGTGGTGTTTTCTTCAAACCATCCCATGAGATAGCTTTAGTTTTAAAGCGCTGTTTAAAACTGGAACCCATATTCAGCACAACCCACCATGCAAGTGTGGTTCCTATCATTGCACCAAGAGTAAACGTTGGCATTGCCATAGTACTTAAAGTACCGAGAACCAGACTAATAGCCAGGTAGGCTAACAAGTGTTTTTTTAGTCGATGAATACTGTCCTGTTTCCAGCGAACAAAAACACCTATACCCATAAGTGCCACCAGCGGTACCATGATAGGTATAAAGACACTATTAAAATAAGGAGGGCCAACCGAAATTTTACCCAAGTTTAACGCATCTATCACTAAGGGGTATAAGGTACCAAGTAAAATAGTTGCTGTCGCAACAACTAAAAGAATGTTATTTAATAAAAGTGCCGTTTCTTTTGAGAACCATGAAAAGCGCGTGTTAGATTTAATCGCTGACGCACGCCATGCATACAAAGCGAGTGAGCCGCCCACCACCAACACCAGAAATATTAATATAAACAAACCACGGCCCGGATCGCTGGCAAAAGAATGCACCGAGGTTAGCACGCCAGAACGAACTAAAAACGCACCCAACAAACTTAAAGAAAAAGCAAAGATAGCCAGCAACACTGTCCATGCTTTAAGGCTGCCACGTTTTTCAGTCACCGCTAATGAATGGATAAGTGCCGTTGCCACTAGCCACGGCATAAACGATGCGTTTTCAACCGGGTCCCAAAACCACCAGCCACCCCAACCGAGTTCGTAATAAGCCCACCAACTACCGAGTGAGATACCGAGTGTTAAAAAGACCCATGCAATGCTGGTCCATGGCCGTGACCAACGCGCCCAGGCAGCATCAAGCTTCCCCGCAAGCATTGCAGCAATCGCAAATGCAAAAGCAACCGACAAACCAACGTAACCCATATAAAGCATAGGCGGGTGAATAATTAAACCAAAATCCTGTAGCAGTGGATTTAAATCACGACCTTCAAGCGGTGCAGGGAAAATACGTTCAAATGGGTTAGAGGTAACCAGTATAAAAAGAATAAAACCAATACTGATAAAGCCCATCACACTTAGCACGCGCGCAATCATTACATCGGGTACTTTTTTGCTAAAAATAGCCACCGCTGACGTCCACACGCCCAGTGATAGTGCCCAAAGAAGTAAGGAGCCTTCATGTGCACCCCATACGGCTGAAATACGAAATTCCAGGGGTAACCGGGTGTTTGAATTATTCGCTGCATACAAAACAGAAAAATCATTCTGTATAAAAATATAAACCAGGCAGCCAAAGGAAACCGATAGTGCCAGGAACTGCGCCTGTGCGAGTGGGCGCGCCACGCTAATCCAGGCCGGAATATTTTTTGCCGCACCAACCAGTGGCAATGTTGTTTGTAAAACTGCAACAATCAAAGCCATTATCAGTGCGAACTGACCAAATTCAGGTATCACGTTTTTTATTCCTTTATGTATTCAGTGGGTTTCTTTTTCATGGTTGCAGCCACTTCAGGCGGCATGTAATTTTCGTCATGCTTGGCAAGGACTTCTTCAGCAATAAACTCACCTTTGGCATTCAGTTTGCCTTTAGTAATAATTCCCTGCCCTTCACGAAACAAATCCGGCAAGATGCCACTGTACTTTACCGTCATCGCTTTTTCATTATCGGTAATATCAAACCAGACATCGGTATTGGTATCTGATCTTTTTACACTGCCATCCACAACAATCCCACCCATACGGAATAAACGATTTTCAGGCGCCTTACCTGCCTGCACATCTGACGGTGAGAAGAAAAACATCAGGTTCTGGTTAAAAGCCGTTAGTGCAAAACCGGTTGCTGTTGCAACACCAATAATCATGATGATGATAAGTATAAGTCGACGTTTACGAAGGGGATGCATTGTTTTCTCCTACTGCTATTTTGCCTGTGATTATTTCAGGTGCTTGCACTTTTTACTCTGAAGTGGCTGATTGTTCATTTTGGATAATACCGCGAATACGTTTTTCCATGCGGCGCTTTTCTATTAACGGCAAGACAATACTGAGCCCATAGGCAAGCAAGGCAATCGCATAAGACGACCAGACATAACTGGCATAGCCACCCATATGAATAAAAGTATTAAATGCATCCATCACGAACCACCCTTAAATAAATTTGCAACCCACTGGCTGCGGCGTTCACGCCAGAGTAAATCGTTACGCGCACGCAGTAGCACAACAATGGCGTATAAAAATTTATGAGCAACGGCCATCAACAATAAAGGTATGAGCATGCGAGTATCAATCGACGGTGCATCAAACTTTGTAATCGTTGGCCCCTGATGCAAGGTACTCCACCATTCAACCGAATAATGAATAATTGGAATATTTACCACACCCACTAAAGCCAGAATAGCAACGGCACGTGCCGCTTTGCGTTTGTCATCAATGGCACTGTATAGCGCAAGCACACCCAGATATAAAAACAACAGCAATAACTCGGAAGTTAAACGTGCATCCCAAACCCACCAGGTTCCCCACATGGGTTTACCCCAGATAGAACCAGTTACCAGTGCTAAAAAAGTAAACACCGCACCAATATGTGCGCTATTAATAAGAATTATTTCTGCAATTTTTATTCGCCAGATTAAAGCCATCGCGCCACTGAAGGCCATCACCATATAAACGAACATTGACATCCAGGCCGCGGGCACATGAATATAAATAATACGAAAACTATCGCCTTGTTGATAATCGGCTGGAGCCAGAACCAAACCACCATAAAGACCGGTTGCAAATAAAATTAAACAGATCCCGGTTAACCACGGTAATAAACGTCCACTTAAGGCATAAAAGTAAGGTGGTGAACCCAACTGATAAATAAAACGCATAATCATAAAACTAACTCACACTCATTTTTAATGCGGCCGATGCTGCCCAGGGGGTTAAGCTTAACGACAGGAGTAATAAAGCAGATAACATGCCGATGGCTGCGGCGGGTTGGAAACCGGCTGCGGCCGCATCGACTGCCTGACTTGCAAAGATTAAAACCGGCACATACAGTGGTAAAACCAGAAGCGACAGTATCACACCTCCACGACGTAAACCAACGGTTAACGCAACCCCTACCGATCCAATCGCACTTAAAATGGGTGTACCCAACAACAGTGTTATAAATAATGTTTCGATACCTTCCACGGATAACCCTAAAAACAGTGCCAGTAATGGCCCCGCTATCACAACCGGCAAACCGGTTATTAGCCAGTGGGCAATAATTTTGGCCAATATTAATAGTGACATCGGTTGTGCACTGATCAACATTTGCTCTAAAGAGCCGTCTTCCATATCGGTACGAAAAATCCTGTCCAGGCTTAATAATGCAGCTAACAACGCCGCCACCCAGATAATACCCGGAGCAATTCTTTCGAGTATCGTTGCCTCTGCACCGATCCCCAATGGAAACAGCACCACCACCAGTACAAAAAACAATACCGGGTTCATTAATTCAGCACGGTGTCGTACCGCTAAAATTAAATCCCGTTGTAATATAATAAAAAATGCTTGCAACATCTTACGCCACGGCCGATAAATTTAAACGCGTACAACGCACATTTCGGATGTCTAACGATTGATGTGAGGTTATCACCGCCAAACCGCCTCGTTCAATGTGCGCCTGTATCGCCTGTTCTATAAACGCTACTCCTTTGGTATCTAAAGCCGTTAAAGGTTCATCTAAAATCCACAATGCGCTGTCATTGAGCAAACAACGGGCAAACGCCAAACGCCGACGCTGCCCCGCAGACAGATGAAACGCGAGGGTATTTTCCTTATTTTCCAGGCCGATATTCTTTAGAATTTCGCCCAGAATTTTTTTGTCCGACACCTTATATATGGAACGCGATAAAACCATCGCCACTCTCAGGTTTTCAAGCACCGTTAAATCCTGCTTAATGCCATCGCTGTGGCCCACATAACTCAACTGCAAATGATAGTCATAGGCTTGTTTTTGAATAGCAACATCGTCCCAGTACACTTCACCTTCATCGGCCATCGTTAAGCCGCACAGCACCCGCAGCAAGGTTGTTTTGCCCGAGCCATTTTCACCTTCAAGGTGCAACACTTCTTTTGGCTGCAACTCAAAACTTATATTTTTAAACAACCAGCGATCCTGTTTTTCAACCGATAATTTTTTGGCTGATAAGGCTTTGCTTCGTGTATAAGCCGGTAATGAACTGAACATTTAATTCTCTATAAAATAATGGAAGGCTAAGAATACACGTTTAAGAAGCAATTAATAAGCGAATAAAAGCAATATTCACTACTAAAACAGGAGCCAAATGAGCTGGGTTGATTTAAGTCAGTCTTTTTTATTAAATATCAAATAACCCTATGTATAATGTGTATAGCGCTAACAAGATAGCCAATGATTTCGATTTCGTTCATGATGGGTGGTATGACAGACGGGAACATAAGCTAAACATGGAATCTCCTGGTCCAGCCGATACAGGACAAGATGATTCGACCAATGTTTTTGGCCTTGTCATCACACGCTCTTACTGGCAGCAAGGGGATTTCTGGCTTGCATGCATTGCCGCCGCCCTGTTTTGGTTAGTTTTTCGACTTTTAAATGTGCCTATGCCTGGCGATATTGCCTTCCCGGCGCTCAGTAGCACACTATTACTGCTTATTTTTGTTTCCCCCGTTCTGGAAGAAATTGTCTTTCGGGGCTTAATTCAGGAGTCGATTCATCAACTACTCAGCCACAATCGCCTCTCCACCATTCTCTTCTGGCGTATTAGCAATGCCAATTTTCTGGCAAGCGTTCTTTTTAGTCTCAGCCACCTTTGGGCGCATTCTGCATTTTGGGCACTGGCAACGCTTGCCCCATCACTTATTTTCGGCTATTTCAAAGACAAGTATCAGTCGCTGCAACCTGCTATTGTGCTGCATATTTTCTATAATCTTGGTTTCTATCTGTTTTTATGGCCATATTAATAAAAATAGTGCAAAGTATTGACATTGATCAGTATTAATAAACACTAATATACTTATACTAGTAACATCACCCGCACAATATAAGGGCAGCTTAATGTTAACTCAGCGTTTTTTATTTCTAACAGTACTCAGTGGTTTTATTCTAACGGGATCCCAGGCTGCTTATGCCGACAGCTCAGACGGCGAGCGCCTGTACACCAAACATTGTTCGGTATGTCATGGCAGCAAAGGCAGTGGTGGTGTGGGTATCCCACTAGATCTGGAATCATTTCTCAATAGCATTAGCGATGAATACCTTATTAAAACAATCGAGCATGGCCGTGTGGGTCGTACCATGCCGGCCTTTAAAAAACTGGGTGACGAAAATATACAAGCCCTCGTCAAATACATACGCAGTTTTACTAACACCGAAGCAGTCACGTTCGACCCAACGCCAATAAAAGGCAATATCGAACACGGTAAAGCACTCTTTAAAAGCAAATGCGCCAGTTGTCATGGTGACCACGGCCAGGGCGGCAAAGGTACCGGGGTCACTTTTTCCAGACCACGCGACCTAAGCATTATTCCACCCGCATTGAACAACGCCGGCTTCCTTGCTTCAGCCAGCGATGAAATGATTAAGCACACCTTAATGACCGGGCGCAAAAATACACCCATGAACTCTTTCCTTAAACAGGGGTTATCTGAATCGGATATTAACGATGTGGTTGCCTACATTCGCCATTTTGAGACCAAACAGGTGCCCAAGCTTCGTGACCAGAAACTGGATGCGATTATTATGGCGGAGTCACCTTATTCACTTGAAGAAACATTAGAGAGCCTGAAAAAAGCCGTTATCGGCAAAAACTTCAGAATTATTCGTCAGCAGACTGTAGACGATGGTTTGGTGGATAAAAACAAACAAAATAAAAAACAGATTATTCTTTATTTCTGTAATTTCCAGTTCTTAAATGAGTCACTTGCTCTGGATCCAAGAATTGGTTTGTTTTTACCTTGCCGGGTTACTATTGTGCAACAGGGTGACTCTGTAAAAGTAATGGCCATTAATCCACTACGCTTAAGTAAACTGTTTAATAATGATGAGTTAGATGATGCCTGTAAGAACATGTCTAATCTCTATACTGAAATTATAGAAGAAGCGACTTTATAATGAATAAAAAAATCACAGCAACATTTTTAAGTATTATTTTAGCTTTTATCGGTATGCAATCTGCCGTTATTGCAGATGAACTGATAATGACACGTTCAACGGAAGACTTCCCTGAAACCATGTTACTGCTGCAAAACGCAATTAAAAAACAGGGCTATATACCATCACGTGTGCAACGTGTTGATATCGGGCTAACCAAATCAGGTTATAAAACCGATAAGTATCGTGTTGTGTTTTTTGGTAAAGCAGATGAAATAAAAACCATCAGCCAAAAATTACCTGAACTCATTCCCTATTTACCGCTGAAGATTTCAATTTTTGCAGAAGCCGGGCAAACAATACTCGTTACGATTGACCCAATGTCTTTCGATCAAATGTATCCAGACTCCTCTCTCACGCCTGTTTTTAAGCGCTGGTCAGAAGACATACATGCCATTTTTGACAGTATTCAGAATCTAGACTAGAGTCTGTTGATCTTTCAGATGTTAGATTGATTTTGAGGTAATTTCGCCCCTGACAAGGCATTTTTACGTATCAAGGCACTCCACTGATAGTAAAAAACAACACAGGCAGGGATGAAATTAGCCAAAATCAGACAATATATGGAAGCTCAACAGACCCACAATATCGCCAACTTTGTCAGGCATCAACCTGGCAGTGTGATTATAAACGAGAAGATGCTTTGTCTACCGCTTTCTGCAAAGCAACACCCATCTCCTTAAGAGTATGGTTTTTTGTAAGGGTTGTTATTACTTCCCGTGTATTGCCATCGACAAGCAAAATAAAGCCTGTTTTGTTAGCATATTTTTCCCATACCTTGCTTAACCCCAGGGATACTGCTAAATACGCTGACTGCTGTCTGTCGTACTTACGAGTATGATCAAGGACAACATGAAGAACTGGCTGGGTATCAAATTTGGTTTGGAACTCTTTATAAGTCGTTGCCATCGCTTTGCAAGACGAGCACCAATCCGCATAAAATTTCACAGCGATTACAACAGGGGGCACTGCATCGGTTGAAGATTTATTCTGTGCGGCTTGTGCCCATGCTCCAAACATAAACGAAAACCACATTATTGCTATAAGACCAACTGTCTTAGTGCTTACAAACTTGCTACTTTTTTCTTGTTTACTCATCGTCTAATTCCTCCGTAATATAAACAGCAACATGCTGCCACACTAAGAAGACCTAACTAACCCCAAAATCCTTACATTTTAATTGTAAGGATCTCTCTATCATGAAGGTCTACAATGACATGATGGATAACAAACAACTAACTTTTGAGAATTTAGTCCATGCCTATTCGGCCGAACTCTACCGTTTTGCCTTCTGGCAGTGCAAAAACAAAGACTTAACCGAAGACTTATTACAGGAATGTTTTGCTCGAGCATGGAAATCGTTGCACACACTCAAAGATGAAAAAGCCGCCCGAGCCTGGCTTTATACTATTTTAAGACGTGAGATTGCCCGCCATTTTGGGCGCAATAAGACAAATGATATTTCACTGGACGACATGAACGTTGACTTACCCGACGCACAATATGATTGCAGCGTTTCTGATGATATTAATTTGCGCCAGGCTCTGGATAAGCTCCCGATTGATTACCGTGAAGCCCTGATGCTACAGGTTCTCGGTGGTTATTCTTGCGAAGAAATTGCCGAGATATCTGCAACCAAAGCAGGCACGATTATGACTCGCCTCTTTCGTGCCCGTCAGAAATTACGACAATTGTTAACTGCCGAAAATAAATCTTCGGTAAATTTTTAGTCATTGTTTCAGGTTAAATAGAATGAATTGTATCGACGTACACAGAAAACTCGCAACAGAACCGAATAGTAGAGATGACGCTATCAATGCTCATCTGCAAACATGTTCTGCCTGCACTAAATTTGCTGAGTCCATTGAACAGCTTGACCGCTCTATTCATGATGCCGCCAATATCACTGTCCCCGATGGTCTGGCTGAACGCATTCTTTTAAAACAAAGCTTCAAACAACAACGCCAATTACGTACTAACCGTTTTAAATTCTATGCCGTGGCGGCCAGCGTGTTACTGCTCTTTGGGCTAAGCCTTAATTTGCATTATTTACCCTGGCAAAAAAATGCATTATCACTGGGTGATATTGCTATCAACCACGTAACACAGGAAATGTATCATTTAACCAAAAATAACAATATTCAACTTGCAAAACTTAACCACGTACTTCAGCCTTTTAATATCAAATTAAACAAGCCCATTGGTTCGATAATCTACGCTGGTGCCTGTCCAATTCAAAATTCGCGCGGCGTGCATATTGTTTTACGTACTAAAAATGAAACAGCGACCTTATTAGTCATGCCAGACGAAAATATTACGCGCCGCATATCACTCACCAAGGATGGCTTTAAAGCAACCATTGTCCCTGCTAAAAATGGCAGTATTGCCATTATCACTTCCCTGGATAGTAAAGCCGACCTGGAACAACGGATTGAGAATAGCCTCAATCAGGCTATCGACTATATTTGACGACGTTTTATGCTTTTTTAATGCCCTGGATCAAAAAAACAGACTATATTAATCAGGATTTACATATTAGGATTTGCTCATTCATCCTATAATAGGGCATATTAGAGTCAGCCCATAAAGGTACAGCAATGCCCGTCATGCCAAAGCCCAGACAGCACCCAGCCACACTCGTTGACCCGAACGGTCGTCAAATTAAATACCTTCGTGTTTCGGTAACCGACCGCTGTGACCTGCGTTGCAATTATTGCCTTCCTAAAGGTTTCAACGACTTTCAAGAGCCCTCAGACTGGTTAAGCTTTGACGAAACTACCCGCATTATTGCTGCTTTTGCCCGGCTTGGTGCCACTCAGGTGCGCCTCACCGGTGGCGAGCCACTTGTCCGGCATAACTTCTCAGAATTAGTGACCAAAATCACTTCCATTCCCGAGCTCAGCGATCTGTCGCTAAGCACCAATGCCACTCGACTGGCCAAACAAGCCGTCAACTTAAAACGCGCGGGTATTGAACGCATTAATGTCAGCCTGGATAGTCTGGATGCCGATAAATTTAAACAAATTACTCAGGGTAAATTACAAAAAGTACTTGATGGCTTACAAGCGGCCAAGCAAGCAGGCATTAGCCCCATAAAAATCAATATGGTTGTAATGAAAGGCGTGAATGATGACGAAGTGCAAGACATGGTGAACTACTGCATTGAAAATGATTTTACCCTGCGTTTTATTGAAACCATGCCAATGGGCAACACCGGGCGCGAAGCCACTAACCAGTACATGAGCTTACAACTTGTTCGCCAGCAACTTGAAAATCATTTTGAGCTTATCCCCACGCAAATGAAAGGTGGCGGCCCGGCACGTTATTACCAAATAGCTAATACTCAAATCAATATTGGTTTTATTACCCCTATTTCGCAACATTTTTGTGAAACCTGTAACCGGGTTCGCTTAACAGTCGATGGAACTTTACACCTTTGTTTAGGTCAAGAACATAGTTACCCTTTGCGCGACTTACTGCGTAGTGGCATCAGTGATGCAGAACTGGAACAACATATTATAAAAGCGATAGCTTTAAAACCGGAGAACCATGAATTTTCTGAGAACCCCACAAAACTTGTCCGTTTTATGTCACAAACAGGCGGCTAGGCACACATTCAAAAATAATGCGCACAAGCTGCTATTGAGTTTATTTGCACTGTTTTTATTAATCCCCGTTAACAGCTATGCGGAAGCTGGAACAAACCTGGAAGATGTTCTTAAATTAAAGACCCCACCCCCAGGTGTTATCATTGAGATTGTTACTGACGATGAGAATAATCTGGACTGGGCTCTGCCACGTGCAGAAGAGTACATTCAACAACTACGTGAAAAATTCCCAGACCTCCCTCTTGCTATTGTCAGCCATGGCCCCGAACAATTTGCTTTAACTGAAAAAAATCAGCACGAAAATAAAGAAATACACCAGCTGGTTAAGTCATTAGGCAAGGCTGATGTGCCGGTTCACATATGTGAAACCTTTGCCGGCTGGCGAGGTTTGGCCGCAGAAGATTTCCCTGACTACGTTAATGTCGCTGCTGCCGGCCCGGCGCAAGTAAATGACTATATTGCGATTGGTTATGAGTTGATTATTATTGATGAAGAGTAATGCTACATAATCTGGTATACGGTTGCCATTTCACTGTTAAATGTTTTTACACAGTTGCGACCACGCTTTTTCGCTTCATACATTGCAACATCAACCTTGTGTAAAACATTTCGAACATCCATATCTTCGGATAATATTTCACTATAAATGCCAATACTCACCGTTACCTGTAAGCACGTATTCCGCCAGTTAATCCGTAAATCTTCAATTGCCTGACGGATTTGATTTGCCCGCGACATCGCAACACGATGATCACAACACAACCTTAAGACAAACTCATCACCAGCATAACGTGCAGCAACGTCACCCTTACGCATAAACTGTTCAAGCTTACGTGCAACGTGCGTCAATACTTCATCACCGGCTGCATGCCCGTAGTTATCGTTAATCGTTTTAAAATTATCAATATCAAAAAGTAATATTGATAAATGCCCTGAATTATCCTCACGGTGTGACAGCGCATCGGATAAATCCATTTCAAAATAACGACGGTTGGCTAACGAGGTTAAAAAATCACTTCTAACCGTTTCCTCTAATTTACTATTCGCAACCCGTAGCTTTTTAGTTGCATCATTAATTCTGTATTGAAGGTTGCGGTTAAGTTCTGCCACTTCACTTTTTGTATGCTGCAAACCTCGCACCAGTGATTTCATCGCAAAGCCTAATTGCTTCGCTTCGCGTGGTTCATAGTCCATGGGGTAATCAATGTCACCATCTAAATCATTATCCAGCAACTTCTGGCTTGCGGCAGCTAAACGGTTAATAGGCCGAGTGATCCAACCCGAAATAAGCACACCAATAATAATCGCAACAATTAAACCCAACCCTCCCCATAAATAATTGGAGTACATAAACTGGCTAACTTGCGCAGCCACTTCACTTTTTGGTTGTGGCACCATAATACCCCAGCCTGTACCAGGTACCGATGCATAGCCAGCAACCATGTCCTGCTTGATAAACGATGAATAAAATTCGGTTACGCCCTGCTTACCCGCCATCATGGCCTGCACCACAGGCCAGCTGCTCAGATCTTTCATTTCGACCATCCATTCCGGATTAGGATGCGCAATCACCCGCCCGTTTTGGTCAACAATCGCAGAATGCCCACGCTGGCCAAATTTTATTTGCTGGCGTATTTTTTCAATCAGGCTAACGCGTAATTCAGCTAATAAAACACCCATTAGTGAGCCTTGTGCAGTAAATACCGGCATACCCATAATAATGGTGGGCTTTAAATTAAACGGGCTGGGTTTTATACCTGAAATATATTGCTCATCCGTCTGACGTACAAACAAAAAACTACGTTCGGCTGTAAAAAGGTTCGCCGAAACAGACTTATTACCCATGGATACGTCATCGGCCACTTTATACGCCAACATTTTCCCCTCCGCATCCACATACGCTATCGATGCAAAGCCCTTTAGCTTATCAACCGTGGTATTCATAACCGCTGTGAGCTGCTCGGGGTTTTTAAGAACAGGCTTAATCGTTTCAGACAAAAGACTGAGAGAGGCAAAATGATCCTCAACATAAATTTGAACAGGAGAAGTCAGGTTTTCGGCAAGCAGCTGGTGTTTTTCGCGGATTTCGCGCCAGCCGTTATCCCAGGCCGTTTTATTCAGGTGTACCGCAAGCAGACTTATCGGTAATAGTGCAGTAATAACCATCACTAAAATAAGCAAACGGTTCACTGGTTGAGACAAAATTCGCTGGAACAACATGATTAAACCCCATAAAATCATCCACGAAATGTGATGCAGTTCACACTATACCGGCATTTTTGGTTATTAAATAGCCAACTTAGGCTTAGGTTATATAATTCAATCTCACTAAACAACATAACCAATTGATTTTAAACAAATTATCTAAAGAGGAAAAATCACAAAAACCTGAATAAAGTAAGGTTAAACTTACTTCAATAGCAGTATTACCGCAATAATGAGTAAACCCACAGCAAACACCCTTTGCAGAATCACCTCAGGCAAACGATGCGCGCAACGCGCACCGAGCGGTGCGAGCAAAACACTGAATAACCCCACAGCAACAAACGCCGGCAGATAAACAAAACCGATGCTGTACTCCGGCAGCAATAAATTTCCCGCCCCCGCCCACACAAAAAACAAGCTACCAGCAATAGCGATGGGCAAACCCAGCGCGGCCGATGTTGCTATCGCCTTTCGAATCGGCAGACCGTTCCAACGGAAAAAGGGCACACTCAGGGTTCCACCGCCAATCCCAACCAGCGCAGAAACCATACTGATAAAAATTGCAACCCACGTTAACCCAAAATTCCCGGGCAAGCGAGTGCTATGTACTTTAGTTTGTGCATTGCTTAAAAGTTTAAAAGCAACAAACATTTCAAACAGTGCGAAAGTCATCTTTAGCATGTCGGCCTTCAAGTTTTTTGCCAACAAAGCGCCCAGCAATGCACCAATAAAAATACCCGCCACCATCCGTTTAACCGTAGACCATTGCACCGCACCATGCGCATGGTGTGTCCGTGCAGAAGAAATCGATGTTAATATAATGGTGGCCAGCGAAGTGCCAATCGCAAGGTGCATGCTAATGGCTGGGTCAAAACCCTGTAAGAAAAAACAATACATTAAGGCAGGCACAATAATCAACCCACCGCCAACACCAAACAGCCCCGCAAGAAAGCCTGCAGTTGTTCCGGTAACCACGTAGAGGAAAAGAATAGACAAACTCAAAAGTTTTTACTCGATTTATACTAAATTATTTAGTTGAACCTACCTTATCCAGATTGTTTTAGTATTAACAAATTCTATATAATAGTATATAAGCAATGGACTACTGAAAGTTAATCTTTAGCCAAATAGTGATAAACAGAAAATGAGCATAAAAATTTACGCCGTTGGCGGCTTTGTCCGTGATCAGTTACTTGGCATTACCAGTAAAGATAAAGACTGGGTAGTGGTGGGTGCAACAGCAGAACAAATGCTGGCACAGGGCTATAAAGCCGTAGGGAAAGATTTTCCGGTTTTTTTGCACCCGAAAACAAAACAGGAATATGCATTAGCGCGCACTGAGCGTAAAACAGCCGCAGGCTACACTGGCTTTAGCTTTAATGCCAATACCAATGTGACTCTTGAAGATGACTTAATGCGCAGAGACTTAACGGTTAATGCCATTGCTCAGGATGAACAAGGCAATATTATCGATCCCTACAATGGCCAGCAGGATATAAAAGATCGTATTCTGCGCCATGTTTCCCCCGCCTTTGTTGAAGACCCTTTACGCGTGCTGCGCGTTGCCCGTTTTGCCGCACGGTTTGCTTATCTGGGGTTCACGGTTGCAGAGGAAACACGCTTGCTGATGCAACAAATTGTTCAATCCGGCGAAATTGACTCGCTGGTTGCCGAGCGTGTATGGCAGGAACTGCACGCAACACTACAAACCCGCAACCCAGAAGTTTTTTTTGAATTATTACGAGAATGCGGCGCATTAAAGATATTACTACCGGAACTGGACTGCCTGTTTGGTGTACCACAAACAAAAGAATATCACCCTGAAATTGACACTGGTATTCATACCTTAATGGTACTGGAGCAAGCCGTAAAATTAAGCACTGAACCTGATATTCGTTTTGCCGCACTGCTGCATGATCTTGGCAAAGGGCTGACACCAAAAAATGAATTACCAAAACATATCGGCCATGAGCACCGTGGTATTAAACCGGTTAAACAGGTATGCAATCGATTTAAAACACCGAAGTCTTTTCGTGAACTTGCACTGATTGTGACTGAATACCATTTAAACTATCACCGCATTGAAGAATTAAAACCTAAAACGGTGGTTAAATATTTACAGCTGATGGATGCCTTTCGCCGCCCCGAGCGTTTTGAAAAATTTTTACTGGCCTGCGAAGCCGATTCACGTGGCCGCACTGGTTTAGAAAATAAAAAATTTAAACAACCCATAATATTTCGTGACTATTTTAAAGCAGCCAACGGGGTCGATTATTCAGAATTAAAAGAACAGGGCTTACAGGGAAAAGATTTTGCAGTAGCGTTAAACCTACTTAGAACAAAGGCTATCGCTAACATAAAGAATTTTAATTAATACCCGTTTTGTATAAGTTTGATTTTTTATGTTATTACTGAGTAATATTGTCGTGCTTACTGCTCGCAATGACCTGGTTTTTTTCATTGCAAGCAGTCAGCAATTTGTTTTCTTATATGAGACCGAGGTTAATCACATCGTTATAAAAAAATAACAAGCAGCACAATACCCAGTACAAAGCGATATATAACAAACGGCATCATTCCTACCCGTTCTAAAAAGGCTAAAAACACATGGATGCAGGCATAAGCGATTATGCCGGATAAAAATACACCCAGGAATATCTCACTCCAGTTAACCACATGCCCATTCTGTATTAACTGCAAGGATTTATAACTGCCTGATGCTAAAATAGCCGGGATAGACAACAGGAAAGAAAAACGCGCTGCCGCAGTTCGGCTTAAGCCTAATAAAAGTGCGGCGGTCATGGTAATACCGGAGCGCGATGTACCGGGGATAAGTGCCAGTGCCTGTGCAAAGCCGATAATCAGAATGTCACGCCAGGATAAACTATGTTCATCACGTTGCCGCGAACCTTGAACATCGGCAAGCCATAGAAGCGCACCAAAACCAATCGTAGTATAAGCAATAACCATTGGCGAACGTAAGGTACTGTCAATAATATCGCTAAACAACAAGCCTGCAATCATAACCGGAATGGTGCCAAAAATAACGGCCCAGGCTAGGCGACTTTCACCCACACGCTTACGCTTGACACAGGACGCGCTCCAGTCAACCGCCATCGCCGTGACTTCTTTTTTAAAATACAGCATCACCGCAGAGAGTGTGCCGACATGAACGGCAATATCAAAAGCCAGCCCCTGATCCTGCCAGCCAGTGGCAATCGGCACCAAAATTAAATGCGCGGAACTTGAAATGGGTAAAAATTCGGTAAAGCCCTGTACTAAAGCTAAAGTAATAATTTGTATTAACGTCATGCGGCTTCCTATGCAATAAACAATAATTATAAATGATCGCGCATGTCTTTAAAATGAAAAGCGGCCAGCTCAGCCTGGCAGTTTTTACTAAAACCGATTACTTTTACAAGTTCTCCCATCTCATAGGGCATGGTAAGTTTTTTTACCTGATTAGCCAGTTCCATTTGTGCGGCAATATTATTTTGTTCAATGTATTCACTCGCAGCTAGTTCAGTTAATGCCGCAAGACCGGCTCCTAACAAAAAGTTTGACTGACACGTATAACCGGCCACGCTCAGTCCATTGTCTATCGCACAGTCGGCCAGTGCAGTAAAATCAATGTGTGCGGTTAAATCCTGTAAGCCGGGATAACTAAAAGGATTGCTGTGCTGACGATGCCGATAAAAACAATTGAGTGTGCCCTGATCGCGCTGCGCATGGTAATACTCATGTTGCGGGTAACCGTAGTCAATTAAAATAATTGCGCCTTGTTGTAGTTTGTCGGCAACACTGCTTAACCAGTCTTCGGCATTAAAATTAATTTCAGACAGATAGCCCGGCTCAAGGACTAAACCATTGGCTTGCATTTGTGCAATGCGCTTAGTTGCCCGCTGATAAAGTACATTACTTTCATCCTGAATAAACGCACTATGGAATTCATCGTCAACCACCGTCACGTATTCAAGTGAAATGCCTTGCTGTTCTTTCTTAAAACGCACTACCGGCATCGCATCCAGCAATTCATTGGCGATGACAACAGCATGTAGCTGTTTCGGTAGCGCATCTAACCAGCAAACACGTTCGTATAATGTCGGTATTTTTTCTTTAAGGTATTGCTGCTGGCGCAAGCGTAAATCGGCACTCAACTCTAATATGCAGTAGCGCTCAGGCAGGCTGTTTAATGAATAAAGATGGGTAAGCATGTCCGCCGCCATTTTACCGCTACCGGCGCCCACCTCTAAAATGCAGGTATGTTCAATGGCCGCCAGTGCAGGAAGAATCGCTTGCGCCAGAGTTTGTGAAAATAACGCGGATATTTCAGGCGCGGTGATAAAGTCACCCTCGGCGCCTAGCTTAGTGCTGCCCGCGCTGTAATAGCCCAGGCCTGGCTCGTACAATACCGTTTGCATATAGTCAGTAAACGACAAGCTGCCCGCTGCGGCTATTTTATCCAGCACGCATTGCTTTACCCGTTGGCTGTGCTCAGCGGCAGCTTTATCGGGCAGGGGTAACTGGTTAACCGCATCGGCTTGTTCAGTCGGGATCATATCTCTTTAAGTCACTTCGGGTTACAATACTCAGTATGTCGGAACAGGATTCTAACCACAACACTCAAAACAAGGTAGCGCTAATTACCGGTGGTGTTCGTCGCATTGGCGCACAAATCGCCACCCTGCTGCACAATGAAGGCTTCAGGCTGGCCTTGCATTACCGAAATTCACGCGCAGAAGCGAAAGTACTGCAGGAAAAACTCAATGCCATTCGTGCCGATTCGGTTATTCTTATTCAGGCTGATTTACACATCACCAAAGGCCTGAACGCGCTGGTAAAAAGCACTCTGGAAAGTTTTTCGCAACTCGATGTTGTGATCAATAATGCCTCCAGCTTTTACCCAACCCCGATGGGCAAAGCCACCGAAGATGACTGGGATGACTTAATGGGCAGTAATTTAAAAGCACCCTTTTTTCTGGCTCAGGCCGCCGCACCGGCATTAAAAAAAACCAACGGCTGTATCGTTAATATTGTCGATATCCATTCGCAAAACCCACTTAAAGCACACCCGATTTACTGCATGGCCAAAGCTGGTTTAGCCATGATGACAAAATCACTGGCCAAAGAACTCGGCCCCGAAGTGCGCGTCAATGGCGTTTCCCCCGGTGCTATTTTATGGCCAGAAAATGACATGGATGAACTTACCCAGCAACGTATCGTATCGCGCTCATTTTTAAAACGGCAGGGAAACCCTGCCGATATTGCACAAACCGTTTTATTTCTGATAACAAAGGCACCCTTTATCACCGGGCAAATTATTTCGGTGGACGGTGGGCGTTCCCTAACCAGTTGATAACGACTCGGCTACTTCAACCGGTACCATTGTCACCTCTTTTTTATCAAAACTATCCCATAACTGCGCTATTGTACATTTTTCGACAGGGTGGTAATAGTCAGGGATAAGCTCAAAAAGGGGTTGTAAAACAAACGCATAGCGTGTTATTTCGTCACGGGGAATCGATATATTGTCGCTATGAAAAATATCACCCCCGTATAACAGCAAATCCATATCCAGCGTTCTTGAACTGAATTTCTTCTCTGTATTGCGAGCACGACCCTGTGCAGCTTCAATGCAATGTAAATGCTCAACAAAATCGGGAATGGATTGTTCCGTTTTCAACCCCACCACCAGATTTAAAAAATCATCGCCATCAAAACCCACCGCCCTGTTTTTATAAACGGTAGAAAGTGTTAATTCAGCATACGACTTTTTCAATGCCGCAATCGCCGCACCAATGTTAGCTTCAGCATTCACGTTACTGCCTATGCTAATGTAGACGCGTGGCATCACTTCACCTTTGAAAAAATGGCAATAGCTAACAGCCTCATCGACTACCACGCTCGATTAAAATACCGACATCACGTGCACCTCGCAATGCACCCGGTTTATTCAGTCTGAGCCGAACCCAGGCCACATTAAAGTCGCTGCGTACCAGCTCACAAACACGCTCGGCGAGGGTTTCAACCAGCTGAAATTCACTGGCTTCAACAAAAGTAATCACGGTTTTGGTGAGCGTTTTGTAGTCAATCGTGTCATCAATATGATCCGATGCGGCGGCTTTGCGGATATCCGTTGCCAGTTCTAAATCCAGCACCACTGTTTGTTTAATTTGCCGCTCCCAGTCGAAAATACCGATAACGGTCTCAATTTGTAACTCATTGATAAATATAATATCTTGCATAATATAAGGTTATCTAAATCCAGTAATATTGATCTTAAACTATACACTGCTAAGCCGATTCGCTCTATAATCTAGGCTTACTTTTCAGCTGGAAGTTTTTATTGAATGCCCATTCTTGATATTTCTGTCATTAGCCTTGCCTACTTACTCGGCTCCGTGTCAGCGGCCATCATTGTCTGTAAAATAATGCAGCTTCCCGACCCGCGCACTCAGGGCTCCGGCAACCCGGGCGCCACCAATGTGCTCCGCGTTGGTGGTAAAAAAGCCGCCGCCATTACCTTGTTTGCTGACATGCTTAAAGGCCTGCTCCCTGTGCTAGCTGCTCGTTATCTTGAGCTGAGTACCCTCGCATTAGCACTCACCGGAGCCGCCGCTTTTATTGGCCACTTATTTCCTGTGTTCTTTAGCTTCAAAGGGGGTAAAGGTGTCGCCACCTTGCTTGGCATTTTATTTGGCTTTTCATGGTGGGTGGGGCTGGCAACAGCGGCAACCTGGTTGATTATTGCAAAAGTTTTTAAACTATCCTCGCTCGCCGCACTCATTGCAACCGCGCTGGCACCTGTTTATTTGTTTTATTTAGTGCCTAATGCAACCCCTCTTATTATCTTAACCATTGCCATGGTTATTATTCTTTTCTGGCGACATAAGAGTAATATTAAAAAGTTACTCTCCGGAAATGAGAGCAATATTGGAAAATCATCATAATCACATATGAAAACAATAACGCCTAATACTAAAAAGGATAAAGGCTAATGCCTAACACCCATCAAGACGCGCTACTGCCACCAGATCTGGAAAAACAGCTGGCCGCCAATACCAACCTGCCCAGTCTGCCAATTATTGCCGTTAAAATTATTGAGGCTAGCAAAGACCCCGATATTAGCCTGAGAGATGTGGCTTCAATTATATCGGCTGATCCTGCAATATCAGCCAAACTATTAAAAATAGCCAACTCACCCCTTTATTCGCAACGGCGCGCAATAAACAACTTACGTGAAGCGCTCACCTTGCTCGGCTTTAACACTGCACTCACTATCGCCCTGAGTTTTTCATTATTCCATTCACTTAAAGTAAAGGGACACAGCAAGTGCAACCATGATAATTACTGGAAACGCTCTATTCTTTCTGCTGAAATTGCCCGCATACTCGGGCGACGATTTAAGCTGTCAAAACTTGAAGATCTATTTCTTGTTGGATTGTTACAAGATATTGGTATCCTTGCGCTTGAGAACTTAACACCGCCACCTTATTTCAACTACGACAAAATATGCATCAAACACACTGAACGTATTAACCTGGAAAGAAGCACCTTAAAACTTGAACATTCCTGTGTGGGTGCCTGGCTATTAAATTCATGGAACTTTCCACAAACAATTGTCAATGCCGTTTTGCACAGCCATTCACTAAGCAACCATATACAAGTTCAGGATAAAACCAGCAGTCAATTTCATTTATGCTTGAGTTTTTCAGGTACTCTGGCTGATATGTGGTTAGAAGAAAACCCCAATGAATTGTTTCAGTCAACTTTAGAAGCAGCAGCTTTAGCCCTAAATATTGATGCAGACGAATTTAGCCAACTGGTCGCTGATATAAACAAAGAACTCCTTAACATATCTATTTTATTTGATGTAAATTTTGATGATGAAATCAAACAGGGCCAAATTCTGGAAGAAGCACGTGAAGTAACCTTGCTGCGTAGCATACATTTTATTAAGCAAACTGAACACGACCAACACCAAATTGAAGATATTGCAGAGCAAGTTAGAGAAATAACAAAAGAAAACCAGCTTGATTATTTAACCAAGGTTTATAACCGTAAACACTTTGAACGCTTGTTAGAGGAAGAATACGAAAATTCCAATATTAATCGTTGGCCGCTTTCGATTGCCTTTATTGATATTGACAACTTTAAAGAAATTAATGACACGCATGGCCATCTGACCGGTGATAAAATAATAACCGCGATTGCTGATTTTTTCTCGGACAATATTCGCCAAACCGATATTCTGGCTCGCTATGGTGGAGATGAATTTATTCTAATGCTGCCTGGTTCAACCGCACAAATTGCAGAAGAAGCGCTAAGCCGATTAATCACCCTGCTCACCACATCGACACAAATAAACATTGATGGCCAGACCTTAACCCCAACGGTTTCAGTCGGCCTGGCGTCGCATATGGATATTAATAGTTTTGCTAACGCAGAAAATTTTATTCGCGCTGCCGACAAAGCGCTATATAAAGCAAAAGCTGCCGGGCGTAACTGCCTTGCGGTCTATGACTAGGTGATTACTTCTTCTCGCATGGCCGTTGAAAATAACACATCATCACACAGGTTAAAGAGGTTAGTAACCAGAATAAAAAGAACCCGGTAGTATAGCCCCCCATTCTTGAAATGGCTCCATAACCACTCACTTGCATTAACAACTGCGGGTCAAAATACGCAAAAAATAAAATGCTTGCCGCACCCGAAGTTAAAAACGATGGCCATAAAACGGCTATAACTTTCTGGATTACTGGTGTTTCGGTATTATTATTGTTATCTCTATTTTCATTATCTTGATGCATCCCCCCTCCTTAATCCGCGTAGAGCGATATTATTTTTTTATTTCCTCTGGCTTTGCCATTAAGTTGCCAAACATTGTCCGGTGTCGTCAAATGCACATACCATACACCTTCATATATCAACTTAACTTGCTGATTATTTCCCTGGCTAACATAGCGTACCCGCTCAACCAGATCATTTTCACTGTTCAGTATAGACTATTGTACCTGAATTAGAACAACGGAAAAGTCTTTATCTGAATCGGCCGGGTGTATCAGCAGCATTTTTAGTACAGGCGCTAATGTTATTTTATTTTTTTGAACACTAATATCCAAGCTTACAATATTATTATTTATACTAAAACTACCTGATAAGCCAATCTCTCGTGCATACTCAAGTTTTCGTAAATCACGGTTTATTTGCATTGCTTTTTTGGAATAATCATCAACAACCATGCTATCGGCAGTCGTAATCGCCAGATAGATAGTAAACATGCACGCAACAACAACACTAGCAGGAAGAAATATTAAAAACCAGGGCCAGAATTGTTTATACCACGGTGTATTCATATCTATTACATTACTTACCATCAAAAACCCAACCTTCCAGAATAAATATTTTATCACTACCTGACAAGTGGCCCAATAAAACGCCCGGGTTCTTCTACCTTAACATCCGGGGTTTCCATTGATACCAGTTTAAAAACTAAAGACACAGACGCAGAGTCAAGATCAGCTGGGTCTATCTGAATACTCAGAGGCAAATCAAGCATTTCACCACTGCTCACAATAATTGTGGACTTTCTCTGTACCACCTTCATATTTTCTACGCCCGTTACACTTAGTTTGTACTGGTGTGTAATGTTGTCCATATTAATCACCTTAAGGACGTATATGTTCTCTATTAAACCCTCATTTGTTTCACGATACAACGCATTTCTATCGCGAACAATATCCAGTTCTAATGGAACACGAGTGGCCATCTTGTAAAATAGAGCACTACTAATAACAACGAGCAGGAGAAAATATATAATAATTCTTGGGCGTAATAGCCTGGTTTTTTTACCTTCAATTGTATTCAAAGTTGTATAGCTTACCAGGTTCCTTGCATATCCCATTTTATCCATAACCTGATTACAGACATCCACACACGAAGCACACCCTATACACTGGTATTGCATGCCTTCCCGAATATCAATGCCTGTTGGGCAGACTTGAACACACAAGGTACAATCAACGCACTCACCCAGCCCTTTTGATTGCAGGTCAGTCTTTTTATTACGTGATCCTCTTGGCTCGCCACGCTTCTCATCGTACGAAATAACCAGAGTGTCGTTGTCAAGCATGGCGCTTTGAAAACGTGCATACGGACACATATAAATACAAACTTGCTCCCGCATCCACCCCGCATTACCGTACGTTGCAAAAGCATAGAAAAATATCCAGAAAAATTCCCACGGACCAAGCGTCAACTGAATAAATGATTCACCCAACTCCAGGATCGGTGTAAAATAACCTACAAACGTAAAGCCAGTCCACAAAGAAAGCAGTATCCACAAACTGTGTTTAATTAATTTTCGTGACAATTTATATTTTGTAAGCGGGCTTTTGTCTAACTTAATCTGCTTGTTCCGGCTGCCCTCGACTTTGCGCTCTATCCACAAAAATACTTCGGTCCAAACAGTTTGCGGGCAAGCATAACCACACCATAACCGCCCGGCAAGAGCGGTAAAAAAGAATAATGTAAAAGCAGCAATAATGAGCAACACCGCAAGGTATATAAAATCTTGCGGCCAAAAAGTAAGTGAAAAAATATAGAATTTACGCGCAGGTAAGTCGAATAATATTGCCTGATGTCCATCCCACTGTAACCATGGAACCAGGTAATAACCACCCAGTAAAATAACAACACCTAATAAACGAAAAGTTGCAAACATGCCATGCACTTCACGCGGATAAACTTTTTTGTGTTTTGCGAAAGCTTCGTCTACGACTTCTTCAGTTACTTTATCAGGCTTCATTTGTTACTTTCTTTGCATAACATAGAACTATTCCCCATAAAAACAACAACCGTTGTTACCAGCTACAGCTCGCAACAACGGTTGTCCTTTTATATACAGAGTAAGATTAAGACCAGACTATTGACTCAAACTATAAATATAAGCCGCCAGCAAATGTGACTTGTCTTCGCCTAAGAAGTTTTTATGTGCAGGCATCTTGCCGGTACGCCCTTCCGCTATAACGCTCTTGATAAGACCCGCCGAAGAACCGTATAGCCAGGTTTTGTCCGTTAAATTTGCCGCACCCAGTGCAACGTTACCTTCACCTGAAGCCTGATGGCAGGCCGCACACATCATTTCAAATTTTGCCTTACCTGCTTCCGCTTTTACCGTGTCAACCTTGCGACCACTTAAACTCATCACGTAGTTTGCAACTTCATCAACCCCAGCCTCACCACCTAATGCCGCACCCATTGCTGGCATCATGCCCTGGCGACCATCCAGTATAGAGGTTTTAATTGCTGCAGGTGTTCCGCCATAGAGCCAGTCGTTATCACTTAAGTTAGGATAGCCACGCGCACCTTTTGCATCGGAACCATGGCAGGTTGAGCAATAGGTTAAAAATAAACGCTGCCCAATCTCATTGGCTTTTTTGTCTTTCGCAAGTTCAGCAAGTGGTGTTGCAGAATATTTTGCAAACAATGGCCCATATTTTTTATTTGCCTTATCAATTTCCTCTTCGTACTGACCAACTTGCGACCAGCCGAAAACACCTTTTACATTACCTAACCCCGGGTAAAACACAAGATAAATCACCGAATAAATAATGCTAATATAAAATAACCATAACCACCAGCGCGGCATGGGGTTATTAAGCTCTTCCAGATCACCATCCCAGACATGTCCCGTTACGGCACCTTCTTTGGCTTCCCCTTCACGTTTTTTACTTGCCCATTTAATAAGCCACAAACAACCCACAATATTGAGCAGGGTTAAAATAATTATGTAATTACTCCAAAAACTGCTCATACTTTTTCTCCGCTCGTATTTTTAGAAGTGTTTAAACTTGAACCAGGGGCCGGCTTGTCTGGCTCATTAAAGGGTAAATTTGCCGCCTCATTAAAATCCTGCTTTCTATTCTTACTCCAGGCCCAGATATAAATACTGATTAGCAGAACAAACATAACCACAGAAAAAATTGCGCGAACATCATCAAAATTCATTGTGCAGCCCCCACTATCGTCTTGTTTTAATGCTTGTACCAAGCACTT
>JAJRZT010000066.1 GCA_024275115.1 Gammaproteobacteria bacterium
GCACCTCTTTCATTCGTTTTGTTGCAAGCGCGAGTTCTTTTTTTGGTATTTTTTGGCTCTTCTTAATAAAAACATGGAGCATCACAATCTGTTTGCCAACTTTTGTGCAATAAAATACTCGCGTTATTCCTTCTTTACTTTTAACTCTTAATTCATTTAACCCGTTACCAATAGATTGAGTGTGGGGCATGCCCAGGTTAGAGCCAAACTCAACCATCATGTCCGTTAAACGCAGGTAGCGAGCTAATAGACCAGCTGGAAGGTTTAATATTTCTTTTTCGAGTTGTTTATTAAAATAGTTAATTTGCCAGCTCATATGGCGATAGTAACATATTTGTTATGTTAATCAAGGAGTGGGGGGGGCAACGCTTGAACTCAGTTGACAATAATACAGAGCGAAGCGACGTATTATTGTCAACTACAGTGATTTGTTATGTGCTGCATAATTTAACCGCCCCAGCTATTATTGTTACAAATGCCAGTATAAAAGGAAAGATATAATCTGTAACCCTCGGCGTGTTCATTAATACATGCCAGGCTGATTTTATTGCAGGTGGAAAAATAAGAGGTGCCCCTACAGTAACTCTTTTGACTTCGATTTTTTCCCCTTTGGATGGGTCATATATTCGTATAGGTAGCTCCCACTTTAGCAATGACTTTCTTATTAAAAGATGAGGTGCGCAATCGGTAGTTACTAATTTATAGTTTGGGTTATCATATGTAACATGTCTTATTAAAGTTTGGGCACCACTTGATGAAAATAACCTAGTAAATTCTGATTTTATACCACTTGCAGGTTCTACCCTTAGATACTGATAAAACCTGATTAAAAAATATAGCCATATAAGCCATAAAACAGTTATAAGTGTTTCAGGCTTTGGTGCTGTGAATTCTATGCCAAATATATTAATTTTGGATATATGTACATCTGTATAAATAATAAATAACAATATTAAGCTTGATAATATAAGGTTGCGTCTTTGGCGAAGCAGGCTGCCTGTCATTTCTTCAAGTTTTGTCAATGTGGCCTCCTAGAACATAACAGTTTATTACACAGAAGAAATCAACAACAACACAAAACCAATCAGCACCGCTGCCAACAAAAGAACTGTGCCCCAGTGTTTTTCTTCTGCGTTTTTGCTTTTTTCCATGGCGTGTTTAACGCCGGGGAAAACCATAAACAGCACCATGGCACCTAACGCTACCGCCATTAATTGTTGCCACAATTCCATAATCGTTTTCCGCCTTTATTCGGATATGTAATGTTTTTCGATGGGTTCGATGATCTTCCACACGCATTTTAAACCCTGCGGAAAATACACCATGTCGCCTTCCTGAATGGTCAGAGGTTCACCATTCTCCGGCGTGATGATGGCTTTGCCTTCGACGATGTAACAGGTTTCTTTTTTGTCGTAACGCCAGTCGAATTCAGAAACACCTTTGGTCCACACCGGCCAGTCGTCGACGTACAGTACATCAAGTTTGGCGGGGGTGACGCGGTGTTCAATGGTTATATCGTTCATGGTTATCTTTTCTGCGGGTAATATGTGTCGCTTATTATAACGTGTTGCACCGTGACATTGTATAATGCGCTTTTTAAATTACACACGGTAAACAGCGTTGGCTACGAATGAATTAATTTTTGATGTTGATGTAGAACAGTACGATGAGCGGGTTTTAAAGGCCTCGGCAGAAACCCCGGTGCTGGTCGACCTGTGGGCTGAGTGGTGCTCGCCCTGTCTGGTGATCGCGCCGCTGTTAAAGAAACTGGTCGAAGAATACGACGGCAGGATAAAACTGGCGAAAGTGGAAGTCGATGAAGGCGAAAACATGAAGCTCGCCGGGCGTTATCAGGTGCGTGGTTTTCCGACCATACTGCTGATTGTTGACGCTGAAGAAGTGGCGCGTTTTAGTGGCGCAAAACCATTATCTTTTCTGCGTGAGTTTGTTGATGATAATGCATTTCTGTCTGAGATAAAAAGCCAATAGTTATTTGTTGGCTTAAAAAGATAACAGGATAATCCCTCTCGCAGATTAGGGCATGATTCCCGTAAGTAGAGTAACGCAGGAGCGGTTGCCAGGACGCAGAGTTCGCTAAGAAAAAACAATGACTTCTCTGCGTGCCCTGCGTCTCTGCGAGAAAAAAACTATGTGTTATTTATCTCGGGCTATCTTTCTTTAGTTTCAGTTTTTTTATCTTTTTGACGTAACGCTCGAACAGCCGGGTATTTTTCTGGTTGCCATAATGCAGCGTGCGATAGGCTTTAAAGATAAACGCGATATCGTTAGCGGTTGCCGTTGAAAGCGGGCGCTCTTTGCCGATACGTTTTTCAAAATCGACGGGGCCTTCGTTCAACTGGCGCTGCAAACCCTGGCGCTGTAGTTTCAGGCAGAATAGATTGTAGTAGTGTTGCACTGTATCTTTTTCGATGGCCTGGCGGGTTAATAAAAACCAGCCGATAATCGCGCCA
>JAJRZT010000007.1 GCA_024275115.1 Gammaproteobacteria bacterium
CCAGGCCATCGTCGCACAAATTCAAAAAGATAACCCCAAGGTTAAAAATCCGAATCAGATTGTGCCAAACCAGTTATTGTTTATCGACATCCCGCCACAGTATTGTTCGGCTTACTTTGGGGAAAGACTTATCCAGCCTTTACACATCAGCAAAAATCAGCTTAAACCGCTACAACAACAATGGAACAAGGCCGCACCACACCAGCAGCAACAGTTGGCCACCCTGACACCACTGATGCTCGGTGCAAGTCAGGCGACGATGGGAACACTCAAAACCGTACTGGCCTCCAATACCCAGCATTTGCAAACGCTGATTAAAAACTACGAAGCCAAAATTGCCGGTAAACTCAGCAAAGGCCAATACGATTACGCTCGCCAACAGGCCATTAAAAAAATCGAAGCCAGCCTGGGGCCGGTCAGGCACTTGTTAAACCAAAACCAACGCCAGCGTCAGGTGTTGCGTATTTCACGCAAAAAAGGCCGCACCCCCACGGTTAATATCAGCCGGCAAATCCAGCGAATGAACAACCTATCCCGATTTGCCGCCGGCAGTGGCATTGTTTTAACCGGGCTGAATTTAAAAATGGCCTGTGATGCGATTGGGCAGGCGGAGGCTAAACTGGAGAAAAATCAGATTTTTGCGGAGACGTTGGGGGGATTATTTTTTGGGGGTATGTATGGTTGGGCTGTTACCATTATTTTTATTGGAACGCCAGTGGGCTGGGTAACCGCATTGGTTTTGGCCGGTGGAAGTCTCGCGTATGGTTCATTGGGGAAAAGGTTGGGGCGGGATCTCTATGACTTAAGTGGTCGAAAAGTAGACCTGGTTTCTGTAACAGGAGTATCCCACGTATGTCGTTAGTCGAATATGCACAAGCGGTTGATCCTGTTTTTTTTGTGGTCTCCATTATTGTAGTTTTGGGGTTGTTTTTCACGGTTGTGCTGATTGTTTTTGTTAATATTATACATTTAATATTAAGTCCCCGTCTGGATCCTGTCTTATTCAATGAGCGTTGGTTCACCTCTGCTGAATTAGCCATGTTTTCTGCCTGGCCATTGAGTTTGATTAAAACGGGAATTTATATGGCATTAGTTGGTTTTCCAAAACGAATGATAAAAACAAAACGCTTTAAAGGTTATGATCTGAAGCTATCCTTTAAAATGCCACTTATTATTGTTTCAAGAATTTATATCCTGCTTGTACTGTTTAATATATTTTTAGGTCTTTCTTTTGGCATTATTGGTTTATATGCAGTTATTGAAGCCAAATTTTTTTAAGATAGGAAATATTCTTATTTTCACAAAAAAAGGCCACACCCCCACAGTCAACATCAAGCACCAAATCCAGCGGATGAGCAATCTATCCAAATGGGCGGCCGGCAGTGGCAGTGTTTTAACCGGGCTGAATTTAAAAATGGCCTGTGATGCGATTGGGCAGGCGGAGGCTAAACTGGAGAAAAATCAGATTTTTGCGGAGACGTTGGGGGGGCTGGGTATGGCTGGTAGAAGTCTCGCGTATGGTTCATTGGGGAAAAGGTTGGGGCGGGATCTCTATGACTTAAGTGGTCGAAAAGTAGACCTGGTTTCTGTAACAGGAGTATCCCACGTATGTCGTTAGCTGAATATGCATAAGTGGTTGATCCTATATTTTTTTTGGTTTGTTAGCCATTGCTATTGAGTTACTCTTACTGGCAGTATTGATAATCTTTGTTAATATTAAGCACTTAATATCCTCAGGTTAGCCCCGATATTATTTATCCCGAGTTCGAGTTTCTAATATTTCATTCAATGATTTTTTATGCTGTTCTTCTGAAAAATTCACATTAACAAATTTTTGCCCGTGTGCAGCAATTTCTTTCCGTGAATCAGGGTTATCGTAATAATATTCTATTTTTTTTGTCAATGATTCTACATTGCCGGGTTCAAATAATAAGCCGGTGAGCTTGTCATTAATAATTTCAGGAACCCCGCCAGCATTACTGCCTATGACGGCAACACCTGCTTGCATCGCTTCAATCAGTACTAAACCAAACGTTTCAGCGTGAGTCGTTAAAGCAATAACATCAAAACAGGACATATAGGATGACGCAGACTCAATAAATGGATAGAAATGAAATTGTGTATCTAATTGATATTTATTAATAGATGCCTGCAGGTTTTGATAATAAGTTTTATCCATAACATGACCGATGACGGTGACATGTATTTCCTTATTCCTTATTTTAAGTGCATGCACAGCCTCAACTAATAAATGCTGTCCTTTGCCTTCTTCAATTCGGCTAAAAATAGCGACATGTAAACAATCTCCGGAAATGTCAGTGCTCTTGAATTTGTCGCAATCCGGTGTTTTTGAGCCGGGTTTATTCACTCCATGATAAAGTAGCTTTATTCTGGACTCAGGTAGTGGTAAAAATCGGTTGGCTTCTTTCCTTAACTGTTTTGTAATTACAATAAATCGATCAAGCTGGTGGTATAAGAAATTATGGTAAAAATCATTCTTGTAACGTGTAATGGCCATATGGCGTGTATAGATTAACTTTACATTATGTGAACTGAATAATTTGGCAAAAACGGCAAGATTAAAATCTTTGCTCCAGTGGAAATGAATAACATCAATATTATTCGCATTAATAATTCGAGCCAACTTAAATGCTGCGTAGAGCGGTAACAAATGAAAAAATATTTTCAGTGGAAAGGCTCGGTTTTTATTCGACGCATCGCTTGCTTTAAACACAGTAGAATCAGGGCTATATACCGTTATGCATTGATGCCCCAGTTCTTCGGTTATTTCAGTAGAACGATGAGCGTATAATTCCAGGCCACCTTTTCCTGGCGATAAACATAACACCAGAATATTCAATGTATAGCCTTTATATAGAAGGGGGGATTAATTACTGTCATTGTTGTGTCGTTAGTCATTATTTTTGTACTGGTATGACCATAAGTCAGCATATTTAACAAAGGTTGAATGTGCAGACAGCAACGCTAATAAAAAACCTTGCTTACCATCAAGAAAGCCTGCGCGCACAATGTACATTTTAACAAAGCAACCTGTACCATGCAGTACGGCGGTTGTTAAATTTGTCGTTTTACCTTTGCTGTGTTTGTCCTTTGCCCATATTGCGGCATAGTGCGCTGACTTGGTTAAATAATGATTCATATCTTTGTAGGTGTAATGCAGTAAATCAGAAGCTAGCTTTGCAACTTGCATGGTATCCGGTATTTTTAGCTTTTCATGCACCATTGCATCGTTATAACAAGTCTTGTCTTTTGGATATAATCGGTGAACAAAGTCAGGGTACCAGCCACTATGACGAATAAAACGGCCAAAGCAATATGACAGGCGAGGCACTGCATATACCACAGAAGTATTATTCAGTTTTAGTTTTTGCTGAATTTCATCTTTAAGCGCGTTGGTAATAATCTCGTCTGCATCCAGCATAAGTATCCAGTCGCTGTTTGCATGTTTCTGGGCTTTTATTCTTTGTGAGCCATAGCCTTCCCAGACCGGATCAACGATGACTGTTGCGCCTGAATCCGTTGCAATTTTTGCTGTATTATCCGTGCTGCCACTATCGTACACGATGACTTCATCTGCCCAGTGCGCAGATTCAATACAATTGCTAATATTCTCTTGCTCATTTTTAGTTAGAATGATGATTGATATTGAACTCATACCCCCTCCAGACGGTATTCTCTATTTTTATATAACACTACTGCTGCTCTGTGTATAGTTGGTATATCAACAGGGTACAATAAATCAGCCTAACACCTGAAAGATCAACAGCCCCTAGTCTCTCAGGTTTTCCAATGCCTCACTGGTTTCCATCCATTCGGTTTCTACACATTCTAATTCGGTATTAATTTTTGTTTGCTCGGTTAGTAAGCTGTCAAGTGTGTCCTTATTTTCAGCTTTATAATTGGAATCATCTGCCAGTCCTGATTCCAGGTTAGTTTTTTTAGCGGTTAATTGCTCGAGCCGTTTATCCAGTTTTTTAAGTTTGTTTTGCAGAGGTTTTTGTTGCGCACGTTTACCGGCATTATTGTTAGCAGAAGAATTTACTGTATCGGGGCTGGTTTTTTGGTTTTCGTTGAGTTTTTGTAATTTATTTTCGTTATTAATCCACTGTTTATAGTCGTCTAAATCGCCATCAAAGGGGGTGACAGCAGCAGATGTGACTAAAAAGAATGTGTCGGTAACGGTACGTAGCAGATGCCGGTCATGCGAAACGATGATCATCGCACCTTCAAAAGATTGCATTGCAATGGTTAAGGCATGGCGCATTTCAAGATCAAGGTGGTTGGTGGGCTCATCGAGTAGTAATAAATTAGGTTTTTGATATACCAGTAAGGCCAGTACCAGACGAGCCTTTTCCCCACCAGATAAAGGGGCAACCGGATCCAGTGCCATATCGTTATTAAAAGCAAAACCACCCAGATATTTGCGCAGCTCACTTTCTGTGGCGCGTTTGTCAATTCGTTGCAGGTGTAACAGGGGGCTGGCTGCTGAGTCTAGCTGTTCGAGTTGATGTTGTGCGAAGTAGCCTGTTTTAAGTTCTTTGGCGAAATGCAGCTCACCCTGTTGTGGTTGAATTTCCCCCGCCAGCAGTTTTATCAGTGTCGACTTGCCTGCACCGTTGTGTCCGAGCAGGCCGATGCGGTCACCGGGGTGAACGGTGAATTTAACCTGCTTTAATATGGTTTTGTTATGGTAGCCAGCGTTAACCTGATCCAGGTTGAGTAGTGGGTTCGGTATTTTTTCGGCACTTTTAAATTGAAATTTAAACGGAGAGTCAACGTGCGCTGGCGCAATAATTTCCATACGCTCCAGTGCTTTTACCCGACTTTGCGCCTGACGTGCTTTGGT
Source organism: Gammaproteobacteria bacterium (assembly GCA_024275115.1). Classification (GTDB taxonomy): domain Bacteria; phylum Pseudomonadota; class Gammaproteobacteria; order UBA6429; family Thiohalophilaceae; genus SZUA-37. Next base: position 4,868 of record JAJRZT010000007.1, read on the forward strand.
TGCTTTAGCCTTAAAGCGTTCAACAAACTTATGCATGTGTTGAATCTCACGTTGCTGTTTTTCGAAAGCAGATTGTTGAGTGGCAAGCTGTTCTGCACGGCGCAGTTCAAAGGCTGAATAGTTACCGGTATAGTTGTTGATTTGTGCATGTTCGATATGCGCAATATGGGTAGTGACGTTATCCAGAAAATCCCGGTCATGCGAAATAAGCAGCAGGGTGCCTTTATACTGGCGTAACCAGTTTTCCAGCCAGATAACCGCATCCAGGTCTAAGTGGTTGGTGGGTTCGTCAAGTAACAACATATCGGAGCGGCGTATTAACGCCTGTGCCAGATTTAAGCGCATTCGCCAGCCACCAGAAAAGCTTTTTACTGGTTGCTGCTCCTGTGCTGAGGTAAAACCCAGACCATGCAATAAGGTTGCAGCATGACTGTTGGCACTGTAGCCGCCAATGGTTTCCATTTCGCTGTAGTAGTGAGCCAGCGCTTCGCCATCATCTTTTTCTTCAGCGATTTTAATTTTGTTTTCAAGCTGGCGTAGTTCAATATCACCATCGAGAACATATTCAACCGCCACTTGATCAAGCGCAGGTGTTTCCTGTGCAACATGGGCTGTTTTTATATTTTTCGGGAAACTGACCTCGCCACTGTCAGCGTGTAGTTGACCTAGAATTAAGGAAAATAAACTGGATTTACCGACGCCATTGCCACCGGTGATCCCCACTCTTTGCCCAGCATGAATAGTTAGATTAACGTCGCGAAATAATTCTTTTGTGCCGCGGCGTAAAGCAAGATCAGTAAATTTAAGCATGGTGTGTTTGAGTTTAGAGCTCTTTATTGGTAGCGGTTATGCTTTTCTATAAAACTGGTGTGAACAGGGAAATGGTTATTTTTCCGATCTTCAAAATAGCGCTTTAAAGTAAAGTCGATAGTGCGAAAAGCCAGTTTATCCCAGGGAATTTGGTCTTCAGTAAAAAGCTGCACATCGAGGCTTTCGATACCGGCTGAAAAATTCAGGTCAACCAGTTTGGCCAGGTACAACATATAAATCTGGTCTATATTTGGCAGGCTAATGACGGAGTATAGACCGGTTATTTGCAGGTTTGCATTCGCTTCTTCAACGGATTCACGAGTGGCGGCCTGCTCCAGTGTTTCATCATTTTCCATAAAACCGGCGGGTAAGGTCCATAAACCATGGCGGGGTTCAATGGCGCGCTTGCAAAGCAGAACTTTGTCTTCCCAGACAGGTAAGCAGCCGGCAACAATTTTTGGATTTTGATAGTGGACAATATCGCAGTGTGGGCAAACATGGCGTTGCCGGTTATCACCATCCGGTATTTTCAGTTCAACCGTTTTTCCGCATTCACTGCAATAATTCATGGTCTGGATTGCCATGAGTGGTGGTTATTTTTTACCACCGGGTGCCTGAAATCCATCAGGTAATTTCCCTTGTTCACCTTCATTAAACAAAAAACCGAGCATATGTTGTTCAATAATCTGGATGGCAGCGGGGTCAGCCGTATTGAGCTGATTTTCATTAATGATCGAAGTCAGGCGCTCGAGCCATTTAGTCCAGCCTTCGTTTGAAATATTCTCGTAAATACGCTGACCCAGTTCTCCCGGCATAGGAACTGATTCAAGCCCTTCCGCTTCTTTATTTAGGTGCTGACAAAAAACCATACGCGACATAATGTTTACCTCAAAAATTGGAGTGCTTATTTTAAACAACTGGCGTTAGTTAAGATATATATCCTTTAAGATATTTTTCTGCAAATACTTTATTTCTTTCCTGCTTGCCTAAAAGGGTAAATGTTATGTATTTTTGTGAAATAACCAGTAGTTTAAGCTCTAAAACATGAACTGGTTACTATTTTTAATGCTTTACGGTCATTGACAACCGTTATCCTGCACAGGACTCTAACCGTGTACGTTTCTTTCCGAAACCTAACAAGGAGAATACTTATGAGTCTGGCAGCCGAATGTAACTTGAATTGCTTTGGTTCTTTTAAACAACTTACCCCGCGTTACGATGCGGATTTACAATGTTTATGGTATGACATGCATGCTTCACCTCGTCCCTGTTTTACACCCACCCTGCTGGCAGAAATTGCCGACTTTCAGGAGCAGGTCGGGCAGGCCGTCCGGCGTAAGGAGCTGGCAGTTTCCTATTTAGTACTGGCATCGGATGTGCCGGGGGTATTTAACCTGGGTGGTGATTTAAGTCTGTTTCGCCAGCATATTGAAAATCACGACCGGCAAGGCCTGCTGGCTTACGCGAAACCCTGTATTGATGTGCTGTACCTGAACTCGGCGCATTTACACCTGCCCTTGACGACAATCTCGTTGATACAGGGCAGCGCACTGGGCGGTGGTTTTGAGGCGGCGCTGTCAAGTTCGGTATTGGTCGCTGAACGGGGCACCGAGCTGGGCTTACCGGAAATTCTGTTTAACCTGTTTCCGGGAATGGGCGCTTATAGCTTGTTGTCACGCAAACTAGACTTCCGGCGTGCCGAAGAATTAATTACGGCCGGCCGCTTGTTCAGTGCCGAGGAACTGCACGAACTGGGTGTCATTGATGTGCTGGCGGAGCCAGGCGAAGGCGTGCAGGCGGTACACAAATACATTCGGCGGCATCGCCGCGCCAGCAATGGTTTGCAGGCGATCCGTCGGGTGCGGGAATACCTTAATCCGTTAACTTATGATGAGCTTATGGATGTGGCTGAGATCTGGGTCGATGCAGCTCTGAACCTGACGTCGCGGGATCTGCGGATGATGAGCAAACTGGTGGGTGCCCAGAACCGGCTAAAACCTGCTAAGGATAGCAGTCCTGCGTTGGCACTAGTCTAGGTATCGCATAAAGGTTCCGGCTGCAGGCTGCCGGAACCCTTTTCAATATTTTCCCTTCCTAAACAGTATAACCTTGATTTTAAAAGGGAAATAGACTATTTATTTGTAAAAACAGGGTTGAATTCTAAATGTTATGGTATTATCTATACTATTATATATAGCCATTTAAATAGCATATTTTGGAGAATAGAAATGAATGCAGCTGTTGCCGAATTTAATACAAACATCATAGATGACGAATTCAAAGTATCTGCGACCGCAGGTGAACAAATTGCGAGCTTAATGACCGCTGCAGAGGATCCTGTTGAAGGTATTCGTGTTTTTGTTTCCGGTGGTGGTTGTGGTGGTATGACCTATGGCATGACTTACGCCGATACTATTCACCCGCATGACAAAGTATTAGAAGGTGATGGCTATAAAGTGGTGGTTGATGCGGTGGCACTCGCTTATTTAAAAGGTGCGGATGTTGACTATACTAACGATGGTTTAAATGCATCGTTTGTTTTCAACAATGTGTTTAAAGCCGTTGGTGGTTCAGGTGGCTGCGGTGGTTGTGGCAGTGCGAGTGGCGGTGGTGGTGGTGGCTGCGGATAGAATTGAGGATTGAGGTAACTTTGATTATTCTCAAAGACTCTTTTACCAATGTCCGTTGTTATTTCTGAAAAGCATCAGCCAATGCCGTTACAACGGCTCTCTGGTATTTTATTGATTGCACCGCATGGTAGTTACCGTACCATGCGGTATCTTCAAGCCGCTTCCAGGCTTGGCCTTAATGTTATTATTATTTCCGAAGGTGAACATTCGATTGTGTCGGCATATGCGCAAGGCTTGCATGTGCGTCTCGATCAACAGGCGGAAGCGCTGCAAACTATTTTGACATGCACCGCCAACATGAATGTGCTTGCCGTTATTGGTACGGATGACTCCGTCATTGAACTGACCGCAAAGGTGGCGCAGCAGTTAGGCCTGGAACATAATAATGTCAATACAGCACGGCTTGCTCGGCGCAAAGATTTAGCACGTGAAGCATTGCAGTTTAAAGATATCCCGATACCGAAGTATCAGCGTATCGAATTAGAGGCTATATTCAATCAAACAGATATAAAAATTGATTTTCCCGTTGTGATAAAGCCACTGGCTTTGTCGGCAAGCCGGGGAGTTATTCGGGTAAATAACAAAGCTGAATTAATAGTCGCTGCAAAGCGTATTAAAAACCTGTTAGCCATGTATACAGATTTAGAGTTAGTTGAAAAAGAGCACGTTTTACTGGAAGAATATATTCATGGTGATGAAATTGCCGTTGAAGGTATTGTTGATAATGGTGTGTTTAAGTTACTGACTATTTTTGACAAGCCGGATGACTTGCATGGCCCTTTTTTTGAAGAAACGTATTATATTACACCAACAAGATTATCGGCTGAACAAGTAAATGTTGTCAGCAAGGTTGTACAGCAGGCTTGTGAAGCCTATGGGATTAAAACTGGGCCGGTTCATGCCGAGTGCCGTTTGCGTGGTACTGAAATCTATTTAATTGAAATGGCGGCTCGCACGATAGGCGGATTATGCAGTGATATTCTCGAGTATGGTTTAGGCTGTTCTTTAGAAGAGCTTGTACTAAGTCAGGCGTTAGGCCAGCCTATTGAAAAATCATTTTCTGATACGGCAGCCGGTGTGATGATGATCCCGGTTTCAAAGCCTGGCATACTCAAACGAATTGAAGGTTTGCTTGATGCTGGAAAAGTTGAATTTATTGAAGACATCAATATTCAATTACGCGAGGGTTATGAACTTACGCCGTTGCCCGAAGGTAATAGTTATTTAGGTTTTATTTTTGCTAAAGCCCCAAGCTTTGAGCAAGTGGAACAGGCATTACGAACGGCTTATGGCCATTTAAATATCGTTGTCGCACCATTGTGGAAAATAGCTGAAATTGAAAACCAGACAGCGGGAAATACAAATGAGTAGTTTAGAAGCACGACCGGATCATTATCAGCTAGTGGAAACCATGTTGCAGGACAAACAGGATGACGGTACAACACGCTGTAACTTATGTTTATGGCGTTGCCGGCTCAGTCATGGTCAGCGTGGCTTTTGTCAGGCACATGTTAACCGTAATGGTACTTTATATAATCTGTCGTATGGGATTATCTCGGCACTGGATGTTGATAATATCGAATACAAGCCCGTTAAACATTTCAGGCCAGGAACCAAAGTATTATCGGTAGGCAGTTACGGTTGCAGTTTTCGTTGTGATGGCTGCCATAATCTGGATATATCATGGGGCGTGACCGCTCTGGATGAACTTGCGCGAGGTGAATCAACCGCAGCGTATGTTACCGCCGAGCAACTGGTTGAAACCGCATTACGTTTTAAAGTGCAGGGGATCGCTTTTACCTATTCCGAGCCTGCTGTCTGGCTGGAATATATTATTGATGTTGCTAAAGTGGCCAAAGAAAAAGGTTTGTATATTCTTTATGTATCCAATAGCTATGTTACAGATGAAGCACTGGAAGTCGTCGCGCCTTATATTGATGTGCTCTGTTCAGATATTAAAAGTCTTGACGACGATTTTTATAAAGATGTTTGCAGGAAGTCATCCGTCGATGAGGTTTTACATTCCATTAAAAAAGCCCATGAGTTAGGTATTCATGTGGAAACGCGTACCAATATTATACCGACTAAAAATGATAATCTAGAAATGTTAACCAGTATAGCGCACTGGATTAAAGATAATTTAGGTGGTGATGCGCCGTGGCATATTACCAAATTTTTCCCTGCGTATAAACTGAGCCATATCGAACCAACCCCCTCACTGATTATGCAGCAAACTTTAGATGCAGCTATTGATGTGGGTTTAAAACATGTTTATAAATATGATGATAAAGGCTGTGACTGTGCAACCGATAATTTGCCCATTAGTTCCTTCTTGCAAGGTGATGCAGAATCAATTCATGCGGTTAAAAAATGTGCTGCATCGTGTTGTGGAGATGAAGGCGTGTTGCTTAAAAAGTATGAATAGCGGTTTTTATTATTAGCGCATTGGTATATTCATAATATGACCGAACTTGTATTAAAACGGCTTCAGGCAAATATCAGAAAATGTAATCTTTGTGAAAAGATGCAGAGCCAACCCGTGGTTGGTGAACCGGTGATGTCGAAAATACTATTAATCGGGCAGGCACCAGGGATTAAAGAAAGAGATATCCAAAAACCGTTTGCATGGACGGCCGGTAAAACGCTGTTTAAATGGTTTAGCTCGATTGGTGTTGATGAAGAACCATTTCGCTGCAAAGTGTATATGACGGCCATATGCCGATGTTTCCCCGGCAAGAAGCTGGTTGATAACAAACCGAAAGGCGGTGATCGTGTTCCTGATAAAACAGAAATAAAAAATTGCGCAACATGGTTGCAAAAAGAAGTCGCAACCTTGAAACCGGAACTTATTATCCCGGTGGGAAAGTTGGCGATTAGTCAGATAATGGCAATCAACAAGCTGGACAAAATAATAGGTCAAACTTTTAAGCTTGAATTTTACGAGCATATCGCGGATATTATACCCTTGCCACATCCATCCGGTGCTTCAACCTGGCACCAGAGTGATCCGGGTAAAAGTTTATTAATGCAGGCGTTAAAAGCAATACAGCAACATGATGCCTGGCGTGACACGTTTCAGCGGGAAAAGAAACAATGAGTACAGAATTACAAGCAACACTGGAACAACGTATTCTGGCTGACTGTGCCAAAGGCCAGCTTGAACTACCGAGTTTGCCAGACATAGCCTTAAAAGTAAGAACAGCAGTGAATGATCCCGTTAAGGGGATAAATCAAATTGCAAAACTTCTGGAAATGGACACCAATATTGCTGCCAGAGTGATTAAAATTGCAAACTCCTCGATATTTTCAGGTTACCGTTTAACGTCCACTTGTATGGAAGCGGTGACAAGGTTAGGTTTGCATGTGGTTCAAAATATCGTGATATGTGTTGCGGTTAATAATTTATTTGCTGCACCTAATTCTCAATTACAACAGCAGTTAAAGAAAGTGCTTGATCATAGCCGGCGTATCGGTGCGATAAGTTATGTTCTGGGCTCGATGGTTAAAGATAAGCAGGCTGATAAGGCCATGCTTGCAGGGCTTATTTCTCAGATTGGTGCTTTGCCAATTATTAGTTATTTAAGTCGTATCCCTGAATTAAAAGATAACCCCAAATTTGCTGATCGTATTGTTAAAAAACTTTCTGGTCAGGTGGGACGAATGATTTTGCAGCAATGGAATTTTGATGAAGAACTTATTTGTGTGCCAGATAATATAGACAACTGGTTTAGAGATGAAAAGCCTGAAGCAGATTATGCGGATATTATTATTGTCGCTAATATTCATAGTATGTACGGTGATGGGAAACAGAATGCCAATATTCCGCCCCTTGTTGAAATCCCCGCTTTTCAAAAACTCGGTCTTAGTGAACTTGGCCCGCAGGCCAGTATGGACATATTATACGAAGCTAAGGAAGACATCCGCCAGGCTGCAAAGATACTGGTTTTATAAACTTACCCTATTCAATCCACTCCATTACATAATAAATATATTGGCCTTCTGAAGATTTAGAGGGGCCTAACACCTGCGCCGCATAGCGTTTAGTTTGTGGGTTAGATTGTTCGATAGCTTCCTGCTTATCCTGTTTTATCTCCACACAACTTTGCGGTATCCGGTGCCGGTTTGCTTTACGTCGGGGTGCGTACACAATGGCATACTGAATAGTGGAAACATCGGTTTGTGGATCGGGTGGAACAAAGCCGCGCATGCTGGGTGCTTCCTTCAATAAGCTAAAGACACCGCAAAGTTTAGATGATTATTAGGAAGATTTAAATAACAAACGCTTTATTCTGGATAATTGAAAATTTAGATTAAATTTTTTGTTTGCTTGCGGTGGAAAGGCGATATAAACCGGTATCAGTATTAACTTTTTACCAGCGGGTAGTGGGCTTAATAAAAGCTTCCACAGTATACCGATATTGTTAATTGTCAGCATTCGGCCAAAAGGTTTGCCTGTTATCAGGTAATGGTCAATAAATTTATAGACTAGCCATTGGTCAAAAAAAACAAGCGAGTGGCTTATTTTTTTTAGGTACGGTCTTATAGCCGAGTCTCTTAGCAAACCATTTTTTAGAAGATAAGATAAAAGGATATAAACAGCATTGGCAATATAAGGCTCACTGCTCAGGTGTATTAATTTTTTATAATCAGGTTGGGTATTGTTAATAATAAGAGCAATATCTGCAAAAGCAAAAAGGCCGCCTGTTTGTTTCAATTCATCAGCCCAGTGTGTTGCGATATAAACAATCTGTAGTTCTGGATTGAGCCTGTATATTTCTTTGCCATCAATGTTATTTAACTGTTTTTCACTATTAATCGTTGCCAGAGAAAAAACCTTTGCAGCAGAACAGGGCGACGATGCAGGAACAAGCCCGGTGTGTATTTCAAGCCATATATCTTTTGTTTTATGTCGCCAGGGTTTTGTGTGGTGGTGGGTTTTATAAAACTCATCGGGCAAATGTGACTTCTGTTCGTAGCCCAGAACCCGCATAATTTGTTCGACTTGTTTAAGCTGCTGCTGTTCAACAAGAAGGTCAATATCACGCATGTTGCGATAATATGGTTTAGGATAAAACGCGGTGCTAATCGACATTCCTTTTAAAAGGGTCGGTGTGATTTTTTGTTTATTTAATTCAGTTACCAGTTCCAGTGTGGCCTGATACTGTGTCTGAAACCAGAATTTTGTTGTCAGTGCATCTGCTTTTAATTGCTGAACAAGTGCAGGGGTAAGGTCGGTGGTTAGAAAAGTATCAACGAGTACCGGCGCCAGTCGGGCTTGCAGCGCCCAGCGAGCCGTGTTGTCAGATAAAGATCCTTTGCTATTCTTCTCTGTTAGCAGAGCTATTTGCTGCAAAAGCAGAATAATTTTGTTTTTTTGAGCTGTCATTGTTATGGGTTAACCCATTTGGGCTAGCATGGTATCAATACTTTAATCTAACCTAAATATAACCTGTTGTTTTTATTCGGTTAAAAATGTTTGGCCTATTCTGGTGCTTTATTGTTACATTGACGCATATTGTGAAATTTGGTCTAATATACCATTATTAAAAAGAGTTATAGATGAATTTAGTAGTACGGGCAAACTTAAGCACACAGAAAATAGACGGTGAGCTCGTTATTTTAGATAAAGACAACGGTCAAATACATCAGCTAAATTCAGTTGCTGGCTTTATCTGGCAGCAAATGGAAGCGGGGTTGGGCGCTGACGCTATGGTTAAAAAATTAACCCAGTCTTATGATATTGATGCCGCATCAGCAAAAACCGATTTAGATAAAGTGCTACAGCAGTTTAAAGATTTAAAATTATTAATGAATGAATACTAAATGGAGATTATTATGAGTGAAGAAAACAAAACAGAATTAAATGAACAGAAAACCGAAGCCCGTCGTGACTTTATCAAAAAAGCAGCTTATATTGCCCCCGTTGTAATGACAATGAGTGCCATGCCTTCGTTGGCGCAAGCAGGGTCGAATGGGCAAACAGAGTAATATTTTAATTTAGTATTAATGTTGCTAAAAAAGCGTAATAACCATTTTGGTTATTACGCTTTTTTATTGAGAAAGTTTAATGAAGCATAGTTTGTTATTGTCTATCTTTGACAAAGAAATCCATATTGAAACTGATTCAGCTTATTTATTTGATGCGGTCACACTAAACTACAGTGCTTTTATTCATTTTGAGAAAAATATCAATTTTGATATTGAATACGAACTTTATATTGATGAAACAAAAAGAAAATTTGAAATAATACGAAACAATGAAACTACTTTGCAAAGCAGTGATCTGGGGCTATTTGTTTATCAACTTGAAAAAGACATTACTATTGAACTGCAATACTTATGTTCATCCCTTTTTTTTATGCACGGTGCGGCATTAGAGTATAATGGTGAGGTTCTGTTGTTAACGGGGCGTTCCGGGGCGGGGAAATCAACCACAACCTGGGGTTTGCTTAATAATGGTTTTAATTATTTAAGTGATGAACTCGCGCCTGTTAATTTGGAGTCTATGCATGTTGCGCCTTACCCACATGCGGTGTGTTTAAAAAAACAGCCTCCCTTGTATCCATTGCCGGATAATATCTTACAAACTAACCGAACAATGCATGTGCCAACAGCATTGTTGCCGGCAGATTCACATTTAGAATCGTTTCCCTTAACTAAAGTTATTATTGTTGAATATTCTGCTGATAATATGAAGCCTGTATTAACAAAACTAAGCCAGGCATCAGCCTGTATGAATATTTATAGCAATGGTCTGAACCAGTTAGCGCATGAAAATGATGGTTTAACCGGGGCATCCAGAATTGCGGAAAGTTGTGAATGTTATTCACTTGCGGCTGCCGAGCTGGATGATACCTGCAAATTAATAAGCTCTTTATTTGAGTAAAGCCGGGTGGTTTAAGTCAGGGATGGGGGCTACTTCAGTAAGCACAAATAAACGGGCACTAAAAAAGCCGGTTTAAAAAACCGGCTTTTTGAATAAGGACAAGCCCTATTATGACATTGCTTTAACACGTGCGTTTAAACGCGCTTTTTGATTGGCTGCTTTATTTTTATGAATAAGGCCTTTGTTAGCCGTTTTATCAATAACAGAAGTCACTTCTTTGTAAGCTTCCTGTGCTTTTGCTTTGTCACCCGACTCAATGGCCGCTAATAAATTCTTAATAAAAGTACGGAACATGGAACGGTAGCCGGCATTGTGCTGACGACGTTTTTCACCCTGACGGGCGCGTTTGCGTGATTGTGCTGAATTAGCCAAAGCGGCTCTCCTAAATAAACTGTCTAACCAAGAAAGCCGCGTATAATGGGGCTTTTGGGTTGATTTGTCAATAAATTTAAGCCGCTTTGTTAGTGTATATCGGTAATATATTATAAGGTATGATGTTATTCGAAAAACTTGTTTATTTGCAACAACTTACGTGCTTTTATTACATACAGACAAAATAATGCAATATTATCAATAACTTATCAATTATATGAGCCTGTTTAAATCAACCCTTGTGGTCAGTGCCTTTACCCTGTTATCGCGGATTTCCGGTTTGGCGCGTGATATTGTTATGGCGCATTACTTTGGTGCAGGTAAAGCAACCGATGCTTTTTTTATTGCCTTTAAATTACCTAATTTTTTACGCCGCTTATTTGGTGAAGGTGCCTTTTCTCAGGCTTTTGTACCGGTATTAACCGAGTACAAGATTCAGCGGGACAAGTCCGATGTGGCCGACCTGGTGCAGCACACCATGGGTACACTGGGCGGTATTTTAGTGCTTTTGTCCGTTGTTTGCCTGATAGCAGCACCGGTTGTGGTGATGGCCATCGCCTGGGGCTATATCGGTCAGCCTGACAAAATTGCCCTAACCACCGATATGTTCCGGTTAACCTTTCCATATATTATTTTTATCTCCTTAACCGCGCTTTCATCCGGTGTTTTAAACACTTACGGTAAATTTGCGGTACCGGCTTTTACCCCGATTTTACTTAATCTAAGCCTGATTGGCTCGGCAATCTGGCTTGCACCCTATCTGGATGTGCCGGTAAAAGCACTGGCCTGGGGGGTGCTTTTTGCGGGTATTTTACAATTGGGTTTTCAGTTGCCGTTTTTGTACAAACTCGGTTTTTTGCGCTGGCCACGGTGGGGCTGGCGGCACTCTGGGGTGCGCCGTGTTATGAAATTAATGGCGCCAGGCATTATTGGCTCCTCTGCTATGCAAATTAACCTGCTGTTTGACCTTTTTGTGGCTTCTTTTCTGGTAACCGGCAGCATCACCTGGCTGTATTATGCAGACAGGATGCTGGAATTCCCGTTAGGCGTGTTTGGCATTGCTTTAGCAACGGTGATTTTGCCAAGTTTATCCAGTAAGCATGCCGCTAAAGATCCCGAAGGTTTCTCGCATATGCTGGATTTTGCAATGCGCTGGGTTTTTATTGTTGGCCTGCCTGCCACCGTGGCGCTTTTTATCCTGGCCAAACCATTGCTGGCAACCTTTTTGCTGCATGGCGCGTATTCCATTGAGTCGATTGATATGTCGGTATTTGCATTGCAGGCCTACTCTTTTGGTTTATTGGCACATATGCTGGTTAAAGTACTGGCACCAGGGTATTTTGCCCGCCAGGACACCAAAACACCGATGAAAATTGGCCTGATTGCAATGGCCAGCAATATGGTGTTAAACGTTGTTTTTGTGGTGGGCTTATACCTGCTGGCAGTCGATGGCCTGCATGCGGGTTTGGCGCTGGCAACAGCGGCTTCGGGGGTGATCAATGCCTACCTGTTATGGCGAGGTCTGGTACGCAAGAAAGTGCTTCAGCCCAATAAAGGCTGGTTGCGATTTAGCATACAGGTGAGCTTGGCCTGTTTGGTGATGGTAGCCGTTTTATTGGCATATTTAGGTAATATTGCGCCGTGGTATGAGTTGAAACTGGGTAGCCAGATTATGAATTTATCGTTGCTGGTTATTGCGGGGGCGGGCAGCTACTTTGTGGTGTTGTTTATTCTGGGTATTCGCGTAAAAGATTTACGTCGGCCGGCTAAAAATTCAACGGATAGCTTGATATAATGTGAAACAGAGTATAATGCAGAACAGGTTAAGCTAGCAGGGCATAAATGTGGAATTGATCCGTGGACTTCATAATTTACGCCCGCAACACCATGGTTGTGTCGCCACTATTGGCAACTTTGATGGTGTGCATCTGGGGCATCGGCATGTACTGGAACAGTTGGCAGATAAAGCCAGACAGTTTGGTTGCCCGAGTACAGTCATTACCTTTGAGCCGCAGCCCCTGGAATATTTTGTCGGCGATGCAGCACCGGCTCGATTGATGCGTTTGCGTGATAAAGTGTCCGCTTTGCAGCGCAATAAAGTGGAGCAAATTTTATCATTGCGCTTTAATAAAACGCTGGCAGACATGCCTTATCAGGAATTTATTGAACGGGTATTAGTTAAAGGATTAGGTGTTCGATATCTTGTGGTAGGTGATGACTTTCGTTTTGGTAAAGGCCGTGAAGGCAACTTTGCACATTTAGTTGCAGCAGGTAAAAAGCACCAGTTTGAAGTTGTTCATATGCCAACCTTTAATATTGGAACCGATGCGGAAACAGGGCGGGTGAGCAGTACCCGTATTCGAACGGCATTAGAAGCCGGGCAATTTAAAGAAGCTGAAAAGTTACTCGGGCATCATTATAAAATGACGGGCCGCGTGGCACACGGTGAAAAATTAGGTCGGGAACTGGGTTTTCCAACGGCCAATATTCATCTGCACCGAAAGGTCACACCGTTGCATGGCATTTATGTTGTCGAGGTTGGCTGCTTACAGCAACAGCCGGTGCAGGGTGTTGCGAGCATTGGAACGCGCCCCGTAGTGAAGGGTAAAAAAGTTATTTTAGAAGTCTTTTTGTTTGATTTTAATCAAACAATTTATGGCAAATACATTGAAGTCAGTTTTTTGAAAAAATTAAGAGACGAGTTGCCGTTTGATTCGTTAGATGCATTAAAGGAACAAATAGCCGTTGATGTTGAGCAGGCGAAATATTTTTTTAAAAAGAAATAACATTTAGTTGCAGGATTATCATTGTAAGCGATAGGCGGCAATTTGAATGAAAACAGTTATAAATTTAACAAGGTAAACAAACACCGTGGCAGATTATAAAGATACATTAAATTTACCCAAAACAGACTTTCCAATGCGGGGTAACCTGGCAAACCGTGAGCCGGCGTTCTTAAAGCAATGGGTCGACATGGATTTGTATGCACAGTTACGTAAACTGTCCGAACAACAAAATCGACCCAAGTTTTATTTACACGATGGCCCGCCTTATGCCAACGGTAATATTCATATTGGCCATGCGGTTAATAAAGTTTTAAAAGATATTATTATTAAATCAAAAACACTCAGCGGTTTTGACGCGCCTTATACACCGGGCTGGGATTGCCATGGTTTACCCATTGAATTAATGGTTGAGAAAAAAATCGGCAAAGCCGGTGTTAAAGTGACCCCGGCGGAGTTCCGTAAAGCTTGTCGAGCGTATGCGCTTAAACAGGTAGATGGCCAACGTGAAGACTTTAAACGCTTAGGTGTTTTAGGTGACTGGGATAACCCTTATCTTACAATGAACTTTAAAACCGAAGCCGATATTGTAAGGAGCCTGGGTAAAATTATTGAAGCAGGGCACTTGCATAAAGGTTCCAAGCCGGTGCACTGGTGCGTGGATTGTGGTTCGGCATTAGCAGAAGCTGAAGTTGAATACGAAGACAAAAAATCCCCGGCGATTGATGTACGCTTTGAAGTGCTCGATGATGAAGCATTAAAAATCCGCTGTACAGATTTAGATAAAGAATTATTAAAAGGTAAGCTTACCTCGGTTGTTATCTGGACAACCACTCCCTGGACACTGCCTGCCAATCAGGCTGTTGCGGTTAACCCCAAGTTTGAATACAGCATTGTAATGGTCGACAGCGTTACCGACCATGTACCTGAATGTTTATTGCTTGCTTCCGATATGGTTGAAGACATTATGCAGCGTTATGGCATTAGCCATTATAAAGTTGCAGGTAAATGCACAGGCGAAGATTTAGAAGGCTTAAAGTTGGCACACCCTTTTTATGATCGGGAAGTGCCTGTTATTTTAGGTGACCATGTTACTTTAGAAGCCGGTACTGGTTGTGTGCATACGGCACCAGGGCATGGTCAGGACGATTATGTGGTCGGTCAGCGTTATCATTTAAAAATAGACAACCCGGTGGGTGCCGATGGTACCTTTGTAAAAGGAACACCGCTATTTGAAGGGCAGCATGTTTTTAAAGCCAATTCGAGCGTTATTGAAACTTTAAAAACGAATAGCAAACTGGTACACGACGAGGCCTTGCAACACAGTTACCCGCATTGCTGGCGGCATAAAACCCCGATTATTTTCCGTGCGACACCGCAATGGTTTATCAGCATGGATAAAAAGGGTTTGCGCGATAAAGCCATGGCTGCTATCAAAAAAACTCAATGGATGCCCGACTGGGGGCAAGCGCGAATTGAAAAAATGGTCGAGAGTAGACCAGACTGGTGTGTGTCGCGGCAGCGTACCTGGGGTGTGCCTATTGCTTTGTTCGTGCATAAGGAAACGTCGAAGTTACACCCACGTAGTGTGGAACTGATTGAACAGGTTGCACAGAAAATTGAACAGCAGGGGATTGATGCCTGGTTTGATTTAGAGCCTAAAGATTTACTGGCTGATGATGCCGACGATTATTTAAAAGTAACCGACACGCTGGATGTCTGGTTTGACTCCGGTGTTACGCATTACTCCGTGATGAACAAAATGTTGGGTGTAACAGATTACCCGGTTGCGGATCTGTATCTGGAAGGTTCAGACCAACACCGTGGCTGGTTCCAGTCTTCGTTATTAACCTCGGTTGCGATGCAAGGTGTTGCACCGTATAAATCGGTATTAACACACGGCTTTGCGGTGGATGCGAAAGGCCAGAAAATGTCAAAGTCAAAAGGCAACGTGGTGGCGCCGCAAAAGGTCATTAAAAACCTGGGTGCCGATATTGTGCGCTTATGGATTGCCGCAACCGATTACACTGCCGAAATGACGGTGTCGGATGAAATTTTAAAACGCTCATCCGATGCTTATCGTCGTATTCGAAACACAGCACGTTATTTGTTATCTAATATTAATGATTTTGATCCAACTAAAGATTGTGTCGCCGTTGAGAACCTACTCGAACTGGACAAGTGGGCGATAGAGAAAACGGCGCGTTTACAGCAGCGTATTGAAACCGCGTACGATGAATATGATTTTCATAGTATTTATCAAATGATCCATAACTTCTGTGCCATTGAACTGGGTAGTTTTTATCTGGATATTACCAAAGACCGTCAATACACCATGCAGGCCAATAGCCTTGGGCGGCGTTCATCACAAACAGCCATGTATTATATTAGTGAAGCACTGGTGTTATGGATGGCTCCGATTTTAAGTTTTACTGCCGAAGATATCTGGCAGGCATTGCCTACGAATAAAGTCGATAGCGAAGGGAAGAGTGCTAAACGGGAAGCATCGGTATTTTTAAATACATGGTATAAATTAGTCGAATGTTATGTTGATAAAAAAGCAGCCGATGTTACGCTAACACAATGGGGTAAAATATCAGAAGTACGCGATGCCGTTTATAAAGAACTGGAACGCCTGCGTGCGGATGGTGTGATAGGTTCTGGGTTAGAATCGAAAGTGACTATTTATTGCGGTCGTGAAATTCACGATGTATTGGCAACACTAAAAGATGAACTCCGTTTTGTGCTAATTACTTCGTATGCTTCGATTGAACTGGTGGTTGATAACCCGCCGAGTACATCCGTTCACACCACCTTATCAAGCAATGACGATATTTGGGTGGCCGTAACGAAAGCAGACGAAGGAAAATGTGCACGCTGTTGGCATTTACGGGAGGATGTCGGCAGTAACAGCACACACCCTGAATTATGTGGTCGCTGCATTGAAAATGTGGATGCAACAGGCGAGGAGCGAAGCTTTGCGTAACTGGATGATTATCGCAGCGGCTATTGTTATCGCCGATCAAATTACTAAATATATTGCGTCTGCAGAATTGAAAATGTATGAAGCTGTTGCAGTAATGCCAATGTTTAATTTTACTTTAATGCATAATGAAGGCGCTGCATTCAGTTTTTTAAGTGATGCCGGTGGCTGGCAGCGCTGGTTCTTTACGATCATATCCTTCGTTGTTAGCATCGTACTTATTTTCTGGATCAAGAGACTTAAGCCTGAAGAAAAATTTCAGGCACTGGCCTTTACCTTTATTTTAGGCGGCGCAATCGGTAACCTGATAGACCGTGTTCTTTTAGGATACGTTGTTGATTTTATCGATATTTATTATAACGCGTATCACTGGCCGGCCTTTAATATTGCAGATTCTGCCATAACCATTGGCGTGGTGATATTAATTGTGGATACAATTTTCCCTAACGTGTTTCAAAAAAAATCAAAACCTGATTAACCATGAAGAAATTTTTTAGTTTGTAACCTCCGTGTTTCAAAATTTTTCTAAAGAGTATTAAAAATGACAGAAATAAGCGCCATTACTATTTGCCCCGGCAGCGAAGTAACCATGAACTTTACTTTAAGCTTGCCAGACGGCACGGTTGCCGATTGTACCGATGAAAATGAACCCATGACCTTTACCATGGGTGACGGCACCTTAATCGAAGGTCTGGAAATGATGCTCTATGGTTTAAAAGAAGGTGCCAAACAGTGTTTATCAATTGATCCAGTGGATGCCTTTGGTTTTCCTGACGAAGAAAGTATCCATATGATGCCACGAGAAGAATTTGATTCTTCCTTTAAGCTGGAAGAAGGCGTGATTATTGAATTTACAACACCGTCTGGCGAAGCCGTACCGGGGACTATAAAAGAAATAACCGAAACAGAAGTTAAAGTTGATTTTAACCATCCCTGTGCGGGTTTTGTGGTGACATTTGATGTGGAAATTCTAAAAATTAAACCTGGCCAGGCACAACTGGATGCGATTAAAAATGGCGATTTTATTCAGGCTGATATAGGCGAAGACGTACCAAACAAGAACGAGCAACATTAATGCAGGTTTTACTCGCTAATCCACGTGGTTTTTGTGCCGGTGTTGACCGTGCCATTGAAATTGTTGAACGTGCACTGGATTTATTTGGTGCGCCTATCTATGTACGCCATGAAGTGGTACATAATAAATATGTGGTGGATTGCTTACGTGATAACGGCGCTATTTTTATTGAAGACCTGAGTGACGTGCCTGAAGGTGCAACCCTTATTTTTAGTGCGCATGGTGTATCACAAGCGGTACGACGGGAAGCAAAACGGCGTGGTTTTAAAGTATTTGATGCAACCTGTCCATTGGTTACCAAGGTGCATATGGAAGTATCGCGCTTTAGTCAAACAGGGCAGGAAGGTATTTTAATTGGTCACCATGGACACCCTGAAGTAGAAGGCACCATGGGGCAATTTGACGGGCAGCAGGGCGGTAAAATATATCTAATTGAAACAGCCAGTGATGTTGCGCAACTTGATGTGAACAACCCCGATGAGCTGGCATACTTTACACAAACAACCTTGTCGATGGATGACACCGCTGAAGTCATTAATGCATTAGTGCAACGCTTCCCAAAAATCCAGGGCCCCAAAAAAGAAGATATTTGTTATGCAACGCAAAACAGGCAAGATGCAGTCAAGGAACTGGTTGCCGCCTGTGATATATTGTTTGTTGTAGGTTCCCCCAATAGCTCTAATTCAAACCGGTTGCGCGAAGTGGCTGACCGTTTAAATGTGCCCGCTTACTTAATTGACAATGAAACAGAAATAGACAGAAACTTATTACGTGGCAAGAAAAAAATTGGTTTAACCGCAGGCGCGTCTGCACCTGAAGTGCTGGTTGAAAAAGTATTGCAACGTTTAAAGGAGTGGGGCGTTGCGGATAAGGATATTATTCAAAACCAGGGCGTAAAAGAAACGGTTGTTTTTTCTTTGCCTAAAGAACTTAAATAATTTTAGCAAGATAGCGGAAATTATTCCTGTCTGTCAAAAAAGCCTTTTGCACCGGGATAACCCAGTTTTGCAGCCTCGTCTATATATTTAACCGCTAACTCTATATTTTTCTTTGTACCCTGGCCATTAAAATACATGACTCCCACATAGTATTTCGCACATGCATTTTTATAGCGCGCTAATTTGTTCATATGTTTAAATGCTTTGGCATATTGGCCGTTATCATAAAATATTTTACCAATATTACAGGATGCATCTGCATAAGATATTTGTGGTATGGCAAAATATAAACTTACAAGTAATAAAAAGCTAAAAATCTTTTTCATTGTCATTCTCCAAAATAGAATATTTACCTAGTTACTGCCCCAGCAACGTCGGGTTGAATGGAATGGGCCTTCTGAAGCTGGCCCCGGTTGCGAAACAAGCGGGTCGCCTGCTTCTGGCGCACGATCGGGATGGGCTGAGGCTAAATGGCCTTTTAGACCATTATTGTCAAGGGTGAAGGCGTTACACTCCAGATCTAATCTTTGAGGACGTGTAGCAATAGCGGTAGTGGTTATCGTAAAGGCAATGCCTCTGGCGGGAAGATCTGGGTCAGGCGTAATGGCAACAGCGATAGAATACAAGCCGCGGCAGGATTCATAGCGGTTAGCAGCGCCGCCTACCCAACGAAAGCCCCTGTTTTGAGTACAAACGGCATTAAGTGTACCGTCGGTGCTGTCTGGACCAACATTTACCTGTGGTAGGTAACGGTTGTGTGCATTAGCGACAGTAACGGCGCCGGGTGGATTATTCCAGACAAAGCCATTGACACTGTCTGAGGCATGCTGGGTTAATGCTAGTGCGACAGCCGAGGTAGCTATGATTGCATCGGTACGGTTATTGGAACGACCTTGTTCAACATACATAGGCCAGCCAACGGTAGCAATAATGCCAATAATGGCTATTACTATCACTATTTCGACTAAATTAAAACCCGTTTGCCGTCTCACTGTTAATCCTCTATAAATTAGCATATTAATTCTAAATTTCCCTGTCTTCTTGCGGTAGGTACAAAATCATTGAGCTTCCAAAGGGGCTAGCCAAGCTTCCGCGTTGGTCGTCAAGGGGGGCGCGGTTGTTCCCCCGTTGACACTATATAATTGATTTCAATTGTAACTTTGTTTTTACACTGTTATTTGTCAGGGCGCAGTTCCCGCCAGGATAATCGACCTTCTTTTAGACCGCTACCGATTTCTACATCTTCTACGTCAACATTACTGCAATCAGGTCCAGTACAACCTGTGCCAATATTAGGGGTTCTACTGGTTTGGGTATATTGCTTGTCACTAATAAAGCTGGAACTTGCTGGAATACCATCAACTTGCCGACCTACTGCGATGTTACCATTCACCCTGTCACTGTTGTCGACAATACCATCACCATTCACATCGAAGATGGAGTTTTTAGGTGCACCACCGGTATTAAAGTCAACAGACATTAACCAACCTGTACCACCGTAGCCGCAAGTTTGTGCGTTAGGAATTAAAGTATTAAAGAAGAGTGTTTTAAAGCGAATAAATGGTTTTACTACAACACGTTCTTCTGCATCAAAATTACCAGTATCTTGAGGGTCTAGATCGATATACCAACCATATTTTTGGCTCCAGTCAATAGTGTTTGATGTAATTGTACGGAATTCACCAAAAGCAGTGGTATTGCTTGTTATAACTTGCTCAACTAAATTTGCACTTGTTGTATTAGTACGGTCATCGGTTAACTGGCCTGTCCCCGAGTCCCATATACTGTAGAAAGTATTTATTTTTGTTGTGCCGATATTATCGCCTGATGCGTGATATTGCCCCGTGCCAAACGACACAAGAATATTAGGTTCAGTTGTAGCGCTTGTACTGATGGAGAGGTTTCTGGCTAGAGCAGGTTTCGATGTAATGGGTTGAATAGCACCTGAAGGGTCTGTTGCTGTAAACAATGGTTTAGGTGTAACACCTTGTGTATAGGCAACGTTAAAGTCTGTTGAGCCACAGTTTGCACCGCTACAGGTTAAATCAAAGGCCCACATATTGCCCTGGACATCACCCGCATAAACTCGATCTAAAATTTTATCACCGTCAGTATCTGCAAGCGCAGGTGTGGATAAACCATTACAGTTCCCCGCAGTTGCACTACCTACTTGTGTATCAATTTTTATATAGTCAGCCGTTGAAGGGTTGGTGCCTAGTGTCCAGGTACCATCCAGGCCGCCATCCAGGAATAATACATATAAAACAGCATGGCAGCTTGCACCTGCTGTGAAAGTACCGCTGCCATTATCATCCTGGTAGCCATTACCAAAAATAACAGCCCATCGATTTAAACCATCAGCACCGACGGCATTGGTTAAAGCAATCGTTGGTCGGCTATAAGTACGTCCAAGATCGGCATCATCACTGTTGGTGAACTCCCAGAGGATTTTATCTGCTGCATTGGCTTCTGTAATCGTTAATGGATCGGTAACATCTAATGCAAAGATACCGGTATTCACCGCACCGCGTGAGCCACCAATTAATATAGTATGCCAGGCATCCGAGGTTGTTTTAAAGTCTGCTTGTGCAGAGTTTTTTACGCGACCATAAATGTCAGCATAGGTGGGTGATAAGTCTAAATAGTATTTATGTGAATAGGATGGTTTTGCGAGATAATGTAAACCTTCATTAAGTTGGTTTGAATAAACAAATGAAGGGATATACGCAAAGAGCTCGTCACCGGCTTTGTTTCTAATGCCTCCTCCTGCTGCTTTAGTTCTTAAAGCATGCAACATGCCATCGTTTGCTGCAGCATAAAGCACAGTTGTACGGTCTTTTTTTAATGTCTGGTAATCTGAATAGCGGTTTCCGGTTATACCAAATTTATTACTTGGTTTTTCGATGGTTGGCCAGCGAAGTTTTGGTGCACCAATAAACAGAGGGTTTGCATTAATGATATCGCCTAAAACAGATTGACGAGTACGAAAAGTAGGTGAGTTGCTAATGGATTCATAAGTACGATCGCCTCGAATATAGTCCACCATGCGACTAACATATTGTTGGCTATCTGTTTTTGCAGAGCCAGTTGCACTGGTACAAGGTAGGCCGCCAACCAGCGGTGCATCAGGCCCGGCACAGAGATCATTAATCATATCTGTTGTAATTTCATCTGCAGCAGGTGCTGTAAAATCAACAGGAGTTGTAAAGGCGATGCCTTTTTGGGTATTTTTATCAAAGGTGATAATCTCGCGATTATCAACAAAGGTTGAAGTGCCGCTATTGTAAGCAAGATCATCAATATGAGTTGAGGCATTCCAGCAATTTTCTGTCACATTAAGTGTGCAATTAAACAAAATATCACCATTAGTTGGGTCAATCGGGAATGAATAAATTTCACCACTCCAGCGTGCGGTACTAAATTGTGCCTGATAGATTGTAGTGTCACTGCCTAGTGTACTGGTATTGAAAGTAACCGCCGATGCGGAAGACGTTGTTGCAAGGATGCTGCTGGTAGCCGCACTAAAATCTGCGGCTAGTTCACTTGCATTGGATGAAGTGAAGTATTGGCCGCCACCTTGTGCAGCTGCATCATCTAATAGTTTATTATTTAGCGCGTCCTGATCGGCGAAGGCAATGGTGTAAGTGCGAACATTATTAATAATTTCGTTACCATCGTAGTCATCAATATCGGGACGTAAGTCAATTTCAAACATTGCCTGAGCAACATCATCCAGGTAGTCACTGCCATTAGTGCTATAAATATAATTACCGGTTGTTTTTCTGTCATCACTATTACAGCCTGTACTACAGTCATCATCATAATCTTGTAGAACAGCAGGGATATTCTGGTCCCTGGTTGAAACACCATCTGACATAAAAATAACAAAGTTATTCTGACACCAGTACTGAACAGGGGATTCCTGATTACCACTATTTGCCATAGTTGGAAAAACAGTTCCACGGTTATATTTTGCGGCTGACGGAGTATTAGGGTGCAGTTCCAACTGGTTAGAGCCGGTACCCGATGTTTCACCATTTGTTTCAGATGTGCTGCCAGTAGGGAGGTTGCCTGGGTCAATGTTGCCAGTATCCCCCATAAAATACCGTCCAATCTGATGTAACGCTTCGGCCATTGGAGTCCAGCCACTGTGAGAAAAACCATTCACTGTTGATGTTGCGGTAGTTTTGAAACCGGAGGTGAGTGTTTTAATGGGTTCATCTATGGTGGCTCCGTACTGACTATTGAATGTTGCCAATCCAAGGCGAACACTGTCATCTAAACCATCGATAATGGTATTTAACGTTGTTCGTGCAATATTCATGCGGTAATCGGTGCCGGGTTTATAGCGTTGGCCAGAGTTCCATAGTGTTGTTGTATTACTATAGTTAAAGTACCAGTTAAGATAGTTGCCAGAATAGAGTGCTGTTGCGCTTCCTGCTGCAGAGGTTCCCCCGTCTGCGTGCAGTGACGCATTATAAGTTTTGGTGCTGTCAAAGCATCTTTGTCCTGCGGATGTGCCAAGGTAATAATGTGTGCTACTTGATAGAGAATAGGCAATTTTGGGTCGGCTACCAATAATACGAATGTATAAGTTATCTTCACCGGGTTCTCCAACAGCATCGGGTATAGTTGCTGCACCACAATTTGCAATATAAGTGGTGGTGGAATCATACTTGTCGGCATCACCTGTTACATCTTCAGGTACGATATGTCGCATCGAACCGGAAGTATCTGTTAATATCATAATGTTTGGTTTTGCATTCGCGCTAACAAAAAGCGGGCTGGTGACCAAGGTGCCCGGCCCTGCAAATGTTTGCAGACTTAAAAAAGTCAATGCAGTTGTAAAAAGAACTTTTGTTACAGTATGTGGATGTTTCATAATAAATATACCTGCTGTATATGAAGACCTGTATATAAAATTTAATGCTTCAATGAAGTTAAATTCGCTTACCAAAGTGGGACTGAATAACGACTACTGCGTTTTCTGTTAAACCGGTTCCGCGTGCAGTAATACGGAAAGTATGGATGCCACCCTGACTGCCACCGGGGTCGTTACTAATTTCAAGATCTGTGACTTCTGTTTGTGTTGTTTCGCCTATATATTCAATTGTGTACTCAGGCGGGCTTTTAATATTGGTATTTGTGGCTGAGGCTGCAATTCGTTCATTGGCTGCTGTCTTCCACCAGTTATAATCAATGGCATTGATTGTGGATGGACCATTTCCTAAAGAGTACAGGCCACCATTATTTGTAAATTGCCCTACCGGGTTGGATATAGTGGTGGTAATAAAGTCTTCTGCTTCATGTATGGCTGTTTCAGCAGACTGAAAGGCGAGGTGCTTATTACGTGTATTCCCCGACATTTTTTCTTCCATCGTGGTGGTGCTGACGGAGCTAACACCGATTAAGGTGAGTACAAACAGCATGAGTAAACTCATAACGAGTATTGCACCTTGCTGTTGTTTTATCTTATTGATTGATTGAATATTCATAGTCATCACGTTTTAAGTTGCCTAGCTTCCGTAAGGTTAGCGGTTGCGAATTTTAATTGTCATATTATAAACTTTACGCATACGACGGTCGGTAGAAGTTGCATTATTTGCAATGGGGTCGATTGTAATCGGGGCAGCCGGGCTAGCCAGGTTATACATCAGGTTTGCATAATCTGCCGGGGTTCGGTTAATGCCAGGCATAGCCTGCGGGCTGCGAACGAGCAGGCTCAATCTAACACTGACAACACCATCAAAAGTAGTGTGTGGGCCAGCGCTGGGATCTGTTTCTCCAGCTAGAGCTCCGGGATTATCAACATCAGGAACATTGTGTGCAGAGAAGTATTGATTTGCCGCGCCATCCCCATCGGTGTCAACACCATATAGAATTTGCATATTTTCAACACCTTCAACAAGAGGCAGGGGGGGGTTGCCATTATTGCGTACATAGAGTGTGGGTTCGGTTACGCTCCCATCAACAGTATTAATCCCAACAAAGAAAGTTTTGGTTACTATTTTTATAACTTCACCTTCAGGGCCATAAATATCATCATCTTTCCATGTTGGTGGTGCTTTATTGTCACCACTGTCGGGGCCTGCATTATGCGTTAAGTTAAAACAAGGTAAGGTTTTACCGCAGGCTCCCGGGCCACCACCAACAGGGGTTATATTCTCGGCTTTAAAAATGCGAGATTTGCTACAATCTGAAATTAACAGGATATCCCCTTCACAGATACCACTGATACCAGCAGTGTTATAAGACGAGCCGGAATTCTGGATACAAGCATTAGCAACAAAACCACCCGTGGTGTCATCAAGAAAAATTTGAGCAGAGCTATTATCTTGAGCAACATTGACGCCAAGGGGAGGTGCTGTTCGCAGGATAATAATATCGGAACCGGGGATAGCTCGGGCAGTAACTGCAGCCGGAACAACCGGATTATAGGCAACGCTTAAAAAATTACCAATAGCATCCGTTGATTCGGTTGTTAAATTAGGAGCTGTAACCCAGTCGGCAGCGTTGTTACTTTCAACAATCGGATTAGGGATAATTGTGGTTGAGCCAATATCCGTACCGACAGCCTCAAAGCCGAAGACTGCTGTTTGAAGGTTAAAGGTTACATCTGCAACACCATTTAAACCATTTTTTATAACTGCGGAGCCATCATCCCTTAAAGGCTGACCGGATGAACAGCCAAAATAGCCTGCATTGCGAATATCGGTGGTAAGCGCATCTAATGCATAACGCCCATTTTCCTGAATTCGTGCGAATTCATCATGAATAACATAAGACCTCTTGGTTGATAAGTAGATGTTACTAATGCCGAGTATAATGACCGAGCTAATGGCCATGGCAACCATTAACTCAATAAGTGTGACACCGGCTTGTTTAGTGTATTTATTAGTGTGTAATGTTTTTATCATGGTTTTATATATCTACAATCAATGTATAAAATTTATACTCGCTAGTCGGGTCGTAGCCAGCGGGATTTGCACAGTCTGGATCGGCTGCACCGGCAACTTTTAGTTCATTCCACATAACACATATGCGCAACTGGGTAGCTAATGGAGTGCGTGCAATTAATGTAACCGAGCCTTTACCTTCAGGTAATAGAACATCATTATTAGTGTTCCATTCAAAGTGGTCAAAAGCGGCAAGTGCAGCGGGGAGGCAAGCTGCCATGATGCAGTTTGTTGCCAGCGCGGGTGTGCTTGTGTCGAGTGCATCGTAACTTGTGGCATTAACACCAGCGATATTGTTGCGTATTCGGTCAGACATGTTATAGGCTTGCTGCATAGCAATGGTTCGATTAAAAGCTGTTTGATTATTTGTCATGCCTAACGATTGCAAACCCGCCAGGCCAAGTAAGCCAACGGAAAAAATGACCATTGCAACCATGACTTCAACGAGTGTGAATCCATATTGTTTGTGAGTTTTTAATTTTATTTTTTTAGTCATTGTCTTGTTCCATGTTTAGCAGCCATCATACTGGGAAATAAGACTTACACGACCGGTAACTGATACAGTAACCTGTTTATCTCTATCAACGACGCCGGTGTCTGCATCACATAAATCCGCAGTAAAGCTAGCAATGATGGTGCCATCGGGTCTAAAATTTAATACGCCAATGCCGCCTGTTGATACTAGAGTGAGGCCTGCGATTGTAAAGGCGGGTGTTGTACGTAGAGTTTCAGCGGCTGCATTGTCGGTAATATTCCATCCATTACTCCAGGTGGCTCCACCTGTGCTCGTTAAGGTTATTCTTCTCCCTCGGGTAATAGCCTCTGATTTTGCATAGGTAAGATCCCGTACAAAACGATTGATTTGTTCCGTTTGCCGGTTTGCAGCGGTAAAATCACGCATAGCGGGCACAGTAATCGCCAAACCAATACCAATCACTACCATCGCAATCATAAGCTCGATGAGGGTAAACCCGTTGGTCTGTTTTTTTATTCGCATACCCTACTTTATAGATGATCTTAGGACTGATTTCATACTCTAAACGACTAATCGGCGTGTTTTCCTGACGAGTGGTTAAACTTTTGTTGGGGATTGTTTAGGCTGTGAACTGCGTCAAGCTTTGCTATGCTTGTCTTTTTTTCAGGCAACAGGGTTTTTAGATGGATTGCATCATTATTGGTGGCGGTATTATGGGCTTACTCACCGCGCGGGAACTTGCGCAGGCGGGGATGAAAGTGTGTGTGCTGGACCAATCCGCCGTGGGGCGAGAATCGTCCTGGGCGGGGGGCGGTATTTTGTCACCCCTGTACCCCTGGCGGTATGCCGAGCCGGTGCAACTTCTGGCGAAGTGGGGCCAGCAGCAGTACCCTAATCTGGTTGATGAATTACTGAATGACACCGGGATTGACCCTGAACGGCAGGTGTCGGGCTTACTGGTACTGGATACGGCCGAGCGGCATGTGGCCGAGGATTGGGCGGCAAATTATCCACTTCAACTGGAATTACTGGATAAACCACAAATAAGCGCACTTGCGCCAGCACTTGGCATATTACCCGAACAGGCGCTATGGTTCCCCGAACTGGCACAGGTACGTAACCCCTGTTTGCTTAAATCACTGAACAAAGACTTACTGCAGCGCGGTGTGGAAATTAGGGAGCAAACACAGGTGCAATCACTCCTTATATATAAGGGCAAAATAAAAGGGGTGCAAACATCGGCTGGCAACATCGAGGCACAAAAGGTGGTGGCCTGTAGTGGGGCATGGACACAGCAATTATTACCCGATACCGACTTTAAAGTAGACGTTCAGCCAGTGAAGGGGCAAATGCTTATGTATAAAGCGCCCCCCGAGCTATTATCACAAATTATTTTAAGTGAAGACCGCTATGTTATCCCGCGCAAAGATGGTCGCATTTTAATTGGCAGTACGCTGGAGCACACCGGTTTTGACAAATCGACCAGCCAGGCAGCGAATAATGATTTGCGCGAAGTGGCCACCCGCTTTATTCCGGCATTAGCCGATTACCCCGTTGAACGCCATTGGGCTGGGCTGCGACCCGGTACAGCCGATGGTATTCCTTATATATATGCTGATGAAAAAGTAGACGGGTTGTATGTTAACAGTGGCCACTTCAGAAATGGGGTGGTGCTGGGGCCGGCATCGGCCAGATTGACGGCTGACCTGGTGCTACAACGGGCGCCAATTATTGATCCGGTTTTGTTTGGGTCGAAAGTCGCTGTAGCGGGTAAAGTGTGAGTGGCCGATTTTGATTGTAGCGGCATGTCATACTGCTGTTAATGCCGCCAGTTTAAAAGTGACTAACGCCCAAGAAATAATAATTTACAAATAAAGTAATTTTCCCAGGCGTTAGTATTTACATCCTATGCTAGGTTACGGTTATACGTGTTTGTGCTGTGCCAATCACTTCATCCGTTACCCAGTCCAGGTACTCAATCGTTATCGTATAAACACCGCTGCTGTTTGGTTTAATGATACAGTCGTAACGCTCGGCGGAAACAGATTGTATTTCAGTGACTGTTTCCGGTTGCGGTAACGCACGGCCGTCTGACATATGTATTTCAACATCCAGACCACCAAAATCTATCCGTTGTGCCAGGTATCCCGCATTAATGTAACGTACCAGCAAGGTTTGCTGTTGTGACATGGTAACGGCAACCGCCGGGTTGGTGGCTGCAGACTGGGCACCATCGACACCGGTAATAATAAAATAATCCGGGTTGAGCGTGTTCAGGCCAACATCTTCACCACAGGTACCGGCATCCCAGTTCAAGTTATGCCATGACGAATCAAATTCATCACAGGCCCAGATGGCTTCAACATCATAACTCGGCCCGCCAGCAAAGAGCGTCCCCGCACCTTCGGGTGGGTCGATGATTAACGCACCGTACATGCCCATTTCTGCATGCAAAACAGTATTGGTATGGCAGTGATAAAAATAGGTTCCCGCATGTGCGGCTTTCCACTGGTATGTGTAAGTGCCATCGACATCAAAAGAGTAATGCCCCACACCGTCGTTTTCAGTACTGGGTTCAATACCGTGATGATGAATGGTGTGTAACCACATCATGCCATTAACGGTTAAGTTGGTGTGCACGATTTGCCCTTCGGTAACGCGAATAGCCGGGGAGGGGAATTGCCCACCCATGCCACCCATCCCACCGCCGCCATCGGTAAAGCCCCAAACTCGTACACTATTGCCGTCATCCATTTGCATGGAACCGTTCATATAAATGCCACGGTTGAAGGAAACATCGGGGGTGACTCTGCCAATCGTGGCCGGTGCATCGGGGTAGGTATAGCAGCCACCACCCATGCCTCCGCCACCGCCACCCATACCACCGCCAGAGCTTGTTGTGCTACCACCACGATTTCTCATTTGTACTAATTCTTTTAATTTAAACATGTTTATTTCCTTATTTGAATTCAATGGTTGTTGCGAGGCCAAATTGGTAGAAACCACCACCGGCTGTTTGTGTCATTTCGTCATGGAAATGCATCGGGAAATGCCCGGTATTTACTGGTGGCCAGGCATCCGGTGGTGATTCAAAGGGATAAATAACATCCAGACTGCCTTTGTTGTTGGGCAGGTTCAGCGTGTCTTTTTTCCAGACTTGTGAACGCGGTGCTCCATTGACCGCTAACCATTCAACATGGTTGGCATGGAAGTGAACAGAGTGTCGGCACAAGCCCACATTCTGAATGCGTATCAAAGTTCTATCACCCACCGAACCAACCAGTCGTGTATCGGTGGCGTAACCGGAGTCTCGGTCGACGTTGGTGTATTCCGGGTGCCCAGGTACACGCATGTTGCGACCATTGATAGTGAAATAGCGGGGTGTAAAGGGAGTTGTTGGTGTATCACCAACCCGTATTGCATCATGCCAGACGGGGTCAACATCATTGGTTACCCAGAAATACTGTTGAACAAAAGTGGCGCTGCCATCATAAAGCTCATTACTGCTGCCTGATGGCATCACAGCAAAGCCACCGTGTAAACCGGATAACCGGTTATAAGGTGCATTGAGTTTGTCATAAAATAAATAGGAACCGGCATTGTTAACGGTAAAGCTAAGCGTTTTACTCGCTCCGCCTGCAATATTACCGCTGTCCACAACGCCGTCGATAACAAAACTATGTGTTGTGCCCAGTGTATTGACGACAGTAATATTAAGCGTATCGCCTTGTTGCGCAATAATGGGTTCAGCCGGCACATTCAGTGCGCCTGAACTATTGCTAAAACCACGAAAATAAACATCCTGGCCATCAACCTGAGCAACAAAACCATCGGTAATGTAATAGGTTTTATTGATTGTAATTGCATGTGCACGTGGTACCCAGGTTAATAACCCCAGGCTGCCCAACATTGAACTTGCTACCCCCGCTGTACCAAATTTTAAAAATTCTCTTCTTTTCATTATAAAAATATCCTTAAGTTTTTTAATATTTAAATCCTTAATGTAATTGGCAAACATCCAGAACCTGGAACCAATGCTGTCACTTACTGTAGTAAAACAGTAGGTGAATAAGATTTAATCAGGTAATCTGAGCACTTTCTGTGCTATAGGACACATAGCGTTTAGATTATAAAATAACCAATTACTGAAATTTATAAAATGGGATAGTAGTCGCTCGGATACAGTGAAGCGGAATCCGGGAAGGTTGAGGGCTGCTTCCCGGATTGCATTTTATTCCATCAGGGTTACTTGCTGACTAATATGGTTGAGGTTGTGAGTTGGAGCTAGACTCAAACCAAGTCATTGCTCTATACTAAAACGCATGAATAAACACACAGTAACCCAAATGACCGAATGCCTGACGGATTGTGATATTACGCCGACGCAACAGCGGCTGGATATTGCGGCGATTTTGTTTGCTAAACCACAGCATTTATCCGCTGATCAGGTGCTAGAACGGGTCAATAAAGGCTCGGTAATGGTTTCTAAAGCCACGGTGTATAACACCCTGGGGTTATTTGCACGTAAAGGGCTGATAAATGAAGTAATTGTTGACCCAACCAAGATTTTTTATGACTCGAATACCCATCCCCACTATCATTTTTACCATATCGACAGTGGTAAATTAGAAGATATTCCTGTGTCAGCCGTGCCGCTTGACCAGTTACCTGAGTTGCCGCCCGGCACCCATCAGGAACGGGTCGATATTATTATCCGGGTTAATAAAAAGTAATTCTGACTTCAATTAAGAGGCGCATATTCGCGTTTAGCTCTTATTTTTAGTAGAATTCGCGCCTTCCCTTACTGACCTGTTTTTCGCAAATATCCCTGAGGATAATGTATGTTCCAGCTAGGCTGTGCTAACCGCGCCTGTTATCAAAATGAAATTTTATCGGGTTTAACCGTGGCACTTGCGCTGGTGCCAGAAGCGGTGGCTTTTGCCTTTGTTGCTGGTGTGGATCCACTGGTAGGTTTGTACGCCGCCTTTATGGTGGGCTTGTTAGCGGCTATTTTTGGTGGTCGCCCGGGGATGATTTCAGGTGCAACCGGTGCGATGGCGGTGGTAATGGTTGCGCTGGTGGCCAGCCACGGTGTGCAATATTTGTTTGCTGCGGTGGTGTTAACGGGGCTTTTGCAGATCACTGCCGGTATTTTACGGCTGGGTAAATACATTCGGATGGTGCCTTATCCGGTAATGCTGGGGTTTGTTAATGGCCTGGCAATTGTTATCTTTTTGGCGCAGCTGCAAAGCTTTTATATTACTTCGCCTGAGGGCGTGAGCGAACTGATGAGTGGTTCAACAATGGCGATCTTCGTTGGTTTAATTGCCGTTACCATGGGGATTATTTATTTCTTGCCCAAATTAACCGGTGCTTTCCCTGCATCACTCGCCGCTATTTTGTTTGTCTCTGCAGTGAGTATTGGCTTTGCGCTGGACACCAAAACAGTCGGTGACCTGGCTTCGATTGAAGGTGGCTTCCCGCAATTTAATATTCCTGCGGTGCCGTTTAACTGGGAAACCTTGCGCATTATTTTCCCTTACGCAATTATTCTGGCGGCTATTGGCCTGATTGAGTCCTTACTAACATTAAGCCTGATTGATGATGTCACCAATACCCGTGGCCGTGGTAACCGCGAATGTGTGGGGCAGGGCATTGCTAATACCGTAACCGGCTTTTTTGGTGGCATGGGCGGTTGCGCCATGATTGGCCAGAGTATGATTAATGTGAATTCGGGTGGTCGCCAGCGGTTATCCGGTATTGCGGCGGCACTGTTTTTACTTATTTTTATTCTGTTTGCATCGAGTTTAATTGAAGCCATCCCAATGGCCGCACTGGTGGGCGTGATGTTTATGGTGGTGATGGGCACTTTTGAGTGGTCAAGCCTACGGATTATCTCCAAAATTCCCCGTTCAGATGCGTTTATGCTGATTTTAGTGTCGGCCGTTACGGTGATGACCGATTTAGCCATTGCCGTGATAGTCGGGGTTATTGTTGCTGCGCTGGTTTTTGCCTGGGAACACGCCAAACATATTAATATTAAAGGTTACGACAATAAGTACGGCATTCGCGTGTATGAACTCAATGGTCCCCTGTTTTTTGGTTCGGTAAAGCGATTTTTAGAATTATTTGACCCGGAAAACGACCCACAGGAAGTGATTATTGAATTCCAGAACTCGAGGGTGGCCGACCATTCCGCGATTGAAGCCATTGATAATTTGGCCGAAAAGTACATAAAAGCAGGCAAAACCCTGCATTTACGCCATTTAAGCCCCGAATGTACCTTATTACTTGAAAAAGCCGGTGATTTGGTCGAAGTGAATTTAATGGAGGATCCAAAGTACCATGTGGCAGACGATAAATTAGCGTAAATTTAGCTTTTGTACCTTCAAATACAGTTTTAGTCCTCAAGGTAAGTTAGTCTATACTTACTTTATACTGTTGCGGCTCTAAATTCATGGGTTACATCAGATTCTGATCGTAAATCATTGATATTTTGAATAAAATCGATAAAATGGCCGTATTCTTATTAGTATAAGTTTTCAGCAAATATATGATGAAGCTATTTGGGGCAAAAAAATCAAAAGATGCGGTTCTGGCAGGTAAGCACAAAAATGTTGTTTTTGCCGAATTTTCCAATTTGCCCAGTCCTTATAAACATGTCGATAAAAATCGCCCCAGCGTAGATGAATACGTTGCGCGTATTGCCGAGATGCGCCGCAATCCTGTGCGGATGTTGCAGGAAGCCGCGCAAACCCTTATTTCGCATAATAGCCTTATCCTTAATTCAGAAGTCCGTCTCGAATTAGCCGACAAGCTTTTAGGCCAGCTTTACCCGGTTTTTATTTTATACGTTCGGGAGCTGGCAAAAAGCAACAGCAGTTTGCCCGAATCGAAGGAACGTGCTGCGGAGCTGGTTGCCTGTATCGATGTAATTGAACAACTCACCATGTGCTACAAGCATGTGTTTAAGCAGGACTTTTCAATTAAGCCCGGTCAGTATAAAAAAAACCGGCAACGCCTTTATACCTGTGGTTTCCGAGTTCTGGAGTTGATTCGTATTGGCCAGCGCTTTCGTGCCTGGCGTTACCAAAAGTTACCGCATAGCGAATGGCAGGACTGTAATCAGATATTCTTTTCATTAGTGCTGCATAACGACGTAGCAGAGCAACACCCATTACTGGGCAATATTGGGGCTTACGTGCGCTCGGTGCAAGGCGATACGGCACATGCTCGCAGCAGCTCGGTGCAGAAATTATATTTGTCGATACAGTTTAACGGTATTCTGGATTTAACCGCCTGGCCATTAAGGCTGTTTAATATGTCGACGGCCTATTTAGAAACTTACTCACATGATATAAAAATAGAAGCAGACGATCACCAGTCTTTAAAACCGGGCTGGCTAATCACTTTTATTGGCAACTCAATGCCGCCTTTATTTCAGCGTTATGAAAAAATGCCCGTGCCTGCTATTAGAATTAACTATGTTGAGTTATTCAAGCGTTTAATGCATGACCACGAAGAACTCGCAAAAATGCGCTTTCTTGATAGTGATGATGCGAGCAAGTTAAGCAAGCCACTGGCTGAATTGAATGACGCTGATCAACAGCCGTTTATTGAACTGATGTTATTAGCATTACAAAAACGTGAACGCAAAGAAAAGCGCCATGCTGTTTTTGAACAGGAACATCTTCGTGTTTATTTTGGCTTTAATAATGTACAGCGGCTACTGCGTGACTATTTTTATGCCAACGCTAATCAAAAGAAGCAACCAACATCGAGAAAATTTGAAGATGCACTGGCGGGTTCTTCTTCGGCACTGGCATCTGACTTTTCAAATTCGCAATCATCGGCATGGAAAACAGAAAATTTCAGTTCAGGTGGCCTGTTACTTACAACCGAGTCTACCAATTTCACACAACCCATACAGGTTGGGCAACTTGTTGCCATTGTTGTGGAGTCTGAAAATGATGTAAGCCCAAAGAAAAAAAGACGTTCCCGGCATATAGAAGAAAAAAAAGAAACAGCGTTACCGATTATTGGTTATGTTTGTCGGTTAGGGCATCAGAACGAAAAATTAATTGAAGTTGCAGTTGTGCGTTTAACTAATTTTGTTGAACATGCGACGATTAAAGCAGATAAAAAAGAACTGTTTGAAGACGTTAAAGTTATCCTGCATAAAGATTTTGATAATAAATGGAAAGTAATTATTCCTTCAGAAATTGAACTGGTCTCCGGCTTCCCCTGTCATCTGGTTCGGGCTAATGGCGATGAAATAAGATTGCGTTTAGGTGAGTTGTGGCTAAATAAAAGTGAGTTTAGTGTGTTTACGGCGAGCTCGCCGGATTTGGTAGAGGCTGGATAATAGCGGGTTATATCTGTCATCCCTAAAGCGGTGGGTATTTACTACGATAGAAGAAAGTAGGGTCAGTTTTTAACCTGATTGTATTCTGTTTCCAGTATTTTCCAATAATGAAATGAGCCTGAACGATAGAGTCATCATGCTTGGTTAACTCTTCGTTCATCAATGGTTTTAAAAAGTAATCGACGAGCCTTTTGTAGTCGGTCAGCCGATTGATTGTCGGTTATTGTGAATGCTATTTCGTCCATTTTCTTAAAG
>JAJRZT010000067.1 GCA_024275115.1 Gammaproteobacteria bacterium
CAGCCCCGTAGGATGGGTGAAGCAACGCGCAACCCATCACCTCACCGTAACAACCGATGGGGTGTACTCATTCTCATATTGTATTTGAAAATATACAATAGCTACTTTATACTATTTTAAAATCATATTTACTGTAAATTAATAACGAACAAGCCATGTACAAGGAGGTTGATATGCTAACAGAACAAGACAAAAGAGAACTCAAAATAGAAATTCAGTCCAACAAACACCAGGTTTACATTGTATCGATTAAAGAAATGGATGCGATTATTCGCTCTGCTCCTGCCGGTAAAAAACCAAAAGTACAAGCTGCCTGGCTAAAAATTAAAGCAAAAGCAGAGGCGGGCGCAAATTACACCGCATCAACGTCAGACATGGTAACACTCACAAAATTGGTCGGTGATTTAGGCGGCGTTGGGGCTAAAGTCTATGTAAAAAATTATGGCGGCAAACCGCATATTATACTTAAAGGTCACCCCGGTTTAAGGCGTGTATTAACCGGTACAAAATACGGCATAAAAAACCCAAAAGTCATCACAATGGGTTTAGGCAAAGCCGGCGCGGTGAATGCCGCTAAAATGGGTGGCATTATATCCGTTGTATTACTCACAGTTTATCATGTTGCCGATTATTTTTTAACCGATCAGGCCACACTTTCCAGATTGGTGGGGCACCTGGCGGTGGATATTGTTAAGGTTGGAATTACAACGGGAGTGGCTATCGCTGCTGCACATGTTGCAGTTGCAATAACGACTATAGCCGTAGGTCCGATACTTGCGGTTATTGCAGTTGGTGTTGGGCTAACTATGGGGTTAAATGCTTTAGATGAGCATTATGGTATTTCAGAACGAATTGTAGAAGGATTAGATGAATTGAGTTCAACTACAGTAGAGATTATAACAAAGCAAAAACAGAATTTAATTGATTTATCAAATAATGCAGTAGATTCGCTCATTGATTATGCTGTTACGTCTGTGCAGAGAATCACTATAAATCTTGCGCGAAATACTATTCAGAGATATTTTCAACAGATGCGAAGGTTTAATTAACAATGTCCGCTAATCAACAATCATCTTTACTTGTAAAAATTGGAGGTTTTATCTGGTTTATTTTGATGTCGGTTGGCGCCTTTGTTTATTTCTGGTTTTCTATTGCGTCTACTTTTAAAAATGCAAGCTTGCCATCAAATGTAGTTGTGTTTGAGCGTGGAGCATATTATTTGCCGGGGGTTAGCATTGTATTAATGGCTTTAGTTATTATTGGGCTTTATGAAAATTATACAAAAAAAACACCCTCCGACAAAGCGACCAAAATATTCACCCGAACGGCTATTGGTGGTTTATTGCTTGTATTCCTATTACCCCCCATTGCCGAATACACAACAGAAAATCACCTGTTAAAAAAAGGCTATCAATATTGTGATGTACCAAGTTTTTCATGGCCAATTTACAAAGACGTTATTTATACAATCGATGACAAAACCTGTTTAAAACTTATTGCAGAATAAAAAAGAAATACCCATCACTTTACCCCAAAGTAGATAAACCTATCTCCACCCTGCATTAAGTTTTGGATTTATTTTAAATTTTGTCATCCAAACCCTACACCTGAACTAAAACCTGCTCACAAAATAACCAATCCACCCGCTAACTTCAAAAATATGAGAACCGTGCATAGCGCACAAAAACGGAATCTGTTAGATTCAGCACAACTCAAAGCACAAGGAATGTACCCCCCCCTGTTTATTCCTTAATATATAGAGCAGAAAAAATAACCGCGTGTCTTTTATAAAAAGCACCCGAACAAAAAACTTTACCTACAGGAAGTAATCGTATGTCAACCACACACCGTTCACGTTATTCAACGCATTTTATTTTTTTAATAAGCCTGCTGATTGCCTTGGTGGGTGTGAGTTGTGGCGGCGGCGGTGGAGGTGGGGGTACACCGGCGCCAACTTCATTCACCGTTGGGGGTACGATTACAGGCCTAAGCAATACCGGTTTAGTTTTACAAAATAACGGTGGTGATGACCTCAACATCAGCGCAGCGAATAACACCTTTACCTTTGCAAGTTCATTAAGCGCAAACAGTGCTTATGCCGTTAGTATTCAAACCCCGGCATTTGGGCAAAACTGTAACATTAGTAACAACAGTGGCACCGTGACCAATGCCAATATTACTGATGTTGCGATTACTTGTGATACGGTCACAGCTAATGATGCCAGTGGGTTGTACACAGGAACAACGGGTAGCGCTACCGTGGGCTTTGCCAATGTTGACAGTGGTACCAGCTTTGATCTGAATTTTATAAGAGGCATTATCTACGATAACCGGTTTCTATTTTTTAATGTTGACCCCAGTGCCAATACCGTTGCCAACCAAAATGAAAACGTTTTAATTGATGGGCAGATCACCAGTATTGTGGGAACCACCATCACGGCTACGGCGAGTATTTATCAGGCGGGGCAGATCGTGGCAAATAATGTCGATGTGACAGGTACAGTAACGAGCCGCAATAATATCAGCTTAACCCTTGCTGGTGCTACCGCTGTGGTCGGTGCACCGGCGGGTAACTTTAACGGAGGTACTTTAGATGCCACGTTTAGTAACGAGTTTGATCGGGGGGCTTCGGATGCCCGAATTGATACCCTACCCAATCGTAATTGGGGTGTTGGAACGATGAGTGATGTGTATTCATTTCTTCCGGTTTCGCTTTCGAATGGCTTGGTTTTTAGTGATACGGGTGATAATACATATACGCTGAGACTTTGGGATACTCTTATTGGGGTTGCTAACGTGATTTGTGGTAATACCACTCTTGTTTCTGGAACAAAAAATATTCCGAGCAACGTCGTCAACCTCTACGAACTTAGTATAGAAATGCAAGGCATAAGGCTTTGCGACGAATTGAATGGCTCGGCCAGATTTACCGGCTTTGCCGCAGTGGTGGATATTGCGAACCCAGCAGATACCATTTGGTATGCCACTACCAACGGTACCTATTCAATCTATGCCGTACTCAACCGGTTAAATTAAAGGGACTTAATCGAAGCCTTAAGTTTGTCAATATAATAAATTAACGATAATAAAGGATAGTTTCGCAAGGATGCGGCAGGAGAGGAATAACAATAATGGATACAAGAATAATACCCGGCAAAAAAACATATGCTCTCTTTAAGTTAAAGCCACTATCTGTTTTAAGTAGCGCCTTTTTATTTTTACATTTAGGTTTACTGTCCAATGCCTATGCCGCCCCGCAAGGCGGTAATGTTGTGGGTGGCAATGGTTCCATCAACCAGTCCGGTTTGCAAACCACTATTCGCCAAAATACCCAAAACATGGCCATAGACTGGCAAAGTTATAACGTCCAGCAAAATGAACGGGTGCAATATATTCAACCCAATAGCCGTTCTATATCACTCAACCGCATTATAGGTA
>JAJRZT010000068.1 GCA_024275115.1 Gammaproteobacteria bacterium
AACCAAACTGCCTTCATCATCTAAGTGTGTTTTATCATCCAGCACCACGGCAACTGAGAGGCGGTGAATATTGCCCACGGCATTTTTAATGTGGCTAATGGGTTTATCCAGTTCATAATTGACGGTATTTTTTTCACTGGAACTTTTTAAGTTAGGGTCCTTATTTGCTCCCGTATACCCCTCTTCTGGTGCTAAACCTGCTCTGGGAGGTTGGTTGGTTAAAGCCCCAGGAATGCCTGTGGGGCCTTCATTTCGGTTGATGTCTTTTTGAAATTGTTTCGAGCGAATGGCTTCTGGATCGGGCTCGTAATTTTCACGTGTTTGCTCTTGCTGAGTAAAGTCGAGTTCAGCAGTAACTTGCGCTCTAACTTTGTGCTCTCCGCCTACAATTGGCGACAACAAACTGATAATACGATGGGACAAGGTTTCTTCAACTGCACGCGTATAATCCAGCTGCTTCATGCTCATGTTCATGCCCGTATTCACCGAGCTGCTGGTCAACAAGCTCCCTTTTTGATTAACCACCGTAACCGATTTTGACTCCATGTTTGGGACACTGGATGAGATCATATGCACAATTGCACTGACTTGTTCTTCATTTAACGAACGCCCGGGGTACAGTTTAATTACAACGGAAGCGGAAGGTTTTTGGCGCTTTCGAACAAACACCGAACGTTTAGGAAGCCCCAGCAGAACACGAGCCGATTTTACCGCATTCAGTGACGCAACCGATTTTGCCAGCTCTCCTTCTAATGCTCGATGGTATCGCGTGGTCTCTTTAAATTGCGAAATACCAAAGCCTTGCTCAACATCCAACAGTTGATAGCCCGTTGCGGCCTCTTTAGGAAAACCCGCCGCTGCCATTTTTAAACGTAGAGAAGGAACCAGCTCGGTGGGTACCAAAACCCCGCCACTGCCATGATCTATTTTATAGTCCACGGCTTGCTGCTCTAAGGTTTGAATCACTTCACTTAAATCTTTCGCATCCATGCTACCAAACAGCAAAGAGTAGGGCTTGCTTTGAGACCAAAACAACAGGCCAACAATGAGTGCGATGGTGGCTGCCAACGCAATCACCAAGCTAATTTGTTTCGCAACGGAAAGCGCCGTTAAATTATTTAACAGCGTTGAACCAGGGGTTTCTGGCAACTGAGGTTCAGGCGTATTATTGATATTTATAGAAGCTTGCTGCTCGGCCATATTCGTCTGCTACCGCTTTATCAGTAAGGACACGCTTATAAAAGCGTGTAATAAGGAGGTGCGTATCCTTTTCTTAATATTCACCCCCTGAAAAGTCTATGATTACATAGGCATGTTGATAACTGTTTTATAAGCTTCGACCAATTTATTACGAATTTGAGTCATCGCTTGAAAGGATAGGCTGGCCTTTTGCGCTTGCAACATAACTTCAGACAGTTCCATATCAGGATCACCTTTTTCAAACGATTTTTTCATATCACCCGATTTATGTTGCTCGGCACTCACCGCCTCAACCGATTTAGCCAATAAATCTGCAAAACCATCGGCTGTTTCTTGTCCCGTCTCTTTTTTTCCGACACCAGACACTTCTGTCAAATTATCGACAGGTTTCAACTGTGCCTGAGCCGCTAACGAACGCATTTGCAACATTAAGCTTTGGGTATCAATTTGACTCATGGCTGTTTACCCCTTTAAACAAAGGTTTTTCTGTTTTTTTCATTACGTTTCTACTGTCATTATTACACAACTTACCCATCAAAAAAAGCAATAAACATGCCATATACGCCAAGGCAAAACACTCACTCTTTCACCCTAGAATCACTATGCCCTAATCCCCAGATAGAAATCCGAATTAGAGTGTAAACAATTGATGTGCATAGTGAATGTAAAAAAGACAATGTCACCTTATTGGTGATGCGTCTTTTTTTTACATTTGCTAGGTGCGTCAAGGGCTTGCGCTATAAACGTATTTTCTATCTGGGGATTAGGGCTATGGAACAGCAACACCCTGCTCTTTTAATTTAGCCAATTTATAACGCAAGGTTCTTGGGCTAATATTCAATGTTTCAGCGGTTTTTTGTCGGTGTCCGCCGTTTAATTTAAGCGTTTCTAAAATCAACTGCGTTTCCCGTGCTTTTAAATCTAGGGGATATTCTGTCGGCTTAAAGTTATCTTCCTGTATTGAGGTTTCTTGAGGTTTTATCACACCAACCTCTGCATTTGTTACAGGCTCCTCTTTTTTACCCCCCCCCAAAACAGACAAACACTCATGATCGAGCAAAATGTCGTTTTCTCGAATGGTGTCTCCCGACATCATCACTAGCGCACGCTGAATAACATTGTCCAGCTCTCGAATATTGCCCGGCCATGTGTACTCAATTAAACGCTTCATTGCGGGTGCAGAGATCATAGGCTCCACCCGTTTTGAACCACAATGGCGATGCAACAAACGCTCGGCAATC
>JAJRZT010000069.1 GCA_024275115.1 Gammaproteobacteria bacterium
AAAAAGCGACCACCCAAAATACCAATACCTACTGCGGCACCCAATGCGCCCAAACCCATCATTAATGCGCCTGCAATATATAATAATGCTGATTCCATTTTGTTCTCCTACAAAGTAAAAATTAAATAATAAAAGTTAGTGTTCGTTATGTGCCATATCTAAATATACAATCGTCAGCGTCATGAAAATAAATGCCTGCAATGTGATAATTAAGATATGGAATATCGCCCAGCCAACCTGCAACAAACCACCTAGTGATGCCATAACAGCACCCGCCCCGAACATGATAGCGATCAAAATAAAGATCATTTCACCTGCATACATGTTACCGAATAACCGTAATGATAATGAAATAGGTTTCGCAATTAACGATACAAACTCTAATACAAAGTTAATCGGGATAAATAATATTTTTAAAAATAGGTTTTTAGATTCAAAAGGCTGTAACGTTAACTCACCCACAAAACCGCCAACACCTTTGATTTTAATTGTGTAGTACATAACCAAGGCAAATACACCAAATGCCATACCAAAGGTAATATTAGGATCTGTTGAGGGTACCACTTTAAAGAAAACGGCATGAGGATCCATGCCAAATACATTTGAGCCAATAAATTTTGCAATTTCAGGCACTAAATCAATAGGAAGTAAGTCCATTAGGTTCATTAAGAACACCCAAAGAAAAATGGTAAATGCTAGCGGAGCAACCAATGGGTTTCTCCCTGTAAACGAGCCGCGAACACTGTCATTGATAAAATCAATAACCCATTCAGCGAAGTTTTGAGCACCCGAGGGTACGCCTGCTTCAACTTTCTTCGCTACACTACGAAAGAACCACATAAGTAGGCCTCCCAAAAGAAGGGTCATAAACATACTGTCTACATTGATCGCCCAGAAACCCATATCTGCCGCTTCTGCAGCATCATGAGCCAACCCCCATGTACCATCATGCTTATGGCCAAATGTCAGGTTTTGTAAATGATGTCTTATATATTCTGAGGAAGTAAGTGTTTCACTAGCCATATTGTCGTTAAGCCTGATTCTTGATTCCAAATAACAAAGCTAGTTGCGTCACAATAAATCCAGTCATCAATGGCAGCGGTAAAAATTTAAACACTGCAAATCCTACTGCAAACATTACGATGGTTAATAACCACCGCTGTGCAACACAACTATACGCTTTCCGTAAATTCTTTCCCGCATCTGATTTTGCCTGCTCTACCGAAGCAATCAAATGCCACCTTTGTAATAAGGTATTAGCAAGCGCGATACTTCCACCAAAAAAACTAGCCACTGCCGCGTTAATGCCTAACCACCAAAGGAGTATTACAACTATTCCCACCAGCGTGATAAATTGCCGTTTCAAAAGAGTATTAATCGGTTGAAGCCTAACTCGGCTGTCATTTTTCACTGGATTTTCTATTTCTGCTTATGCAAAAAGCGACAATTATACTGATCACGAGGCTATTCGGTCAATATAGATTTATTAATTTATACCATAAGAATAATTTATAGTACTA
>JAJRZT010000070.1 GCA_024275115.1 Gammaproteobacteria bacterium
ACTAAGACAATATTTTCTTTAAAAACAGATGTAATTTATTTTTTCAGGTTATGGCACTACAAGTAGAAAGCTACCTTTAACCCATCTTCGCAGCTTTTATTTTCAAACTCCCAATATTTCAATAAGTTATATTTTTTCACCAGTAAATAAGGATGGTAATTTTTATAAAAGGCAATGATAATTTTGCTGAAAAGTACGAAAGTGGCACTACAAAATATTTCAAAAAAACACCATTGATTTTAAAGAAATATTTTTAATAAAAATAACCTGATTACAATAAATCAAAAGCTTGGTTGGTTAAAAGCTGCGAAGATGGGTTAATAAGCAGGAGTAGTAATAATCTTTATTATAATATCATTGTATCAATTGGTTATTAAACATGTCTTATGATTTTTTATGATACCTTTTGATGTTTGTGGTCTCACTATAATTCCCCGAGATCAAGAGTTCTGAAATTACCGAGTCTTACGTTGAGCCACAAAGGCGAGTAACAAACTCATGATACCTAAACCCCATACTGATAAAGTCGGAATCGGTTGTGCTGTAACAGGCGCAACGGCGGATTGACCACTACGAACTGGCCAGACACTAATCCTGCTGGTAACCTTATTGCCTCTGCTCTGGTCGCCATTATAGGTAAGGAAGAGCCACGCGCTAACCGTATCAGGCGCATACTCAGTGCCCGACCAGTACGCGAAAGCTTGTGTATTATCAAAAGGCCCAGTCTGTGTAAAACAATGCGGTACGCTTCCAACACACGCACTTCCTATAGTACCTATTGAGCCATCTAAACCTGTGCCAGTACCTGCCTGATTAGGGTTTTCTAAACCCGAAGGGACAGTCGCATTAAACAAATGCCCTAACTCACTACCCCTACAGTTATATCCGCCATTATTGCTAGAAGCGATGGTTGATTCACAGGTTAAATCTGGTTGTGTGGTTCTTGGCTGTCGCCAATCATTATGCCCTAAATAGCTTTGTGCATTTAATACCGCTATCCATGCTTTAGCTTCAAACCAATTTAGGCTCGCATTTCCTGAACAAATTTGCGCTTTGGTATTGCCACTTTGTTCAAGTGCTGGCAACGCACTGGGATCAAACGCCTGCCATAAAGCATTATTGCTATCACAACTGGTTTTTACCAAATTGGCATCTTTCATCCAGGTGATATTGAGCGTATCATCATTGACCAAACCATTACCTAAATCATTTAATGCTGCATTCGCCGTATTTACAAAGTCTGAAAGCCCAAGCAGTAAAACGGCTAATTTTCTTTTTATTTCACACATAGTATTTCACTTGGTTATCTTTTTAATTCTGTAGATTACACGATTATTAATATAGTTAAGTTCGCCTCATAAGTCTAACTGTTTACCCATAAGTTTCCGCCAATTTCAAAAGTCTGCCTGGCATAGG
The DNA here is from genome assembly GCA_024275115.1 of Gammaproteobacteria bacterium. Classification (GTDB taxonomy): domain Bacteria; phylum Pseudomonadota; class Gammaproteobacteria; order UBA6429; family Thiohalophilaceae; genus SZUA-37. The sequence continues at coordinate 1,417 of JAJRZT010000070.1, forward strand.
CGCCGTTCTAACAGCAACGTAGGCAAAACGAGGCACCATATCCTCTAGCTGAAACCGTCTGTTATGACGATAGCAAAATTCAGCGAGGTAACGCGGTAAATGCTTTGGGTTAATTGCATGGTTAGTGCCA
>JAJRZT010000071.1 GCA_024275115.1 Gammaproteobacteria bacterium
ATGACCCTGAATACAAAGCCTGCAGCGATGAACAGCTGGCAACCTTCCTCAACGGTCTGATCGTCGAAAAACGCGGCAAGCGAGAAGGCCCTCAGCCGGTGCCGGAGAAAAAACTCAACAACAATATCGTCTTCAGGAAATTGAAGATCGCGATGAACCTGAAAAACGAAGACATATTAGAACTGCTGGCGCTGTCTGACCTGCGCATCAGCAAACACGAGCTGAGTGCATTCTTCCGCCGCGAAGACCACAAACACTACCGCGTCTGCAAAGACCAGATACTGCGCAACCTGCTAAAAGGCATGCAGCTCAAATATCGGCCAGCAGCAACACCTGATGACGATTTCTCGTGGGATTAATAAATGGATAATGTAGCCGCGTGAATATCAAATCCATCACCCTCTTCGCCGGCCCACTATTCGCATTACTCACGTATCTGCTGGTTCTCGATACATCATCCACTACTGACAGCGCCAGCAACAGTCTGGCACTGGCAATCACCGCCGCCGTTACCGTCATCTGCGTTATCTGGTGGGTATTCGAACCCGTTCCCATCCCGGTCACCTCACTGATACCGCTAACCGTCTTCCAGATCAGTGGCGTGCTCACCGCCCATGAAGTCGGGCAATCCTACGGCAGCCCGCTCATCCTCTTATTGCTCGGTGGCTTCATCCTCTCCAAATCGATGGAACGTAGCGGCGCACACCTGAGGCTCGCGCTATTCATGGTCAACCTGTTCGGTAATACCAGCAGCAAACAACTGGTACTGGGTTTTATGGTGACTGCCGCCGTCTTGAGCATGTGGATATCAAACACTGCCACCACGCTCATGTTACTACCGGTCGCACTGGCCGTCGCCAACCAGTCGAAAGACGAAAAACTTGCCATACCGTTGATGTTGAGCATCGCTTTCGCAGCCAGTATCGGCGGCATCGGCACACCCATCGGCACACCGCCTAATCTGGTATTTATGCAGGTATACGAACAGCAGTTCGATACCGATATCGGTTTCACTGAATGGATGAGCTGGGGCGTACCAGTAGTACTGACCATGATCCCGGTGACCTGGTTATGGCTGACCAGAAAACTCAGCTACACCGGTGGCTTCGATATGCCCGATGTTGGCAAATGGAGCAGCATCGAAAAACGCGTGATGACCGTGTTTGTAATAACCGCTGTCGCATGGATAACACGCAAAGAACCTTTCGGTGGCTGGAGCAGCTGGCTCGATCTACCTGCAGCAAACGATGCATCCGTCGCACTCATCGCCGTCATCATCATGTTCATCATCCCCGCCGGTTATGAGAACGGAAACCGAAAACATGAAAAACTGCTCGACTGGGAGACTGCAACCACCATCCCCTGGGGCATCCTCCTGTTATTCGGTGGCGGCATCACCCTGGCAAAGGCCTTCGGTGTTTCCGGTCTGAGTACAACGCTCGCAGAGCACCTGTCAGACCTATCGGTACTGCCTATCGTGGTAATGATCTTCGCCATCTGCCTCGGCGTTACCTTCTTAACCGAAACCACCAGTAATACCGCAAGCACGGTTTTGCTGATGCCCGTATTAGCTGCAACCGCGATAGGTTCAAACATCGACCCCAGGTTATTGATGATACCCGCCGCCATCAGTGCCAGCTGTGCCTTTATGATGCCAGTCGCCACCGCACCCAACAGCATCGTCTATGCCAGCGGCTTTTTCACCACCCGAATAATGGCGAGAGAAGGTTTTGTTTTGAATATCTGTGGCGCGGTAATCATTACCGCACTGAGTTACTTGATTTTGGTTTGATTAAACGGTTCAATGGAAGCGAATACCATAAACCCGAACCCACAGACATAATGTTACAGTCACCTAATATGAAACTAAATGATTGATTTATATATTACTCAGATTATTAGAACCCCTAAAAGTCACTTTGCAAATCGGACATTTAGGGGTTCTAATTGTAGTTATACAAAAACAGGCACATAAGCACATTTATAACAAATGGTATTTTTTAAATGTCAATAAACCCCGTAGACCCTAAATGGCTAGAAATACTAAAAGCTAGCGGGTGGCAAACAACGGCACTTACTTTAGCGTGCATTGCTATTATAGTGCTAATCAAACAAGAAATTATTCCAACGGGCAATAGTCCATTATGGATTGCAATCCCTTCTATATTCGCTTTAATTTTCGGGTTTTTATCTCTAGCCGCTATTGGTGATGCCTTTGTTAAAACATTCAGACCAAACAAAAGAATTATGCAATGGATTTGGAGGCGTAACAAAGCAAAAGAAGTCAGTAACTTTATACCTTACATGACTGATGATGACCGAAAAATAATAGGATATCTTCTTTATCATAAACAAAAAACGTTTCAAGCAGACAGTGACGGTGGATACGCAGCGCCATTAATATCTAAAGGTTTTATCAATGTAGCCTGTAAACAGGGGCAAGTTTACGATCCTTCCCGGACACCATTTGAAATACCAGATTACATATGGCAAGTATTAGAACAAAACAAGTCTTCCTTTCCATATAAACCACCTAAAAAAGGTGAAACAGAAAAACACCCATGGGCAATACCTTGGATGGTTCGGTAATGTATGAACTTCAAAAATCATATAACAAGTCGTCCAACCCGACCGTTTTATACGCAAAAGAGATAATTATGAATAAACAAATATTGCTTGTCTTTTTATTATCGTCATTATCATGTGCAGTCCATGCACAATTACCAGAATCTGAATGTTATGAGCTTCAAACTGAAGCATATAAACATGCTGAAAAAGATAACCCAGACCCCAAACAACAGCTCGATCTTTCTATGAAGCTAACTGAGGAATGTGGGTATTTAATGAGTGACGAGGATCTGAAGCAGCGTCGTAAATACAATTACATATTGTACAAGTCCTTAAATAATGACAAATGAATTTAACCGCATTAAAAACGTATAACAAGTCGTCCAACTGCGACCGCGCAAAAAGCCGCGCGTCGAGTTAACTCAAACGTTAGGCAAAATAAAAATCATCACGATTATTTAATGACAACACACTAATATTCTACAAATCCAAAAAATAAATTAAAGATACGCGTAAAAAATATAAACACACACAAATATGCTATAAAACTAACAATACTATTAATTTTAAAAGCATAACAATATAAAAGTTCGGTTAAAACATTATATGCCTTGTAAAAATTAAACCTTGGTTGCACTAAAATCTTCAGCCTGTGCAAAACATTAGTCAATAAAATAAAACCCCGAAGGATAAACTAATGAAAAACCAACACAAAAACTGCCCTTTTTGCGGAGAGGAGATATTAGCAGTTGCTAAAAAGTGCAAACATTGTGGTGAGATGCTTGAAAATAATCAAGGATCATCATTAATCGGTGAACTAGAAGCGCTGCGAAACAGAAACAAAAGCCGCAGTAAACATTTAGAGAAGAAATTAAACTCACCTAGTATGAAGTTAGTTTATTTAACGCTAAGCTGGCTATTTGGCATATTGTTTATGCTTTCTGGGCTCATGCTGCTAGTTAAGGAGCCATTAGCTGGCATTACCATGATTTCCGCATCATTATTAATATTGCCCCCAGCCAGAAACTTTGTTTATAGAAAAACAAAAAATGAACTATCATTTGCTGCAAGGTCACTAATTGCAATTGTTCTCGTTATTGTGGCGGGCATGTTTACTGGTCAGAGTAAAGTTAAAAACTTAGTAACAACAAAAAATGAGGCGAAACAAAAGCGTGCAGACTTTGGCTCTAATGCTTCTTCTGGTGTCGAGTGCAGCCCTTCTCCAAAGTTCTTGTTAAATGATTGTGTAATGGAAAGATATGAATTCTTATCTAAAGACCATAAAATTGTTTCACAATTGATAAGAAATGGAAACTTCGAGTGGTCTCCTAAAGTTGTAAGCAACAAATGCTTTGCAGACATCCATGCCAAAGGCATAGTGGATGGAAATAGCTATAGTTACAATTTTTCATGTGAGTACAAATAGAAGGAATAAATCAATGATAAACCTTACTGAAGGTGGGCAGTTTGATGAAGTGGACCTAGTAACACACATACAAGATAGCGGGCTAACGTATGTAATTCAAGGCCAGCAGTCTGTAACTCATGAAAATCATACCAAACCAAATTCTTTGGACTGTTGGTTAAGACAATTTGCTGTGAATCCAGACACCAAGCAAGCAGATAACATAGTAATGGATGCTCTTGTAGATACAGGTTATTTTGAGATCATTTTACAGCTTCAGTGTCCAGACTCCGGCAAATCATGCAAGGGTCTAAGGCTAATCAACATTTAAATCGCCTAACAAGTGCATAAACATTGACCAAAAATACGCCGCTTCGCTCTGTATTTTCGGCAAGTTATGCAGGTCGTTATGCGTAAAAAACTAATGGAGCCATAGTGTCTGATTTAACAAACATGGAAAAAAGAAAATTAGAACGTGCCTTTGGGATGGATAGTGGCTATGTTCTAGATTTTTCCAATCGAACATTTGAAGATTTCATTTTAGATTGTCTTGGCATAGAGATTTATGATGAAAAATATGACTATGCAAGTGGTTCTAAAGCAAACCGCTTAAGAGCATTATGGAATTTAGAGTCAAATTATAGTGTTGGTAAACTACTAGATGAAATATTTACAAATTGGGACGAGCTAAATCGTGGGTATGATAAAAAACCACTGCCAGAAGAATGCCTAAAAATTGTCCAAAGATTAAAAGCCAGTGCACCTGTTCCAGACATTGGGGCAGTTAAGCCAAATATAGATGATAAAGACTTTGAAGTTCTCGCTAAATCAGTTCGTGAATCAATTGATCGTAATGAGCCAGAAATCGGACTGGATCGGTTGCACACATTTGTAACAAAATATTTCCGCGTTTTATGCGAAAAACACGGCATTACTACTGAATGGGATAAACCATTACATAGCTTAGTTGGCGAGTATGTTAAATTTCTAAAAAAAGAGGAACTGATTGAATCAGCTATGACCGAGCGAATATTAAAGTCTAGTATTTCGGTAATGGAGGCTTTTAACAAAGTAAGAAACCAACAAAGCCATGCACACGACAATACAGTACTTAACTATAATGAGAGCTTGCTCATATTCGGTCACGTTACTAGCTCTATCCGTTTCATAGAAGCAATTGAAAAAGCCAACAACCGAAATTCATCTGTAACAAAGAGTGAATCTATCTTTGATGACATACCATTTTAAAAAAACGCATAACAATACGCTACAGCTGACAGTCAAAAGCGTCGCGATTTTTGCAAAGCAAAAATACGCGCCGCTTTCGCCTGCCGCTGAGCTAGGTCGTTATGCTGCTAAAAACAGAAATATTATTGTTACTTTTTAGCCCTATTAAAAAGTAACGCAAACATCACTGTTCGGCGCCAGTAGCTTTTCGTTCATCTTCGCCACAAACAGGTTGTTTTGGAAAATGTATTTATTTACA
>JAJRZT010000072.1 GCA_024275115.1 Gammaproteobacteria bacterium
AATGAATTTAAAGAAAAAACTATTGATAAAAACCATTGGCGCTGTGCTCATAACCTGCACATCGACAGTACACTCCGCTAACTGGCTGGCACTGCAGGGCACCGAGCCCGATGGTCAGTCAGCTCGTGCCAGATTATGGGGTTTTGCACAGGTTCAATACCAGAAAGATACCAGTGAAGCTAATTCCAGCGGTGGTTACATTCCACCTAAGTTAATTGGTCCTAATTTAACCGAACAGGACGGATTTAATGTGAACCGTGCACGTATCGGTGTCCGCGGCACAGGATTCCCGCTTGATAACAATGTCAACTATTTCTTCCTTGCTGAGTTTGGCAACAATGGTATTACAGCTCCTGGTGACAGAAATGTACGCGTTACAGATGCCAGCATCACTTTAAACCAGATCCCTGGTGCTCGCATCCGTGCCGGCCTGTTTAAAACGCCCGGCGCTGAAGAAGGTTTGCAGGCGATTCATGTATTTGACTACATTAATTTCACCACTGTAACCAATCAGTTATTACTCGAACGCTTCCCTAATAACAACGGTCAATTTGAAGCACAATCAAATAATGCTCCTATTCAAACCCCATCGCCAACAGGCATTGGTGCATTTAATTCTTCCGTTAGTGCCTTTCGTGATACCGGTATCCAGATCTTCGATATCTTCAAAGTTGGTAACTGGGAGCATAGTTATGCCGCTATGATTGGTAACGGCAATGGTTTGAACTATGGTAACTCTGATGGCTTTTATGACAAATATCTATACTGGTCATCAGAACTTGTCTTCGGCGGCAAAGGCGGCAGACGTCAGGGTCTGAAAATGTTTGCCTGGGGACAGACAGGTAAACGCCTGCTAGATTCTACTGATGACGACACATATAACCCTATAGCACACGATCGTGACCGTAGTGGTCTGGGTATAAAATATCTGAAAAAACCTTTCCGCGTTTCAGCTGAATACATGCAGGGTAAAGGCATGATCTTTGTCGGTCAGGACAAATCATCATTTGACATTAATACAGCAGCTCCCGCCGGTGGCGAAGGCGCTGATGGCAAAGCCAATGGTTATTACCTCGAAGGTGGCTGGTATATTGGCAAGTCTAAATGGGAAATCGACCTGCGTTATGATGTGTACAATCGTTTAACAGACGACAGAGCATTCGCAGGTGGACCAAACAAAGGCAAAACATTTGAAATGCAATTCAACACTATTACGCTTGGTGCTCAATATCATATCAACAAAAAAACCCGTATCAACATGGAAGTATCCGACCGTACCTTTGAAGCGGTTGACTGGGATGCAGGTAAAGGACCAAACGCAAATCTTGACGGCGTTAGTCAACGTTATGCAATACAGCTAACACATATTTTCTAAACATTTCTCCAAATAATAAATATTTATCCTGCGTTAATCATTCTGCTATGTGATATACGCTTTGAGGGGTTCGAAAGAACCCCTCTTTTTTTGTTTACGTTATTCACATCACAAAGTATATTCCATGGCATCTTCATTTAAACCATAAACAGGAGCCAGAACATGAGCCACAAAATTTCAAAAATTCTTGCCTGCTTTGCAGTATTACTCAGCCTTACCGGCACTACCGTATACGCTAACGAGGCAAATGGCATAATAAAAATAAAAAGCACACACAGTGTTTCAGAAACCATCAACAAACTGGAAGCAGTATTAACAAAAAAAGGCATGACTATCTTTAAACGGGTTAACCATACAGCAGGGGCAGACAAGGTTGGTTTACCGCTACGTTCTACCGAACTATTGATATTCGGCAACCCGAAAGTAGGTACACCATTAATGCAGTGTTCACAAACAGCTGCTTTAGATCTACCACAAAAAGCACTGGCCTATAAAGATGAAAAAGGCCAGGTATGGCTTGCTTATAATGATCCAGCCTATATGGCGAAACGACATAATCTCAAAGACTGTGACGCAGCGGTGCAAAAAGTGACAAATGCACTGGC
>JAJRZT010000073.1 GCA_024275115.1 Gammaproteobacteria bacterium
GCAACGCGCAGGCGGCGAAGGTTTCTCTCACAATGAGATTAACCCCGATGACGACTGGAACCGCATGCTGCAACTGTGGGTGTTACCCGAAGTGCCCGGTCAGGCCGCTGACTACAAAGTGTATAAACCTGTATGCGGTGAACTTACGCGCATCTATGGTGGCGAAAATAATAGTGAAACTGACTTTCCGGCAAAAACAATACTTGATGTCGCTGTGTTGAGCAACAAGCAACAGATAGAAGTCGGTAAACCCTTTATGGCTTATCTCGCACGCGGCAAAGGCATGGCTAATAATAAATCTGTCGAACAAGGTGACCTGCTTCGAGGCGATTCATTACAATTTGAAGCTTTGAGTGACGTACAGCTAGTTGTTATTCACACCGGGTAAAAAAACATGCACACAAATAAACCGGCAGCAAAACCAAACCGTCATGCGATAGCTGCTTTTAATTTTATAACATTGCTGCCTCTGGTTTATTACATTCCGCCATGGCTGGCACGTAACATAAGCGACAACCATCTTTTGGTTACCGTGCTTGCGCTGCTAATCATTGTGCCGGTAGTGTCTTATGTTGCTTTGCCGCTGTTCTTCAACTCGCACCAAAGATTAAACGCCCTGACCACGTGGTTTAAAAAAAATTAGCCCATTTTCAATTTTTTTGTTAACCGTCACCGCCGCAATTTTGATATATTACGGTGCTAACAATAACCGGAGACGAATAGTTGGCATCTTTTCTTACATTCAATAACATCAGATCAACCAATGAGAAAACATATTCTGAAAGTCTCATTGAAAGTGCCAACCGTCACGATAAAGACGGCGCAACCTTTTTATCCTATTCAGCGCAGGATGATGAATACTTACCCACGATTATCGGTATTCTTGAAAGTCATGGCACATCCGTTTATGTTGAAAAAAAAGACCCGGCCTTATCCTCGGAATCGAGCATGGAAACCGCTGGCATTCTGAAGCGAAATATAACATTAGCATCTAAAATTGTACTTTTTGTCACCCCTGACAGTATTGATAATTACTGGAACCCCTGGTTACTAGGGCTGGCTGATGCAGAAAAAAGCCCAACGAAAATCGCATTATTTCCAGCCGCCAACAAAGCCTTTGAGCAGAAGTGGTCTGAACATGATTACCTTGGCATATACGATCGCATTGTATGGGGACATATCAAAGGCAAAAGCAATGAATGGCTGGTGTTAAACAATGCAGAAAGCAGCGCCGTTGGATTAAGAAGCTGGCTCAATGAAGGCGAATAAAAACAAGATGCTTTCACTCCACTGCGTTTCGGCCAGGATGGCAAAAAATTACTAAAGCACATGGTTTTTACCAGCATGCTGAAACAATAAACATTCTTGCTGGTACTCGGTTCGTCATATAAATTTCATTCAGATGAAATTGCACTGTCATATCTCCGCATTATATTTGTAAGGATATTTTGTCATGCACAAAATAAAATATCCTGCTCCTGCAAGTGAAGAGTTATCTTTAACTGCCACGCCAGGAATTTACAAAATAATTTAATCGTACGGAGTTATTCGATGAAAACATCAATGAAAATTCTTTCTGCCGCAGTTCTGTTATCTTTAACAGCAACGCAGGCCATCGCTTCTAAAGGCGAGCACAATGAATTTAAAGTACATTCACAAGATTTTGTTCGCGCACTCGATGTCGTAAATTTTTCAGATGGCGCAAATTATGACACCACTATCACATTCACCACAGGCATAGGCAGTGGCGCTTACCACTACCCTGGCGACGACAGCAACACGGTTTATACCATTGGTGACCGCGGCGTTAACGTAAAATGCAAAGACGATGTAAAAGTTTTCGGTGGCGATGTTTGCGCAAAAGGAAAAATTTTCCCAGTAATCAATTATGCACCTTCTATTTTCAAGCTACAGAAGCAGCATAAAACTGGCTGGACGGTTACTGAAATCATCCAGTTAAAAGACACCGACGGCAAACAGATTTCTGGCTTACCTAATCCGTTCACCTCAATGGCTACTGAAAACGCCTATGACAATAAAGGCAACAGCATTGCTTTTGATGCTAACGGTCTGGATACCGAAGCAATGGTTCGCCTGTCTGACGGTAGCTTCTGGATAAGTGAAGAATATGCGCCAAGCCTGGTACATGTTTCTGCTGCTGGTATAATTCTGGAGCGTCTGGTTCCTGCGGGCATCGAAGATGAGCTTTCAACAGCCAACTACCC
>JAJRZT010000074.1 GCA_024275115.1 Gammaproteobacteria bacterium
AAGCGGCGGTTGCGGGTGGTATTCCGATTATTAAAGCCATGCGTGAAGGCCTGGCGGGAAATCAGATTCAATGGGTTGCTGGCATTATTAATGGCACGGGCAATTTTATTTTGACGGAGATGCGCGATAAAGGCCGTGATTTTGCTGATGTATTAAAAGAAGCGCAGGAGCTAGGTTATGCAGAAGCCGATCCAACCTTTGATGTCGAAGGCATTGATGCCGCACATAAATTAACTATTCTTGCTTCATTGGCATTTGGTATTGATCTGCAATTTGAAAAAACTTATACCGAAGGTATCAGTAAAATAACCACAGAAGATATGAAGTACGCTGAAGAATTAGGTTATCGCATTAAGCACTTAGGCATAACGCGTAAAACGGATAAAGGCATTGAATTACGCGTGCATCCAACCTTAATTCCAGAAAAACGCTTAATCGCCAATGTTGATGGTGTGATGAACGCGGTATTAGTACAGGGTGATGCCGTTGGGCCGACACTTTATTACGGTGCGGGTGCAGGTGCAGAGCCAACTGCATCAGCAGTGGTAGCGGATATTATTGATACTGTTAGAACCATTGATGCACCACTGGAGCATAAAGTACCTTTGTTAGGTTTTCAGAATAATGCGATGCGTGATACTCCAATTCTCGGTATTGACGATGTTGAAACCGCTTATTATTTGCGGATGCAAGCGGACGATAAACCAGGTGTGTTGGCTGAAGTGTCTGACACGTTTGCGAAAAACAGCATTAGCATTGAAGCTGTTTCACAAAAAGAGCCTGCGGCGGGTGAGAGCAGTGTGCACTTGATTATGATGACGCAAAAATGTGTCGAATCAAATGTGAATAAAGCAATTAAAGCGGTGGAAAGTTTAGCGTCGGTGCAGGGTGATGTTGTGCGGATTCGGGTTGAACATCTGGATTAGGTAATATTTTTTCCCATAAATGGTAGCTCCTGCGCTCCATGCGTCCACTACATTAGTGCATCCATACAGATCAATGCAAATGGGAATTTTTAAAAACTGTAAGCCAGATTACTCGTTCCCATGCTCCCGCGTGGGAACGCATACGCCAAAACAGCAATAATGAATTTATAGAAAAGAAAGAATTTCTTTTTCGATCCCGTCTTTTTCAACGATAGCTTTCTGCGCTATTTCTTTATCAAATAAGCTATTTATAATCGCTGGGATTTCAATGCCTGCTTCTTTTGCGATGGATTTCAGGGCATCAATATCATGTGTATCCTGTTCGCCGGTGAGAGCATTGGCAATCACAGGTGAAAATTTTGTCCATTCAGCGGTTGAGTAAACAATGGTTTTTAGTGACTTGTTATCACGACAGGTGTCGTAAGCTTTAAAGCAGGTTGCGGTATGAGGATCCATTAAATAGCCATTAGAAAAAGCCTCTTTAATGTATTGCTTACCTTCAGTATCATCGCAGAAATCTGCAGCAAAAATAGATTGAATAGACGCTAGTTCTATTTCACTTAATTGATAATGTTTGTCCTTATCCAGTTTCAACATAAGTTCTTTCGTGCGTTCGCTGCCAAACAGATCAAAGAAAATACGCTCGATATTGGACGATTTTAAAATATCCATCGCGGGTGACGTCGTTGCGACAACGTCAGCATTTCTCAAATCGTAAGCGCCTGTATTGATTAATTCGGTCAAGATATTATTTTTGTTTGAAGCAATTAGAATTTTTTCAACAGGTAATCCCATCTTCATGGCGTAGTAACCGCCTAGAGCATTACCAAAATTACCGCTCGGCACATTGAGATACACTTTCTCGCCAACTTCAATGGCTTTTTGTCGTGCCAGTTCCAGGTAAGAATGAATGTGATAAATAATTTGAAAAATAATACGCCCAAAATTAACCGAGTTTGCGGCGGACAAATGAATGTTTTTTTCTTTTAAAGTGTCTTTAAATTCTTTTGATGCGAGTAATTGTTTGAGTGCGTTTTGAGTGTCATCAAAGTCACCTTTAACACCGATAACTTTTAAATTTTTTGCATCTTCCGTTACCATCTGTAAGCGTTGCACATCGGACGTGCCACCAACAGGGTACATACAGGCAACCTGTACGCTTTCTTTGTTTTTAAATGTTTCTAGAGCAGCAGGGCCGGTGTCGCCAGAAGTGGCGGCTAATATTAAATAATGTTCGCCACGTTTTTGTGCAATAGAAGAAAGTACAGTACCAAATGGCTGCAGTGCCATGTCTTTAAAAGCACGGGTGGGGCCGTGCCATAACTCACTCACGTATAAGTGATCACTTACTTTAACAACAGGAACGGGGTTTGATGGATCATCAAACGCATCGTAAAGGCTAAGTGCCTGGTCAATAATGTTAGTATCAATATCAATTTCAAAAGCAGTTAGTACTGCACGTGCTAATGTTTTGTAGTCTGAATTTAAATGGGTTGTTAGAAACGCAGTTACAAGGTCAGGTAAGGATTCAGGAGAATACAGACCGCCAAAAGAGGAGATAGGCGCAAGAATGGCTTCTGAAAAACTGACTTTTTGTGGGTGTTGGCCATCATTGCCGCGGGTTTCGATAAAATGCATATGGAGTCCAAGCTATATTGTGTGCGTTTAAAAGAAGTGAATTATAACGAATTCGCGCGTTACCTTCCTTAGATATTTAGTGATAAGTGCTCATGAGCTAATATGGTATCGATGAAAATCTGCCTGTCTATGGTTTCGGCACCCAGTGATTCCAGATGGGGTGAATGTACCTGTGCATCAATGAAGAAAGGTTTTATGGTCTGGCTGAGATAATGGATAGCAATTTTTGAGGCATTATCCATTCTACTAAACATGGATTCACCGAAAAATAAATCACCAATGACGATGCCATAGATACCACCGACTAATTGATTGTCGTGCCAGCATTCAACACAATGTGCATGACCCATTTTATGCAGCTGACAATAAACCTCTAGCATCTCATCGGTAATCCAGGTGCCGACTTCATCTTCATTTGTAAACGCTCTCGGCGCGGCGCATGCAAGCATGACCTCTCGAAAGGCGGTATTGGTTCTGATTTCAAACGGATTGTTATTGAGTACGCGTTTAAAACTTCGTGAAACATGAAATCTTTCGGGATATAACACACAGCGAGGATTGGGTGACCACCATAATACGGGCTGGCCTTCGGAATACCAGGGGAAAATACCACGTTTGTAAGCATTGAGGACGAGTTCTGGCGTGAGGCGTTCACTGGCGGTGAGTAGGCCATCGGGTTCGGTTAAGGCCATGTTCACAT
>JAJRZT010000075.1 GCA_024275115.1 Gammaproteobacteria bacterium
ATAAATATTCGAAGAGCTTTAAACATTTTTAATGAGTCTTATTAAAATACTATATGAACGTTAGCATGTTAGGGTGTTTTTGCTAAGTTATTTACTCATAAAAAAATAATTATAGACTCTATTTATAGCCCTTTTAAAGGGCGGGATCAGATATTTTATCAACTTGCACTATACTATAAGTAGTACAGTGGTTTATTCAGATTATAATAATGGAGGTGATAACTATGATTCGTCGTATGTATTTCATGATTCCAGATGTTAGCCTTGCTCGTGCTATTCATAATGAGCTTTTATTGTCACGTGTTGCCGAAAGCAAGATGCATGTTATTGCTAGAGAAGATGTTGACTTAAATGACCTGCCCGAAGCCAATATTTTGCAGAAAAGTGATTTAATTCATTCTATCCAAAGGGGGATCCCCGTTGGAGGTTTAACGGGGGTTGTCTTAGGAGCGATAGTGGTTAGTTTAGGAATGGTCTCACCCGGGTATGAAGGTGTTACTATTATGTTAACCTTTTTTGCTGGGTTGTTTTTAGGGATATTTTCCTCATTTTTGATTGCAGTTAATGTACCTAATACCCGGCATCGTCGTTTCGAAAAGGAACTTTCAAGTGGTAAGATACTTTTTATCGTTGATGTGCCCGTTGAAAAAGTAGCTGAAATTAGTGAGATGGTAACCCGACATCATCCTGAAGCCGACATGAAAGGGTTGGAGCCCAATATCCCGGCTTTCCCATAATGAAAGTTACTTTAGCCAGCAAATAAAAAACCAGCCTCGGCTGGTTTTTTATATTTGAGATGCCTGTTTTCTGAAAGAGGTATTTTTTTTGTTCACTTTTCCTGGCTGCGTCGAATATAATAACGCGCTCGGGCAACTTTATTGACACAGTTTGGGTATTTGTCAAATTGCTGCTGAATAGCTGCGGCTGCCAGTAATGTCGCAGCTTTGCTCCACGCGACCCGGCTACTAAAGCCATTTAGTTTAGCGTCTTCAAGCTCTGCTTTAGCCGTTGCCAGGCCTGAACTGCACTGTATAGCAAGTCTTTCGCTCTGTACGGTTGCACAACCTGAAAAGATAAAGCCTGAAAGGCCAGCAAGAAGGGCTAATTTTAAAATTGATTTTATAGCGATTGACATTATTTTATGACTACCTTAAATTTTGTCTTTATAGATATGTTTTTTAAACAAATATTGCTAGAAATAAATATCTATAATATATAAGTATAATAAATAGCTGTTTAGCCCGTAACAGACGAGTTGGCAAACTGACTATTCTATTATAACTAAACTTTAAACACCGATACAGCGGGATTAACTAGAGAGAATGCCCTATGCCTTCATTTGATGTGGTTTCTGAAATCAATATGCACGAAGTAACCAACGCGGTTGACCAGGCTAACCGTGAGCTGGCCACCCGGTTTGACTTTAGAGGCGCGAATGCCAAATTTGAACGCCAGGATGAAGCGATTAATATGAGCGCACAAGCCGAATTCCAGCTAAAGCAAATGCTTGATATTCTTCAGAATAAAATGCATAAGCGAGGCATTGATATATTCTGCCTGGACGTTCAGCCGCATACCCCGCTGGGCAAAGAAGTTAAACAGCTGGTGAAACTGCGCCAGGGTATTGAGCAGGCCGATGCCAAAAAAATGATTAAACTCATCAAAGACGCCAGGTTGAAAGTACAAACAGCGATTCAAGGAGAAAAACTGCGTATTACTGGCAAGAAACGGGATGATTTACAGGCCGCTATTGCACTTTTAAAGGAAGCAAATCTGGAAATTCCAGTTCAGTATGAAAATTTCAGAGACTAATAAATCATTAAATTTCAATAGCTTATGCTTTTATTATGTATCAGGCTTTTACTGGTATGGGCTAAATATGTGATTTTGCACCCTGCAGTTTACCCCAATATTGCGTATACTATGAGACAGGTTTTAAGGTGTAAATAGCACTTAGCTTTAAAGTCAGGCGGCTCTTTTGCTTGCACCTTCCCTGAGGCACGTTTAATTTACTATTTATAGATTCAGAGCACTGATTCAACTGCATGGATTTAACAAAATAGCGGGGAAGGTTTCTTTTTATTTACGAGCAACACAGCATCACTGGTATTCCATTACTACCCTGTTTGTACCGAGAAATAAAAAAACAAAATAATGAAGGACTCACACGATTTAAGCTTATTGGTTCAGTCCCGTGTACCGATAATTTCTTTAGAAACAAAAGAAGAACGTCGTGCGATAGCACTACTGACTTCGGTTGCCCGTCAACTATTGATACCTTTATATCGCTGGAGCATTACCGAGGGTCTATTGCGCCTTGAAGAAGGTTTTTCTCCTCAACGGCATAATGCGCAACCACCGGATGTTTTAGGACACATTAAAGCAAGCTTGCATCCGGGCGTTTTTATTTTAACCGACTTTCATCCGTATCTGGATGATCCCTTGCATGTCCGTTTATTAAAAGACATTGCTATTGGCTATGCCGATGCACCACGTACCGTTGTGTTACTCAGCCATAATCTGCTTATTCCTGATGAATTGAGTAACTTTAGCGCCAGTTTTCAGCTTAGTATGCCGAGCAGAAAACAGATTGCACAGCAAGTTAAAAAAATAGCTGACAGTTGGTCGGAAGAAAACAATGACCGGCGGGTTAAAGCCGATAAACAGGCTTATGAAATGTTACTGGGTAACCTAACTGGCCTGACTTTAACCGAAGTGAAACGGCTGGCACGCGGTGCAATCTACGATGACGGTGCCATCACCGAATCGGATATTCCAGAAGTTTTAAAAGCAAAGTATGAGCTCCTTAATGCAAACAGTATTTTACAATTTGAGTACCAGACCGAGAAATTTTCGGATGTGGGGGGCTTTAGAGTTGTCAAACAGTGGTTAAAACAACGCAAGCAGGCCTTTGTTAAAGAAATCCCCGGCCTTAATCCGCCCAAAGGTATGTTATTACTGGGGGTGCAGGGCTGTGGTAAATCGCTTGCCGCAAAAGCGGTTGCCGGTATCTGGGGTTTGCCATTACTGCATCTTGATTTTGGGGCTTTATTCAATAAGTACCACGGCGAAACAGAAAAGAACTTACGTAAAGCTCTGCAAACAGCCGAGGTGATGGCGCCTTGTGTGTTATGGGTGGATGAAATTGAAAAAGGTTTAAGTACCTCGGACAATGACGGCGGCACGAGCCAGCGGGTATTAGCCACCTTGTTAACCTGGCTGGCAGAAAAAAATAAACCGGTTTTTATGGTTGCAACGGCAAATAATATTGATGCCTTGCCGCCCGAATTAATTCGCAAAGGGCGTTTTGATGAAATTTTTTTTGTGGACTTACCAAAGCATGCTGTACGTGTGAGTATTTTTAAAATTCATTTAAAACGCCGCATGCTTGACACAGCGCTTTTTAATGTGGGGGATTTGGCCAAACATGCGATAGGTTTTTCAGGCGCGGAAATTGAACAGGCTATCGTATCAGCTTTTTATGCGGCACATGCCAACCATACAGAGGTCAATGACGCACTGATACTAAAAGCAATATCACAAACAAAACCGTTATCTGTTGTGATGGCTGAACCCATTGAGCGTCTGAGGCGCTGGGCAAAAGACCGCACTGTTGCTGCAGATTGATTATTTAAAGAGTAAATTCGCCTAAGGTTTTAAACCCTTTGTGAGCGGTGCATTTGCGGTTTTTGCATATTTTTTCATTGAGCCATCAAACACCTTTACATTGGTAAAGCCAAGATAGCGTAGGGTAAGGTACGACTGTGATGCACGGTGTGCCGAACGGCAGTAAAGAATAACAGGCTGATCTTTTTTAACTAAACCGATTTTCTTCAGCTCATCTTCCAGAACACTTTTGGGTTTAAATTTAAACTGGTTATCAAAATCAACGGCATTATCCCAGCTCCACAACCGAGCCCCCGGAATATGTCCGCTACGGCGTTGCTTGACATGCCCCGCGTATTCTTCTTTAGTGCGCACATCAATCAGTAATGTGCCTTTTGCACGTGTTGCGGGTAACACTTCTTCAATGCTGGCTAAACGGATATCTTTAGTCAGTTTGGGTTGCGGGTAATTTGTTTTTTTGCCCGGCGGGTAAGGTGTTGCGGTTACCGGTTTACCTTCTAATATCCATTTAACCAGGCCACCATCAAGTAATGACACACGCTTATGGTTAATGCGTTCAAGTTCCCAGAATAAGCGGCCAGCATGCAGCCCCCCCATGTCATCATAAATAACAACATGGCTGCTGTTGGTTATACCTAGCAAGCCGAGCAGTTTTATAATGTTATTGCGCCCGATACTGACAGAAACACCATTTTTAAGCCTTTGGTTAAGTACATGGTAAGGCAGATGTATGGCATTTTTTAAATGAAAACGCTGGTATTGGGTTTCATCTGACATATCAATAACAACAACAGTGGGGTTATCAAGATGTTCTTCCAGCCATTGTGTTGACACGGTTGCTTGAGATGCTGATAGCAGTGATGTATAGGCCAGTGAGCTAAAAGAGAACAGCATAACAGCCAGTATTCGTAAAAAGCGTTTCATTTTGTAATCCTGCTTGAATAGTTAATCTATTATATATAGGCTAATATTTTTAGCCATACCTTTGATATAAAAAGTTAATGTCTCTATGTCACAAATAGCGTGCAAATACCATTACGATTTACCCGCACGATGGTCATGCCATTCCTGTCGCATTAATTTTTGTACTAATTGTGTTAAACCTCACCAGGATAAAGCGCCGCATTGTGTTATTTGTGGTGAATCATTGGCTGTTGTGGGAGCAGAAAATGTAGTATTGCCCTTCTGGCAACGGCTGCATTATTTTTTTATGTACCCGTTCAATGCCGTTCCAATGGGGATTATGGTTTTACTTGTTGCAGTGATCGCAGCATTCGGGAGTACATTATTTGGTATTCTTGCTGTTGTGCTCAGTATTCTTGTTTTTATGAAATACGCTTATGTTGTTCTGGAAGATACCTCTCATGGTTATTTGTTGGCACGTGCTTTTTCACTGGAGATGATTACGCGGGATCTGGAACTCCCCTTTAAGCATATACTCAATATCTTTTTTATTATTGCCCTCAACTATATGGTTTATAATTATAGCCAGAAGATAGACTATGACTATTTATTTTATGCAATTCTATTCGTAACACTTTTCTTTTTGCCAACCAGTGTCATGGTGCTGGCTGTTAAACACAGTTTTACCAGTGCCTTTAATCCATTGCTGCATTTTCATATTGTAAAAAACATTGGTTTTGCCTATGTACTTTTGTGTGTGTTTCTTTTTATGATGTTAAGTTCAGCGGCTGCCGCTATTTATTATGTTAATCGCTTAATTCCTGAAGAGTTTTATTTAAGTGTTGATATTTTTATCAGTATGTTTTTTTTACTCAGTATTTTTAATATGCTGGGCTATGTGTTGTATCAGTATCATGAAAAAATCGGCTTTGGTATAGATGTTGAAGTTTCAAGTAGCTCGCTTGAAACGGATGATGGTTCGGTTTTTAAACTGAGAATGCCGACAATGGTTGATATTGAAATCCTGATTCAGGAAGGCGAATATACTCAGGCTATGCAAAGGCTGGAAAAATTAATCGCAGAGCATCCCAGCGACATGCATGCACGTGGTTATTACCAGAAGTTGTTGCACTTGCTGGGTAATGTTGATGCAGCCAGAACACATTGTGCTGATTTTGTTGGGCGGTTGATGGATGAGAGGAAAATTACTCAGGCAATGAAAGTCTTTATTGCCTGTTACAAACAAGATTCGGAAATTACTTTAGTTAAGCCCGCACAACGCCTGGCCATGGCATCTGCGTTTGTTAATAGTGGTAAGCACCGGCTAGCCATGCATCTGCTCAATAACTTACATAAAGATCACCCTGCCTATTCAGAGATACCCGAGGCTTATCTGATAGTTGCGCGGATTATGTCTGATCATTTTAATCAGGATGACAAGGCGATTAATATATTACATTTTGTGTTGGAACGTTACCCGCAAAACAAGGGCATAGAAGAAGTGCGGGAGTATCTTGGTATTCTTAAATCGGTTACTCAATCTGAAAAATTCTAAAGAATCGGTTTGTATTAATAAGTAACAGCTATTCTTGCCTGTTTGCTGTCGGGGAAGTCTTTAACCAGCAAATCTTTATACTTCACATACTGCTCGGTGCGGTTTGATTTTCGAAGGCCATTGATCAAGCTGAGTAATAATTCAGGTTGTTTATCTGTATTACCATCATGCTTAAGAAGGTAATGGCATATTTTTTCGGCATCATCGAGATAATGATTATTTGAAAACAGAGTGGCGAGATAATAGAGTAGATCCGGTGTGAACTTGGCAGAAGGTTTAGCTATTTTTGAATATTCAGTGTACACGCGATGAATTAATTTTTCATAGCCTGATTTTTCGCCAGCGAGCTTAATTAGCTGATGAGCGAAAACATGGTATTGATCGGTGTCAGGGTGAATTTTTTCTAAAAAATAAAGTTGTTTAACCACGTCAATATTATTGGGTTGGTTAATCAGCAATTCATTGAGTATTTTATGTGCCTTGTTAAAATTAAGTTGCGCGACCAACTCAATAGCGTACTGAAATTTCTTTTTAAAGTTGAACTGCTGTGAATTATCCTGAATGGTTTCCGCGTGGATTAACTGCGGGTAGCGTTTATAAATGAGACCCAGCGCGGCACCGGTTAGCAGACCACCAATATGGGACAGGTTGCTGACCTGATCAAGAAAAAGGTACTGATTGAGTAATTCATATATGAGCCAGACGGGTAATAGTATCAGTGCGGGTGCAGTAACATAGCCAAAATAAACGATGACAGTGTAAAAGAAACGAATTCTTCGCCTGCCATACAGCATAGTATAAAAGCCGACCAGCCCGGCAATGGCGCCCGAAGCGCCAACGACCCAGTAGGCTGCATCTGGCTCCAGCAATATCAGCGTGGTACCGGATGCTATACCCGAAACCAGGAACACAAATAAATAAGCACTGCGACCAATTGCAAGCTCAATAACAAAACCAAACATAAAAAGAAAAAGCATATTAAGAATCAAATGGCTGATATCATCGTGTAGGAAATTATGAATAACCAGCGATTGAAAATCATATTGATAGGGTTTAAGCCCGTACTTGTATTTAACAATACGGTTTAACAGACGTTTAAATTCAGTATGTTTTTGCAACCATATTTTAAATTGAGGATGGTCGGGTTTAATTATTTTATAGGCATCGAGTTGTGACAGGAACGGGCCATCGACCATGATTTTTTTTAACGCGAAGCGGTAGGCCTGCTGAGGTTGTTGTGCTAATAATTCTTTTATTGTTGCGGCATCTTTTTTTTCTGCGTATTCGATATAGGCAGGTGTTTCAATCCGGGCTAACCCGGATTGAATATAATACTGAAAGGCGATGGCTTCATTTTCTTTATCGTTATTTTGCCAGGTAAAATAAGCGCCGACAGAGATTAAGATTAATATAATGCTCAGAATAGGCGGGTTTTGCCATTGTGGTTTTTTCTCAATCGGGATTAACATCGTGCTTTAGTTGCCCTGAAAAGTTTGCCTCAAAAATTAAATGTAGATGAGCTATTTTTGTTGTAAGACCAGTCCTAACTATAGCATTCGGCTGAAATGGAGGGAAATGGCTGACGCGAAAAGTGTTTGCAAATAGTCTGATTTTGTTTGATTTCGCAAAAAATACAATTAGTTCAGACTATTTAATAATTAGCCTTAAAAACTGTGAAGTATGTCCTAAAATAAACGTTGAGCTAGCCGATGATTACACATAAGGACAGTAACGGGGAAAGTTAATGACGAATGCAGCAAGCGATATAATGAATGCCGTTGAAAATGCAATGGACAGTGAGACCGCCTTTGGTGATTTACTCACCGTTGAACAACGGCAATTTTTACTCGATCATGGTGTGGTGCGCAGTGTTTTGCCAGGTGAAGTCCTGTGCGAGCATGGCCAGCAAGGCGACCGGGTTTTTATTCTGGTTTTTGGTGAAGTGGAAGTGAGTAAATCAGATGCTGAGCAAAGTGTTATTTTAGCCCATTTAAGGCAGGGAGAGATTTTTGGTGAAATATCGGCGCTCTATCATTCTCCACGTGTTTCAACCGTCACGGTAAGTAAACCATCTGTTTTACTGGAAATTCCGGGTGAAATCCTAACACAAGTGGTTGATCAGAATAGGTTATTAAGGGCAGCTATTATTCAACGGTACCAATCGCGTATTACAAAAACAGCGTTGCGCGGCGTTGCTTCCTTGCGTTATTTATCGGACGAGGCGCTTCAGGATCTGGTTGAACGTTCTTCGTTAGTGGCTATCCCGGAAGGCAATAAAATTGTAGAAGAAGGTGAAGCAGGTGATGCACTTTACGTTGTTATCTACGGAACGGCGCGAGTAACACATAATTTTGGCGGTTCAGAAATTAACCTTGCATTAATGCGTGCCGGTGATTATTTTGGCGAGTGGTCGATACTCACCGGCGCACCACGGGGAGCATCGGTAACGGCGATTACGCCGGTTGAGGCGGTGCGTCTGGACTGTGATCTGTTCCTTGATTTTATTAAAGAAAACCCCGAAGTACGGGATCGAATCGATTTAGATGCTCACAACCGGCATGACATCACACTGCAATTTGGGAAGTTACCTACAACGCCTGAACGTGCGGCATCGATGGTGAACAATATCGAAAAAATTATAAGTGACCCTTCCGAGAAGCCGTAAAATATTCTGTATTTAAGCCTTGTGCCAAAGCCATAAAAAAGCCCCGTAAATCTAGCCGTTCAGTAAAAGGGGGGGTATGGCAAGAAATATGCATGTTTCCCGTTATTCATCCAGTTAGAACGATAAGGGCGGTTAAGGGAAACTTATGCATAGATTGATTAGTACCGGGATTCTGTTATTACTGATAAGTATGCCACTCAAAGCACAGGGTGTGCGGGCCGTGCTTGGTGAAGATAGCCTGCGCTTTATTTATATTACCGAGGCATGGGGGCAGGAAATTGGCAGCCTCGATGTTGAAGTGGGAGTATTGGCGACTGGAACGGGTAATACGACTTTGTTGCATATGGGGGTGCAGGTACAACACGAAAACCAGAGTGCAGCGCTTAAACTCTCGGTGGGTGGCCGCGTGTACTATACGAGCATTAATAATAGTAACGCGGCTTTAATTGCACTGGGTGGTGATTTGTTGCTAAGTCCCGAAAACTGGGCAGGTTTTGGCATTGGTGTTAGTTACTATATGGCACCGAATGTAACCACCTTTTCTGACGCGGACACATTTAGTGAATACAGTATGAGCATCAGCTATCAAATGACACCACAAGCCAATATTTATTTTGGTTATCAGCGGGTGAAGATCAAATTGAAGACAGAAACAAGTGGGCGTAATCTTGAAAAAGGCTCTTTTTTGGGGATAAGGATTGATTTTTAGGTATGCTTTGATTTAATTTATACTCAATGGTTAAAGTGCTGTGTTTTGATTTATTTTCAACTCTGGTTGATGTTGGCAGTGTGCCGCTTTCTATTGGCCGGATGACCGCCGATATTTTTGGCCTTGAGCGTGAACAGTGGAATGCTCTGTGTTTTAGTGAGCAGCATGAAATTTGTCAGCCAACCGAAGCCTTTGATGTGATCCAAACGCTTATTCATAGCCACACACCTTCAATGCCTCTGGCGCTGATTCAACAGGCAGTCGATGAGCGGCAGGCGCGTTTTAACTATGCTTTAACCAAGCATATTCAGGACGATGTGTTGCAGGGTATTGAACAATTAAAACAACAAAATTATCAACTCATTCTAATTTCTAATGCTTCGACGGCTGAAGTCCAGGCCTGGTCAGATTCACCGTTAGCCCCTCTATTTGACTACAGCGTGTTTAGCTGCGCCGTTGGTTTAAAAAAACCGGATGCCGGCATTTACCAGCATGCCTGTGAACTTGTGTCGGTGCAGCCCGCGGAATGTTTGTTTATTGGTGATGGTGGCAGTGATGAACTGGCCGGTGCAAAGGCCGTTGGTATGCAAACATTATTAATGACCCGTTTTTTAAAAAATAATAAAGCTGCGGGTCAGCAAGCTCATGCTGGAGTGGTGGATGGCGAAGTGGGCTCGACTATGGAAGTACTGGCGTGGCTTGTTCGGTAGTCTGTGGATTATTTCTGTTTTTAAAAGTAATGATACTAAAACAAAAAACCGGGGCTTTAGCCCCGGTTTTTTGTAATGCATATTTTAAAATCGAAATTTTAAAGTGCCATTTCTTTTAATGCTTTTAATGGCTGGCATTTTATAACATTGCGTGCAGGTTTTGCTTTGAAGATAGTTTCTTCACCTGTGAACGGGTTAATTCCCGGACGCGCTTTTGTTGCAGGCTTACGTACAACTTTAATTTTAAGTAATCCAGGAAGCGTGAAGACACCAGCACCATTGCGTTTAACATGGCCGTTAATGATTAAAGCAAGCTCATCAAAGATAGTCGCAACGTCTTTTTTCTTCATGTCGGTGCGTTCAGCTAAGGTAGTTAAGAGCTGAGTTTTAGTAAAGGGTTCTTTAATTGCTTTTATTTTTGGGGCAGTTGCTGCTGCTTTTTTCTTTGTTGCTTTCTTTTTAGTTTTTTTCTTAGCGGCCATGATAACTCCTGATTTCGCTTGTTTCTGATTGTTAGGTATGAGTATTAATTTTTTTTATAATATTTTGCTTGGTATGTATGCAAAGTAAAATACTAGATAGCGCACACTATAATCATTTAGCACTATTATACAAGGTTTTTTTTCATTTTCTGTAAAATAAAATTAAAAACTACGTTAGTCAATTCTTATTTTGTTATGCTGTCTTTTGTAATGAGTGAGCTAATAAAAATATCAGAAGCGAACAGCTTAAGCGCACCACAGTGTATGACTCTGAATATTCCAATTCAGAATGCGGTTCACAGTGGTAAGATTGATATTTTACTGGTGTGCTATGGTGATAATCAACTGGTGGCGTATTTAAATCAATGCCCACACACGGGTGTGAATTTGAACTGGCAGCAAGATCAGTGCTTTGATTTTGAGCAGCGCTATCTGGCTTGTAGTTTGCATGGTGCATTATTTCAACCTGAGGATGGGGTGTGTATTTATGGCCCTTGTCGTGGCCAGTCTTTGCAGTCCGTGCCACTTATTATTGAAGCGGATGGGATCTTCATTGATCTCGAGGCACAATTATCCGGCAATTAATCCGAAAAAGACAAATAATCACCAAAATGAGCTGAAAAGACTGATATATGCGCTTGTTTCGTGGTTATAATTAAAGTCCTTAAGGTTTTGACCGTTAAAACAGAATATTAAGGTGTGAATTTTGCATCATGTAAGATAATAATTTAAGGATTAAATTTTTGATATGCGTTATTTCAGTGCGGTATTTTATTTAGTATTGCTTGTATCTTCGGCCAGTGTTCTGGCTCAGTCTGTTTTTGTTAATGATCAGCTGCGTGTTGGAGTGCGACCCGAGCCGAGCCAGCTTGCGGCACCCGTGGGTGTTGTTTTAACGGGCATGAAGTTGCAGGTGTTAGAGCGGAGAGATCCTTTTATTAAAATCCGCACCGATAAGGGGTTGGAAGGCTGGATTAAAGATATTTATGTGACGGATAAAACACCGGCAATATTACGGGTAAAAGATTTAGAAAATCTGCAGAAAAAAGCACAGCAGGAATTGCAGGATGTTGTTAAGACAAAAACTGCGCTTGAAGAAGCGAATTCAATTTTAAATGATCAAATTGATACTTTAAAAACACAACGTGCAGAGCTTCAGCATAGCCAGGCAATAAAAATTATTAGTAGTGCCAGGCCTGGTGGTGGCTTTTCAACTATCTGGTTGATTGGTGGCATTATTATTGGTTTTTTATTGGGCTATTTGTGGCACCGTCGTCAGTCTATGAAGCGTTTAGGTGGGTTGCGGATTTAAGGAGCCTGAAATGAATGAACCAGAATCAGGGATACTTAGGCAATCATAGCCATTGTCATGGCATCTAAATCATCCTTACCCTGTAAAATCTCATCCATTGTTTCGTAGATTTGCTCTTCGGTTAAACCAAAGTATTTGTAAAGTTTGGCGGGTATCTCCTCGCTTGCTGCATCCGACATATTATGGTTTTTAAGTAACCGGTCTGCTATCTGGATGAGCTTGACATAGCCATCATGCTCACCTGCATAGTCATCGTTGTGATGTTCTTTGGCTGCGGCAATGACTTCGCCCGGCATGTTCCATTGTTCCATTAATAGCGTTGCTACTTCGGTGTGGCTGACACCTAAGAGTTTGTCTTCAATGATGGTAACAGGGGTTTCATGCTCAGCCTGAATGACTTTATTTAACCATTGAAATTCATGTTTAAAGAGTTGCCCCATTACCATAAAGCCAATGTTATGCAACAGTGCGCTTAAGTAGGCCACACCCGGTTGCAGGGGCTTGTCCCAGTTGGCTTTAGCGGCGAGCTTTTGGCATAAGGCGGCACAGTATGTTGCGTTCTGCCAGATACGGGTTTGCCCGACTGGGCCACCGGTTGGCAGTTTAAATACTTTACCCATTGCAATCCCTAGCGCCAGGTGCATAACCGACTCATAACCGAGTACACGAAAAATAGCATCGGATAAGGAATTAACTTTGCCGTGCTGGCCAAAAAAAGGCGAGTTAGCATAGCGAATAACCTGAGCCGAAATGGCGGGATCTAAAATGATAATTTCAGCGAGTTGTTCAACGGTAGCATCTTTGTTATTACGCAGTTTTAATAACTGAGTTGCCACCTCGGGCATGGTTGGCAACTGCTTTATCTTGTTAATGCGTTCTTTTAAATTAAATTGTTGTACCGAGTCGGGGCTGTTGCTTTTCTGCGGGTTTTCACGTTGGTCTGAAAAGGTGCTGCCAATTAAGGCATCGGCTGCTATGTTTTCAAGATGACCCGCGTTGAGTTTAATGATTTGGCCTGAAATCGGTGACTCAAAATAAACCGTGTCTAGATTTGTTAAGGCTTCATCAATAATCAGTTGCACCCCCATTTGCAAACGGAGCTGACATGGCTGAGTCATAAAATAGTGAATAAATTTTTTGTGTTCTTTAATATCCAGAAAACGCAAGGATTGGCGCTTGAGTGCAGTTTTTAGTTTTTCCAGATTCAGTTGATGGCTGGCTGGAATCATGGCCATGATGGACGACTTGTCATCGCGCATTAATACGATACGTACTCGATGCTCTGCCGGAACAGCCTGATTAGCCCAGTTTTCTGTTATGCTGATACTGTCGGGGCATTCAATGCTGGCGTAGGGTATTTTTAAAGTGTCGAGTAGAATTTTAACGACATTGTTTATCGACATTTCCGGCATCTTTTAACCCAGGTATATTATTCATTATTATGAACTCTATTAGCGACTGGAAAGCCTGAAAACTTTAGTATTTTAGTGTTGTTCGGTGAAGTTGTTAATTTATGTGTGTATTTTGCAACGTAGTGCTTATTTTTGGCTATAAATTGTAGGAAAAACCTGACACAAAATAGCAATAGCGTTTAAACTTGATAATTTTATTAACCTGTAGCGAAGCAAACGAATTAATATGGCTAAAAATTCAACAATAAATATTGAACGCTTAATGTGTTTAGAACCTCTTTCTACCCTTTCGAACGAACGTTTAGAAGAGCTCGCCAAACTGGCTTATGTTGAGCGGGTGAGCATTGGCGTCAGCCTTTTTAGGGAAGGTGATCTGGATAACCAGACATTGTATTTATTGCAGGGTGACGTGCAACTCAGTTCGTCTGATGGCAGCTTTGATGAAGTGATCAGCTCGCGCCATAACAGTGCAAAATTTCCATTAGATGACAGCCAGCCAAGGCAAGTTTCCTGTGTGGCGCTGGGTCTGGTTGAGTTTTTACGCATCGATAACAGTGTTCTTGATTATATGATGATGTGGGATCAACTGGCGGTACAGGAAGAATTACTGGGCGAGAAAAAACAGGAAGATAAGCCAAATAAAGAAAAACCAAATAAAGAAAAATCAGCCGAAGTAAAACAACAGAGCAAAGACAATGCTTCAGAAGGGTGTACACAAGGCCATGTTGAGGAGAAAGCGGCAAAGGAAAAAGAAGACGCTGCTGATGATAATGCAGCGCAAGCTGTAACAAAAGAAACAGCATTAGAGCAAAAAATGGATCTAAACAAGGAACCCGAAGTAGCAGAGGATAAGAAAGTTGTTACCGAATCTGCGAGTCAGGACAATACTGAAGCAGCGGTTAACAAGAGTGACAAACAAACAGTGATTGAAGCCAGTAGTGATAAAATCGTGCCGACAGACAATGCTGCACCCGTTGAAAAAGGCGCCTGGATGCGCCGCATGCGGCACATTATGGCCTTTAAGAATTTACCCCCAGCCAATATTAAAGATTTACTGGATCGAATGGAAACGGTCAAGGTGAAAAAAGGCGAGACCGTGGTTCATCAGGGTGAGTCGGGTGATACTTTTTACGTGTTAACCGATGGCGACGCGCAGGTGACGCGTACCATTGAATTAGCACAATTAAAAGCCGGTGCCAGCTTCGGTGAAGAATCGTTAGTTTCGGGTGGCCAGCGCAATGCATCGATTACGATGATGACCGATGGCGTTTTAATGAAGCTGTCTAAGCAAGACTTTGACCATTTATTAAAAGAGCCGATGTTAAACCGGGTGTCGCCGGAAGAAGCAAAAATAAGAGCCTTAAAAGGCGATATCTGGCTTGATGTGCGTCATGCCAGTGAGTACCATCATAGTCGTTTACCGAAAGCGAATAATATCCCCTTGCATGAAATACGCATGCGGATGGATGAGCTCGAAACAGATAAACAATATATTTGTTATTGTAATACCGGCCGCAGAAGTTCGGCTGCGGCTTTTATTTTAGCGCAGGCCGGCTTTCATGTGAGCGTGTTAAACGGTGGGGTGAGGGTGATGCCCCAGGATCTTATTAAGAAATAGCATCTTATTAAAAAATAGCATCTTATTAAAGCCTCTTTATCCGGGCGGCCAGTGCAGAGTGCGCTCTGCTAGCATATGCAGATGGATATGGAAAACAGTCTGACCCGCACCGGCATTGCAGTTCATTACTAAACGATAACCCTCGTCTGCGAAGCCTGTGTCCGCAGCGACTTTTTTTGCCGCTAAAAAAAGTTTGCCGATAAGTTCAGCGTCTTTTGTGGCTAAATCATTCACTGTTGCGATATGTGTTTTGGGTACAAATAAAATATGGGTGGGTGCCTGGGGGTTCACGTCTTTAAACCCCAGTACGTCATCGTCCTGATAAATAATTTCTGCGGGTATGTCGCCGTTAATTATTTTACAAAATAAGCAGTCCATGAGTGTCCCCTTATAAAAGATAGTTTTATAAAAATAAGGTCAGTACGCCGGTAAAACCATACAGGCGTTGCCCAGCAATTTCGCCGTTGGCATAAAAGCCAATGGTGGGAATATCGCCTAATACTTCAGTAATATATTTCATTTCGCTGGAGACGTCACCAAACATATGCTGGCCTCGGCCGAGGCAGGAAATATAGAGTGCACCTTTGGGTTTTTTCCCTTGTAAACGATTGTTCAGGGAGCTTAGCATCCGTTTTAAATCGTCAATGGCGGTTTGCGAGTCTCGTTTGCAAAACATAATGGGGCTGTCGGGTTTTAAGTCATCGGCAATGGCAATAAAGTGGTTGTCCGGGTCGATGCCAATAATATTACGCACCATATAGTCGCCGGTATCACTGCCTTGCACCGGGAAGCCGGCAAAGATATAACCGGCCGCGCGGTCAATGTCGCGGGCAAGGATTTCACCGATGTTTTCTTTAAAAACATCCAGTGCTGGGCGGTTGTCAATGCTCAGCGCCATATGATGCTCGCATTCCGTTAAGGTGAAAGTATCGGATATGGGGCTGCAACCCTGGGTGAGGCCGGTCATGATGTTGTTTGCGTTGTTGAAAACAACACCGGACAAGCCGCCTTCCGTTATACCATCGGCATATTGATAAAAATAATCTTTCGCCGAGGTTAAGCCGCCAACAAGATAGCCGGGCTCGAGTGTATCGGCGAGTGTTTCGATTTGTTCTGTTAACATCGGGTTGCGCGGGTCACCATGTATAATGGCAAACTGAAGCTGTGACGCGTCTTTATTGTTTTGAACACTGGCCTGTTCCCTGAAAATACGATAATGGGATGATTCAATGTCGGTTAACATGACGGCCATTGCGGGTTGCTCGGCGTATTCGGTGTTTGTTACACAGATTGAAAGACCGATGGTGCCAATCCAGTCAATGGATGGGAATAGTATTCTAAGTTCGGTAATGATTTTTTTAAAATAAGGCGCGTAGTCATTGGTGACGTAAATAAAAGCCAGAGTACAACTTGAATCTGATATTTCTTGTGGTTTTTGTTCCTGTAACTGTTGCATACATTGTTGCAAAGCAACTTGCCAGTCGGGATCGCTTGCGTGGCTGAGAGTATAGCTTGTCATTAGTCGCTCGTTGCTTTGAGTCTGAAGAGTCTGAAGAGTCTAAAGGTTAACAACCCCTAAAATAATACAAAATAAAAAGCCGGGCAACTGTGCCCGGCCTCTTATTTAAAAGCTTTTAAATTTTAAGCTTTCTTTTTACGTTCAATAAGATCATGAATGATTGGATTGAGGATAAGTTCCATTGCAAAGCCCATTTTGCTGCCCGGAACAACAATGGTATTGGGGCGTGACATGAATGAGTCCGTGATCATGTTGAGTAAGTATGGGAAGTCCACTCCATCTGGACGACGGAAACGAATAACAATAAAGCTTTCGTCTGGCGTTGGTATATCACGAGCAATAAATGGGTTTGATGTATCGACTGTGGGTACACGCTGGAAATTAATATCGGTACGTGAGAACTGCGGTGTAATGAAATGCACATAGTCATCCATACGACGCAAAATAGTATCCACAATGGCGTCTGCCGAGTAACCACGCTGTGCATTATCGCGGTGAATCTTCTGGATCCATTCAAGGTTTACAATCGGTACAACACCCACTAGTAAGTCTACAAACTCGTGGACTTTAATGTCGCCATCGGCAACACCACCGTGTAATCCTTCATAAAAAAGCAGGTCAGAACCGGCTTTCATTTCTTCCCATGGGGTGAACTGGCCAGGGGTTAAGTCGGTGTTCAAACGTGCATTATGCTCTTCTGCTTCTTCGTCGCTGTGTAAATAATAGCGGCGTTTGCAGCCGCCACTTTCACCGTAATTGTTGAATGTTTCGGCAATTAAGTCGAAGTGGTTGGCTTCTGGGCCGAAGTGACTCAGTTGTTTGCCTTTTTCTGCGAACTCGGCAATGGCGTCTTTCATTGATGCACGATCGTAACGGTGAAAACTGTCACCCTCTACAATCAGAGGATCAATTTTTTCACGAAAAAAGATATGCTCAAAAGCATTTTTTACAGTGGTTGTGCCCGCGCCAGATGAACCGGTAACCGCGATGACAGGATGTTTAGCAGACATGCGAACTCCTTAATGAGTAAAATTTAAAAGTTATAATTAGGTGCTACGAGCCAGAGGGTTGAATGCCGTTTTGCTTCAACGCTGCGCTGCCATTGTTATCTGTTGAGCATGCGCCAGTGCCGGATCGTGCGAACGGCGTATTCTATCGAAAACCGGGGGCGAAAAGTAGAGGCAGCGCCGTTTATTTCTACTGGCGACAAATGCGCACTAAATATGTGCAAGTACCCATCTGTTTGACGCTATTTTAACGAAGATAGCGGCTAGTTAGCCGATTTTTCACGATCTATTGCCCTGTAGCCAATGTCGGTACGGTAATAAACCTTATCCCAATGAATACTTTTAACCTGTTTATAGGCTGTTTTTTGTGCTTCACTGACCGAATTACCCAATGCGGTGGCGCATAATACCCGCCCACCCTGAGTCACGGCCTGGCCATTTTTTAGCGTAGTGCCGGCGTGGAATATCTTGCTATTTTCAACAGGAGTATCCAGACCCGAAATAACGTCGCCTTTACTGTAGTCGTAAGGGTAGCCACCGGCAGCGAGTACCACGCCGAGTGCGGCACGTGGATCCCAGTTGGCCTGCACGGTGTCGAGTTTGCCATCGACAGCCGCAAGGCAGAGTTTAACCAGATCGGATTGCAGGCGCATCATAATCGGTTGTGTTTCCGGGTCACCAAAGCGGCAATTGTATTCCAGCACTTTGGCTTTGCCGGTTTTATCTATCATCAAGCCAGCATATAAAAAGCCCGTGTAAGGATGGCCATCATCAATCATCCCTTGTACGGTGGGCATAATTACATCCTGCATGGCCTGTTTATAAATGCTGTCAGTAACAACCGGTGCAGGGGAGTAAGCCCCCATACCACCGGTATTGGGGCCTAAGTCACCATTGTCACGTGCTTTATGATCCTGTGAAGTAGCCATCGGCAACACATGTTCGCCATCGACCATAACGATAAAACTGGCTTCTTCGCCCTGTAAAAACTCTTCGATGACCACCCGCGAACCCGCCTCACCAAAGGCATTACCGGCCAGCATATCTTTAATGGCGGTGATGGCTTCGTCTTCTGTTTGGGCGAGAATAACGCCTTTGCCGGCGGCGAGGCCATCGGCCTTAACGACAATGGGCGCACCTTGTTGTTTAACATAGGCTATAGCGGGTTCGACTTCGGTAAATACAGCGTAAGCGGCAGTTGGGATGTGATGTTTTTTGAGAAAGTCTTTACTAAAGGCTTTTGAACCTTCAAGTTGGGCGGCGGCTTTAGTGGGGCCAAAACATTTCAAACCGGATGCTGTAAAGGCATCGACAACACCGGCAACGAGAGGGGCTTCGGGGCCAACAATGGTCAGGTCAATCTCTTCCTGCAATCCAAAGGCAAGCAGGCCATCAATATCTTCTGCATTAATTTCAACGTTTTGCAGCTTGGGCTCAGTGGCTGTGCCGGCGTTACCGGGTGCGACAAACACGGTTCTAACTTGTGGCGACTGTGCCGCTTTCCACGCTAATGCATGTTCGCGACCACCGCCGCCAATAATTAATACTTTCATTGCTTTGACCTGATTACTCTGAAACTTGATTTACAGACTTGCTATGATACAGCATATACTTCGATGTTTCATAAATCCTCGGTGTCAGGTGAAGGACAGGGCAAAATCATTAAAATCACAGGCTACACAACACCTTATCTCTGAACTCATCATTAAACGCCGCCCTGAGGCGTTTACCTGAAATACTGCGTTTTGATTTTTCATGTTTCAGTAAATTTAATGACACATGTCTAATGA
>JAJRZT010000076.1 GCA_024275115.1 Gammaproteobacteria bacterium
GATTATCCAATAAAGACCGTCTGCCGCAAGGACGCGGCAGTCGAGTCGCCATGGATGGCATGTTTTGCGTGTCTTTATTGGATAATCCCGGCTTCCTGTCCGGTGAATAACCTCTGAATGTCTTATCCCGAGTTCAGGTTATTTAAACATAGTTTGCGGGTAGAAAAAATAAATTTAAAAGGGATTTTTACTTTACCCCCAAACTACACATCCGCATAACGGCTTGCATCACCCAGCCAACGTTGGATAAGGGGAGCTATATTTTCAGGATGCTTCCGTTCCAGCTCTTCGGCAGCTGCACTGGCTTTGGGAATAAGCGCAGCATCACGTTGTAAGTCGGCAATTTTTAATAATTGTAACCCTGTTTGCCGAGTACCTAATACTTCACCGGGGCCGCGGATTTCTAAATCTTTTTGTGCTATTTTAAAGCCATCATTGGTTTGGCGCATAGTGTCCAGCCGAGTTCTTGCATTTTGTGATAACGGTGCGCGGTACATTAATACACAGGCACTTGCCTGCTCACCCCGTCCCACTCGACCGCGCAGCTGGTGTAACTGCGACAAGCCTAAACGTTCGGCATTTTCAATTACCATTAAACTGGCATTGGGTACATCTACGCCCACTTCAATCACCGTTGTTGCTATTAGTAACTGTAACTCGGTATTTTTAAAAGCCGACATCACCTGTTCTTTTTGTTCAGATTTCATTCGGCCATGCACCAGGCCAATTTTTAAATCGGGAAAGGCTTCACTCAATTCATTATAAGTATCTTCGGCGGCCTGGCATTGCAAAACTTCCGACTCTTCTATCAAGGTGCAAACCCAATATACTTGCCGACCTTGCTCACATGCCTTAATGATCCGCTCAACAATTTCAACTCGACGTGTATCCGGCAGTACCACTGTTTCCACCGGCGTTCGCCCCGGCGGTAGTTCATCAATAACAGAGCAGTCCAGATCAGCGTAAGCTGTCATGCTGAGTGTTCTCGGGATCGGGGTTGCAGTCATAATCAGTTGATGGGGTGCACGTTGCTTGCCATGCTTATCACTTACCCCCTTGTTTCTAAGGGCCAAACGCTGATGCACACCAAAACGGTGTTGCTCATCAATAATCACCAAAGCCAAATTCTTAAACGCCACCTCGTCCTGAAATAAGGCATGGGTACCAATGGCAATACTGGCCTCGGCTGATTCTATTAAAGCCATCGCTTCACGACGCGGCGCGACTTTTAACTTGCCACTTAACCACGCAACCTTAATACCAAGTGGCTCAAACCAGTTTACAAAATTAGTGTAATGCTGCTCGGCGAGAATTTCTGTTGGCGCCATAATGGCAACCTGATAACCAGACTCAATTACCTGCAACGCAGCAATGGCGGCCACTACAGTTTTACCAGAACCCACATCACCCTGCACCAAACGTTGCATCGGCGAAGGTTTTAACAAATCACCTTCAATATCCGCAATAACTTTTCTTTGTGCGTTGGTTAATTCAAACGGTAAAGTAGCCTTAAAGGTATTGGTTTTTTGTTGTGACGACTTAATGATGCAAGCCGGCTTTTCTTTTACTCTTGCACGTAATTGGCGAAGACTAAGTATATGAGTTAACAGCTCTTCAAAAATCAGGCGTTGTTTCATCGGGTGTTGATTGTCCTGTAAATCAGATAGTGATACATCCGGTGGGGGATAATGTACAAATCGAAGTGCTTCTTTTAAGTTTGAGAAATTGTATTTATTCAGTAACACTGTCGGAAGGTAGTCATCGAGAATTAATGTACCTGCATTCAATAAATCAAATGCATTATTCACCATGTTGCGCAAACTTATCTGGTGCAGGCCTTCGGTAACAGGATAAACAGGGGTGAGTGTTTCCTCTACCGCCTCGGTTAAATCAGCCTTTGCCTGCGTTGCAGATAAAATACTGTACTCAGGATGCGTCATTTCCAGATGGCTGCCACTACGCCGCACTTCACCAAAACAACGGACGGTTTTGCCGCGCGCTAAATTTGATTTTTGACTTTGGGTAAAATGAAAAAACCGTAACACTAATAATGCTGAACCATCGCGCACCCTGCAAATCAGCATACGTTTGCGTGCAAATTTAATTTCGGTGAGTTCAATAACGCCTTGAATAACGGCATGGTCACCCACGCGCAAGCTACCAATGGGAACGATACGCGTGCGATCTTCATACCGATAAGGTAAGTGGAATAATAAGCCCTGTGCAGAAGTCATCCCCAGCTTTGTCAGCTTTTCGGCGACTTTAGGGCCAACGCCTTTTATTTCTGTTATGGGGGTTATATTATAAATGATTCTTAACCACAACGGACACGGCGAACACAACGTAAAAGATATTTTTTAAATCCAAAATAAACAAAATGTGTTCATTATATTCTTTGTGCCCCCGTTACTAATTTTATCTTTACAAATACAATACTCAGTAAAAACAACACTGTTAAAAAATCTATTCTCGTTGTGTTCGCCATATAACCAAAGCACTTCTTGGGGCAGGCTCTCCATTGTGGTTAAGAATTTTATATTAAAACCTTATTCAATAACCATAACTGCATCCATTTCAACCTGCGCATCTTTTGGCAAAGACGCCACACCAATAGCAGCCCGCGCAGGATAAGGCTCCACAAAATATTCGGCCATAGTTTCATTCACAATCGGAAAATGACTTAAGTCGGTTAAAAATATATTTAACTTGGCGATGTCTTTTAAGTCACCCCCAGCAGCCTGCGTTACCGCTTTTAAATTATCGAACACGCGTTGTATTTGTACTTTTATATCACCTTCAACCAGTGCCATTGTTTCTGGCACTAACGGTATCTGGCCGGACAAATAAACAGTATTATCAATTTTAATTGCCTGTGAATAAGTACCGATGGCTTTGGGGGCTTTTTCGGTATGAATAACTTCTCGTACCATTGCTTTTTCCTTTTTAAATTACTGCCTGATTCTATGGATACGGTCAACCATGTCAATAGCTTTTAACCTGCGCATTATTCTTGCCAGATGTTTTCTGTCTTTGACTTCAACGGTTAAGGTCATGGAAGAATGGATACCATCACGTTCTTCAATATCAACATTGAGTATATTCGATTTTAAGTCTGAAATAATAGCGGCAATGGTTGCCAGTACGCCACGCTGGTTGCGTACCATTAAGCGGATATAGGTTGAAAAATCACGTTTCAGTTCCGATTCCCACTCAACGTCAATCCACTTTTCCGGCTTACTTTTAAAATCACTTAAATTTTTACAGGCCTGTGAATGTACCACGATACCTCGGCCAGCACTGATGAAACCGATAATATTATCACCAGGAATAGGCAGGCAACATTTAGCAAAAGAAACCACCGCACCTTCGGTTCCTTGAATAGCAAGGGGCTGCTGGCTTACGCCCTTTTTGCTATCATGCTGTTCAATAGCTTCACTTGAACCTACTAAAGCCCGTGCCACCATCATTGGGATATGGTTACCAATGCCCACTTCAGCACAGAGATCATTAAAGGTCTTGAAGTTAAATTCCTTAAGTGCACTGGAGATGGCACTGTCTGATATTTTTTCTAACGCGGAACCAAAGGCTTCCAGATTGCGGTTTATTAGCCGACGTCCAAGCTCAACAGATTCATCGAACTGCAAATTCTTTAATAGCGCGCGGATATTAGTGCGTGCCTTGGCGGTTTTAACAAACTCTAGCCAACCAGGATTTGCCTGTGCGCCCGGTGCGGTAATGACTTCGATAGTTTGGCCATTATAAAGCTCGGTGCGTAACGGCATTAAACGGCGGTTAATTTTAACGGCCACACACTGGTTACCCACATCGGTATGCACCGCATAGGCAAAGTCAATCGCAGTAGCACCACGCGGTAATACCATAATGTCGCCATTGGGTGTAAAGACATAAACTTCATCGGGGAATAAATCAATCTTGACGTTTTCCAGAAACTCCATGGAATTACCAGCATGTTGTTGAATTTCTAGCACACCACGCAACCATTCACGGGCTCGTACCTGGGCATTATTGCCAGTGACTTCAACGCCACTTTTATATAACCAGTGTGCGGCAATGCCAGCTTCGGCAACGCGGTCCATATCTTCTGTACGAATTTGCACTTCAATGGCAACACCATACTGTGTATACAAAACCGTATGTAGCGACTGATACCCATTGGCTTTTGGAATGGCAATATAGTCTTTAAATTTGCCCGGCACAGGGGTAAATAAATTATGAATAGCGCCTAACATTCGGTAACACATATCAACGCTATCAACGACAACACGTATCGCATACACATCCATTACTTCATTAAATGACAATTTTTTATTGTGCATTTTTTTATAAATGCTATAGAGATGCTTTTGTCGGCCAATAATATCACCCGACAATTTTAATTCATCCAGTCTAGTATGAATGGACTGCTCAAGCTTGTTGATCAGTTCCTTACGATTGCCGCGTGCTTTCCTTACATTTTCTTTTAATATCCGTGAACGCAGCGGGTACATGGCTTTAAAGCCCAAATCTTCCAGTTCCAGACGCATCTGGTTCATCCCTAGACGATTGGCGATAGGTGCATAAATTTCCAGTGTTTCAAGTGCAATGCGCCGACGCTTATCCGGCCGCATCACCCCGAGAGTGCGCATATTATGCAACCGGTCAGCAAGCTTAATAAGGATAACGCGAATGTCTTCCACCATCGCCAGCATCATCTTACGGAAATTTTCTGCCTGTGCTTCGGCCTTACTCTCAAATTTTATGTGTGTGAGCTTACTCACACCATCCACCAGCGTTGCAACTTCTTCACCAAATTTATCTTTGATGCTATCGATGCCATGTTTGGTGTCTTCAATCACATCATGCAACAAGGCCGCAATAATGCTGCGATGATCCATTCGCATTTCAGTTAAAATTTGGGCAACAGAAAGAGGATGAAAAATATAGGCTTCACCGCTTATACGACGCTGGCCTTCGTGCGCTTAGGCACTGAATAAATACGCCTGATAGATTTCGGTGACTTGATCCTGCTCGAGATATCCATCGAGCATTTCACAAAGATGGCCGATTCGAAACGAAGCCGGCTCGAATTCAGAGTCTGAATTATTGATGAATTCCCTCGGTTGAGGGATATCCTGCCTTGATTTAGCGATAACCCGGGTGCTCCCCTAAGTTATTTTAATTATTTTAGCTTTTTTCCGCAGCTGAAGATTCATCCGCAGCTGGCGAGTCATCATTGCCTGAATCAGTAGCCGCCGGTGCAGAATCAGTTGCTGCAGGCATACCCAGGTCAACCGCCAGTGCCGCAGCCAATGCAGCTGCCACATCAATTTCACCATCAGCCGCGCCCCCAGTTGATCCAGTTGATTCAGATGACTCAGCCGTTGCGTTGCGGGCTTCTGCTGCTTCGCCTTCCTGCCCTTCAGCAACTTCTTCGTCGCTCGCCCATTCGGTGCTTTCAACTTCTTGCTCGTCTAAAATGGCTGCATCAATTAAACCTTCGGCAATTTCACGTAAAGCCACCACCGTTGGCTTGTCATTTTCCAGCTCAACCAATGGCTCTGCACCCTGGCTAATCTGACGTGCCCGCTTTGAAGAAATAAGAACTAATTCAAAACGGTTTTTTACATTTTCTAAACAATCTTCAACGGTGACGCGTGCCATGCAGTTTTACTCCGAAAATCAATAACTTATAAATAATATTTGGGGATTTTAGAATTAAACCGTGACTAATATCTTCAATAGCCAACTTTCTAAAATTTGAACCTGATATTATAGCGCCATCGCGCCCAGATCGCTAGCACAAGCCTTGTCCAATTAGGGCAAGAGCATATTAAATTTCTGGACACACTAGCTCAGAACGCAACGTATCATCCATAATCGCAATTTTCCGTTTTCGTTTCATACTGGCTTTGCTTGAGGTATTGGCCTTAAGCAGGTTAAGCGTTAAGCGCCGTA
>JAJRZT010000077.1 GCA_024275115.1 Gammaproteobacteria bacterium
GTTGAAAATGCCTTTGCCAGAATTAAACATTTTCGAGCAATAGCAACAAGATACGATAAACTGGAACGAAACTATTCCGCTATGCTTGTTCTCGCTTTTATAATGATGTGGATAGCAATGTGAAAGATCAACAGCCCCTAGTTATAGCTCTAATTACTATTGCTTGTGCAACTTTAATAACAGCAATCAGTAACCTATTCGGCTTTATACCTGAATTTGTCATTGCGCAGGAAAAAATGATTGCACTACCAGCAATTGCAATAAGTTCTGGCGTTCTAATAGCATCAATTACATATCTTCGTGATAAGACTTATCAAGCAACAGATAGGAAAAGAAAGAGCGATGAAATATACTTGAAATTAGCAAGGGATTCGTTCGATGAAGTTTATGAGCTTTTAAAAGATAAAAACAATGACAGAATTTCATGGGTTAGAGCATCTAGGCTATTGCTGCAAACACTTGCACTCAAAAATGATATTAAAACGCCGGATATACTTAAAGCATTTATAATTGCTGAAGAACGACTTAGAACAGAACTCTACCGCTCATTGTCCGTAAAATCGAGTAGGCACAGTAATCGTCAGCCGCTTCCTCCCCAATTTTTTTATGGCATAGAAGACTGGGAGACTGAAAATTCTTTAGATGAAGCAGCGATAAAAGCTAGTGACAAAATAAAAGCTCATCGTGTTGTCATCGATAACAACATACCAGAATCTAACTTGAAACCTTTATCTAAGAAAACTGTAATAGCTATATATGACTTCTTAAAATTTCCAGAGGATTATGACGACCCCCTCTCAGAAGTAAATGACTGGACAGATAATTGGGAAGATACTCATGGCTTAGACCAGGGCGCGAAAAGGTATGTAGCACATATAAGTGAAAATTATGTTGTTAATGGCAAACTACATAAAAGAGGCTAACAAGCGCATCAACTTGACCTTTTTATACGCCGTTTCGCTTCGCTACACGTCATATAAAAAGGCCAGTTATGCGAGACGTTAGCGGTAAATAGTATTAGCAAAAAGAATTTAAAAAGCATAAGCGCAATGGGCAACCAAAACACCCTACTGGCTTCAAGTTTAAACAACGATGGTGGCACTCGTTATTAAATCGGTAGCGTGAAAGTAACGAACCGCAATAAAAAAGTTTAATCTGTTTATTGGTGGCATTAGCCAACCATGTTAAAGTCAAAAGATCCAAAGGCAAAGGAACTCCAGTATGCGAAATAATAAATCACAAACAAGGTTCGTGGTACAACTTGCCGCTAACAAAACGCTTAAAACCGCCATGCAAGGCACGGCTTGGACAGTTAACCGCTCGCTTTGCTCACAGTTAACTGCCATTTAGCTCAACGTTATATTTTAAAAATTTTAATGGCTTATCCAGTTCACAGTAAACCTTAACCGGGCATTTACACTCAAAGACCTCAGTACAAACAAAGCATTATCAGTATGTACAAAATTAGATTATTTACTTACTAATACAACAGCCAACTACACAATACTTTTTACTCGCTACACATTTTGCAGGTTTACAAAATACAGCGGTATTCGCCATTAGAAGGTGCCAGCTATTAACAGGTGGCAACCAATGCCGGTGCCGCCTTCCCCTTTCATCGTTGCCAGTTCCTTTTTCAAAAAACATTTACATTGGCTGCAAAGGTGCTGTAAGTTATGGGTAATTCAATGGGTTGCGGCAATACGAAGAGGGGGACACCGATAACTTAATAACTTAACGATAAAATTTGATTTTAAAAAAATAAACCGTTAGATTAAAAGTATGCCAAGGATGGGTCGATTACATATAGATGGAGGTTATTACCATGTCATGGGGCGTGGTCT
Organism: Gammaproteobacteria bacterium; assembly: GCA_024275115.1. Taxonomy (GTDB): domain Bacteria; phylum Pseudomonadota; class Gammaproteobacteria; order UBA6429; family Thiohalophilaceae; genus SZUA-37. The sequence goes on from JAJRZT010000077.1 coordinate 1,845, forward strand.
GGAGCGTCGTCGAATATTTTCTGGTAATGACGATAAAGAAGACTTCCTGGAACGTCTTGGTATTGGTCTGACACAAACGAATTGTCAATGCTTAGCTTTTGCCGTTATGTCTAATCACTACCACTTGCTTATTCGAGTATCCAATCAGCCACTTAGCTTCCTAATGAGTAAATTACTGAGTGGGTATGCAACGCAATACAATCGCCGAAAAAATAGAAGCGGTTATGTCTTTCAAAATCGTTACAAATCTATTTTATGTGATGCGGACAATTATTTACTGGAGTTAATTCGTTATATCCACTTAAACCCACTAAAAGCAACGATGGTTGAAAGTATTGATGCGTTAGATCGTTATCGTTGGACAGGCCATGCGGGTTTAATAGGAAAGCATATACAAAGATGGCATCCTCGTCGTGAAGTATTAAAATTATTTGGGCGCAGTAGAAAAACAGCTTTAAACTGTTACCGAAATTTTATTGAAGAAGGTGTCAATGCAACAGTAGATAAAGATTTATCGGGTGGTGGTTTAGTCAGAAGTTATGGTGGGTGGGAGTCGGTTAAATTACTAAGAAAAGAACATGAAGTTAGAATAGGTGATGAGCGTATTTTAGGCGACAGTGATTTTGTTGAATCCGTTTTAAGAAGCGATATTTTAAAAATAAACAAACAAACGGATTGGCAGAAGAAAGGCTGGGATATAGAACGGCTAGCAATACGTGTATGCGATTATTGTGATATCAAGCCTGTAGAGTTGTTACAAAAAGGGCGACAGAACGCAGTTTCGACAGCGAAAAGTTTAATTTGCTTTTGGGCTATGAACGAGCTGGGGTTATCCTCCACGGAATTGGTTGCATATTTAGGTGTTAGCCAGCCAGCAATTTCCAAGGCAACTAAACGCGGTGCGGATTATAGTCAATGCAATGCACTGGAGTTTAAAGATCTGATGAAGCAGGATGAGTTAAGTTATTAAGTTATCGGTGTCCCCTTTTTTTCATGTTTGAGGTGGTATATGTCTGGGATTTGAAGCAACAGTTAAATCGTATAACTCGCAAATTACGCAAGATTGAAGCCGCTGTTGAAAATAACGACAACAATGCCATGGTAATTATGAATTTTATGTATCGCGGTTCTAAGCAGCTTTATGAACTGGATGACAATACCATTACAATGGGAAGTTTGATTAACAAGATCAATGTTCTCGATCAGCGTATGCAAGATTCGGGGTTGAGTTTGTCAACGAGTGCTTATGATCCAGCCATGTTGGATCAGTTTTAATTAAAGAGGATGGAGGTATATTCGATCATCGGTTTCTTTCTTGATCGATAATGTAAACATAGAAGCTCCTGATATGTAAATCGATTCCATAGTAGTATGGGTGGCCTTGAGAACTACGGCAAATATTGGCTGCTACGTTCATGAGCCGGAGTATTGTAAGAAACTGAAAGGCTAAAAGGAAAACCAAATGAACATATTAATCACGGGTGGTACAGGATTTATTGGTTCGGCTCTATGTTCACGTTTACTGGAAAGTAAACACAATATTTTTGTGCTCAGCAGGCACCCTGAAGTAATTAAGGAACCCATTACGGGCGTTAGTAGTCTGGAGCAATTAAAGAGTGACATTGTTTTTGATGTTGTGATTAATTTAGCAGGCGAACCTATCGCGGATAAACGCTGGAGCACCCGGCAAAAACAACGTATTTTGAGTAGTCGTATTGAGACAACACAAAAGCTTATTGCCTATTTGAAAACTTTAAAACAAAAGCCTGAATTATTCATTAGTGGTTCTGCTATTGGTTATTATGGGATTAGTAAAACAAATGACATAGTTGATGAAACAGCCCAGGGGGATACTAGTTTTGCTAGTCAATTATGCCAGCAATGGGAAGCCGCAGCGTTGCATGCTCAAGCACTTGGAATTCGCACTTGTTTATTACGCACGGGCATTGTACTGGGCAAGGGCGGCGGCGCATTAAAAAAAATGCTGCCACCTTTTAAAATAGGTTTAGGGGGAAAAATAGGCCAGGGTACACAATGGATGCCCTGGATTCATATCGATGATTTAGTGGGTATTATTTTGTACTGCATTGATAATAATAACGTAAGCGGTGCTATCAATGGCGCATCACCTAATCCAGTAACAAACCAGATATTTACAAAAACCTTTGGGAAAGTGCTAAAGCGCCCAGCAATTTTACCTATGCCTGCGCTGGTTATAAAATTATTAATGGGGCAAATGGGGGGAGAATTGTTATTAGCAGGGAAAAAAGTCTTACCCGTAAAAATTATGGATGCGGGTTATAAATTTAAGTACGACAAATTAGAACAAGCTCTATTGGATATTGTATAAAAAACGGCTTACAAGATTTTAATCTGAATGTGGCCACATCATAAAATTGTGAGAGATAAGTGGAAAAAGGAAATTTAAGTCAGGTAAAAAATATACGCCAGTATGTGCTTGATAATTCGTTAAGAGAGTCTGATATTCTCAACCGTTTAAGGCTGGAAACCGCAAAAGATTCATTATCAATAATGCAAATCCCGCCGGAACAAGGGCAATTAATGGCGCTGTTGGTTAAGCTTATTGGCGCAAAAAGAACAATTGAAATTGGTGTTTACACTGGCTATAGCACACTGTGCGTATCTCAAGCCATGCCCGATGACAGCTATACCGTTGCCTGTGATGTTAGTGAACAATGGACAAAAATTGCAAAAAAATACTGGAAGGAAGCGGGTGTTGATAAAAAAATTGACCTTCGAATAGCACCTGCATCAGAAACCCTGCAATCATTAATCGATGCAGGGCAAAATGAATCCTATGATTTTGTGTTTATTGATGCGGATAAAGAAAAATACGATGAATATTATGAGCTGTCACTTAAACTGTTAAGAAAAGGCGGGCTCATCGCCATTGATAATGTTCTTCTTTTTGGTTCTGTTATTGATTCCAGTCTTTTAGATGGCGCTTTTCCGGAAAGTAGCATCCAGGCCATGCGAACTTTAAATGTAAAAATAAGGGATGATGATAGAGTGGATATAAGCATGCTGCAAATTGCAGATGGCATTACCTTAGTCCGCAAGAAAGAAGCCTGAGCCGATAATACAGCTGCTTGCACCAACTAAAGCTAAACCATTATTTTTACTTGCCAGATAAATTCAGTAATTTATTTTTTGCCCGATCATACTGTCTGGCTGTGATGCCACCTTGTTCCAGCACTCTGCGGATTGTTTTTAACTCACCAGCGCTTTGTTGCTGCAAATTTAACTTTAAATGATCAAAGCGTCGCTGACTTTCAGTTTGCACGGTTTGAATAAAAAGCTTAAAGGATTTTTTATCTGGCAGACCATTGTAAAAACAAACAAGCGGAACTTTTGAATGCCTGGAAACAAACACCCGGTCATGCCGTGTATAAACCATAAAAACAATCAGGCTAACTAATGTTAAAATAATAGCCGCAGCAATAAGCCAGCCTTTATAAGCGGCAGGCAATGTATCTAACACAGGTGTTAAATAAAAGATTAAGCTTATATTTACAAAAACAATAAAGCTAATAAGAGGCCTTTTTGCAAAAATAAAATGACTTTTTATTTTTGGGTCAAGCGCAACAATATCAATTAAATATTCTTTGTGGTTTTTTAATGTTTTAGAAATAATATTAAGCGTTGTTTTGTCCTTAAAACGAAACTGGCGCTCACCAGCAAACCATTTATTCTGTTTTAATTCCAGCTTCATTCACTTCGCCATGTCATTAACTGCTTCCGGCAAAGCCGCACTGACGCCACGCCTCAAATACAAGTATTGACGCTGTATTCGACAAATTCAAGCTACGGCTCTGCGGTTTCATCGGTATTCGTAAAACATTATCTTTTCCCATATCGGAAAGCAGCGATTTGGGCAGGCCACGTGTTTCAGGCCCAAACAGGAAAGCATCACCTTCTTTAAAGGCCGTGTCATACACACTTTTTACACCATGTGTCGACAACGCAAAAACCCGTGCTGGTTTTGCGCGTGCCATGTAATCTTCTAAATTGGCATAGGTTTTGACACTGGCATACTCATCGTAGTCCAGGCCCGCACGGCGCAGGCGTTTATCGTCCAGCTCAAAACCCAGCGGTTCAATTAAATGCAGTTGGCAGCCGGTGTTGGCACACAAACGTATAATATTGCCGGTGTTCGGCGGAATTTCAGGCTCAAATAAAACAATATCAAACATAATTTTTACTTCATTATTAAACAAACGCCACAATACCCTTTATAATGTGGTACTTACAATCACATTCTGGACAAACAGCTTGAATACCCCAAACAGTAATTTACAAAGCCAATTCTGTGACATGACGTTTAATACGCCGCTGGTACTGCTTTCCGGCTGTGTTGGTTTTGGTGAAGAATATACCCGAATTAAAGGCTTTTCTAATCAGGATGTGGGCGCCGTTTGCTTAAAAGGCACTACGCTGGAACCACGGCTCGGTAATAAACCCCACCGTGTTTATGAAACCCCGGCGGGTATGCTGAACGCCATTGGCCTGCAAAACCCTGGCTCGCAACATGTCGTCAACGAGATTTTACCCGCACTGGATTTTAGCGAAACCCGCTTTATTGCCAATTTATCGGGTAATACGGTTGAAGAATATGCTGAAATTGCAAAAATTTTTGACGACTCCCCTATTGATGCTATGGAAATCAATATCTCCTGCCCAAACGTAAAAGAAGGCGGCATGGCCTTTGGTAATGACCCGGATATGTCAGCACGCGTGGTTGCCGCCTGCCGCAAAGTCACCAAAAAAACACTAATAACCAAGCTTTCGCCTAACCAGACGGACATTGCAGAAAATGCACGCCGCTGTATTGAAGCCGGTAGCGATGCCTTTGCAGCTATTAATACCTTAATGGGCATGGCGGTGGATATTGAAAAGCGCCAGCCGGTGATTGGCAATAACCAGGGCGGCTTGTCTGGCCCGGCGATTAAACCCATTGCGCTGTTAAAAGTGCACCAGGTACATCAGGTGTGTAAACCGCATAATATTCCTATTATTGGCCAGGGTGGCATTGCTAACGCACAAGATGCACTGGAGTTTATTATTGCCGGTGCCAGTGCCGTAGGTATCGGCACAGCTTTATTTTATGATCCGCTGGTGTGCAATAAAATAAATGCCGGTATCAGTGATTATTTAAAACAGCACCACTTTAATAATGTGGCTGACCTGGTCGGCACACTTAAACTCAATTAAGTTACTTTAGGATTTGCGCTAATCGAAATGTGCCGGTTCAATATGCGAGCTAATAAAGGCTTCCGCATCGTTTAATATTTCTTTTGCCTTGCGACCTTTAGTGGGAATGGCTTTACCAATGTGAATGGTAATTAAACCGGGCTTTTTCATAAAGCCACGCTTTGGCCAGTAGTAACCGGCATTATGCGCAACCGGCACAACGGGGTAACCGCTTTTTTCAGCGAGCATGCCGCCACCTCTTTTATATTCCACTGTAGCATCGGGCGCGATACGGGTGCCCTCGGGAAATATAATAACCACAATATTTTCTTTTAAACGCTGCGTACCTTTTTCTATTAACTGTTTTAATGCAAAACGCCCTGTTCCTCTTTTTACTGCCACCGGCTTTAACATGGCGAGCGCCCAACCAAAGAACGGTACGTACAACAACTCTTTTTTAATCACAAATGACAGTGGTGGGAAAATTAACTGCAAGGCCATTGTTTCCCAGGTCGACTGGTGGCTTGAAAAAATAATAAAATTTTCATCGGGTATGTTTTCTCGCCCTTTAACTTCATAGCGAATACCACAAAGCACCCTTAATGACCAGACATTAAAAACCGCATAGGTGCGTATAAGTTTAGAACGGAGGGTAAAGGGAAACAAAACAAAAAAACTTGACCCCACAGTGACAATAATGGTGCTCACAATCATACCCACACTGAACAACAACGAACGAAAAGCCTGCATAGTTTTTTATCTTTATTCTACAATAGTGTTAACGTAATCGGCCAAAGAATTATAAACTGGAATATCGCTTATTTCTTTAGCATGGTTTTTAATAGTACGCTCACCTTTTCCGGTTTTAACCAGTATTGGTTTTGCATTTACGGTTATTGCAGCCTGTAAATCCCGCAGTGAATCACCAACAACCGTCACTTCGCTTAAATCAACATCAAAGCGTTTCGCAATATCCAGATACATACCCGGCTTGGGTTTACGGCAATGGCAATCATCGTCTGGCCCATGCGGGCAATAAAAAATACCATCTAAATGTGTGCCTTCATTTTGCAACAGGCGATTCAATTTATCATGTATTCGGTGCAGGGTATCTAAATCATATAATTCACGCGCAATACCCGATTGGTTGGTTGCAACAACAATACGGTAACCGGCCTGTTTTAGTTTTGCGATGGCAGCCAGACTACCTTCAATAGGAATAAATTCTTCAGGCGATTTTATATAATCATCCGAGTCTTCGTTAATAACACCGTCTCGATCCAGAATTATAAATTTCATACTTTCAACTTAATCTCTAAATTCCGACACGCGAATTTTACCATTCACCATTCGTGATTCACGCTGCATTATTTTATCCATTTTTTTCCAGAAGGCATCCTTTAAATCAAACTCGGCGGCTATCGCTGTACCTAATAGCAAAATATACAGGTCGGCCACTTCTTCGGCTAAATCTTCCTTGCTTTTGCCTTTAGTAATGGCCGATGAAATTTCACCCAGCTCTTCAGCCATTAAGGCTACACGGTAAGGTAAGTCTTCACCTCCGCTATTTTTAAAGTCGTGCTTATCATGAAAGGCCTGAACTTTTTCAAGCATTGCGTCGTAGGAATCAATGTTCATAGCATATCCCCTAAATTTGAAAACATTATAATTTCGATAAATCTGCGATTTGCATAAACAACCCACGCAAATTATTTAATAAAGCAATCCGGTTATTTCGTACTGCTTCATCATCGTCCATTACCATCACGTTATCAAAAAAAGCATCGACCGGTTCACGCAGTTCGGCCAACTGAGTTAAAGCCTGTTCATATTCCGAGGCCTTAACACTTTGTTGTACTTTATCGCTTAAACTCTTTAACGTGTTGTAGAAACTTTTTTCTGCGTTGTCGGATAATAATTTTTCATTAATACTTAACGGCAGTTCACCTTTTATTTTCTTCAATATATTACCGCTGCGCTTATTAGCAGCAGCTAAACTTTTTGCGGCAGGCAAGGCCATAAAAGCATTGACGGCATGCACACGTTTATTCAGGTCTACCGGATTAGTTGGTTTAATGGCTAAAACAGACTGAATAACATCCACTTCAATATTCTGATCATGATAGTAAGCACTTAGCCGATCTAAACAATAATCAAACACCAGCGGAATCGCTTTGTCTGCAGCTAGCTTTTTATCAAAATTCGCAGCTGCCTGCGTTAGCAGTTCTTTTAAGTCGATATCCAGATTTTTTTCGATCAGTATTCTGAGCACACCTAAGGCTGCGCGGCGTAAAGCGAAAGGATCTTTAACCCCTGTTGGGATTTGCCCAATAGCAAAAATACCAATTAAGGTATCGACCCTGTCGGCCAGTGCTACGGATTGGCTCACATAACTAGCGGGTAAAGTATCACCTGCAAAGCGCGGCTTATAATAGTCATCCAATGCATCGGCAACTTGAGCATCTTCACCATCGTGCTGCGCATAATAGCGCCCCATTACCCCTTGCAAGCTGGGCAGTTCACCCACCATATCGGTGAGTAAATCACACTTACATAATTCGGCAGCACGTTGCGCCAGCACATCATTTTCACCTAACTGTTTTGCTATCCAGACCGATAAAGTTTTAACGCGTTGGGTTTTATCATACAGCGTACCGAGCTGTTTTTGAAAGACAACCGACTTTAAGCGCTCTAGCTGCGATTCCAGTTTAACTTTACGATCCTGATTCCAGAAAAATTCCGCATCAGCAAACCGTGGGCGTATCACACGTTCATTGCCTACACTCACCTGAACAGGATCTTTACTTTGTATATTACTAATCGTAATAAAGTGCGGCATCAGCTTGCCGTTCGTATCTTCTAAGTGAAAATACTTCTGGTTTAACTTCATGGTATAAATAAGTGCTTCTTGTGGCACGCTTAAAAAACGTTCTTCAAAATTACCTTTGACAGCAACCGGCCATTCCACCATTGCTGTTACTTCATCCAGTAAATTTTCATCAATAACGGCTACCGCTTTGGACTCTGTTGCAATGGCTTCGATTTGCTCGCGGATTATTTCTTTGCGGGTATTAAAATCGGCAATAACCTTACCTTTATCTTTTAATAACTTTTCATAGTCGGCTGGTTTTTTAATATTAATCGCCGCTGGCGCGTGAAAACGATGACCGTAAGTTTGATTACCTGAAGAAACGGATAAAATATCACACTCCACCACCTTATTATTAAACAACACCATAACCCACTGCACCGGGCGAACAAACTGTTCATCTAAATCACCCCAGCGCATTCTTTTTGCAATGGGTAATTTATCTAATGCGGTTTTAATAATGTTGGCTAACAATTGCTGCGTTTCTTTACCGGCTTGCTGTGCGCGATACATAAGCCAGGTGCCTTTATCGGTTTCCAGTTTTTCTAAATCTGCAACGTCAACACCACAGGATTTCGCAAAACCCTGTACCGCTTTGGTTGGATTACCGTCAGCATCGTAAGCCGCTTTTAATGCGGGGCCTCGTCTTTCAACTTCTTTATCGGCCTGCTTTACTTCTAACGCTTCTATCCAGATTGCTAAACGCCGCGGCGTTGCATACGAATGTACTTTGCCATATTTTAAACTTGCTTCATCTAACGCACTGCTTACATTTTTAGTAAAAGCATTGGATAAGGTTAACAATGCGGTTGGTGGCAACTCTTCCGTACCAATTTCTATTAATAACTCACTGGTCTTCATTTCGCGCTCACTTTAACATTGTTGCCATTACTGCAAAGCGGGAAACCCAGCTCTTCACGACGCGCATGATACGCTTCTGCTACCGCGCGCGATAAATTTCGGATGCGTAATATAAAACGCTGCCGCTCCGTTACCGAAATAGCATGGCGTGCATCGAGTAAATTAAACGTATGCGATGCCGTTAACATTTGTTCGTAGGCTGGCAAGGGTAAATCTTTTTCGATTAAAGACTGGCTTTGCGTTTCGCACTGGTCGAATTGCTTAAACAATTCTTCCACATTGGCATATTCAAAGTTATAAGCTGACTGTTCCACTTCGTTCTGATGAAACACGTCACCGTAAGTCACCACGCCTTGTGGGCCTTCGGTCCAGACCAGATCAAATAAACTTTTTACGCCTTGCAAATACATGGCAATACGCTCCAGACCGTAGGTGATTTCACCGGTTACGGGTTTACATTCAAGCCCACCCACTTGCTGGAAATAAGTAAACTGTGTGACTTCCATACCGTTAAGCCAGACTTCCCAGCCCAGCCCCCAGGCACCCAGGGTTGGCGACTCCCAGTTATCTTCAACAAAACGAACATCGTGTACCAGTGTGTCAATGCCCAGCATTTCGAGTGAACCTAAGTATAATTCCTGAATATTTTTAGGCGATGGCTTAAGCATCACCTGAAACTGATAGTAATGCTGCAGGCGGTTCGGGTTTTCACCATAACGGCCATCGGTGGGTCGCCGACAGGGCTGCACATAGGCCGTATTCCACGGCTCGGGGCCAATTGCACGCAAGAAAGTGGCGGGGTGGAACGTACCAGCCCCCATTTCCATATCATAGGGCTGTAAAATCACACAGCCCTGATCTGCCCAATATTGCTGCAAGGACATTATAAGTTGTTGAAAAGTCATTAATTTTTATCCGTTGTCTTTATTACGGTATTTAAAGTCAGTGTTATCGCCGCATTATACCTGAAACAATTATTGGTCGATCAATCCCGGTGTAAAATTGCCACTTAATCTTGATGAAAGTACCGCTGCTTGCCAAAATTTTGTCGAAACAGCAGAAATAATACCTCTCAAATTGTGAAGCAGGTCTCGAAACCGGCGACCATATCGAAATTAAACTGAAAATACGGCGCCGATGGCTATCTGTTGTTTGATTATTATCCATTGCTCCGATACTGTAAAAGAAAAATAATTTTCCAGCACACCTTCTTTACTTAGAGCCCCTTCATAAGGGATAAGTAAAACTGCCTTTATCGGGAAGAAATTAAATGCAAAAATATATTCGTTTTCTGCTGCTATTACTGGTCGCTATTTATAGTACAGCAACACTTGCGGCAAAAGGCACTTACCCTTCTTTTAGTTTACCGGAATTTAGTGGTAATCAAAAAATTGAATTAGCCAAGCTGCGCGGCAAGGTAGTTTATATTGATTTCTGGGCTTCATGGTGTGCGCCCTGCCGACAGTCTATGCCAAAATTTAATGTGCTGTATAACAAGCTGCCACGGGCAAGCTTTGAAATTCTAGCCATCAACCTTGATGAATCAAAAACCGATGCACAACAATTTCTTAATGACTACCCTGTTGATTACACGGTGCTGTATGACGCAACCGGTGCCACGCCGAAACAGTTTGGCGTAAAAGTAATGCCAACCGGTTACCTGCTGGATCGATTTGGCATGGTACGCCATGTACACCAGGGCTTTCGCAGTGGTGATGATAAATTATTAATGAATAAAATTAAAAAATTACTTTCAGAATAAGTAAGGCGGTAAAAATGATAGCGCGCATCAGTTTATTATTGTTTGCTCTACTGGCGTCAGCCTGTAGCACCACCATCCAGCCATGGGAACGCGGCACGCTGGCGAAACCTGAAATGCAATGGGTGGGTGACGCACAGGGTTTTGCTTTATCAAAGCATGTTTACTTTAGTAAAGAAGGCAGCAATGGTGGCTCGATGGTTGTCGGCGGCGGCTGCGGCTGCAATTAAAATAATAAAAGAAGTAAAACAATATGGCTTCGTCTAACAATAAAAACAAAACTGCGCTAGCTGCTTTAACCGCCAGCGCTTTGGCACTCCCCGCTTTTCAGGCTATGGCGGCCACCGCACCCACTGAAGCTGAAGTCGGCTACCGATACAGCTCCTACGAAGAGGATGATGCACCGGCTTCCCTTGTTGCAACGGGCGACACCAAAAGATACACCATTGACACACAACAATTTCGTTTGCTGTCACCCGTCGGGAAAAATTTTAGCGTAAGCCTGGATATACTCACCGAAACCATGAGCGGCGCCTCACCAATGGGCACACAGGAAGGCTCAGGTGGCGAACCACAACTGGTCATGAGCGGTGCCAGCATTAGCGAAGATCGTGAAGATGTCCGTGCAAACGTAACGCATTACGGTAACAGCGTTGCAACCAGCGTTACCGCCGGACGCTCTAATGAAAATGATTATGCAGCAACGTATTACGGGGTAGGCTGGGAGTGGGTATTTAACCAGAAAAATTCAGCCTTTCAATTCGCAATGAGCCGTTCCGATGATAAAATTACACCTACAGATGCGCTCTTATTTGGTCGTATACAAAACGCAAGCAAAAACACAACCGGGATAAGCCTGGGGTTGTCTCAGGTACTCAGTAAAACTAAATTTATTCAGTTTGGCCTGGAACTTTCACAGGACAAGGGCTATCTGGCCGCCCCCTATAAAACTGACGATGTGCGCCCAGGCAGTCGCACACGCACGGCAGCGGTGATGCGCTACCGTCATTTTTCGCCTGAAAGTAACGGCGCCTTACATTTTGATTATCGTTATTATTGGGATGACTGGGATGTCAGCTCACATACTTTTTCCCTCGCATGGTATAAAAACGTAACCAACCGGCTTCAGTTAATTCCCTCTGTGCGTTACTACTCGCAAACCGAAGCCAGTTTTTATGAGCCCTATAAAGTGGTAGCAAACACCAACCCCTATTATTCCAGCGACTATCGGCTTTCACCTTATGGTGCTATCTCCGTTGGCTTGCAATTAGTACATAATTTCAAGCGCTGGTCCTATACCGCAAAAATTGAACGCTACGAAGCCGATGCCGATTACTCCTTAGGAAAAGTGGTAGTAGAAAACCCTGGCCTGGTCAGTTTTACTCTTATTACGGCTGGCTTTAATATTAAATTCTAAAACATTAAACTTCAGACGGTGATAGTATTTTCCCTTTAGACTTTATCGATTAATCTATCTGCAGCTTATGTCCCTTAAACAAATATCACATCACTTTCATGTCATGGGCGGGCCTGCTGAGTTACAACTTTATCTGGATGTGACACACCCGCATCAAAACCAGCTACTGCAACTCGCAGAGACCGAAGCCTATCGGCTGGAAAAAAAATATTCGCGCTACCGCGATGACAGTGTCACCAGTGCCATTAATAATGCAGCCGGCCAACCAAAAGGCATCACAGTTGATGAAGAAACCGCAGCCTTACTCAACTACGCACAAATAGCCTGGCAACAAAGCAATGGCTTGTTTGATATTACCTCCGGCATATTACGTAAAGCCTGGGACTTTAAATCAAACAAGCTGCCGGATAAAAAACAAATAACAAAGCTATTAAACAATGTTGGCTGGCAAAAACTTTTATGGCAACCGCCAATGTTACAGCTTCCACAAGGAATGGAGGTGGACTTTGGCGGTGTTGTTAAAGAATACGCGGCCGATGCAATCGCCACGCTTTTACGCAATCAGGGAGTACAGCATGGTCTGGTTGAACTTGCAGGTGACATCAGCATTATCGGGCCTCACCCTAATGGCAATGCATGGAAAATAGGTGTGCGCAATCCACAAAACCCGGAATCTGCCATTGCCACCATCGATGTATTCGATGGCGCGGTTGCCAGCAGTGGCAACTATGAACGCTTTATGCTGGTAAATGGCCAGCGCTATTGCCATATTTTAAACCCAAAAACCGGCTGGCCCGAAAACAGCGTAGCAGGGGTAAGCGTGCACGCCTCCACCTGTCTGGTTGCGGGCACCGCCACCACCACTGCCATGCTACTGGGTGCAACGCAAGGCCGAAAATGGTTACAGGATGGCCAGTTCCAGCACTTATTGCTTGAAGTGTGAACTTCATCGCTTTGTACGCTTTACCCTACACCACACCCCACAGCAGCATAAGGTCATGTTTTTAAATATAATTTCCCCTGCAAATCTCAATAAAACCGGCTAATACCGACAAAAATATTGCTAATCGTTTTAGTGAACCAGTTACCGGAAAAATCAGCAACGAGCTAATACAATTGTTAGCAGATAAAAACACGATGGCAGAAAACTGCCACATTCAAAATGGAAGGGGGGGATACGATGAATTTCGTTACTCGATTTTTTGCGATTAATCTGGTTGCACTCACTCTCACCGCATGTGGTGGTGGCGAGGGTGCAGGTGGCATTGATGCCGGTGCTAATAATAACAACCCAAATTCAACACCACAGCCAGGCCAAAATAATAAAACCAATTCACAGGCCGTCACAGCGGCCTATAACAATGCTAAATCGAATATGGCCGCTTGTTTTGGCTGCCATATTGCAGGTGGCATTGCCGGCGGTACAAATTTAATACTCGACATAAATAATGACAGCTTTACGCTCAACGCCCTGGCAAGCTATTCCAGCACCTTTGGCCGTGATACGTTGCTATCTAAAACTGTTGGTCAGCCCTTTCATGCCGGTGGTAACGTTTTTGGTTCACGAACCTCGCAAGCCTACCTTGATTTAGAGCAACTCTTGATCTTGCTGGAAACATCTCAGCAAGCCGGTCAACCAGGCAATCTAGCCTTTACTATCGAATCGCCTTCACAAACTTTCCGCCGCGCTTCACTATACCTTACCGGCACAGTCCCAGGTCGCGGCCAGGTACTTAGCCTGCAAAATGCCAGCGACGAAGCATTAAGAAGCCAGATTTTAGGCTTGATGAATGGCGAAGGGTTTAAAAACTTCCTGAAAAACGGCGCTAATGCACGACTCAACAGCCGCCACTTAATTACCAGCACCCAGGGTGTCGCTTTTTATAATAAATACTACCTACCCAATACCGATAGTGCTGGGAATCGCAATACGGTGCGCCGCGACCTTGCCGAAGAGCCCCTGGAAATTATCGCTAATGTGGTGATGAATGACCGACCTTATAGCGAAATTTTAACGGCCAATTACACCATGGTCAGTCAGTACACCGATGAGTCCTATAATACAGGTTTAAACCTGGCACCCGGTGAATGGCGCCAGGCGCAAAACAGAGGCCAGGATGTTAAAACAAGTGCCTCTTTCTTCCGCGATGCAACCGGCGCAAGCCGCATAACCGACTTCCCGCATGCAGGTGTGCTATCAACATGGGCGTACCTCAGTAAATACCCCACCACCGCGACCAATCGTAATCGTGCTCGCGCACGTTGGACAATGCAGCATTTCCTGGGTTTTGATATTGAAAAATCGGCAACCCGTGCAATCAGCATTACGGATGTAGCCGATGAAGTGAACCCAACAATGAATAACCCGGCCTGTACCGTTTGCCACCAAACGATGGACCCTATTTCAGGTGCATTCAAATTTTTCCACGAACGCGTAGGCTATAAAGCCAGTGGCACCGATTCACTGGACCGACGTTACCGCAGCCGCAACCCTGGCGTAGACTGGTACCAAAATATGCGCCCGGCAGGATACGGCAGTAGCCAGGTTCCCTCCAATGCTGATCCACTGCAATGGCTGGCACAGCGCATTGTTGAAGATAATCGTTTTGCCATTGGTGCCGTGAAGTTCTGGTGGTTTGCTGTCTTCGGTGAAGACGTACTGGACGAAAGTGCGCCTCGCGCACAACTCGAAGCGCAGGCTGCTCTTATTACTGCATTAGCCAATAGCTTCCGTCAAAATTTAAATCTTAAGGAACTGCTGGCGGACATGATGATGACCCGTACTTTCCGCGCCAGCAAAAAAATAGACGGCTCTCTGGATGATAATTTGTTAACGGTGCACATGGGTGCGCGCCGCTTATTAACCGGCTACGAGCTGAAACAAAAAACACAGTCACTCACCGGTCTGGTCTGGGGCCGAACACGACCCAGTCTGGAAAGAGAATACAAGCTGCTTTACGGTGGTGCAAATGATGTCACCATTGAAAGACGTGCAACCACCATGTCATCCATGATGTATCGTGTTGCCGAACGGCATGCTTACAACATCGGTTGTGCAGCAGTGTTGTTAGACTTTAGTCTAACGCAAAGCCAGCGTCGGTTATTCACCGAAGTTGAAAACAACACACTAAATGAAACGGCCATTCGCAATCAAATTGTTGTGCTCTACGAGCGAATGCTAAACCGGCTCGTAACGATAAATTCAACCGAAGTTAATCAGGCCTACCAATTATTCCTCGATTTACGCCAGGCACGCATTAATCTTGGTGGCAGCACTCGTATTAATGAAGGTATTCGCTGTGACAACCGTATGGATGGTGGCTCACTCAACGACCCGAGTTTTGTTTTGTCACCCTGGCGCGGCATGATCATTGCGATGATGACCGACCCTGATTACCTGTACGAATAAGCGAGAATTGCCATGAAAAGAAGAGACTTTTTAAAAATGACGGCAGCAACCAGCTTGTTTGCCAGCTTTCCAGCACTGCTAAAAGCCAACAGTGACTATCAGGGTAAGTTAGTGGTTACTGTTTTTGCCCGTGGTGGCTGGGACCCCACCAGCTTCTGCGACCCGAAAATGAACGCTGCCGGTGAGCGAATTATTAATAACTGGGCAGCCGCCAACAGCATCCAAACGGCAGGAAATATTAACTATGCACCGTTTGCCGATAACGATGCTTTCTTTCAGGCGCACTTTCAAAAAATGCTGGTCATAAACGGTATCGATGTTAAATCCAATGGGCACAGTACCGGCACACTGAACAACATGACCGGTATTATGAAAGACGGCTATCCTTCTATCGCTGCACTGTTTGCTGCTAGCAATAAATCACAGCAGCTGATGCCCTGGCTGGCTGGCACTTCCCGGCCTAACAGTGGCAAATTACTCGTGCCATCAACGATGGCAAACCGAAGTGAGCTTGACCGCCTTAAAAGGCTGGCACTTCCCAACCGCTTTCGAACCGGAAGAACCGATGTTTATCTGCAAAATGAGGAACTGGCCTTGCTGCGGCAATTTCGCCAGACTCAAGGCACAGCACGCATGAATGATGCACAGCAAATGCCCAAGCAACGCCGGCAATACCAGGACTTTCTGGCCGCCACTTATTCCGATGGCAGCTTTGAAAACTTTATTAATTTGCTCGAAACAGCCGATACTAAAGGCCTGAACCCGAACAATCGGTTCTTTGGTCAGGCAGCCAGTACCATGGCGGCTTTTAAAGCTGGCATCAGTCTGACGGCCGACATCAGTGTGTCCGGTTTTGATACACACGGCACCCACGACACACGGCATGCGTCTGCACTAACAAATCTTACCACCACCGTTGATTTACTCTGGTATATGGCAACACAATACAATATTGAAGATAGATTAGTCGTTGTAATCAGCTCCGACTTTGGGCGCACCAATCGCTATAACGATGGCAATGGTAAGGATCACTGGAGTATCACCAGCAGCATTATCATGGAGAATAATCCCAGCTGGGGTAATCGCGTGGTGGGCACCACCGATGGCGCTCACTTTGCCAGTAAAATTAACTTCAATAATCTGCAGGAAGATAATGCCAGTGGCACAACCATTGAACCAAAACACCTAATGACCGCAATGCGATCATATCTAAATATTGAGACTCAACCGGCCAGCCTTAGGTTTGATCTGGATGTCGCTGCCGTGCCGGACTTTTTTAATCCGGCACTGATGACTTAAGCTTTTAATAACGGAGCCAACTCAACAGGGGTAAAATCCAGTGATAAAAAACGATAGCAGGCTTACTCAGAAATAGAAGATTATTTCTGATAGGTAAAATACCCCTGCTGCAAGAACACACAAACCTGTTCGGCAACGGCTCTATTATAAATTAGCCCCATATGTGAACAAGGCATAATCAGATGTTCTGTTGTGTTATTTAGTTTTGTTTCCGATACTGCCACCGTACCATCATTGTCGCCACTAAAGTGCGCAAGTAATCGCCCGACACCCAGCCTGCCTGCGCCTGCAATCACGCCTAACGGGTTGCTTGACCGCCATTGAGGTGCATCACCTAACAGCCCCTGCTGCACACTTTTACCCAGTATAAGTCGACCCCAGGCTGAATGACTAAGCTGTTCAGCTACTTCACTGCCTGCATGCGGCGTACCTAAAGCCAGCACCTTACCATTGCGCTGCTCAGGGTAAAGATAAAATAAATGACGAACAACCATGCCACCTAAACTATGTGCAACAAAATGCAACGGCTGTTGCGTATCAAACTGTTGTATATAGCTTTGCAATTGAACCGCACTTTCCCTGGGGCTTTTTCTAACGGTTGAGTAATGAAACTGGTGCACCTTAAAGCCACATCGCCGCACGCGTTTGCGTAAAAGAGCCATATCAATGCCCAGCATCCACAGGCCATGAATAAACACAACATTTTCCATTGCACTGGCTCCTTTGTTATTTATTGAAACTTAGTACTTTCCTGTTTTTACTGTAGATTTAAAATCTGGCAGATAACCAACGAGTGTAGCGTTTTATAAAATATTTTAATTGTTTAAATTCCACAAAGCGATCACTACCAAACTGTACCTCTATTAACACATCATCAAGCAAAATAAATCCCACTGTAAAATCTGCCTGGCTATCCATTAATAAAACAGGGAACCCGTATAATTTTTCTTTTTCTACACGAGTATATTTTTTCTGGTTACTTTTTCGATTCCAGCTATTCCATTTATTTCTTGCCGCAGATACCGTTCTGTATTTAGAAATCCCTATACCAAGATAACCGATATACTCCCTGTCTTTTTTCTTGAAAACACGTTTATATCCAGAAAAGCCAATATCATAAATTTCTTTATCTGCCAGATTCTGTTTTTTTAACTTGCTACATTTTCTTTGCATGGCAGAAAAGAACTGTTCTTTACTCTGTTTATTTCTTAATTGAAACTCATATTTCCAAAATTCATTCTCCATATATTGTAATTGCACATTCACGGAATCATTTTCCCGGGGGAGATTGGTATCTTTTATTGCATGCTGTAACTTAAACCTGGAAATTTCACGTTCTTTCTTAAAAACTTTATTCCGCAATAACTTTAACGCAGCATCTTTATTACAATAAGATTTTTTGCTTCCTTTTAATATCGCCGCCGAACCAAAAGGATATAAAAACGCTTTTAACTTAACGCTGCCTGTTGTTTTCTTTTCAGTTGAACTTATTTTTAAATGTGTTGGCTTTTCCTGGCTAAAATGTGCCACCCCATCTTCATCAACCCATTTATATATTTTTGCGCTAACCTGCTGAAAAACCAGCATTAAAGAGAATACCAGGCATAGTGCTTTTAAGCTGTTAACTCGCATTAAGACCGCCTTTTGAAATAACATATTCAATTTCCTTTAGCCATATTTAATCAAAAATTTATTCAAGTCTATGTATTTTTGGCCGCTTATATAAATAAGTGTTGAATAAGGTGTCTTCTATGTCAATAAATCAGCAATCCGGTATTACCGCGCAATGGCACGAACTTATTACCGATGCGCAATCTGCAAACGGTATTCAACTCAATACACATCTCGAAAGCTATCTTGTTCACACTCT
The DNA here is from genome assembly GCA_024275115.1 of Gammaproteobacteria bacterium. Taxonomy (GTDB): domain Bacteria; phylum Pseudomonadota; class Gammaproteobacteria; order UBA6429; family Thiohalophilaceae; genus SZUA-37. The sequence goes on from JAJRZT010000077.1 coordinate 20,540, forward strand.
GATCCACTACTCGCAGCGACCGGAAATTGCCGCACGTATTTTTGCCATTGACTATATGCTGGCACAACATGAACAAGGTCAGGTGCGCAGCAGCCAACTGCGCGAACTCGCGGATCAGTGTTTGCTCTATGCAGGGCTTTTTCCTCAGCACGCAAAACAACGTCATGTGCGCGTAAGCTATTATGTTGACATTGGCCGCAGTGCTTATCTGGATCTTTCGAATGGAGAACATTTATGGGCTGATATTTTTGTCCAGATTAGTGACAAGTTTGTGACTTTAATGGACACCTTACTGGCGATTCATTCGCTCAATGAATCAGCAAATCATGATGAGCCAGCCTATCCATTAGATCCATTGCTTGCGCTACAAGTCTGGCAAGATACTCAAAGCCAGCAGGCCTTAAAAATACTGCAGCAACAAACCCGCTCAAGCAATATTGTTGATTTTCGCTCGTCACAGAAAAGTAAAAATATAAAACATTAATTTTTCTGTCAACCAAATCCACTCCTATACGTTAATATCATTATTAACGTATAGGAGCTGCATTTTGAAACAACCCGCCATTCACTTAACACTCTTCTTAACACTCACTTTACATACCTTTACCACCCAAGCCGGTGAGGCAGGGCTCAGCTATTCAAGCGATTCCAACAGCACCCAAAGCAGCCTGCTCAATGTTAGCTTTAATGCAACGGCGCAAACTCAGCTTTATCTTGGCGGCGGTGAATCGGTTATTAAAGACGACAGCGGTGAAATAACTGTAACAAGTTATAATATTGGCCTGAGCAGCATTGTCGATGAGCAAATTGACTATGACATTGGCTATAGCTACTGGGGCAACAACAATGAAATTAGCACAGAAACCGTTCATTTAAGCTTGTCTTTATATACGCAAGACTGGAAATTTACAATTCGCCCCGAATTGCAACAAATTGTACTTTTCACTAAAAACTTACGGCGTCAGGTTGATATTCAGGGCAATGGTTTTTACAGCAGTATTGAATACTTTGGTTTCGACACCATTAGCTTCTTTTATGCTCGGAGTAATTATAGTTACAATAGAAACCTGACCCTCCTCAACACAAGGCTTGCTGATTTATTTTTTAGCAATACAGCATTACTGCTCAGCGGCAGTTTTATCGAAAAGCGCGATCAGGCTGAAGTGGCATTTAACCTTAGTGGAAATAATGTGCTGCCCAAACGCATTGCGGTGTCCTATTCACAGTCACTTATTGCTATTGACAAAAGCCATAGCAAAACCCTTGCTGTAAGCCTGCGCTTTAATCTTTCAAGGAATATAGAGCTCGAACTTGAAGGCGGCGAAGTTCGCCCTGAATTTAGCAATAAACTAAACTATGCTGTTGTTTCAATTCGCTACAAATACTAACAATATCCTTGCGAACAGGCATACTACTTTGCTTCTCTAAATTCGTAGAAACGCAAAAATAAGATCTATAATAATAATCTGTTATAATAACCGTGCTGGCTTTTATTCAGCAATAAATATGCACTCTTACACATGTTCTGTTACAAATGGCAAAACAAATTAAAGCGGTCTCCCTTATTTCTGGCGGCCTCGACTCACTTCTTTCAACAAAACTGATCATCGAGCAGGGCATCCATGTTGAAGGTATTAATTTTTTTACTGGCTTCTGTGTTGAAGGCCATACCCATGCCATTCGAAAAAAAGATAAAGCAAAACCCAAACGTAATAATGCCTTGTGGGTAGCTGAACAGCTTGGGATTAAATTACATATTATTGACGTAATAGAGGAATACAAAGATGTATTACTCAACCCCAAACACGGTTACGGCCAGAATATGAATCCCTGCCTGGACTGTAAAGGTTTTATGGTTAAAAAAGCACTTGAATGGATTAAAGAAAATGACTTTGACTTTATTATAACCGGCGAAGTCATTGGCCAGCGCCCCATGTCACAACGTAAAGATACCATGCCGGTTATTCAGCGCGAATCTGGCGCCGGTGATTTACTGGTTCGCCCATTATGTGCACAACATTTGCCGGCCACCTTGCCTGAACGTGAAGGCTGGCTTGATCGTGACAAGCTACTGGATTTTTCCGGCCGTACCCGTAAACCACAGTTTGCACTCGCCGAAGAATTTGGCTTTGAAGATTATGCCACACCCGCTGGTGGCTGTTGTTTTTTAACCGATAAATCTTACTCCGTTAAACTGGTCGACTTGTGGAAACATCGTGGCAACCGTGAATACGAGCTCGACGACATCATGTTATTAAAAGTTGGCCGCCATATTCGCCCTAATGATAAATATAAAATTATTGTTTCACGTGAAGAGGGTGAAAATAAATTTTTGGAAGGTTATAAAAAACAATTTACTCACCTTTATATAAGCAGTCACCCGGGGCCACTGGCATTAATAGAAGGCGAAATAAGTAACGAGGAATTAAAACTGGCCGGGCAAATCGTTGCACGTTACAGCCAGGGGCGTGATGCAGACGAAGTGGAAGTAACAGCAAAGCCCTTAAACCAGGATGAAATTGTTTTTAAGGTTGCGCCCATGCCTGCCAGCGATATTCCACAAAGCTGGTACGTTTAACTCTTTATTTTCTGTTCAACGTCAGCAGCGGGCAGTGGCTTGCTGTATAAATACCCCTGTATATAGTGGCAACCATTTTCCAGCAAAAAGTTTTTTTGCGCTTCGGTTTCAACACCTTCAGCAATAACGGTTAAGCCCATGTTTTTTGACAGCGCAATAATGGACTTTGATATCATCACGTCGTCTTCATCGTCTGGTAAATCGCGGATAAAAGACCGATCAATTTTTAGCTTGTTAAGTGGCAAACGTTTAAGCTGCGACAGTGACGAATAGCCTGTTCCAAAATCATCAATCGCCAGGCTAATGCCCAGGGCTTTAATTTGATTTAATATCTGTATTGCCAGAGTGGCGTCCTGCATGATCTGTCCTTCAGTGACTTCCAGCTCCAGCCATTGAGGCTGGCAGCCCGTTTCATTCATCAATGTTTGCAGGTTAGCAACAAAGTGTTTATTTTTTAATTGTACCATTGTTAAATTCAGTGCCAGTATGCCCGGATTTAACCCCGCCTGATACCACTGTGCAAACTGAGTCATGGCCGTTTTCATCACCCATTCATCCAGCGGGATAATGAGCCCAGTTTCATGCGCAAAGGCTAAAAATTTGGAAGGCGACATTAAACCCATGTCTGGATGTTGCCAGCGAACCAGCCCTTCCATTCCAACACACTGCCCAGTTTGTACATCGACCTGTGGCTGATAATAGACAACAAACTCCTCACGGCTTAATGCATTTCTAAAGCTGGCCTCCATCGCAATGCGCTCAAAGGCTTTTTCGGTCATGGTTTCAGTGTAGAACTGATAAGTATCACGGCCATCACCTTTGGCGTGGTACATTGCAGCATCGGCATTTTTTAACAGGACTTCTGCGCTGCCACCATCGTCAGGATAAATTGCAATACCGACACTGAATGTGACATAGAACGACTTATCCTGCATTTCGATAGGAGCATGCATCACCTTTAAAAGATTTTGTGTTACATCCACCACCACATCATTCGTCGCCACCTGATCCAGCACAATGGCAAATTCATCGCCTCCTAAACGAGCGAGGGTATCGGTTTGGCGAATTTTACTTTTTAAGCGCCTGGCTACTTCAACCAGTAATTCGTCCCCAGCCTTATGCCCCATTGAATCATTCACTGCCTTGAAATGATCCAGATCGAGAAACAATACTGCAATTTTTGTTTCACTGCGCTGCGCCTGTTTAATGGCTTGCTCAAGGCGGTCATCAAACAAAAAGCGGTTAGGCAAGTCTGTTAGCCGATCATGGTGCGCATGGTAATGTAATATTTCTTTTTGCTCTTTTAATTCTTCCTGCACCCGCTGGCGCTTCTTTATTTCCAGCGACAGTGATAGTGCATTAACGATGGAGCTGGCAAAATCCTGTTCATCCAGAGCCCACTCCTTGATTTCGCCTGTTTTGGCAAGGCGTATTACACCGACCGGTTTTCCATCCTGCATAATGGGTAAATCCAGCACCGAATATATATCGAACGGCTGAAAAAAATCTTTATTAAATTCACAACTGCGTAAATCTTCTCTGGCATTGTTTGCAACCAGCGTTTCTCCATTTAAAATGGTTTTAAAATATTCCGGGTAAGCTGTTTTTAATAAAACATATCCACTTTCATGTTTATTCTTCTCACTCAGGTAAATATCAACACAGCTTAATTCTGTTTGCTCGTCGTTAAACAACCAGATACTTACCCGCTCAACATGCAGTGCTTTGGCCGATAGTTCGGTTGCTTTATGAATGGTAAAGTGATCATCCAGGTAGTCTACCTTTGACCACTCCAGCAAAGCTTGCTGGTAGCTACTCTTCCTGTCGAATACACTCTGAATTTTTATAATATTTTCATTAACCACTCTGGCCATTACTGCAATTTCATCATTGCCTTCAACAACGATAGGCTGCGCTGTTTTTTGCTGCTGATTAAGATAGGCAAAGAAATTTAACAGGCCATTTTGAAAGGAGGTCACCACTGAAGAAATTGAGCGCGCGATTATCGCGCCAAATAAAATACCCAGCATAATGGTAACAACACTCACTATTATTAATGTGAGTGCGATATTGCTGCGCTTACGTGACATATGTCCAACAGAACGCTCTGCAGACTGAATTGCACTATTAATAATGCTTTGCCCTAAGCGCTGCATTTCTGGTAACACCGTCGCTGTCAGTTGTTTGTCAACATCAACCCAGGCCTGCATGGCTTTTTCATAACGGTTCGCTGAGATATGGAATTGTTCAAGCTTGTCGAATTCAAAGGGTTGATCGGACATTTTTTTCAACCGAGTCCATTCACTCATCATAAAGGCAAAGCTATTTTTGAAGTTTTTAAAAACAGTTTTATCGGGGCTCAAGCGATATTTTTTTTCTTCCAGCCGTGTAACATAAGTGAATTGCCAGATATTTGAACCGTTGTTTATTTTTTCAATGGTTTGCTGTTTTAACTTCTTTTTAATGTCGACTCGCTTGGCTTCAACGTATCCCTGTATCTGCAAGGTAATGATTTCGCCTTCATGCTCCAGGCTCATCGCCTGTTTATTCAGCTCCGTTAGTAAAGACACGGCCTTAAGGTAAAGACTTTTATATTCATCTATTGACTGGCGGGTGCTATCGACCCCACTCAATAAATCAGTATCGTGCGAATTACGATATCGATTAAGAATGCGATATATTTCATCCACATAACTAAGTGCGCTATCAAAGGCACTGTTTGCCGCCTCAATATCATAAACCGAGCCGTTGGCATTTAAACGATACTTTTGCTCTTCCAGTATCAGCTTATTGGTGTAGCGTTCGATCTGGGTGGATGAAATCAGATCGTCCAGTTCATGGCGAAGCGTATTCAAACCATCATTAGACACCAGTGACAAAACCAGCGCCACAACAACAATAAGTGCAACCAGCAAATACGTTTTGTATTTAATGGATAACTGATTAATTATGTTCATAAAAAATTAAAGCTTCCTGAAAAACCGTTACTGCCCACAAATCAGAAAGTATATCATCTTTTAAATGGCCGACGCTTTAATCATAAAGCCTCATGCATCACGGGCCTAGTTCACTTTAAACTCAGCAACCAGAACCTGTAACTGTGCAGCGACTTCTTTCAGAGAGGCACTATTTTCAGCTGTTTTATTTGCATTACCGGCTGTTTGTCCTGCAATATCACGCACGTTAACAACATTACGATTAATTTCTTCTGCCACACTGCTCTGCTCTTCTGCCGCGCTGGCGATCTGTTCATTCATTGTCGTGATATGGTCAACGGCAGCCGTAATGGTCTCCAGTGTTGCACCTGCCTCTGCAGCTTGGGTAATGGTTTTTTCTGTTTGCTGCATACCGTCGCTCATCACTGTCACTGCTTTGCGCGATCCCTGTTGCAGCTTTTCTATCATCATCTGAATTTCCTGAGTAGAGTCCTGGGTGCGGCTGGCCAGTGTTCTTACTTCATCCGCTACCACGGCAAATCCTCGGCCCTGTTCACCTGCGCGTGCCGCTTCAATGGCTGCATTCAATGCCAGCAAATTTGTTTGTTCTGCAATGCCTCTAATCACATCAAGTACAGTGCCTATTGTTTCACTGTCTTCTTCCAGCTGTTTTATCACCCCGCTCGCCTGTCCCATTTCATTTGACAGGGCATTGATTGATTCAATCGTTTGATTAACAACAGTACGCCCCGCATTGGCTTCCTTGTCTGCATTGCGTGTTGCCTCTGCGGTACTCGCTGCATTATTGGCCACTTCATGCACGGTGGCCGACATTTCGTTCATTGCCGTTGCAACCAGCTCCAGTTCCTGATTTTGCTGGTTAACGCCGTCACGGGTATCTTCAGAGGCAGCGCCACTCAGCTCCGCCGATGCCACAACCTGGTTTGCAGATCTGACAACCTGAGACACCAGTGTATTTATTTTCTCAATCATCATATTCATATCCGTTGCGATAAGCTGCATTTCATCTTTTGCTTCCAATTTTACCTGCGCCGTTAAATCACCATCGGCCATCGCATGTACTGCCACTTTTACTGCGTTAATCGAACTCATTAAACTGCGATAAAAGCCGCTGAATAAATATAGCGTAACAAACAGCATGGCTAAACTTAAAATAAGATGAAGCCCCATTTCACGTTCAGAGCTGCTAATACGATTTTCCAATACTTCATTTAATACTGGCATAACCGCATCATACAGCGCCAGGTTTGCAGCAATTGCCTGCGTACCTTTTGAAAAATAATCAGCCGCATCCATATTTATTTTTTCGGCTTTAAGCACCTCTGTTTTTGTTAGCTGAATAAAATGGCGAGTGGCTTCGTCTGCTCTTATTCTTAGTAATGATAACTTTTCAGCAGCCACCACGTTGCTTGCAAACACCACATCAAAACCATACATCATTGTTTTATTTGCATTTTCTATTGTGTGAATAAAACCCATTAGCTGCAGATAAGATTCTGTGGTAAAGCTACCCGCAGCGACAATACCCGCCCCCATTCCACGAGCCTTACCCATATTTTCGACTAAGGTTGGAATACGCAGGCTCAATGCACTTGCCATAAAATTACTGTCTAAAGCAGGATCCAGTAACAATCTTGACGTTTCTAATACATGCTCTTTAAGCTCAAGCACTTCTTCTATCACTGCGGTGTGGGCAACAAAGGCTTTATCACTTTTCATCGTAAAGGCATTTTGTATAACATTGCTCCAGTTATTCTGAATACGCTTTACCCGCTCGGCTGTCTGCAATATGTTGCCGAGTTGTGTATCAATATTAACCAGGTCGTCAAGCTCTTTATCGACCATTGAGCGCCTGGCCATTATTTTTTCCCTAAGCGCTGTTTTACCATGCAGATAAGCATTCGTCATACCCCGTGTTTGAGCCATATGCTCAAAAAGAGGGCGAATTTTTACCATATACTGTGTTCCTTTTCTTTCCAGCTTCGCGTGCTCGACACCTTTAGACTCATCGGCTATCAAAGCGAAAACAAAATACGCCATTGGAATTAAATAGATGATAAAAATAAGTGCAAATTTCTGGGTGAACTTAAGCTGGTTTAATAGTGCAACAGCGGGGGATAGAAACGTTGAAGATAAACTACTCATAAATTGGGGTCCTGCATAAATTATTTGCAGGTTATAGCGGCGAAAAATAAACTTTATTTAGAAATTCCTCAAAAAAAAGGGTGAAATTTTTGATCCAGATCAAACTACTTTAAAAGTAAATACGCATAAATTTTGTAGGTTTTTATTTCACCTGGACTGGGTCTAAATATTCTGCGTCACACGATGATCAATGAGCAGCAAGATGCTACCCTAAGCCTGACGATCGACCTCCCAACCAAAGAATCATTGAAATGGCGAACCCTTACTTTACAACAAAAACAATGACCTTTTTAAAACAACTCGCACAAAATAATCAGCGTGACTGGTTTAATGCCCATAAACAGGATTACGAAGATGTGGTGCGCACACCGGCGTTAAATTTTATTAGCGATTTTACCGATGAGCTGATGATGATATCGCCGCATTTTCAGGCACGACCAAAAAAAATCGGCGGCTCACTGATGCGTATTTATCGGGATATGCGTTTTAGTAAAGACAAGTCACCCTACAAATTAAATATCGGTATTCAATTTCGCCACGAACGTGCCAAAGATGTGCACTCGCCGGGTTTTTATGTGCACATTGAACCGGGCAATAATTTTATCGGTGCGGGGATCTGGCGGCCGGATGCCGATTCGCTTGGTAGCATTCGTGACTGGATCTGTGAAAAAGAATCTTTGTGGTTAGAAATTAAAAAAGATAAGGTGTTTAACAAACTTTTTTCTCTAAGCGGTGACTCGCTTATTCGGCCACCGAAAGGTTACGATAAAAACCACCCGTTAATTGAAGATTTAAAACGCAAAGATTTTATTGCTATTGCACCGGTTACAAACAAGTTTGTTTTAGATAAAGACTTTCGTGATGATGTGTTTAGTTTTTTTTCGGCGGCTGATATTTATATGCAGTTTTTGTGTGATGCGTTAGAGCTGCGTTATTAAAGTTAGCAACGCCACCTTAAAGCCACCTCGCCGAAACAGGTAAGCTGACTTTAAGGTTTATTCTCTTAAGGCGTTGTATTCAACACTCGGAAAATATCATCGGCACCATTGCCATCCAGCGGTATCAGGCTAGCGATACTGGAGCTAAAAACCACATAGCGGCCATTGGCACTAATAGCAATATCCACTGTGGCAGCAAACCCGGTACCCGTATAAGCAACCCCATTTTTATCGACATTTACCCGAATAGTCGTGTTGTCCTGGGTGTCTCGAACAAACACATCAGCCCAGTTATTGTTGTCATCGGTTGCAAGCAGGTTGGTGGCATCCGATTGAAACGCCACATAGCGGCCATCGGCACTGATAGCAGGAGCAAAACTGGCACCATCAATACCAGTGCTACTACCGTTTTTAATACTCACTAGCGTTGTGGTACTGCCCTGCGTATCACGTATAAAGACATCCATCTCCCCATTGCTATCGGTGCCCGTTGTCAGTAAATTCGTTGCCGTTGAAGCAAACGCTACATAGCGGCCATCAGCGCTGATGCTGGGTGAGCTGCTACCCCTATCAGGTTCTACGCCGACCGTATTGCTAACACTAACCCGGATAGTGTCCCCATTTTGTGTGTCGCGGACATAAACATCACTGATTGCATTGGTATCATTCGCTTCCAGTGCAGCGACTGATTCAAAAGCCACATAGCGGCCATTGCCACTTATGTGAGGCTGTTGGCTGTTACCACTCGCCTGCGCTTCGCTGCTATTAACGCTGACCAAGGTGGTGGTTGCCGCTTGAGTATCACGAATAAAAACATCGGTTGAGCTATTGTTATCATCGACAACCAGATTACTCGCACTGGAGCTAAAGGCAATATAACGGCCATCGGCACTGATGCTGGGAAATGTGCTTGTGCTCTGTCCCGGTGCCCCTGTCCCACTATTATCAACACTCACTAAGGTCGTGGCTCCGGTTTGCGTATCGTGAACAAAAACATCAAGACGATCGTTGCCATCGGTTATGCCATCAATCAAGTTGCTGGCGTCTGAATGAAACGCCACATAACGACCATTGGCGCTGATAACGGGTTCAGAACTGTCGCCGTTCGCTTCAACGCCTGCGGTGCTAATGCTTACCCGAGTTGTTTTGCCAGTTTGTGTATCATGAAGGAAAATATCATCTCTGCTATTGGTATCATTATTACCAAGTAAGTTGTTTGAAAGCGACTTAAAGACCACATAACGGCCATCGGCACTGACATCAGGCTGAAAATTGTTGCCGTTTGCCTCGGCGTTGCTGGAATCGACCGATACCCGACGGATAAAGGTTTCAGTGCTAAAGCGTTGCTGATAAACCGCAGACAGGGCTTTGCCGGCCGCATCGGTGATGCTGGTTGTCAGTTTGGCGGTAAACACCTGACTATGTTTTAGCGGCGCATCGGGGGTAAAAGTTGCCGTACGTGTGGTGGCATTATAACTGATAGTGCCGCTGACCGGGTTAAGACCTGTTAAGGTGAAATTACTGGTGTTGATGCTCGCAGCATCCATATCCACATTAAATGTCACACTGAGCGTGGCGTTGGTGAGCACCCCTGTGCTGCCATTCGCTGGCGACGTTGAGCTAACGGTAGCGGGCGTTGTAGTACCTGTCGGCGTTCCGCCACCACCCCCGCCGCCACACGCCACTAAACTTAAACCGCTTAACACTATTGCTATATTAAAAACCCAATTTATTTTTTTCATCCCTTTCGCCCCATCCTGAACTTTTTTATTTGGGCAAAGATTAACAGCTCGGTCAAGCGAGCAAATCACTCGAAAGTATGAAATTTATTCTAAAGGCTCTCTTTAATTTACAGCCCGTCTCCCTTAAAAGCCAGTAAATGGGTTGCGTTGGTTTCAATAATACGCCCATTGCCAATCATGGGTGCAGCGGATAGTGCGTCCCGCAAATGCCGTGCAATGGAGTAGGGCGTGTTATTTAAGTAGCCGGCAAAACCACAAATCGCCATTGCGCGCATACAGATATCGGTTACCAGTTGCGAAGCATTAAGTTTTAAGCCATTGATCTTCAAGCTAAAAGCCATGCTGGTTAACAGTGCTTCATCGTCTGCTACGTGTGCTTTAAGGTAGCACTCGCCCACACTTTTAACGGTGTCCTTAAACCTGTCCAGCCGAATTTCCAGCTCCGCCAGGTCTCTGGCATTTTCTGGTAGTTGTGTAAGATCTTTATGCGCACGTTTTTGAACCAACGCTCTCGCTCTGGCTTCTGCATCACAGGCAATACCCAGCCAAATGCTTGACCAGATATAATGTGTGTCTGGCACCATGGTTCTGGCCGCAATGGTGGCAAAATCAGGCTCAAATATCTGCCACGTTTGAGCCTCGACGGTTACCGTAAAAGGCGGGCTACAGGTGCCCCGCATCCCCATCGCATCCCACTCGCCTTGCTGCTGCAGAGTGAAATCCTCATTTGTTGCCAGTACAACAACCTGATCAGATGCCGCCGCGTCTTTGTTCCGCCTGCACGTTATTAATAAATCGTCAGCTTCAGCGCCATACGATAAACAGGTGCTGTGTTTGGTTAATTTAAACCGGTCACCATCGACTTCAACGGCGGTGATGCTGTTTCTTAAGTTGCCACCCACCCCTTCTTCTGATGTAACCGAACCCACCAACCGTTGTTGCTTAACAACAGAACGAAGATAATCTTCAATTTTCGTATTGCCCTTTCCAAAGTGGACAACACTGGAGACTTTAATAAAATGCATACCAAGCACCATTGCACTGGACGCGCATTTTGTTGCAAGTATTCGGCACAGCTCGCCCTGCTCCAGAATATCGAGACCGGCACCCCCCAGGCTTTCAGGAATACCTGCGCTCAGAATTTTTGAAGCCTTTAATGCCGTTAATGACTCCACCGGAAAGCGTGCTTTTTTATCAACATCGTCGGCATTGGGTGCCGTAATATCAGCGGCAATACGTTTTACTTCTTCGAATACTTTATTTTTACCTGACATAATTAACCATCCCTTATGGTTGCAGCGGCTTCCCAGATTGCTCTTCAAGAATCATCCTTGATTAGCCATAAATGGTTATTGATATGGATCAAGCCTGCTAGTATTTTAATTTGTAAAGTAAAGGGTTTGAGCTCGGTGAACCCCCATAAATATTTATAAACAAAGTGCATAGCCCAGATACCGCGAAGGAAAAATCTGGGAAGGTTGATGGCTCCTTCCCGTATTGCACTTTATTCTGTCCGTGCTACTTGCTATACCTTTTTTATATCTACAGCGCCCTGTTTATTGCTGATATATAAATCATCACGCCGCAATGGTATGGCCAGCGGCTCATGCTGATGACCCACCAGTAGTTGATACACACCAATGGAACCCTGGTTAAAATAATAAGCTGAGCCTGACATATATAAGCGCCATAAACGGTAAGTCGCCTCACTGGTTTGCCGTATGGCTTCTCCACAGTTTGCTTCTAAGGCCTGAACCCAGTGCCGCAGGGTATAAGCATAATGACGACGCAAGCCCTCGGTATCCAGCACTTCAAAACCCGCTTGCTCCATAGCTGCGGTTACATGGCTAACACGTGCCAGCTCACCATCAGGAAAAATGTATTTGTTAATAAAGCGGGTAACGGGTGTACGCTGCCAGCCATTTTCGCTGGTAATACCGTGGTTCAAAAATAGGCCGCCTGATTTAAGGACGCGCTTGACGGTGTCAAAATAAGTGGGGAAATTTTTAATCCCAATATGTTCGAACATGCCGACACTCACAATTCGATCATAGCTTGCCTGTTCGGGCAAATCCCGGTAATCACGTATCTCGATATGCACCTGCTTCTCTAAACCCTCGGCAACCACTCGCTCATGTGCAAAACGCTGCTGCGCTTCACTCAGTGTAATGCCGTGCACGGTAACACCGTAATAACGTGCCGCATGGATGGCAAGTGCGCCCCAACCACAGCCAATATCTAGCAGGTGTTGGCCTGGCTGCAAACGTAACTTACGGCACAGGTAATCGAGTTTTTCCCGTTGCGCATCGGCCAGCGGTTGTTGCTCATCACGAAAATACGCGCAGGTATACACCATTTCTGGATCCAGCCATAAACGATAAAAGTCATTGCTGACATCATAGTGGTGCGCAATGCTAGCGCGCCCATTATCATGCGTTGTTGATGATTTTTGTGGCTCTGTTTTCTTATGCTTGCGCGCAGGTAGCTTTAACGCTAAACGCACTAACCGCCACTGTTCTCGCCAGGAAAAATGCAGTGTTTTAAGGTGCGCTTCCATGTCAAACAAGGCTTCCATATTGCCTTTAACCGACACCGCACCGTCAAGATAAGCTTCCGTTAAACGCGATAAACTGCGGTATAAAACCAGCTCACGAAGTACACCCGGTTGATGAAAACAATGCAGCTGGCTGCATCGGGTCTTCCTGCTACCAACCTGCCATCCCAAAGTTGAACAGCCGTACTACCCTCATAGCCATCAAGTATCGCCAAAATAATTTGTGCGCCCACTTCTATGTGCGATGTTGCCTGCTCATCTGCTGTATTCGTTACAAGTCCAAACCCTGCGCTACTGTAACTCTCGACTGATTTATGTAAGTGTCCCATCTTTATGCACCCCTTTTTTAATTTACTGTTTGCAGGTGTGTAAAAAAAGCTTCTAGTTAGAGTCTAGAACATATACGTAAGACATAGGTCAAGGTTGTTGGCTAACTTCTTAACTTCGCGGTGCAAAGAACCCGTAGACTTTAACTAATGGTGTTCAGCCACCCCAAAATAAAAACTAATTTTTCTTTAGCAAGCTGCTATGATCTAACTCATGACTGGCTCTGCGCACACACTTGATACAAAACGCTTACTCTGCCCAATGCCGGTTATTCGCACTCAGGATAAAATAAAAACCTTAGCCGCTGGCGATATATTAAAAGTAACTTGTACCGATCCCGGTGCGTTAAATGATATTCCGGCATGGTGCCGTATTAATGGCCACGAAGTGATTGCAACAGATGAGCAGGGCGATGAAATTTTTATTACGATTAGAGTCCATTAAACTTACACCTTAAACATAATGTACTGACTTCCAACTTCCACGGTAACAACAACCCAATGTCTCAACCCAACAACAACAGCTATCAATCACAGCGTAGCGAACGGTTACGTGAAACAACGCGCATCACTTTAATTGGCGCGGTCATTGATGCACTGCTTGGTTTTTTTAAAATTGTTGTCGGCTATGCCTCTTTTTCTCAGGCCTTGATTGCCGATGGCATTCACTCACTCTCCGATCTAGCCACCGATGTCATTGTTTTATATGCCAGTAAACATGCCCATCAGGAAGCTGATGACAATCACCCTTATGGCCATGGTCGTTTTGAAACGGTCGCTACCGTTGTGCTCGGTGTTGCGCTGATTGCAGTGGCATTAGGCATTGCCTACGATGCCGTTTTTAGGCTGCTGCATAATGAATTGCCTGGCACCCCCGGTTTTTGGGCTTTAGTGGTTGCCTTTATTTCGGTTATTTCCAAAGAAGCCATTTACCGCTACACCATGGTGGTGGCCGAAAAATACAACTCCAACCTGTTGCGCGCCAATGCCTGGCATTCCCGCAGTGATGCCATTTCATCTATTATCGTTATTATCGGTATTGCCGGCAGCATGTTCGGCTTCGGCTATCTGGACAGTATTGCAGCCATCGCGGTGGCGCTTATGATTGCAAAAATCGGCTGGGATTTATTGTCCGAAAGCATGCAGGAACTGGTCGACACCAGTTTAGAACCTGAGCGTGTGGCCGCTATTCGGCAAGCTATTTTAAATGTTGACGGTGTCGACACCCTGCACATACTGCGCACCCGCCGGATGGGCGGCGAAGCGCTGGTCGATGTGCATATTCAGGTCAACCCCACCTTAAGCGTGTCCGAAGGGCATTATATTAGTGAAAGCGTACGCACCGCGATTATCCGGCAAATCGATGAAGTGTCTGACGTAATGGTGCATATTGACCCAGAAGACGATGAAGCTCTAACCGAACATGTGCCTTTACCGCTGCGCCACCAACTAATTAGCAAGCTGGAACCCGCCTGGGCACATATTGAAGCCAGCCAGGAAATTCTTAATATCAACCTCCATTACCTCAACAATAAAATTGAGATTGAGGTTATTCTCCCCGTGCTCATATTAGAACACCCCAGCCAGACAATACTTGAGCAAAAGCACCAGATTGCAGAACAGTTTAAGCTTGTAGCGGATTCCTTAGATGAAGTAGAATCTATTAAACTATTATTTCAGTAACGAATAATGAAAGTGGTACTCATTTAGGGCAATGCGCTAAACTTTATGCACAGTTATGGTGCTTTTTTGGTCGCTTTAATAAGAATGTACAAAAAAACACATAACTAACAATAGCTTAAAAAATGGCACATTGCTTGCACCATAATACGCCATTTACAAACTTTAAATATTTATAAATTACATATCTAGACTCTGGAGAATAAGAAAATGTCCGATAACGTTATGAAAATGATGGAAGACAACGGCGTTAAATTCGTCGACTTCCGTTTTACTGATACACACGGCAAACAGCAGCACGTTTCTGTACCTCATCATCAGGTGGATGCGGAAACTTTTAACGCTGGCAAAATGTTCGACGGCTCGTCCATTACCGGCTGGAAAGGCATTAACGAATCAGACATGATTTTAATGCCCGACGCAACAACTGCTTTAATGGATCCTTTCTCAGATGAGCCAACTTTAATCTTAACCTGTGATATTTTAGAACCCGCCACAGGCGAAGGTTACGAACGTGACCCACGGTCTGTTGCGAAACGTGCAGAAACTTATTTGCAGTCAACCGGCATTGCCGACACCGCATTCTTTGGCCCAGAACCTGAATTTTTCGTTCTTGACGATGTGAAATGGGGCGCGGACATGTCTGGCGCTTTTTATAAAGTAGACTCTGAAGAAGCCGAATGGAATTCAGCCAAAAATTTTGCTGAAGGCAATATTGGCCATCGTCCTGGCGTAAAAGGTGGCTACTTCCCTGTTCCTCCTGTCGATTCATTAAACGATCTGCGTGCGGCCATGTGTTTAGCCATGGAAGAAATGGGCGTTCCAGTAGAAGTACATCACCATGAAGTCGCTACCGCAGGCCAATGTGAAATTGGTACTCGCTTTTCTACTTTAGTAGAACGTGCTGACTGGAACCAGACGTTAAAATACTGTGTTCACAACGTTGCACATATCTACGGTAAAACAGCGACCTTTATGCCTAAGCCTTTAGTGGGTGATAACGGCAGTGGCATGCATGTTCACCAATCGTTAA
This sequence comes from Gammaproteobacteria bacterium, assembly GCA_024275115.1. GTDB lineage: Bacteria > Pseudomonadota > Gammaproteobacteria > UBA6429 > Thiohalophilaceae > SZUA-37. The sequence continues at coordinate 36,493 of JAJRZT010000077.1, forward strand.
CGAAAGACGGCCAAAACCTTTTCTCAGGTGACGGTTATGGTGGTTTATCTGAAACCGCTTTATTTTACATTGGTGGCATCATTAAACATGCACGTGCATTAAACGCTTTCACTAACTCATCAACTAACTCGTACAAACGTTTAGTACCGGGCTTCGAAGCACCTGTAATGCTAGCGTATTCTGCACGTAACCGCTCTGCTTCTATTCGTATTCCTTTCGACTCAAATCCAAAAGGACGTCGTATCGAAGTGCGCTTCCCTGACCCAATGGCCAACCCCTACCTTTGCTTCTCAGCATTAATGATGGCTGGTCTTGACGGCATCCAGAATAAAATTCACCCAGGTGAACCAATGGATAAAGATTTATACGACTTACCAGCAGAAGAAGCCGCAGCCATTCCAACCGTTGCAAGTTCATTTGAACAAGCACTTGCTTGCCTCGATGAAGATCGTGCTTTCTTAACGCAAGGTGACGTATTCACGACCGACATGATCGATGCTTTCATTGAGCTTAAAAATGAAGAAATAGAACGTTTGAATATGACAACGCATCCTGTTGAGTTTGATATGTATTACAGCTTGTAATAGCTGTTTAAATCCAGTCCCTTTGTTTGACTAAAAGGGAACAAAGCGCCTCTTGTTGTAACACAAGAGGCGCTTTTTTATGCCTGAATCAATCACCGCCAACCAACAATATATAATTGATTTTTTGTGACACTGAACACAGCTTTTCGGTATCGAAGGCCTACACTTTAAACTCATTTTTACAAACTCTTTAGTAACCACTATGAACCGAAATGCACTTTTATTACTGGCCAGCAGCTTATCACTTTTTGCCTGTGGTGGCGGGAGCACAACCAACCCATCCAGCCCACAGGTAGCTTCAGCACCGAGCAATCTCGGCTCCAGCAACACAAAAACTTTTACTGAGCTCTGTGCATCTCCCGGTGTGCTTTTTTGTGAAGACTTTGAACAGGGGATAAGCAACAGCTGGATACGTGATGGTGGTGATGTAAAACTGGTGAGTGGCCAAGCTAAAAACAACGAAGGGAACAACGTGGTTGAGCTGCGCACTTATGAAAACATAAGAAGCTCAAAATTGCTTTACACTTTTAGCAATCAAAATGAAGCCTATGTTCGCTACGATGTGCAATACGCAGCCGATTACGACAACAGCGATGGCAGTCATGGCCCGGTTCTCGGCGGTTCGCAATCACCGCCCTGGGGCATGATGGGCGTAGCCGGTAAAGTGCCCAATGGCTCCGATTTTTTTGTGCTCAATCATGAGCCTGTTCGTGAATTCAGCGTTAAAAGCATCCCCGGTGAATTTGGTTTTTACGCCTATTTTGTAAATATGTCTGGCAGGTGGGGTAACTTTTTTACATCAACACTAAACCCAAAAGCCATTATCACACCCGGGCAATGGCACTGCGTTGAGTTTGGTTTACGCCTCAATACCGCCGGTGCAAATAACAGGGATGGCAAAGCCTTTTTCTGGGTAGACGGTATTGCACACGGCGACTTTGATAACTTTCAATGGCGCACGTCCCCAAACCTGATGATTAATACACTTATGCTCGATAGTTATAACCACTTTCTTGGGGGGACTCGGCCAGCCTCCCGCTCTAATCGCGTTCGCTACGACAATGTGATTATCTCAACTCAACCGGTAGGCTGTTTGTAACTTTAGACCTAAAACGATATTTGGGTAGTGCCGTTTAAATCGTTCTATATAGTATCTTGATGGAAAAAGAACTAAACTATTCATACCCTGTTCATTTTTCCCTGATATGATTTAGCTATGCTTAATAATATTTACACATTGATACTTGTTTTACTCTTTGCTGGCAGCACTATTGTTCAAGCAGACGGAAAAACCGTCTATAAAAAATACAACAAGGATGGTGTTGTTGAATTCAGCGATCAACCGGATAAAAAATCCAAAGCCATACATGTTCCACAAATGAACACCTATAAGCAAAGCCCTTTCCCAAAAGCCACCACCAAAGAACCCACCAAGCAAAAATCTGTTACAAGCTATAACCGGCTCAGCATCATTTCACCCAAGACCGATGCTATAATTCGCGAAACGAGTGGGAAAGTCACTGTTAGCCTAAAAGTCCAGCCCAACTTAAACCCAACCGACAAGATCAAAATTGTGCTCGATGGTGATGAAAAAACCACCATTACCGGGAAAAGCTTAACTCTTTCCTTCGTCAACCTTAACCCCGGCCCACATAAATTACAGGCCTTTATTATTAATAAAGAAGGCACGGTGCTTATTCAGTCCGGCACAACCCGCTTTTTCTTAAGACGCTCTTCACTTTAATCATAAATAGGTTGTTTTGCACCAAAATTGGGCGCTCGCACCATTACCGTGCTATAATTTAACCGTTATTTCAGACTCTTTAGCTAATTCTATTTAAAGACTTATTTTAAGTTATTGAAATAAATGAATTTATCTACCTTTTTTTAAACTCGCTCTTTCAATACAGGCTACTGAGCGACTGGTTTATTTCTTGCTATATCTATATACATGAATGCTGTGGCAGCCAATATCACCTCACCTTATCAACGCATACTCGATGGATTAAACAGCGCCGTGCTGTTATTCAGCGCTGATCTTAGCTTGCGCTATATAAACCCGGCGGGTGAAATGTTATTTGAGGTGAGCGCACGCCATTTGCTAGGCCAAAGTTACGAGCAATTGTTTAGTAAAACCAGCATCAGCGCGGATGATTTAAAGCAGGTGCTTACAACGGTTCACCCAGTTACCCAGCACGAAGTGTCTGTTTCGCTTTTAAATGCTAAAAAAATTACACTTAATATGTCCATCAGCCCCTTGCTGGACTCAAAAGATAACACGGAAATTTTACTCGAATGCCATCAGGTTGATCACTTAATCCGTATTACCCGTGACGAAAAGCGGGCAGAAGATCAGCAGGCAACCCAGGAAATTTTACGTGGCCTCGCACACGAAGTTAAAAACCCATTGGGCGGTTTACGCGGTTCTGCACAGCTACTGCAACGACAACTGGATAACGACAATTTAAAAGAATACACCCGCGTTATTATTGATGAAGCCGACAGACTAAGCTTATTGGTGGACCGCATGATTGGCCCGGCAAAAAAGCCAAAAATAAGTGACGTGAATGTACACGAAATTCTTGAACATGTTCGCCAGCTTGTGCTTGCAGACAGCACTCATAAAATTAACATCGTACGTGATTACGACCCCAGTATTCCTGATTTAAAAACCGACCCGGGGCAACTCATTCAGTCTATTTTAAATATTACCCGTAATGCAGTTCAGGCACTTACATCGCGCAGCGAAGAACAACCCGGCCACATTATTTACCGAACACGCATTTTAAGAAACTTTACCATTGGTAATTGCCGTCATCGTTTAGCATTGCTGTTGGAAATTGAAGACAATGGCCCGGGTATTCCAGACAACTTACAAAAGAAAATATTTTTCCCGATGGTAACAGGTCGCGCAGAAGGAACCGGCCTGGGGCTGTCCATTGCACAATCCATAATACAGCAACACCATGGCTTACTGGAATGCGACAGCAAGCCCGGCAAAACTGTTTTTACCATTAATTTACCAATCACTACTTAACAAAGGATGTCATTTAAAAATGGGGAATGAATCAATTTGGGTCGTCGACGATGACCGCTCTATTCGCTGGGTGCTTGAACAAGCGTTGTCACAGGCGGATATGAAAGTTAAAACATATGAAAATGCAGCGGATGTTTTAACTGATTTAAAAACATCGCAGCCTGATGCCATCATTAGTGACATAAGAATGCCAGGCATTGACGGGCTTGAACTACTTTCAAAAATACACAGCCAGCACCCGGAACTGCCAGTTATTATTATTACTGCACATTCTGATCTTGATAGTGCCGTTTCCGCTTATCAGGGTGGTGCCTTTGAATATTTACCCAAACCCTTTGATGTTGATGATGCGGTTAATCTGGCGCAGCGTGCGGTTAGCCAGAGCAAAACCGTTGCCACTGCCACGGAAGAAACACCCGCACCGGTTAGCGAAATTATTGGCGAAGCGCCCAGCATGCAGGAAGTATTTCGTGCCATTGGTCGCTTGTCACACTCTAATATTACAGTTTTAATTAATGGTGAATCCGGTACCGGCAAAGAGCTGGTGGCTAATGCGCTGCACCGCCATAGTCCTCGCGCTGGCAAGCCTTTTATCGCACTTAACATGGCCGCCATTCCAAAAGATTTACTGGAATCCGAGCTTTTTGGCCACGAAAAAGGCGCCTTTACCGGCGCACAAAATACCCGCCACGGTCGCTTTGAACAAGCCAACGGCGGCACCTTATTCCTCGACGAAATTGGCGACATGCCCGCCGACCTGCAAACCCGTTTACTGCGAGTATTGTCTGATGAAGAATTTTATCGCGTTGGTGGCCACCAGCCGGTTAAGGTCGATGTGCGCATTATTGCTGCCACCCACCAGAACCTGGAAGAACGTGTGCAGCAAGGCAGCTTCCGTGAAGATCTATTTCACCGTTTAAATGTTATTCGTATTCATATTCCTTCTTTAAAAGAACGTAAAGAAGACATCCCCTTGCTTGCACGGCATTTTTTAAACACAGCCGCCGCAGAGTTAAAGGTAGAAGTAAAAATATTAACCCCGGAAACAAAAGAATTTTTAACCAAACTTAACTGGCAAGGTAATGTGCGCCAGCTTGAAAATACCTGCCGCTGGCTAACGGTAATGACCCCTTCGCAAGAAGTGACCATTAACGACTTACCACCCGAGCTAACCGCTAAATCCAGACCGACAAAACCCGAAGGCTCATGGACCGACTTGCTAAAAGCCTGGGCCGACCAGCAACTCAGCAACAATGAAAAAAATCTGCTCGACATAGCAACCCCGCAATTTGAAAAAGTTATGATTGAGTCGGCGCTACAAAAAACCGGTGGGCGACGGCAGGATGCGGCGCTGTTGTTAGGTTGGGGACGCAATACACTAACACGAAAAATTAAAGAGCTTAATTTAAACTGAACTCGGGATAAGAGAAACAAATCATTAAAACCCGCCAACGCGAGGACAGTAAACCGGGATCATCCATTAAATTTTTTAAAAGGGTGCCAAGAATAAACAAGGGTAAAACAAGATAGCCTTATTTTTTTATTGCCAGCGCTATTGCGTTTAACTCAGTAACACCAGAATATGTTGATATCGAATGATCGGTTGGCAACAAAATTAATCCTAGGCAATTTTAATTCGCACAACCTTCATTATTTCAAAGGAAACATCGCCAACCTTCTCGACCGAAGGGTAATAGGTTAAATTCACACGCCGTCCTTTTAAATCTTTATACATTTTCTGGCGCTTGTATTTGAAAGGAACACTGCACCCTTCAATCATTAATGAATTAATTATCCACTCACCCTGCTTGCGCTGTACATGTGAAGTGACTTTTGAATTTTCAGTGTGCACCATTTCATGGTGCTTTTCTAATAATTTCTCTGGACTGCTTTGCATGTTAATACCTCACTACAAATCCAGCGATTGCCACAAACAACCAAACCCTGTGGCAACCACTAACAAGGCTAATTCGATACGAATACCTTAAAACCGGCTGTGATTAATTTTGGGCAGCGAGCTCTGACTCGGTTTTCATGCCAAACTTTTTCATCACCCAGCCTGGAGGACAAATACCCGTAAATACACTTTGGAACATATTAAAACCAATAAACACCGTTGCCCAGGTCCACAAAGGGCTATGGTACATTGCCAATAACGATGTAAGCATCACCATAACACCTGCAAAAGCAAAAACTGTTTTTTCTATCGACATTATATATTCTCCTGTCTTTATTTTAATTTTAGACACCCCCCACTTTTGCAAGAGGTGCATGCCTAAATTATATCTGCCCAAAATACCCAAAACTGCACTCTAAGATACATACACGCGGTATTTTAATGTACCAAAGCCTAAAAACCGGCTGTTTAACTGTTTTTCGTTAAAAACCGGTCTAAATGATTGGCAAATGCCTGCCGGTCACCCTGGCTAAGGGGCGGTTGCCCCCCGGTATTAACACCACTAGCACGCATGGTGTCCATAAAGTCACGTATATTCAAGCGTTGTTTTATGCTGTCCGTGGTATACAGCTCACCGCGCGGACTTAGAGCATGGCCACCTTTTTCTATCACTTCGGCTGCCAGTGGAATATCACCGGTTATCACCAGGTCACCGCTGCTGACTCTTTTCACAATTTCGTTATCAGCAACATCAAAACCCGGTGCCACCTGCAACATTTTAATATAAGCCGAAGGGGGTGTTTGCACATTGCGATTTGCCACCAGCGTGACCAGCACTTTAGTTCGGTTAGCCGCCTTGAATAATATTTCCTTAACCACCACCGGGCAGGCATCCGCATCAACCCATATTTTCATTTGTTTCCTCAAACTTATTGCCGTTAATAGTTGTTTACCCCAAACTGAGGTATTATCAATGCTAACAAGATACACTCGCTACCCATTACTGTCATGCATAACATAACACCCAAATTATCCTCTTTTTTGGCTCCAAAATACTGGCCAACCTGGCTTGGGCTTGCCATTTTAAGAGCCTGCAGTATGTTACCTTATCGGCTACAGATGTGGCTTGGCCGCCAACTCGGGAATTTAACTTATCTTTTAATGCCTAAACGACGGCATATAGTTAAAACCAATATTCGTCTTTGCTTTCCTGAGCTTAACACCGAAGAGCAACAAAAACGGGTAAAAGAATCCTTTGCTTCTGTCGGCATGTCCGTTTTTGAAATTGGCCTCAGCTGGTGGGGCAACCATTCAGCACTAATGCAACTGCATAAACCGGACGGGCTTGAACACCTTGAGGCCGCACTGGCTAAAAACCGTGGCGTCATTATACTTGCCAGCCATTTTACCACACTGGAAATTAGCGGTACGTTTTTGGCTAAACATACCGGCCTGCTCAATATTGTTTATAAGCGTGCGCACAATCCTTTGTTTCAGTGGTTTATTGAAAATAAGCGCAGCCAGAATAATGTGCAGCTAATCAAACACACCCGCATTCGCGACATGATCCGTGCCCTAAAGCGAGGGGAAATTATATGGTACTCACCCGACCAGGACTTTGGTGTAAAAGATTCTGTCTTTGCACCGTTTATGGGTATTTCAACCTGCACCCTTATATCCACTCAGCGGCTCGCCAGAATTACGGGCGCGCTTGTCGTGCCATTTTATACCGAACGCCTGGCCAACAACAGCGGCTATGTTTTTCATTTTAGCCCTGCAATAAAAAACTTCCCAACCAAAGATGATGTTGTCGATTCAACCGCCATCAACCACGCCATTGAACAACAAATAAAACAAACACCGACCCAATATTTGTGGGGGCACCGCCGTTTTAAATCTCGCCCTGCAGGAGAAGCCGATGTTTATCAAAAATAAAGTGAAGCCACGCACTGCATTGAACGAATAATAATATCAAAGGTTAGTGAAATTATAAGGTGGTATGTGGTCACGTAAAGACCAGAATGTGAGAGAAGCAGGCCTAACATCAAAAATAGTTGACTGAATTGAACAAAGTACCTATAAATAGAAGCTAATTTCTATATATAGGTACTAATTGCAGATATAGAAGCATTTAGAATCTTTCTATTCTGTATATATAACTGTTAGCTTTATAAAAAATATGAAACTACTAAAAATTTATCAAATATCTTTAATAGCAAGTTGCTTGTTATATCTTGGGTATTGGTTTGCTCCATGGTTGTATGGGTATCTTGATTCAGAGTCACAAGGGATTCTTTCATATGGAGGTATCAAAGCATCTTTTTACCTTCCTGACTGGTTCTGGGATCTGTTTTTAGTATTAAATCTTATTGCATATTTGGGTATGTTTCTTTTTCGAAAAGTATTTAGAACCTTATATGTTACTTTAATAGTACTATCGTATCCATTAGCATCCCTTTCAGGAATGGTGGTAATGACAGGTGTCGAAGGCGTAATAATTAGCATTGTAGCCTTACTTGATGGTGTTGTAATTACATTGGCTTATCTCACTGAATTAAGAAATAAGTTTTATTAAAGTGCATAAGCTAACAAGCAAATTAAGCCATTCGCGTTGCTCATTCGGACGCGCTACCGCGCGCCGCTTATTAGAACGTTGGGCATATAAAACATAATCAACATTAAGCACAAATGATAAATATCTGCGTTAACAAAATATAGGCTCTCGGTTCTGCTGTAAAGATAACCGAAACAATAAAAAGATTTTTGGTGCTGACAGATTCAA